>CANQWD010000001.1 GCA_947627465.1 uncultured Clostridia bacterium
TTTAAACTTCCTTACCCCAGCTGAGCTCTTGATGAAATTTTGGTGAAATTTGTTGCACTTGGGTTGACAATCTATCCTATAAAATCACACCTTTACAAATTTTTTCGCGCCAATTTTTACATCGACATTTTCGGTTCCTGAATTTCCGTCTGCTCTGTGATCTTGTGGAAGCTGTCCACCTCGGGACAGATACCGAGCGATCTGCCGTTATCGAAATTCACGAAAACGGTGCCGATATCATCGACCGCGACCACCGTGCCTTTCGTTCCGGGAGGAACAGGGCGCGGATCGTCGCCCATGCTGTCAAGCTGCACACGAGTTCCGCGCGGATAATGCTCCTTGTAAAATTCAACGCGTCCTCTGCTCATCATAATCTCTCACCTCTTTTCGTGCGTAAATTTTATGTTAAGGACGACCAAAGTCGCCCGTCACATACTCAAATCGTTTATCTGCTTCAGATCCTCGCGCAGCTTTTCATAAGCCGCTTTTATATTCAATGCGCCGCGAACATCGGTTTCCGCAAGTGTGTTTTCAAATTCCTCATCGGTTATCTGCCATTGCCCGTCAAGCCTTGCACAAAGCGAATTTACGTCGGATATCCTATCCTCGGGCAGCAGTCGGTCACACACGATCTTTGCAATCTCATCGTTATCATCGGTGGGGTAGAAGTCAAGATATATTTTTTCGGAACAGCAAATCGGAATGTCCTCGTTGATTCCAATGCTGCCCAAATGGTCGAACAGCTGTCCGTAGGCGCGTCAAATTTTACGGAATTATTTCCGTTTTTAATAAAAAATCTTATTATATCAAGCCCTCCAATTCAGCATTTTAACGCCGTTTCTGCGCAGCATAACACCCTCGAATATCGTAAGCGCCACGGGATCGTCAATCAGCGTCCAATCGCACAACTCGCCGAGCGAAATACCCGAATCGCCATTGTAAACGGCTCTAGCCGCCTTGTAAAGCGCGTACCCCTCGGTGGAAATTCCGCTCAGATCGATAGAATCAAAATTCACCGAGTACCTCGTCAGCGCACTTTTGGAGCGCTCCCACAGGAATTTATCCGCGGACAAAAGAAAAACCGCGGCGATAAATTCGCTGCGGTTGCTGTAATAATCCGAATTTTTTAAGGAAATGTATTCCGCGAAGTTTTTCCTGTGATAGTAGTTTTTAAACCGCACTCTCATTTTCCTCGCCCCTTTCCGCCGAAAGATTTTTTGAGATCGCGATATCGAGCTTGCGCTTAACCTCACGGAGCAATTCGATCATGTCCTCGTTCAGCGCGTCGTTAATTTCAAGCGTCACGAAAACGCAGTAATAAAGCGCTTGCAGCTCCTCATCGTCGAAGATTTTTTCGCGGTCGATAAGCCCCGAAAGTGCCGCAAATTTCTCACGCGCTTTATCGTAGCTTACAAAAAAATCGGGGTTTTCATTGTCGCCCCAAACGACAAATTCAAACCCCGATTTCCTGTCATAACGCGCCGCCATCTCCGCTTTCCCGATTTTGAAAATCCGCCGAAACCCGTCCGATAAATTCGGATTTTTTATCGGCTCACCGTTTTCATAAGCCGCGCAGTAATTCGCAACATTCACGCAAAGCCGCCTAATATGCAGAAAAATCTCGCTTTCCTGCACATCAAGCTCGCCCGTTTTTTCGGGAATTTCACCACGAATTTCCGCTATAATATTTCCGTCAAAAGTTACGGAAACGCTGTTATCGTTCTCGTGATAAACCGCGCCGCAATTGAGTTCCTTAACCCGCTGCATAATTTCTTTTTCAAAAATATTCATTTTGATTCCTCCTACATCGACATTTCCGGAGCTTCACTCTGCTGCTCCGGAATGTTATCCGATATTTTTTCGTTCAGCTTCTTGAGACATTCGCAATCATCAAAGTTGAGATCGCCGTTGTGTCTTGCGGTGAAATCCACACACTTCCTAATCTGTTCAAGTTCTTCCGTGCCGAACAGCTTATCCTTATCAACAAGTCCGGATCGCGTTGCGAAATTCTCCTTTGCCGCCGTGTAATCTTCAAAGTATTTGCCCTGACAAATCGATTTTCCGCCGTATGTTCTGTCCCATGTCACAAACTCAAAGCCGAATTCTTCGTTATATTTTGCCGCAAGAACCGTTCCGTTAAATTCCGCAAGACATCGATAATTTCCCGATAATCCGTCAGCGACCAACGGTGCTGCTTTTTCGTAAGCGGAGCAGTAATCATAAATTCCGCGCACGGTTTGAGATAATGGAGAAACTGCCGCCTTATCCTTATCGTAAAAATTTCCGTCGGTGTACAGAATATCTTTATCGGAAATTTTTACGACCGAAGTGCCGTTCAACATGACCGTAAGCCAATCCCCATCATTTGAGACAGCGTACCCCTCACCGTGCAATCTTCGCGCGATCTCCTTTTTGAAAATGCTCATTGACTGCTCCCGTTTCAAGAGGATATCTTCGGTTTTCAGCAGTTTGTTAAGTCCGAATAAGTCTTTGCTCTTTTCGACCTCGGATATTTTCTCTGACCATTCATCTGAAATATCCCGCGTCGAATCTACTTCAACCTTGCAGTCGAGAATATCGTCCGCGCCGAGTCTGCACAGCGCCTTTTTGATCACGATATCCTCGCACGGAAGCTCGACAAATTCCGTCAGATTATCGTATTCAATCACAATTTCAGCGACCGAATTCATCTCGCAATAATAGGCGGGGAATGTCGTTCCGTTGAAAACTTCCTTGAACGGCACATCCTTGTTGATATAAATCTTGCCATAATCGGTTTCAATACCACTGCCTGATTCCAACAGTTTCACTCCCTGCTCAGAAAGCCATTCATGATCGTTGGATTCGGACTCCGAAATGTATCCTTGAACATTAAGGATATGCGTTCGCCCTACGCTTTCGAGATCGTCCGTATCCTCTACGAGCGTGAACCTCGCTAAATTGTAGGTAAGGTTGATTATGTCTTTCAAGCCGCTCCCGATCCCGGTTTCGCCGCTTGAAAGCGCCGCGAGGAACTGATTACGTTCTTCTTTGCCCATGCCGTCCATACGCTTTCCGAGGAAGTTAAGCGCATTGAGACTCACGTCGCAATCTGTCAGCATGGACAATTCCGCAGGCTTAATTTCAAGAACCATCGCCATCGGCGCGAGGTGTTCGGGATTCATTTTGATCTCGCCGAGTTTTTTCGACAGCTCCGTTTCCGAACAGGGAAAACGTATTTCCGTACAGTACGGGCTGTTCTGAATTGTTGCTTTTATCATTTTGACACCTCCGTTATCCCATCTTCAAATCAATACCCTCATCGGGATCGTCAACCGATGTAATGTTGACATATTCGCCGATAATGCCCAGCGCTTCCTCATAGCTGCCGCTTTTGAAAACCTTGTCTGTCATTTCGGAAGCCTGTTCGGACATTCCGTTCTTTTTCAAGGTTTTCGCCGCAATACCGACAAGATTGAAAATATTTCCATTTTCTCCGATTAGCGGGCAGTCGGGCTTCTGCTTGTTCTTTTCATTGCTCATAGTAGTTCCTCCATGTTTTTATTTTAAGCCGTATTACGACTTGCTGACTGATAGTCACTTCCGAACTTTGTCGGAAAACAAAAAAACGCCTGTAAATTACCTCTCGTTTTATACGAGAAGCAACTTACAGGCGTTCATGCTTGCTTATTATAATATGTGTAATCTGCACAAATTCAACCGTAAAAATTTTGTTGCCAAAAGGGTTCAAATCCCGTCTGCATCTTTTTGGTAACAACTCTGTGTAACAAAAAAAGCCCTGTGATTGACCTCTCATTGTTGAGAAATCACTCACAGGGCTTTTCGTCAAAATATCCAATTTCAACTGGGAAAATTTTGTAGGGGAGGGTTCAAGTCCATTTTCGTGTCGAAAATATCTACGGTAGATGACTTCTGTTTTTCAAAAGATTTATGCCCACAAATGGCTTTACACAGCCTTTTGTGGGCATAATATCTTTTTAGTAACATTTAGTTGGTGCTGCTGACCGGACTTGAACCGGTACGGTGTTGCCACCGAGGGATTTTAAGTCCCTTGCGTCTGCCGATTTCGCCACAGCAGCATCTAACTTTAATATTATAACACAAAAAAAGGCAAATGTCAAGGTGAAAATCACAAAAAAATGGCGGGCGCGAAAAATTAAGGAACTTACTTAATAAGCTTACTATACATTTCGGGACGGCGATCGCGGAAAACACCCCATTCTTGGCGGGCGGTTTTACATTTATCAAGGTCAAATTCATGAAAAATAACGCAGTCCGAAGCGCGGTCGGCGGTCTGGAGAAGTTCGCCCGTGCAGTCCGTGATAAAGCTTGATCCGTAAAACGTTAGTTCGCTTTGCTGATGAGCGTTGCCGTCGTCGGGCGTAATTTTCTCGGTGCCGACGCGGTTCGCAGCAATGACCGGGATAAGGTTGGCGGCTGCGTGACCTTGCATACAGCGCCGCCAGTGCGGCATACTGTCGCATTCGATGATAGGTTCGCTGCCGATTGCTGTGGGATAAAGCAGCAGCTCCGCGCCGTCCAAAGCCATACACCGCGCCGCTTCGGGGAACCATTGATCCCAGCAGATACCAACGCCGATCTTTCCAAAATGTGTGTCCCAAACCTTGAAACAGGTGTTGCCCGGAGTGAAGTAGAATTTTTCCTGATAGAAATGGTCGTCGGGAATGTGCGTTTTGCGGTAAATTCCCAAAATTTCGCCGTTGTCCAGCATTGCAATGCTGTTGTAAAAGTTGTTTACATCGCGCTCGTAAAAGCTTATCGGAAGAACAATGCCAAGCTCTTTTGAAACAGCCAGAAAATGCTGAACAGCGGGGTTTTCTTCCGTTGGTAAAGCTAGATCGTAGTGTTCGTAGCGGCGTTCCTGACAGAAATACGGCGTTTCAAAAAGTTCCGGCAGCAAGATCACGTTTGCTCCGTTTGCGGCAGCTTCGCGCACAAATTTATCCGCTTTTTCAATGGATTTTTTCCGCGTTTCGGGCACGTAAAATTGAATTGCGGCAACGGTTATTTTTCTCATAATTTTTCTCCTTAAAATCGACCCCGAAAACACGCGTTTTCAGATCGATTTTTTTATCGTTTTTCAATGCTTGAAAATCGTGATTTTTCGCGAATATTTTGGCTTAGCTGAGCGAAATTCTTGAATTTAACATCGTCAAAAATACGCTCGTTTTGAGAGGCTTTTTGCGACGTTTTTCAAGTCGCGTTTTTTGCCAAAATTCTGACGTATTTTTGGGGTGAATTTTCGATGATTTTTATGCGTTTTTGAGCGATGAATTTTTCAATCCTGTAAGCGTACCAAAAATCGCCTACGCCGATTCGATTTTCGCTTAAAATTTTGCCGATAAGCACGGCTTCTTGAATGTGCTCTTTTCCGAGGTTTTTAAAGATCAAGAAGTCGTAAAAGCTTGCGGGAACGCTGATTACAGAGCCGTTCAGCACAGCGCGAAGCGGCGCGTTTTCGCACTGCAAGCATTCCCAGTAGTGCGCGTAAAGCGCGATCTCGTCAGGCTTCAAAACACGTGACTTCTTCAAAAAATACTTGAAGCGGTTTGGCTCCACCTCGCCCCACGACGAGTACGACACCGCCGAATTTCGCTTAACGGTAACGCTTGGCAGCTTCACGACGCTCATTTCGCTTATCAGACCGCGAAGTTCGCGGCAAAGCCACAGCATTCCGCATAGCGAATACGGTGCGGAGCTGTACCAAACCCTTATCGGCTCTCCCTTTTTTAAGCGGTCGATCAGTCTGTCATACTCGCTTGAATAGACGCCGCAGAGCTGTTTAAGTTCGGCTTTTGCCTCCCGATCTTCTCCGTGTTGATTTTGGTAATATAAGTTATAAAGTAAATTAGCGCGGTACGTACCGAAAACGGGTTTTTGTATGTCGCCGATATCAAGCAAAGAACCAAGACAAATAACGTCGCTGCCGAGCGTTTTGTCGTTTCGCAGTGCGAACTTCATTGCACCCGCTTCGCTTTCTCCAAACATGACTTCTATCATAAAGCCGCTCCTTTTTAACTAATTTTGCACTTTTACTTAAATAACGGAATCTGTTGGGTAATGCAGTGAATATTTCCGCCGCCGATGAGTATATCCCGCGCTTGAATCGGCACGATTTTTCGCTCGGGAAACAAACTCGCAAGCAGTTCCTGCGCGGGTTCGTCCGCGGGGTCGCCGAAAAAAGGCATGACTACCGCGCCGTTTGATATGTAAAAATTGACATAGCTTGCCGCTAGCCGTTCTCCGGGCGTGCGTGTCGGCTCGAAATTCATTGTGTCCAAGCCGCGGCATTCATCTTCCGTGATAGTAACGGGCTTTGGACAGCGCAATTTATGCACTTTAATTTTGCGCCCTTTCGCGTCGGTTTCGCGCTCAAGTATCTCAAGGCAGGAGCGCGACATTTCATATTGAGGATCGCTTTCGTCGTCCGTCCATGCGAGAACGACCTCGGCGGGCTTTACGAACGCGCATATATTATCAACATGCTCGTTGGTCTCGTCGTTGTAAATGCCGTTTTTTAGCCAAATTACTTTATTTACGTTAAGGTATTCACATAAATATTTTTCTATCTCATTTTTGGATAGCTTGGGATTTCGTCCCGCGCTCAGCAGGCACGCTTCGGTGGTAATACAGGTGCCCTCGCCGTCGACGTGTATCGACCCGCCTTCAAGAATAAAACCGCCGAGATCGTACATATCCTTGTCAAAGAGATCGCAGAGTTTGCGAGCCATTTTGTCGTCTTTGTCCCACGGAAAATACAGCCCGTCCGTCAGTCCGCCCCACGCGTTGAAACCCCAATTCACGCCGCGTATTTCGTTTCCGTTTGTGACGAATGTCGGCGCGTAGTCGCGAGCCCACGCGTCGTTTGAGCTCATCTCCACCACCCGTATCTGCGGCGGCAGCATTTGGCGCGCGTTTTCGTACTGCTCAAACGACGCGCATACCGTCACTTTTTCGCTTTCCGCTATCGCTTCGGCGACCTCCGCGAACGCTTTCCGCGCCTCGTAGCCGCCGTACTGCCACGAATCCGCTCTTTCGGGGAATATCATCACGCACCCATAGTGCGGTTCCCACTCCGCGGGCATTCCGAAGCCGTCCGCGCGCGGCGTTGAGTTTATTGTTTTCATAATGTATCTTTCCTTGCTTGTTGCAATATCTATGATTTAACGTTTACGCGTTTTATTTAATTATAACATACTCCGCAGAAAAATGCAAGTGCATTTGCGGCTTGACAACGCGGTCATTTTAGGGTATAATAACGATTAGCGGCGTTTTTTTGCGAAAAATAAAAAAAGTACTTGACAAGTCGGACTTTATGTGTTATACTGTTAATGCTGAATATAAACAGTATCGACAGCCGGCATGCTGTCAATTGAATATTATTGAATGGGAAGGGGCGAAGATAATTTTATGGGATTATCGGTCAGCAATATAGTAAAGAAGTACGGCGAGAAAACCGTTGTGGACGATCTTTCGTTTGAAATGAACGAGCCGGGCGTTTTCGCGCTGCTCGGCACAAACGGCGCGGGAAAAACCACGTCGATCCGCATTATACTGGGAATGTTGGCGGCGGACGGCGGCGAGGTGACTTGGGACGGAAAAAAGTTTTTGGCTGCGGAAAAGCCTATCGGGTATTTAGCAGAGGAACGCGGGCTTTATCCGAAATACAAGATCATCGACCAGCTTGTGTATTTCTGCACATTGCGCGGAATGAACAAGGAGGGCGCGTTAAAAGCTCTTGATTATTGGTTTGACAGGCTTAACGTTTCGGAGTACAAGACCAAACGCGCGGAACAGCTCTCAAAGGGCAATCAACAGAAGATACAGCTTATCGCGGCGCTTGCTCCAAATCCGGAGCTTATCGTGCTCGACGAGCCGCTTTCGGGTCTCGACCCCGTGAACGCGGAGCTTTTCAAGTCGGTTATCCGAGAGCAGATAAAGCAGAACAAGTATATTATAATGAGTTCTCACCAAATGGCGACTATCGAGGAGTTCTGCAAGGATATTGTTATGCTGAACAAGGGCAAGACCGTTTTGCAGGGTAACTTGAACGAGATAAAGAAAGGCTACGGCAGAGTTAAGCTTACCGTCAAAGCCGAGGGCGATATCAGGGCTATGGCGCGGGAATGCGGCTTAACGGTTACCGAAGACACGCCGAACGGCATGAGTTTTAACGTTCAAAACGAAGATCAGGCGCACAAGCTGCTGAAAATGATAATGGACAACAAAATACCTCTAATTAAATACGAACTTCGCGAGCCGACGCTCAACGAGATCTTTATTGAAAAAGCGGGCGGCGCGGACGATGAGGTTCGCGCGGACGAAGTTTGACGGGCTTCACGCGGAAAGGACAGGTGTGAAAAATGAAAACCAAAGGTTGGAACAAGATCTTCTCGTTCACGTTTATACAATATATAAAGACTAAATCGTTTATTGTCGGAACTATCATAATCTGCGTTATTACCGCGGCAATATGCGTTTTAACGAACGTTTTGCCGAACATCATCAACGACGCGGAAAAGTCGGACAGCATTGCGGTCGACGACGACTCGGAAGAGGGCGACTTTTTGAAGTCGGGAACGGTGTATCTGTTTGACGAGGCAAACATTCTCGAAAAAGACGATAAGGACGCGCTCACGACGCTTTTTGAGGACAGATTTTCGGAGCCGGAGAAAACTTTGGACGAAATCACCGAGGAGCTTAAGACTTCCGAGAAATCCGAAGCAGCCGTACAGATCACGGCGCACAAGGACAAGGACGACAAGATCGCCAGTTACGAAGTGCGCTCCTATTACACTCAGGAAGCGAAGCAAGCGGTGGATATGCTGAATAGCACGGTATCCGATCTTGTGAACCGCCGAATTATGATGAACGCGGGTGTGAAGCCCGAAAACTACGAGCAGACGCAGGTTGACATTTACACGACAAAAACACAGGCGGGCGGAAAAAATCTTAACTCGGTGCAGGGAATGGTGAACTACGTACTGCCGATTTTGATATCGATCATACTGTTTATGCTGATATTCTCTTACGGCTCCGTGGTGGCGCAATCGATTGCGACTGAAAAGACCAGCCGCGTTATGGAGCTTCTGCTGACTTCGGTAAGACCGCTCGCGGTGGTTATCGGCAAGGTGCTGGCAATGGGCTTGGTAAGTTTTTTGCAGTTCTTCCTTATTATATTGGTAGGCGGTTTAAGCTTTACGGTTTCCGCACCGTTCGGTTGGATAGGTCAGGCGGCGGAGCTGCTGAAAAAACCGGAGATACAAACGGCGCTCTCCCAATTGGGGCAGTCGGGAGGAATGACGGGAAGCAGCGCGCTTGCGGGGATATCCTCGTCGGAACTTGAGATCGCTCAGACTTTGAACGACTTCACAAAGGTGTTCACGTTTGGAAACATTCTCTCGGTAGTGCTTATCTTTATACTTGGATTTTTGTTCTTCTCGCTTATTGCGGCGCTTATCGGCGCTTCCGTTTCCCGTATGGAGGATCTGCAGGCGGCTATGAGTCCTTATTCGATAATCGGAGTACTGGGAATGTACCTTGCGTATTTCCCCGTTATCTTCAACGCGGACGCGCTTGCGAACGGCGATTCCTCGATGAACCCCGTGCAGTTTTTCTCGTATTTCTTCCCGATAAGTTCGCCGTTCTCGTTGCCCTCCGCGGTGCTCCTCGGAACGCTGGAGCCTTGGAAGACCGCGATCGCTATCGGCGTGCTGGCGGCGTTTGTCGTGCTGATCGCGATAGTAGTCAGCAAGGTTTACGAGGCTATTATTCTGCACAACGGCAACCGCATTAAATTCGGCGACATTCTTAAAATGGCGGCAAGAAAATAAATATAGGCAACACCGCACAGAGATTGTCGTCCGATTGCGTCGCCTAATTTTTCGTCAGATTGCACAAAATCGACGAATAAGGCTGGCGCCTATGAGGAGATTTTGGGCAAAAATGACGGAAAATTTGCAAGCAAGCGGGCGGCAAAGCCCGTAGGGCGGTCTTTGTGCGGTGTTGCCTATAATGTACAATGGATAATTATCGTCTGCTGTCCAAAACGCACACAATCTTAATCGCGGTTAAACCGCAACGATAATTCTTAATTGTCCATTGTCAATTCTACATTTAATAAGCGCGGCTTTGATGAGAAGCCGCGCTTTTTGTTCGCAAAATGGGCAGATCACATTGTTTTGAGGAAATTTGCGAGAGCCGTTTGCTGTTCATCGGTCAAATTGGTCAAAGCGCTCATAAGAAAAGGGTTCAACTGCTTGTCCTCGCTAAAAAAAACCGCAAGCGATACGCCCAGCGCGTCGCAGAAGTATGAAAGCGTTTCGACGGTCGGGTTTCGCTGTCCCAACTCTATCTCCCTCAAATGGCTTTGCGATACCCCTGCCATATTTGCCAATTTGTTCGTGGTGACACCCCTCATTTGGCGAAGCTCTATGATCCTTTGTGCAACATTCATAAAAATCCCGTCCTTTTTTTAGAATATTATAAACTATTTTCCGATAAAAAATTACACTTTTACGCTTGACAAATTATATTTATTGTGATATAATGTTATCAGGATAGAGATAAAACACGCTATCCGAAATATTATAGATGATGACAAATCAAATTAAGGAGGAAGAATTTATGAATTCCAGAAAAGTATTTGCAGTAGCTCTTGCTGCCGCACTTTCTACCGCTTCGGTTTCCGTATGCGCTTTTGCGGCGGATCCTGTTGCAAAAAGCTTTAAAGTAACAAAGGCAGGCGCGCTCGGCGGTAACGGCGTTTACATTAACGCCAGCAGCGAAGAAAATCAGGTAGCTCCCGGCGCTACCGACGGCGACGGCGGAGTTAACGGTTCCGTTAAGGTTGACGGCAACACCGTTGAGTACACTCCCGCTTACTCTTGCTACGGCGCGGAGAATGACAAGGGCAAGGCTCCGATCAGAGTTACGGCTGTAACCGATATCGATTATTCGGACGAATTTACTACCACATACGACAGCGCTATCAAGAACGCAAGCTTCACAAGCGAGGGCGGCAAGCTCAGAATTTCGTTTACCGCGAACGCTGCGTCTTACGGAAAAACAACTTCCGTTAAGTTCCAGGATAAGGACAACTTCTATGTTCTGAACGTTAAGAACAGCGGTTACAAGGGCGAGGCTAAGGTTACCGGTAATATTACCAATATCGACGGCGCTTCGGTATCCGCTAAGGGCACCAACGTAGAACTTTACGTTCCCGCAGATACCAGCATTACCGCAATGCAGCAGTCTAAGTACAACCTGAGCGTTGAGATCCAGCTTGGCGACAAGGTGTTCACCGGCACTACCGGCGATCGTTTCTGGATCAATACCGTAGGCAGCACAAAGGCTCACGAGGTTACCGTCAGCGGCTTTAACACCGCGGGCAAGGATTCCGTTGTTGACGATGACAGAGACGATGTCGTTTACGCAAACAATTTCACTATGAAGCTTAACGTTACCCGCAACGATATCCCCGGCGTTGACGAGCCTGTTGTAGACATTGATGATGATCCTAACAGCGACACCACTTCAGATACTTCGGATACTACTTCCGGCGGCAACGATACAAGCGACGGTGTAGTTACCGACAACAGCAACGGTACTGTAAGCGGCGATAAGACTAATGCGAACAACGGCGGCAACGGCACGAACAAGCCTACGGGTGTTGCTCTCGCTATCGCTCCTGTTGTTTTGGCGGCAGGCTCCGTTGTAGCTTCCTATGTTATCAAGAAGAGAAAGTGATTGACTTCTCTTTTGATTATTTCCTCATTATATGTTTTTTTTAAAAAATGTCCCGATCGAAAGCTCGGGGCATTTTCCTTGTTTATTTGCCAAATCAACAATGATAAAAAGGCGGAAGTTCCGCTTTGCGGTCAAAGCATTTCGATATATGCGGGCAGCTTTAAGGCAACACCGCACAAAGACCGCCCTACGGGCTTTGCCGCCCGCTTGCTTGCAAATTTTCCGTCATTTTTGCCCAAAATCTCCTCATAGGCGTCAGCCTTATTCGTCGATTTTGTGCAATCTGACGAAAAATTAGGCGACGCAATCGGACGACAATCTCTGTGTGGTGTTGCCTTAAAAAACATTTGACAAGCGGATAAAAATGTGATATAATAAATATGAGGTTTGAATTTTGACAATAAAATGTAAAATTTTGGAAATGTATAATTCTGATTGGAGGAATAAAAATGCCCGATACACCTTTAAATCCGTTTGACGACGCGGAAGAGATCGCCAAAAAGTCTATGGTGCTGTTTTTTCTGATCGACTGCTCGGGAAGCATGAACGGCGCTAAAATCGGCACGGTCAATTCCGTAATGGAGGAGCTTATCCCCGAAATTCGCGGGATTGGCGGCGCGGACGCGGATATCAAAATAGCCGTGCTGAAATTCTCAGGCGGCAGCTCGTGGATGTACGACGAGCCTATCTCTGTGGATAAGTTCGAGTGGACGCCTATCGACGCGGAAAATGTCACCGATCTGGGAAGCGCGTTTTCCGAGCTTAACGCCAAGCTTTCGCGAAACTCGTTTATGAGCAGCCCGTCGCTGTCGTTCGCGCCGGTTATGATACTGATGTCGGACGGCTATCCTACGGATAACTTCGAGAAGGGTCTCGCGGAGCTTAGCCGCAACCGCTGGTACAACGCGGGTATCAAGGCCGCTGTCGCTATCGGCGAGGACGCGGATTTCGATATCCTATCGCGCTTTACGGGAAACCCCGACAGCGTTGTTACCGCGCATAACGGAGAGGCTTTGGCTAAGCTCGTTAAGTTCGTTGCCGTTACAAGCTCGCAGATCGGCAGCCGCTCTATGCGTCTCGCCGAGACCGAGGAGGATCTCAAGACCAAGCAGGACAGCGCAGCCGAGCAGATACGCGAGTTCGCGGAAAGCGCGGAAATTACCGCTGACATTGAGGAAGGCTGGTAATTAGAGGGTAAGAGCCGAGAAGTAAGAGATAAGACGGGGAAAATCAATGGCGAGAAAAATATTTAAGGGGCACGCTCTTTCCGTTCGGGGGGCTTCTCACGAGGAGGACGGCTCGTGCTGTCAGGACAGCGCGAGAGTTTACATCGACGGGGATTTCGCCGTTGCAGCCGTGTCGGACGGTCACGGAAGCGAAAAGCACTTCCGTTCCGCTTCGGGCAGCGAAATGGCGACGCGCGTCGCCATTCGTTCGCTGTGCGATTTTAAAGACCGCAACGGAGGTTTCGGAGAGATCTTCCGACGAGATGAACATAACGCCGCGCGGAGGATCGCAGCCAATATTATCTGCGGCTGGAACAGCGAGATCGCCGCGCATATTCACCTGCTCCCTTTGAGTGAAAAGGAGCGCTCGATAAGCGAAAAGTACGGCGGCATACCGAACGAGGTCATGTACGGCGCGACCCTTATCGTGGGCTGTATGTTTTCGGGAGGGTGCTTCGGGCTTCAAATAGGCGACGGTGATTTTTGCGCTTTGGCGGACGGCGAGATGATATCGCCTATGCCCGAGGACGCGAAGCTTATTGGAAACCTGACCACCTCGCTGTGCGACAGCGACGCTATCGAAAGCTTTCGCTACTTTTACACCGAGCGGCGGTTTGACGGCATTATGCTGTCGAGCGACGGCTTGATAAACAGCTTTGTGAACGTCGATGATTACTTGAAATTCGGGCGGCGGGTGCTGAACGCCGTGGAGGACGGCACGACCCATTCTTTAAAGGAACATCTGAAAACGCGTTCGCGCTGCGGCAGCCGTGACGATATCTCGATCTCGGCTCTGACAGCGGGATAGAAAGGATAATTTATGGAAAACGATTTGCACATTAACGAAAAACTGGCGAAGCAGAAGCTCAACGAGCTGTTTGCCGAGTACAAAACGATTGACCCCAACGACGAAAAAACAAGAGCGGAGCATTTCAACGACCTAATCGATGAGCTTGTTATGAGAGCCCGCTATTTGTCTCCCGTGGAGATCAAGGACAGCGAGGACGGAGGACAGGAGCTTACTTTCCGCCTTATAAAAAGTCCGAAAGGGGAGAGCTATTTCCCCGTGTTTACGTCGTCGGAGGATCTTGCATTGTGGAAAGAGCTTAAAGGCGCGCAGACCGTGCAGATCGCTTTCGATCAGTATGCACAAATGCTTTCGGGAAACAACGGCTGCTATGGATTTGTAGTAAACCCGTTTTCGGACAACTTCCGTGTGGACAAGCAAGTCGCTTTGCAATGGTATCAGCAAAAGCAGATAAAGCAAAACGGTTTCGCTCAGAATACCATTACAAACAACTCCGATATCAAGCTTTTTGATTTGGAGCCGTATCCCGAGGAACTTTCCGAAAAGCTGCGCGGCGCGGCTGCCGCCGATCCCGCGATAAACCGCGTTTGGCTTCAGGGTATCACGCTTGAGGGCGCGGACGGTTATCTTGTCGTTGTGGAATTAAACGGCGACGCGAAAGAGCATTTCACAAAGCTCGGCAATGAAACGCGTCCGTTTTTGAACGGTTTCCCCATTCATTTCGTTCCGTATTCCAACGGGTTTGGCGAGCAGGCGGTAAAGGATAAGGAGCCGATCTTTACTAAGAGTTGATCGTTTCGTCTTTCCGTTCCGCATTTCGGGGCAGGGGAGAGGATGTTAATAAATCACCCGTAATTGTTGAACTTGTTTAGTTACTTCAAGACTTTTTGTGCAAATTGCACAAAAGCACTTTGGATATTTTGGCACTTAAACGGTTTAATTATTGTAGACTTTTTATGGAGAATGTGATATAATGTTATTAGAAAATATTTTTTCCGGATCGGAGGATAATGCTATGGCTAAGAAAAAACTTTTTGGCAACAATATCAATCCGTCCTGCAAGTATTGCGAACTTGGCAAGGCGGGAGAGGGCGACAAGATCATATGCGAGAAATTCGGCGAGGTCAAGGCTTACGATTCCTGCAAGAAGTTCGTTTACAATCCGCTGAAGCGTATTCCCAAGAAAGAGCTTTCGCTGGCTAATTCCGCGGTAAACGATATTGATTTTTAAGCTTAAAGGCTCGCTTTTCGGCGGGTCTTTTGTTTTTGGTGAATTATGACTGATTTTGAAGAATTATACGCGCTTGAACGGCTTTGTTTCGGAAATTCGTGGACAAGCCAAACGCTCCGAAACGAACTTGAAAATCCGCTTTCCGTCGCGGTTTACGAATATGCCGAGGGAAAACTCGCGGCGTTTGTGATAGGGCGCGTTGTTGTTGACGAGGCGGAACTTTTCCAAATCGGAACTCACCCCGATTTCCGCGGCAGGGGATTGGCAAAATCGCTTCTGAAGCGGTTTCACGAAAAAACGCGCGATAAGGGAGCGGCGGTGTGCTTTCTGGAAGTCAGAAGCCGCAATGCCGCCGCTTTGTCGCTTTACGAGAAGTCGGGCTATGAGCGGATTTCCGTAAGAAAAGACTATTATCCCGACGATGACGCTGTTATAATGAGGAAAACGCTATGACTTACGAGGAGTTTTGCGCCGGAATTTCGGAATACGCCGCGCTGTGGAACAAGGGCTTGAAAAAGCAGGCGAATAAAGCTCTCGCGGAGTTTGCCGAAGGATTTCGCAAGAATGTTCCTCAGGACGAAGCTGACAAAATTTTATACCGGTTTTGCCGCGAGTTTTACGACGAGGACAAGCTGTCCGAGCTTAAAGAGCACGGCTGTTCGCGCTTGCCGTACAGTCTTATGGGCTTGGTTTGGGAATACTTAAAGCGCGAGTGTCAAGCCGAAAAAATGCCGCAACTGCGCTGGGCGTATCAGTTCGGCGGGCGGTATTTCAATCCGTTCGACCCGACTTTGGAGCAAGACCCTTACGATATCTTAAAACACGCCTACGAGCACCCCGACTGCGACGAAAAGACGGTCAGGCTCTACTTTGAGAACCAAATTAACGATTTGGATTTCGGAGCGCACCATTTTCCTGAGGGTTGCTGCATTGCGCGTGAGGCTTACGAAGAGGACGTGAAAACCGCCGAGAAGATACTTGCGGAGCACGATTTGCCGCGCGAGTTCGCCGAGGAGTTGGAGTATTACAAAACGTTGTATCAAGTGTACTTTGAGTGGCTCGACGGCGGCAAAAACGGAGATTTCGACGAGATTATAAAGGCGGCGGGTATTTCGTTTTCAGCGCCGAGTGCGTTTTATTATATGAATTAGCCGAATATGTAGAATAATACAAATTTCTTTGAAACTTTGACGAATTATTTGTAATTTCTTTACAAAACCCCCTTGCATTTTTGGAAAAAATATGGTATAATGTAATCGATATTATAAGAGGTCTCTACACTGTCTCTTATGTAAATTTACTTCAAGGAGGATTATTCCAATGGCAGATATTCAGAAAATGTATGATCTTTGGCTCGAAAAGGCAACGGCGGATCCCGACCTCAAAAAGGAGCTGGAGAGCGTTGCGGGCGACGAGGAGGGCAAGAACGACCGCTTCTACCGCGACCTCGAATTCGGTACGGGCGGACTTCGCGGCGTTATCGGCGCGGGTACTAACCGTATGAACGTTTACACGGTCAAAAAGGCTACTCAGGGGCTTGCGGAGTATATCCTCGAAAACGGCGTTGAGAAAAGCGTCGCGATCGCTTACGACAGCCGCATTAAGTCCACTTATTTCGCTAAATCAGCCGCAGAGGTGCTTGCGGCGAACGGCATTAAGGTGCACATCTATAAGGAGCTTATGCCTACGCCTATGCTTTCTTGGGCGGTAAGATATTTGAAGTGCGGAGCGGGTATCGTGGTTACGGCTTCGCACAATCCCGCTAAGTACAACGGCTATAAGGTTTACGGCGCGGACGGCTGTCAGCTTACTCTTGAAGCGGCGGCTATCGTGCTCGATAAGATCAACCACATTGATATTTTTGAGGGCGTGAAGTCCGTTGACTTCGACAAGGCGGTCGCGGACAGCTCTATCATTTACAACGACGATAAGGTTATTGACGAGTATCTGGCTAAGGTTAAGGAGCAGGGTCTGCACACCGACCTCGTGGCTTCTTCGGGATTGAAAGTTGTTTACACGCCGCTTAACGGCACGGGTAACAAGCCCGTTCGCCGTATTTTGAAAGAGATCGGCGTTAAGGACGTGACGGTAGTTCCCGAACAGGAGAACCCCGACGGCAACTTCCCGACCTGTCCGTTCCCGAACCCCGAAATTCGCGAAGCGCTTCAGAAAGGTCTCGACCTTTGCGAAAAGGTTAAGCCCGATCTGCTTCTCGCAACCGACCCCGACTGCGACCGCGTTGGTATCGCGGTGCCCGACGGCGACCACTACGAGCTGTTCACCGGTAACGAGACAGGCGCGCTGCTTCTCGAATATATCTGCAAAGAGCGCATCGCTTTGGGCAAAATGCCGAAAAATCCCGTTGCGGTCAAGACTATCGTAACCTCCGACATCACCAAGGCTATCTGCAAGAAGTACGGCGTGGAGCTTCGCGAGGTATTGACGGGCTTTAAGTTCATCGGTGAGCAGATAGGTCTGCTTGAAAAGGACGGCGAGGAGAACCGCTACATCTTCGGCTTCGAGGAGAGCTACGGCTATTTGGCGGGCGGCTATGTTCGCGACAAAGACGCTGTCGTGGCTTCTATGCTTATCTGTGAAATGGCGGCGTTCTACCGCACTAAGGGTATTACGCTTATCGAGGCGCGTAAAAAGCTCTACGAGGAGTACGGCGTGTACTACAACTGCCTTGAGAACTTCCAGTTCGAGGGCGCGGCGGGTATGCAGAAGATGAAAGACCTTATGGCGGGTATCCGCGCGAACAAGCTTGATGACATTGGCGGTTTGGACGTTCAGGCGACCACCGACTACACCACCTCCGTTAAGACGGCGGCGGACGGCACTACAAGCGAGGTTACTTTGCCGAAGTCGGACGTTATCACGTTCAATTTGGCGGACGACGCTTCCGTTATTATCAGACCTTCGGGCACGGAGCCGAAAATCAAGGTTTATTACACCACTAAGGGCGCGACGAAAGACGACGCTGTGGCTCTTCAACAGAAAATTTCGGCAGATTTCAAGAAAAAGATTGGAGTTTAAGCGTTCGTTTTGTGCAAAATGCTATACAAAAGTTTTGGAAAAGCCCTTGACTTTTTCGATAACTTATGGTATAATTTTATAGTATGATATGCAAAACGGATTGAGGTGACTATAAATGAAAGACGGTATTCATCCCGCATACGAGGCGACTACCATTAAGTGCGCTTGCGGAAACGTTATCGAAACGCGTTCCACCAAGAAAGACATTAAGGTAGAAATCTGCTCTAAGTGCCACCCGTTCTTCACCGGTAAGCAGAAGCTGGTTGACAGCGGCGGACGTGTTGACAGATTTAAGAAGCGTTACAATTTGGGCAAGTAACCCTTTGTGCGTTTTATGTTCTCTAAGATCAAACTCACGCATAACTTTTGTGCGTGAGTTTTTCTTATTAAATTGAAAGTTGGAACTCAAAATGCCAAAAAGCAAATCGGTTTTTATTTGCCGCGAGTGCGGCGCGGAATATTCAAAATGGAACGGAAAATGCACTGCCTGCGGCGCGTGGAACACCTTGGAGGAGACCGTTCCGGTAACGGTGGGCACAGGCAAAGCCGCGCCGATAGGCTCGTTTAAATATTCACGGATAAGCGAGATAAGCTACGATGACGAAACGCGCTACGACACGGGAATTTCCGAGCTTGACAGGGTTCTCGGCGGCGGTTTGGTGAAAGGCTCGCTTGTTTTGATTGGCGGCGACCCGGGAATAGGGAAGTCCACGCTGCTGCTGCAAATATGCGGATTTATGGGTAAAGATCACACGATATTTTATGTCTCGGGCGAGGAGAGTGAACGCCAGATAAAGCTTCGCGCGGAGCGGCTGGGCGTGGCTTCGGAAAACCTTTTTTTAGCGTCGAACAACAACTGCGAAAGCATTATCAGAGCCGTTTGTGAAAACAAGCCCGAGATCGTTATCATTGACTCCATACAGACGATAACTTCAAGCGCCCTGACTTCAACGGCGGGAAGTATCGTTCAAGTTCGCGAGTGCACGGGCGCGTTTATGCGAATGGCGAAGTCCGAGGAGATACCCGTGTTTATCGTGAGCCACGTCAACAAGGACGGCGGTATCGCGGGTCCGAAAATAATGGAGCATATCGTTGATACCGTGCTGTATTTTGAGGGCGAAAAACAGTTGGCTTACCGTATTCTCCGCGCGATAAAGAACCGTTTCGGCTCTACTAATGAGATAGGCGTGTTTAGAATGGACGACGACGGACTCACCGAAGTCGAAAACCCGAGTGAAATGATGCTGTCGGGCAGGCTTAAAAACGTTTCGGGAAGCGCGGTGGTGTGCGCTATGGAGGGCACTCGTCCGATACTCGCCGAGGTTCAGGCGCTTGTTACCAAATCAAGCTTCACAAGTCCTCGCCGCGTGGCTACGGGATTTGACTACAACAGGCTTTATATGATACTCGCGGTTTTGGAGAAGCGCTGCGGGTTCGCGTTCGGGGGACTGGATGTTTACGTGAATATTGTCGGCGGCTTGAAGATCGACGAGCCTGCCGCAGATCTCGCGGTTGCTATGGCTCTGTGGTCGGGACTGTGCGACAAGGCAATCCCCGAGGACTTGCTTGTATTCGGCGAAGTCGGCTTGGGCGGAGAGATACGCTCGGTGAGCCGCGTTCACGAGCGCGTTAAAGAGGGAGCGCGGCTCGGCTTTACGAAATGCGTTATCCCGAAGCACTCGTTCAGAGAGCTTTCCAAAACCGATAATTACGGCATTAAGATAATCGGCGCGGACACCCTTTCGGGCGCGTTTAAGGCAATCGGGGCAGGGGATAATTTAAAATGAAAAAAAGACTTATCTGCGCGGGAATTTCTGTCGGCGTTTTGGGAATTGAGACGCTTATCGCGCTGTTTGTTCACGATAATTTTATACGTCCCTATTTCGGGGACGTTCTTGCTGTTGTGTGCGTGTATTTTTTCGCGCGGATATTTCTCCCGGAAAAGCCGCATTATCTTTCGGCTTGGGTGACGGCGTTCGCGTTCTGCGTGGAGCTTATTCAGCTCTCGCCGCTGTCCGAAATTCTTCCGAAGCCGCTTAACATAATAGTCGGAGGAACGTTCGATTTTAAAGATCTCGCGTGCTATTTTGTCGGGGGGGCGGGGTGCTTTTGGATAGATAGAAAGTTTTTTCACAAATATACTTGATGTGAATATTACCAAATTTTGATTTGGCGGTTTGTATAAATCTACAAAAAATTCTACTCTATAAATGTTTTTTTGTAAAAAGATATACACTTATTAGAAAAAAGATGTATAATATTTTTGAGAAATGTTTTTGATACGGCTGTTTATTTGTTTGCCCTACCGCGGGGGGATACAGAGTTTTTTACAGTTTGTATTAAGAAACGGAATTCTCAATAAAAATGAAAAGAGGGATAAATATTTTTTTAACGGCGCAGCAAAATGTTTTATATGGTAATTATTTATTGAAGTGCGGGAATTAACTTTTCCGCGAAATTCGGGGGGTATTTTTATGAGCAAATTTTTAAAAAGAATTACGGCGGCGATTTTGTCAACGGCATTGATTACATTGCCATCTATGACAACTTCGGGCGCGGAAGCGAACGTGGAGAGTGGTTATCCAAGTTCAATTTTATCGGTAAGGGCTGAATATGTCGATGAATATCCAAACGACGTCGAGTTGATTGACAACGTTATTGAGGATATTTTCGACGATCCGCAATTTACCGCGATTTATGACTGTGACGAGGAAGAAGCTGCCGACACATTAAGGGATGCTTTGGACAGATCAATACAGTCCGAATGCGGCATACAACCGCAATCTTATGTGGGGACTTACGCAAGCAGCAAATATTACGTACCTGTGGTTAAACAAAAGACAAACTATTACTGCGGTCCCGCGTCAATTATTGAGGCTTTGGTTGGAAACGGGATATTGGACGATGAAAATTCCGTAACACAAGGAACGATAGCGGCAAAGGCGGGAACTACTTCTAACGGTACATACGTTTATAAGGTAAGAGATGTGCTTAACTCATATTATAGCAGCTCTCCGTATGAGTACAAATACGTTTCACATTACACTTCCAAAGACAGCGTGTATTTGTTGGTCGACAGCTTAGCCAATGATTTTGTGCCCGTTGTGCTGTTTAGTAATACATCTAAACTGGGCTATTATAATGGAAAAGCATATAGTCACTATGTCGCTGTGGAATATGTTGATCTTAACGCGAAAAAAATAGGGATCGTTGACCCAAATTATATTTCGCCTTACGGTGGAGAACATGAGGTTTCTTTTGACAGTTTTTCAAAGGCTTTAGACAGCGAGGGGTGGATAATTTCTTTCAGCCCACCCGATAAACCCAATGAAGATAAGTGAAAAAATTGCAAATTTGACTATCATGAAAGGACACTTCAGCAATGAAAATCTCCAAAAAAGTTTTACTTTTATTACTCACACTAGCTCTTTTGAACCTTACTGCCTGCAAAAATGAGAATACCGAAAGCACAAGCGGTTCGGACAGCACATCGACATCGGTCGGCGACGTTTCGAGCGAAACAAGCATATCCGTTCCCGAAAACAGTTCAAACGGAATTGTGGGAGTGGAATCGCTTGAAACTTCCGGCGGCTCGGACAGCGAAACAACGGAATCCGCAGACGCTTCGAGCGTCACGGAAGTTTCCGTTCCCGAAAGCAGTTCACACCTTATATCAGAAGTGGTACCCTCCGAAACGGAAAGCGGCGACAACGAACAAGCGCCCGTGAACGAACAAGCGCCATTGAAAGAAGAGGTATACAAGGGTTTTCCGAATGAGACGAAATTCGAGGAACCGAGGATTGGCGGAAATACCGTACTCAAATCGGTTTCCGATTACGGAGTGACCGCGTCTGTTGTTCTTATGTGTATAGGTGAATTTCCGGAAGAAAGCAATGATGGTATGTGGGCAGCCGACGGCGTGTATATCGTAATTCGGGACAGCAGCGGCAAAACCGCTTATGAAAGATTTCTGAACGGAATGGTAGGCGGCGATGGTCCGGTAGACCATGATCGCTGCAACCCACATTCTCATCATCTTAACCCCGGATGTGTAACCGGAAACTCTACGAGGCTGTTTGAGGTGGAGCAGAACGGAAAAAAACACGTCATTTTAATGCAGTACATCAATATCAACAATGGCTTAGATGTGATGTTTTACGACTGCGACCTTAAGGATTATCCCGCTTTTTCCGACGGTTCCGATATTACGGACAATGTTTTGGGATACTCTTATTTTGTGAATATTCCGCACAACTTTTCCGGCAGCTTTGAGTTTGTCGAGGGCACAACGTTTAAAGACCCCGTATCGGGTTACAACTATGTCTTTGACTGCGAAAAGCGTGAAATAAAGCTTGAAAAAACTTAACCACCGAAGCTTGTATACAAAAAAATCCCCCGATCATATCGGGGGATTATAATTTGGAGAGCTGTTTTTACAGCAATTACAAATGAGTCTCTGTAAGCGAATTTTCGGTCAGCGCTTTGTGTTCCGCGATTTCATTTTCCATTTCCCTTTGAGCGCGTTCTTCCTCGAGCTTTTCAAATATCTTGAGGATAAACGAGCCGTGCACATAGCATAAAAGCGCGGGCGCTAACAGCAATCCGATAAACATCGTGGTGTAATTCCACATTACAACAAACATTATCGCAATCGTTATTGCGAATAGTATAAGCGTTCTTCCGATAAAGCGCAATCCTATAAAGATACCGTTTTTTACCGTCTGAACGGGGGTGTTTTCGTATCTCGCGGCGCACGCGAAAACGTAAGTCACCGCGATAAGAAATACCGCTGCCGCCACAAGCGTCAAAACCGAGAAATAGTCCGCCGCGCCTTTCACGCTTGCCATTCCGAAAAAGTAAAGGTATATCATATACGCTATCGCAAGTCCGAACGGCAGCAGGATAAGCCACGACAGGGTAGCTTGACGGAAGTTGCTCTTAAAAGCGGAGAAGAACTGCCTGCATATATGCCCGTCCTCGTCTTTGAGCATTTTAAAGCACACCGAATACAGCGCCGTCGTTGAAGCTCCGAGAGTTACTATCGGAATGCTGCACAACAGCCAGCACAATGACAGTAATACCATATTCGTGAATTTTGTGATCGCCTGATAAACAGGACCGTCAACTTTAAAAAGACCTTTCATAGCATTTTCCTTTCTCCGCTTTGGTTGCACAAATAGGAGAGCGTTTCTTCTGCTCTCCTATTTGCATTACTACACTATTTTTAAGGGAGGGGTAATCATTAATTTTTACTTCGCTTTTGAAAAAGGGGAAACGTACTGTTTAAATCAGATGCCTGCCTTTTCTTTAGCGCGCTTGGTAGCTTCCGCTCTGCGTGCGGCTTCGCTCTTGTAGAACTCTTCGAGCTGATCGGAGCCGTACTCCTTGCACTTATCCTGCATATCCTTGATGATCGAATCAAACTCTGCATCGTCCTTAGCGAAGATTGACTTGTAGCTTGCCGTCTTGAGGTAATTGCAAACGTTCGTCTTAATGCCCTCAAGTTCAGTAGAAAGCTCAGTCCAGCTGAAGTCGGTAGCCCAACAGCGAGTATATGTTCTCTGATCAAAGTACTCGTCGAACTTATCCGTAGCCTTTGCCCAAGAAGCCCAATCCTTGAATACATCATAATTAAGGTTTACGTTCAAGGTGTCCCAACGTTCCCAGTTGAATGTTTCGCCGTTATCGGGATCTTTAGCGTCCTTTGCAAGGGTAGTGTTGTTGATCTTGCACTCGCCGTCTTCAAAGCTCTTGTCAATACCGTCAAATTTGGTATCTTTCTTATTGGACTGCGCTGTCTGACCTACTTCGGTAAGAGTGGGTTTGCCGTCTTTGTAGTACCAGCCCGCGTCCTTGCTCTCGCCATCGCCCTTAGGACCGTAGTTCATAGTAAGTACGCCTTCGGGAGTGGAGAGCCAGTTGATGATAGCCATGCAAAGCTCAGGATGCTGAGTCTTGGAGCCTATCGACCACAATCTCTCACGTCCGTAAGGTGCGAGCATATAAACGATATTCGACATATCGTTTGCTGCTACGGGGTACATCGCTTTTCCTGCCTCAAGGTGCTCGGTCGTGTTATACATTTTGGGCGTCATCCAACCGAACTGGTTGAAGAAAATCGCGCCGTCGAGAGACTTAGCCGTCAAATCGGGATAGGTCTGCGTTGCGGAGTCGGGATCGAGCAAGCCCTCTTGGTTGAGTTTGTTATACCACTTAAGAGCCTTGATGTACTGACCGTCGGAATCGAGCGCACTCTCCCAAGTGTCGTCGTTGCAGTTGTAAAGACCAACGCCGAACTCGTCGTAGCCGTAAAGACCCGAAATAGCCTTGACCATCATAACCATATCGCCGTCCCAATCGGGGAAGAGCGAAACACCGTAAGTCTTTTTGCCGCTGTCGCTTGTCGGGCAGTCTTTCTGCATTTGCTTCAAAACGGGGATATAATCGTCGAGAGTCTTGATCTCGGGAGAACCCTGAGCCTTGTACAGATCCCAACGAATACCGGGCCAATATTTAAATTCTTCCTTATCGTCGTAAGTATAAGCTATATCGTGACCGAAACCGTGGATCTTGCCGTCGGACTCTGTGATGTTCTTTGCGGTCTCAAGTGCCGTTTGGAAATTGTTCCATACGTAAGGAGCGTAGTCCTTGCCGATGTCCTCATCTTCCCAGTCCCAAAGCAGATTTGCCTTAGCAGCCTTGCCGTAGTCTCCCGTGCCGCCGAATACTATGATATCGCCGAGGTTGCCGGCTTCCATTCTGGTATTGAACGCTTCGGCAGTACCGGAAATGATGTTCAGCTTTACGTTGAACTTATCGAGCATTACCTTTGCGAACCAACCTTCCTGTTCGCCTTGGTAGTTTGCTGTCTCACTGAATACGTCGAGAGTAACGGTTTCTTTAGGGATAATGTCCGCGAGGTCTTCAGCTTCCTTGGGACCGTCGTAAGTTTCGGGAGTTGATGTGTCTCCGGAGGTTGCCGCTTCGGAATTGTCGCCGGACGCAGCTTCGGAAGATCCTGCTCCAGAGGACGCCTCAGTCTTGGACGCTTCGGAACCTGCGCCGGAATCAGCGGGTGCTGATGTGCTGCTTGTTTCCTTTTCGCCGCAAGCAGCAAGCGAGAACGTCATCGTTGCCGCAAGAATTGCCGCAGCGATCCTTTTAGTTGTCTTTACCATAATAACACTCCTTAATAAAATTAAAAATGTAACATTTGAGCCGTTCCGTTTGGAAGCGGCAGTTTTATTTCCGCGGTTTGACCCGCCGGATCACAAATTTTTACATATACTCAACCCTTTACGGCGCCGAGCATAATGCCTTTTTCAAAGTACTTCGACATAAACGGATAAACTATCAATATCGGAATTACCGTTACCATAGCGACCGTGAATTTTATCGGACGCATATTCATCGAAGCCTGCGCCAACGTTTCCTCCGAGCCGCCCGAAAGCATTGCTGCTAGGTTCGTTGACTCGTTCATGTACGTGTACAAACGGTGCTGCAAGGTTTGGAGCTTCGCGTTGCCTGTCATCAAGATCAATGAGTCGGTGAACGAGTTCCAATGTCCTACCGCGCCGAATATTGCGATCGTTGCCAAAATCGGCTTGGAAAGCGGGAAGATTATCTTGCGGAATATCGTGAAATATCCCGCGCCGTCTATCGACGCGCTTTCCTCAAGCTCTCCGGGTATCGATTCTATGTAGGTCTTTACAAGAATGATGTTGTACGGAGAAATTATGCCGGGGATTATGTAAGCGAGGAAGTTGTTTGTAAGTCCCAACATCGACATATTCATATACCACGGAATTATGCCCGCGTTAAAATACATCGTGATAACTAAAAATCTGTACCAGAACTTGCGTCCCCACATTTCCTCTTTGGTTACAAGATAACCTACGAGCGCGCTTGCGAGTACCATCAATATCGTACCGATAACGGTTCGCGCTATAGAAACAATGAACGCCGTGCCCAGTCCGTTTATCTTGGTGATGTTCGCGTAATTGTCGAGGTGAAAGCCCTGCGGCCAAAGCGAAATTACGCCTCTGCCAACAAGCTCGTTGTCGCTTATCGTGTTGATAAACAGATAATAGAACGGGAACGCGCATATCAGCGAAAACAGTATAAATACCGTATAGTTGATGATATTGAATGTTATGTCGCCGGGGGATAAGCGCATTTTATGCTTTTCGGTCTTATTAACTTTTTCAGCCATATTTATCCCTCCTTATACGATCGATTGTCCGCGGATGGCCTTGGACGCCTTGTTCGCACTGAACAGGAGTATAACGCTTATCAGCGATTTCGCCATACCTACGGCTGTCGACAGCGGTATCGAACCGCCCGTGCCGAGACCCAAGGTATATGTGTAGAGGTCGAGCACTTCGATCTTGCTCTGGTTGAACGCGTTTTTAAATACGAGGTACTGATCCATTCCGTTAGACAAGATGTTTGAGATCGAAAGTACAAGCTGTACGAAGAACGTCGGCATTAGTCCGGGAATCGTAATATGCCACATTCTTTGGAAACGTCCGGCACCGTCTATCGTCGCGGCTTCGTAAAGAGCCTGATCGATACCGGATATTCCGGCAATGTAGATGATAGCGCCCCAGCCTAAGCCTTTCCATGTGTTCCACAGCCACATCTTGAACCAAATGCCGCTGTTCGACTGGAGGAAGTTTATCGGCTCCGAGGTGAAATTCAAGTTCATCAGAATGTGATTCATAAATCCGTCGGAGGAGAAGAGCGCGAACGCTACGGTGTAAACGAGAACCCAGCTTATGAAGTTCGGGATCGTCGTTATTGTTTGTACCACTCTCTTTACGTGAGAGTTCTTTACTTCGTTCAGGAAGATCGCGAACGCCAACGGCAGCCACGACATTGCGAGACCTATGCCGCTTACCGCCAGAGTGTTTACGATAACTCTTCCGACATCGGCGCGCATCGCGGAGTTCTGGAACAAATAAGCGAACCATTTAAAGCCTACGAAGTTATCGGAGGTGAGTGCCTGACCGGGAGTGTAGTCGTAGAACGCATAGCGCCAGCCCCAAAGCGGCAGATATGAGAACAAAACTACTAAAACGATAAACGGAGACATCATCAGGAACAAACGGAACTTACCTTCCATTACGTATTTGTCATCCTTGCCTGCCTGCGGCAGTTTCAAGAGATAAGCAATACTGAGGAGGAGACATACTCCGTAAAACGCGATGAACGCAAATCCTCCAACCGGTGTGAGCGGCTTAATTCTTTCGGGGTTCGCAGCATTGTTAAAGCCGGTCTGCTGAAGCTTTATAAAAACAGCTCCCAGCACAGCGATTCCGCTGCCCGCTATGGCAACCTTTGCGCCAAGTCTTTTAAACTTGATCTCTCCGAGCGTCATTGCACAACCCGCAAGCATAACGAGCGAACCTATGAGCGCGGTGATTGAACCTATGTAAGTTCTTACAAGAACGCCGCTTTCGATGTAACCTTTATTGAAAGCTCTTGTGAAGCCTTCGGTAAGTCCGCCGTAAGAAATTCCCGAAGTGAAGAACGAGTCGCTTTCTTTTATCAGTTCGCTCATTCGCGTTGGGTTTAGAGCCGGAACGAACAAACATATCATAGTTAATACGATCGTTATTCGGAGAACATAACCGATTAAATCGACGGTTGTTTTTGCCGGTTTGGACTTCAGTCCGGGTGACTTTGCAGCTGTCATCAAACCATCCCTTTCTTAATTTAACTTGAGAATGCCATGCCGAAAAACAGATCTGTTTCCGCAAACGTGCGACCGATAATCGTCATTCGTTCGCGAGTGGAAAGTTTTTTCTTTCCTTGTACTTATATTATATAACACGACTTAACTTTTGTCAATAGACTTTTGTTATTTTCGGCTTAATATATAAACATTTAGTGTAAATCTTGTGCATGTTTAACACATATTTGGCGAAAATGGCTGTAATTAAGTAAGCCTTCTTTTTTTATTTGAGGGTTAACTAAAAAAACAGCCGCGTTAAGTTGAAAAGCTCACGCGGCTTAGGTAAAGGATATCGTTTTTTACTTTACGGTTCCGATCGGTTCATAACGAATTCGCAAACGCGGCATTTCGGTAAGTTCGGCGTAATAATTTTCAGCCCAGTCTACCGCGCCGTTATCGAC
Organism: uncultured Clostridia bacterium; assembly: GCA_947627465.1. Classification (GTDB taxonomy): domain Bacteria; phylum Bacillota; class Clostridia; order Oscillospirales; family Ruminococcaceae; genus CAG-115. The sequence goes on from CANQWD010000001.1 coordinate 28,208, forward strand.
GTTCACGCCGTCGGCGGGGGTGGCGAAAAACTTTAAGTAAAGCGTCTTTGCGCCGTCAAGCGGCGCTTCGTAAAACGCGGGCATAAGATCGACTGTTTTCAATGTCGGATTTTTATAAAACCACTTTCCGTTGATCTCCAGCATAAGGCTCAATTCGTCGTCGAACGTAACCTCGCAGAACACGGGATTTTTCTCAAAATCGATTTTCACGGCTATGCCGTCCGCGTCCTCCGCGCCGCCCCAACGCAGCTGCGCGGGAAGCTCCACATCGCCCGTCGTTTCGATCGGCGGCATAAAATACGGGTCGTTCAATATTTTTTTGTACTCGCGCATTATCGGCTGCGGTATGCCGACTTCTTTGTTGTTCGGATCCTCGATCTCCAGTCCGAGACGACCTCTGTCGCGAAACTGATAAAACGACACAGACTTGAACCAATCCGCTTTTTCATCGCGTATCTTTTCGTAAAACCGCATTACGGATTCGCCCTGCGCCGCCGCGCCCGTAACATCTCCGTCGGTGTTCAGTTCGGCGGTGATCATGGGCTTTGGAACGCCGCCGTTAAGCTGAGTTAAGCGCTCGTAAGTCTTTTTGAATAGATTGAAATTGTCGTCGACGCAGCCGCAGTTATGGGTATTTCCGCCCTTTTCCGCAACGTCGAAAGGCCAGCCGTAATGCAGTGCGAGATACGCGTCGCCGCTCCACTCGTCCGCCGCTTTGTAAGCGTCGGCGAACGCCGCTTCCTGTTCAACCGAGCCGTCCTCGTTTCTCGCGAAGCCCGCGCAGAACACCGTTTTGACGTTCGGCGCTTCCTCTTTGATTATGTTCGTGAATTTCACGAAAAACGCTCCTATTTCCTCAAACGTAAAACGGCGGTTGTGCGTGAACCATGTGCCGCAGCACTCGTGATTTATGCGAAGCCGCATTCTGCCGTAGGGTCGAAGATCGTGCGCTATTTTCCGCAAGACTTCATCAGGCAGCGAACAGTCTATCGTAAGCGTTAAGAAAACGTCCTGCCCGTGGCGGCGCACGTCTTGCATCTGCTTAAACGGCTGTCCGTTCGCGCCGTAGGGGAAGTAGTCGTCATACGGATAATCCCACTGAAAGGTTATCTCCATATCCTTGCAGATCTCGGAGATCTTCTTGTTGCTCCATTCGGGGTCGTTGGGGTAGTAGGTGTACATCAGCCCGACGGAACGGTGCGGTCTGCCGAGGACGTTCAAAATATAGTCCTGATTTACGTATTCGCCGCGCTCGCTGCCGTCGCCAAGATCGAGTGCGCATTCCGCCGCGCCCATGTGTATTTTGTAAAGTTCGTTCATAAAATTACACCGCCTTTAGTTTCGCGGAGGTATCTCCCGCGTTTACTTGTACGCTTTCCCCGTCCGCGAGTTTCACCTTGAAAGGCTTCGGCGCTGCGGGGAACGCTGCTTCGATAGTATCTCCGCGGCGAACCGCTTTAAGCTCGAATATCTTGTTTGCGTCGGTATCATAGATCGGCGCGGTGATTTCAACGCCGTCGTCGGGCTGATAGATCGTGAATTCCGCGTTCTCAAGATAATCGTATTCAAAACCGCGCTTGAAGTCGCCGTAAGCGATTATCGAATTGGGTTTCGCGAGACACGGAAGTCCAAAGTAATCATAAGTTTCTTTATAGAATTTACCGCCTTCGTAAACTTTGCCGCTGATTATGTCCGTCCACTTGCCCTCGGGGAGATAGAACTCGCCCAAACCCTTATCGTTGCAAATTGGAGCGACAAGGATATTGTCTCCGAACATATACTGACGGTCGAGGGTATGGCACGCGGGGTCGTTCGAGTAGTCGATAACCATTGCCCTCATCATCGGAACGCCCGTGTTGTGGGTCTTTATCGCCTGTGCCCAGAGGTACGGCATAAGTCTGCCTTTAAGTTTTGTAAAGAACCTTAATACATCCACCGCCTCGTCGTCGAACAGCCACGGAACGCGGTAGGACGAATTGCCGTGAAGTCTGGAATGCGACGAGAGCAGTCCGAACGCGCTCCAACGCTTGTAAATATCGGGAGTGGCGGTCGCTTCAAAGCCCGAGATGTCGTGACTGAAAAATCCGAAGCCGCTCATGCAAAGCGACAAACCGCCGCGTATCGTTTCAGCCATAGAGGTGTATTCAGCCGAGCAGTCGCCGCCCCAATGTACGGGGAACTTCTGCCCGCCGACGGTCGCCGAACGAGCGAACAGGCACGCTTTGTTTTCGCCGTAAAACTCTTTCAGCACGTTGAACACGGTTTTGTTGTAAAGATAGGTGTAATAATTGTGCATAGCAACGGGGTCGGAGCCGTCGAAGTATTTAACATTGGTCGGGATACGTTCGCCGAAGTCGGTCTTGAACGTGTCCACGCCCATTTCGCAGAGTTTTTTGAGCTTCCCCGCATACCACTCGCAAGCGGCGGGGTTGGTGAAATCGACTATCGCAAGCCCCGGCTGCCACATATCGCACTGGAACACGCTGTTGTCGGGATTCTTTATCAGATATCCGCCCTGTTTGCCCTCCTCAAACAGCGGCGAACGCTGACCGATATACGGATTTATCCAGACACAGGTTTTTAGCTGCTTATCGGTTTTCAAGCGCTTCAGCATCGCGGCGGGGTCGGGGAACTGCCGCTTATCCCAATCGAAATCGCACCATTGGAACTCTTTCATCCAGAAGCAGTCGAAGTGGAACACCTCAAGCGGGATATCGCGCTGTGCCATTCCGTCAATGAACGACGTTACGGTCTCCTCGTTGTAATCCGTGGTGAACGAGGTGGTGAGCCACAGCCCGAACGTGAACGCGGGCGGGAGAGAGGGCTTTCCGGTAAGATCGGTGTAGTTTTCGAGAACCTCCGCGACGTTTTCCCCGCCGATAACAAAATACTCCAAGGTTTCTCCGGGCACGGTGAACGACACCTTTGAAACGGTATCGGAGCAGACTTCAAACGACACGTTATCCAAGGAGTTTACGAAAATTCCGTAGCCCTCGCTCGATACGTAAAACGGGATAGACTTATACGACTGGTCGGAGCAAGTGCCGCCGTCGCTGTTCCAGATCTGCACGGTCTGACCGTTCTTGACAAACGGTGTGAACTTTTCGCCGAAGCCGTAGAAATACTCGCCGACGTTCATTGAAAGCTGTTCGCGAATATAAGTCGTTTTCTCGTTACGCGGGTAATCCCAGAACGTGTTGTCCTGTGTTGCGTCAAGGCGAGCCGACTTTATAAACTCGCTTTCCGTGATAACGGATGCGCTTCTCCACGCGCCGCCCGTCAAGCGCTTATCCTTGTAGTAATACTGAACGCTGTAACTTCCTTTTGCGATAACGACTTTGGTGTCGCCCGAAACAATCTCCCAGTCGTTTTCGTTTTCCTTTATCTCGGGCTTGAAGCCTTGATCTTCGTTAAGCTCAAAGCGCGGAACGTTGTCCAAGCCGCCTTTGTAGTGCACTATCGACACCTTGATAACGTTCTTTTGCGTTGAGGTGAACGTTATATCGAGGCACGGTCCGCCGAGGGTTTGCCCTCTGTTCTGAATATACTGCGTGGGAACGTAAACGTTAAGTCCGTTTTCCACGGGCGTTATCTCATAGCTTTGAGCCGCGTAGTTTACGTCGTAACCGCGCTTGTTGAGCCAAAATCCGTCCGAAAATTTCATAATGTATCCTCCTTATTTAAAAAATTTCAAAATCTCGTCTAGCTTACTCACTTCGCTCACTTCGTTCGCTCCATTCGCAAGCTATTCGAGACCGGTCAAAATTTTGCAAAGCAAAATTTTGACACTTTTTGAAATTTATGCGCCGCCAAAGCGTTGATTAGAATTTAAAATCTGCTCTAATTTAAAATTGCGTTCAGTAGGCTTGCCGCGAAATGTTTTACCTCGATATTATCCGCAATTTCCCATAATCTCGACGTGCATACTACGCCGCCGTTTCTATATAACAGCCCAAGCCGCGCGGCGCGTTCGGGGTTGTCTATCACCCAAACGTCGGGCGCGATCTCCGTGCCGTCCAAATTCGACGAAAAGCTGTGCGTTACGATATTGTACCAAATAGGCTCCGTGTGAGCCGCGCATGGGAAGTCTTTCAGCAGTTCGCTTTCCGTATCGGGCAGAAGTCCGAGCGTTCCCGTCGGAATTGCCTTTCCCATACTTTCCGAAATGGACTTGAACATTCCGTAGCACCAGAAGTCCGTACAATATTCGCCGCGAAGATCGTTTTCGCTCGGATACGGTATGCAGAGCGCGTTTTCGCGGGGCTTATCGTGCACTATCGGTAGGTTTTTTCCGTTGTACGTTATCTCGTTTTCCGTGATCTTAACGTCGATATTCGGATAAACGTACAGCGTGTATATATTGACAAATTCTCCCGCGTTAAGTTCAAGCGTGGCTGTTATGGGCTTTGTGCAGTTCAGCTCGAAAAAAGCGTTTTCGGCTCTCGCTATGCGCCCGTCAAACGCACCGACCGCGCTTTTGCCCTTTGCGAGGACTTCTCCGTTCGCCGTAACGCGCCATTCTATCTCGCGGATATCGACGTTCGGCGCGGTATTCGAGACAAGCAGACCGCAGGTTATTTTCTCGCAGCTTGTGAAAACGAATTTCGGAAGCTCCGCAAGCAGTACCGTATCATTGCAGAATTGCCGCCACTCGCCCGGCTCTATCAAACCTTTGCTTTCCATAAACGCGTTGAGAATGCCGACCGCGGCTATTCCCTGACCGGGAAAATCCTGTATGTCCAGAAGCTGAAATCCCGACATTTTTCCCGAACGCAGAGCCGCTTCTATCTCGCGGCGGTAACACTCTACGGAAAGCGCGCCGCTTGCCTTGAAAAATTTCTCGGCGTAAGGCAGTAAACCCTTTTCGGAGGCTGTTTTGCGGTATTTCTCATAAGCGAAATGCCGCAAAGAGCCTTTGTAAGAAGCAATCTCGCCGTAATCGGGATAGGTGTAATACTGCCCTATCTCGTGCGAGATCACGGGAACGTCGGGAATGAGAACACCGCCGCTTTCGCCTTGCACCTTTTTCATTTCGGTGCCATATTGTATCATTATTTCGCCGCCTTGCTCGGCGGACGTTTCAAACTTTGGGGAGAACGTGTTATCGTAATCGCGAACGCTGTTCGGGCGCTCCGTTTGAACGTGTCCGAACGGAACGTCGCACGACGCGTAGCCCCCGCGAATTTGACGGTCTATGTCAAAGCGCACGCCGCTGAAGAAGTCGTCGTTTTCGAGAATGCACGGCACCCACTGGAAGTTGTTAGAGCCTTGCGTGTACAATTTATCGGGGAAATCGCGTTTGTACTCGCCGAGCAAAGAATTCAGCGCTTCGCGGCTGCCCCAAAGCTCGTTGCCCATTGACATCATCACAAAAGACGGGTGACGACCGAATTCGCGAAGAATACGAAATCCCTCGGTTTTCAGGAACTCAAATTCCGTGTTCGGCTTATCGGGTATCGTTCCCCAGAACGGCAGTTCGGGCTGCAAATAAATTCCGAGAATATCCGCCGCCGCAAACGCCGCTTCGGGAGGACAGCAAGTGTGAAAACGGTAGTGGTTTATTCCGTATTCCATAGCGGTTTTAAACACATCAAGCCAGCTTTCGACATCCGTCGGCGCGAAACCCGTTTTGGGGAAGACCAAGCCGTCGTGTTTTCCGCGCAGAAACGTTTCGTTGCCGTTTATCAAGAGTTTTAAACCGTCCGCTTTGAACTCGCGTAAACCGAATTTCACAACGCGCGTATCATTGTCGATCTTAATTTCCAAATTCAGCAAATTCGGCGCGAACTCGCTCCATTTCGGAGCGTTTTCCGAAAGTTTTACCGTGCATTTGAGCGTATTGGAGAAAACCGCCGTTTCTTTGCCGAACTCAAACTCGTCGTTGTAAATCCTGAGGTGCGCCGTGCCGCGTTGTTCTCCTAAAATATCTGCTTTTACCGTTACCGAATTTTTAGAAATATCGGACGTTATCTGAATAAATTCGGGGTAAGCGTCGTAACTCAACAGCGCGATGTTTCCCGTTATTCCGTTCCAATTGGTCTGCGTATCGGGAGAAGTGAGGTGCCCGCCTTTTGTGGGGTAATCGGTGTTGTCTACCCGAACTATAAACTCGTGCTCGCCCTCCGAAAGCCCGTTCAACGAATATCTGTGCCGCGCGCATAAGGAACAGTACTCGCCGATCTTCGCGCCGTCAACGAACAGCGCGGTCTTGCGGGTGCGCTCTAAAATGAGCATAAGGTTTTTCTCCGCCATTTCGCGCGTTATCGTTATTTTTCGGCAAAACCACGCGTACCCCTCAAATTTGTATAGGTCGGTAAGGCAGCCGTCGTTCTTCTCCGAATTTCGTTTTTCGAGCCGCGAGTTTGAGGTAGTGTTCGGCAACGTGATTTTGTCGGGGAACGCTTCGGGAAGCGCTTCGGACTTTGTTTCGTCAAGGAAAGCGTGCCACTCTCCGCTAAGATCGGTGTATGTCATAGTTTCTCCTTATATTGTGTAAAACCCGGCGGAATACGGCGACGCAACGATTTTCTTGCCGTCCGATTTCGCCGTTTCTCCGAATGAGTAAACTGTCTCTTTGAGCGCAAGTTTGCTTTCAAAAGATACGGTTTCGCTTGACGGGTTTATTATCACAAGAATTTTTTCGTTCTCCGATTTTCTGACGTAAGCCAGCGGATAAACGTTCTTTTCCGCGTAAACGAACTCTATCTCGGAACGGTTGTTAAGCGCCGTGTGTGTCTGCCGTATCTTTATCAGCCGCTTTATCTCGTTGTAAAGCGAGTTTTCGTCGGCTTTCTGATTTTTAACTGTCGGTCTGTCGGGAGAGACGTCCTGCGCTATATAGAGCTTTTCGGCGGGCGCGGAGCTGAACCCCGCGTTGGACGAATTATCCCACTGCATAGGCGAACGCGAGCCTGTTCTGCCGTAGCCGCCCTCAACGGAGGTCAGCCCCTCGACATACCGCATACCGATCTCGTCGCCGTAATAAATAAACGGCGCACCGGGCATTGACAGCAGAAACGCGAACGCGATCTTTAAATTATCGCCGTGTATATTTCGTGAAAGTCTGTCCATATCGTGATTTCCCGACGGTATGCAGATAAGCCCTTTCTTTTCCGATTTTTCGTAGTTCTCAACGTATTTCCTGACAAACTCCGAAACGTCGCCCTCTCCGCCGAAAAACGGGTTTTCACAGCGGAAAAGATCGTTGTAGTGAGACGGTCCGAAATGCAAAAGAAAGTCCATGTGAAAGCCGCCTTGCAATGATTTGTCCGGCTCTCCCCACTCGGAGACCATAGCGGCGTTCGGGAACTCTTTATCCAGAAATTCACGGACGTTTTGCCACAGCTTTACCGTGCCCTTGCCGTCCTCGTCGTTCTTGACGAGCGAACCCGCCATATCCACGCGGAAACCGTCGCAGCCCGCGTTCAGCCAAAAGCGCATTACGTCTTTCATCGCTTCGAGTGTCGCACGAGCGCCCTCGCTGTCCGTTGAATGCTGCCACTTTTTATCGGGATTGGGCTTGTAAAAGCCGTAGTTCAGTGCGGGCTGGTGCGAGAAGAAGTTCACCGCGCAAGAGCCGTCGCGGTCGGAAATACCGCGAATACAGCCCATTCCCTCGGGACTTTCCCAAATGCTGTCCGTCCAAACGTATCGGTCGGTAAACTCATTGCGCTCCGCTTTTATTGACTGCTTGAACCACGGGTGCTCCACCGAGGTGTGCCCGGGAACGAGGTCGAGAAGTATGTGCATATCCCGTTTGTGGACTTCATCGAACAATCGCTTCAAATCGTCGTTTGTTCCGTATCTCGGCGCGGTCTCCAGATAATCCGAAACGTCATAGCCCGCGTCGCCGAACGGTGATTTAAAGCAAGGGTTCATCCAGATCGCCGTGCAGCCCAAGTCTTTTATATAGTCCAGCTTTTCGATTATTCCGTTGAAATCGCCTATGCCGTCGCCGTTTGAGTCTTTGAAAGACTGCGGATATATTTCATAGAAAACCACGTTGTCAAGCCATTTGGGAACATTCATAAAATCGCTCCTTTCAATCTTCTCGGAGAATGCCGCGTACTCTTTGCGCGATATTTTCCGACGAAATTCCAAACTCTTTCAAAAGCTGCTCGGCTTTGCCAGAGTAGCCGTAAACGTCGGGTATGCCTATCATCGTAACGTGGCACGGACAGCCCGCGCAGACGGTATCCGCGACCGCCGCTCCCAAGCCGCCTATCACGCTGTGCTCCTCGACTGTTACAATACGGTGAGTTTCGCGGGCGGCTTTGAGGATAATTTCCGTATCTAAAGGCTTTATTGTGTGAATGTTTATCACCCGTGCCGAAACGCCTTCTTTTTCAAGCGTTTCCGCCGCGTTAAACGCTTCGTTTACCGCAAGCCCCGTTGCGATTATCGTGACGTCTTTACCTTCCTTTAGCTGAACTCCTTTGCCAAGCTCAAACTTATAATCGCCGCTGTTGACGTTCGGCACGGCAAGTCTGCCCAACCTAAGGTACACGGGACCGTCAAGGTTTATCGCCGCTTCGACCGCCGCTTTTGTTTCAATATCGTCGGCGGGGTTGATTATCGTCATTCCGGGGATAGTCCGCATAAGCGCGATATCCTCGTTGCATTGGTGAGTGGCGCCGTCCTCGCCGACGGAGATCCCCGCGTGAGTCGCGCCTATTTTTACGTTCAGGTGCGGATAGCCTATCGAGTTGCGGACTATCTCAAACGCTCTGCCCGCCGCGAACATAGCGAAAGAGCTTGCGAAAACCGTCTCGCCGACGGCAGCCAGACCCGCCGCAACGCCCATCATGTTCGCCTCGGCAATTCCGCAGTCTATGAAGCGCTCGGGGCACTTTTTCTTAAAGATACCCGTTTTTGTAGCCGCCGCCAAATCCGCGTCCAATACCGCGAAGTCGTATTTTTCGGAAAGCTCCGCCAACGCTTCGCCGTAGCTTTGGCGCGTCGCTTTTTTTATCGTTTCGGACATTTCACACACCCCTTTCCAATGCTTGAAGCTGAGCGCAAAGCTCGTCTATCGCCTGTACGCGCTGTTCGTCGTTCGGGGCGGTGCCGTGCCAGCCGACTTGGTTTTCCATAAACGAAACGCCCTTGCCCTTGACGCTCTTCTGAATTATCGCCGTGGGTTTGCCGTTTTGCGGTATCTCATTGAACGCGCGGTCTATGTCGTCAAAATCGTGCGCGTTCATTGTAAGTACGTTCCAGCCGAACGCCCGGAACTTCTCGTTAATAGGCTCGGGAGAATTTACCTCAGTGATTTTGCCGTCGATCTGCAAACCGTTGTTGTCGATTATCGCCGTGAGATTGTCGAGTTTCTTCGCCGCCGCGAACATCGCCGCCTCCCAGACCTGACCTTCCTCAATCTCGCCGTCGCCCAAAATCGTGTAAACCTTAAAGTTCTTGCCTTTAAGCTTAGCGCCCAGAGCCATTCCGCAAGCCGCCGAGATACCCTGACCGAGCGAACCCGTACTCATATCGATACCGGGCAGATCGTTCATATTCGGATGTCCTTGCAGCCGCGAACCTATTTTCCGCAATGTGAGCAGTTCTTCCTCGGGAAAGAAACCCCTCTGCGCCAGCACGGAATACAGCGCGGGCGCGCAATGCCCCTTAGACAGCACAAATCTGTCGCGCTGCGGATCGTGCGGAGCGTGGGGGTCTATGTTCATTTTACTAAAGTACAAATAAGTAAGCGCGTCGCATATCGAAAGCGAACCTCCCGGGTGCCCCGACTGTGCTGCGTGTACCGCGTCTATAACGCCAATTCGCGCCTTGCAAGCCGTTATTTCAAGAGCGCGTTTTTTGCTTTTGTCCATAATTCATCAGCCCTTTCTTTATTGATGTTATTGTAACGCATAATTTTTATTTTGTCAATACACTTTATAAAACTTTTATCAATATATTGTATTTTTGGTGTAATGCACAAAATGTCGGCGCTTATTTTGTACGATATGTTATGCGATTTAACAAAAGGCTCGACACAACCAATGCCGAGCCAAGTTTAATTATAATTGAGTTGGTTTTGCAATTCAATGCGGGAACATAAATTACAGTTCGTCCAAAAACTTTATTATAAAGTGAAGCGCCGCTCCCATCGGTATCGTGTGCTTGCGGTGGCGGCTTAGGTGAATATAATCCGCTTTGGGTTCAAAGGGATTCAGCACCGCAAGGTATTCCTTCAAACGCGGCATGGAATTCTCAATAAATTCTGATAAGTAGCCGCCCAGCACCACATCGCAGTCCAATACCATTCGGATATTATTGATACCTATCGCCAAATGCCGCAGATAATTTTCCCACAGCAGCATGTATTCAACGTTGCCGCTGTTAAGTTCTTTTGTAAATTCTTCCTCGGTGATACCGAGGTCGGAACTTATTCGCCGCGTCGAGCAGTACGCTTCAAGGCAGCCTTGCCGTCCGCAGCTGCACTTTAAGCCGCCCGGTTCAACGCAGATGTGCCCGAATTCGCCGCTGCGGTGATTGTCGCCGTAATACGGCGTTCCGCCTACAAAAACCGCGCCGCCTATGCCTTGTTCAAGCGAAAGATACGCGAGATTTCTTTTTGAATCGCGCACGAACCATTCCGCGCCTCCACCGCAGTTCGCGTCGTTCTCGAGATGAATGGGATAAGGACACTCCTCTTTGAACGCGTCGAGCGAAACGTCGCGCAGTCCCAATGTGGGCGCGTATTCAAGTTTGAAACCGTCCTTGGAGACTACTCCGGGCAAAGCCACTCCCACGCCGAGCAAGCGCCGGCGGTCTACTTTAAATTCCTCGATAAATTTTTCGACCTCTTTTGCGATTATCTTGGCGTAGCCATTCGGATCGTCGGGACGGTGAAATGTTACCTTTTTATAAGCCAATTCGCTCAGCCGCAGATCTACTTCGGAAATTCTAATGCTGTCGGCGCTTATCGACACGCCGATAGCAATGTGCGCGTCGGAGACGATGGACAAGCCTTCGACGCGTCTGCCGCCTGTGGAGAGCTTTTCGTCGGTGGTGCACACCAACCCCAGTTCCATAAGCTCCGATAAGTTTTGATAAACAGTGGGAAGACTCAGTCCAAGCTCGTTGGAGAGCGTCTGCCGCGAGCAGAAATCCTTGCAGTTGTAAAGATAGCGGTAGACGCTGTTGCGTGTGGCGCGTTTTCTGTCAATATTATCCGATTTCATATTCAGCACCTCAATTTTAATAATGTCTCTTTATCTATATTTTAACACATTTTCAAATTAAGTCAAGCGGTTTTAATAAAATATTTTTAATTTGACAGGAAAAATACGTGCAATTATGCCAGAATTCCGTTTTGAATTGTAAACTTCGCTGCAAAAGTACAAAAAGGTTTATATTATCTTGTGATTTTATATAAAATTTACAAAAATATTAGTGTATTATATCCAAAATTTAAGCGAAAAGAGATAAACCCCCTTGACATTTATAAAATAGTTTTATAAAATGTAATTGTAAAATTATGCAGAAAGGCTTGGTGTTATTGCATGTTATATATCGGAACAGATCTCGGCACCTCGGCTGTGAAGCTTTTGCTTATGGACGAGAACGGAAAAATTCATAAGATAGTGTCGCGCGACTATCCGATTAGCTTTCCGAAACCGGGATGGTCTGAACAAAACCCGGAGGACTGGCTTCACGAAACGCTTGAGGGAATAAGCGATCTTACCGCGTTTTGCGATAAAAGCGAGATCGCGGGGATAGGCTGCTGCGGGCAAATGCACGGGTTGGTTATCCTGGACGAGAACGACCGCGTCATTCGTCCCGCGATCTTATGGAACGACGGGCGCACCGCCGAGGAAACGGATTACTTAAATAACGTTATCGGACGGGAAAAGCTGTCGGAATACACGGCAAATATCGCGTTCGCGGGCTTTACCGCGCCGAAGCTGCTGTGGCTCAAGAAGAACGAACCCGAAAATTTCGCAAGGATACGCAAGATAATGCTTCCGAAAGACTACATAAATTATATGCTTACGGGAGCGTTCTGCACGGACGTTTCGGACGCTTCGGGAACGTTGTTCTTCGACGTTAAAAACAGGCGCTGGAGCCGTGAAATGCTGGATATTTGCGATATCCGCGAGGAACAGCTTCCAAAGGTCTATGAAAGCAGCGAGGTTGTCGGAACGCTTAAAGAGGATATCGCGAAACAACTGGAGCTTCCGAAAACCGTCAAGGTATGTGCGGGCGCGGGCGATAACGCCGCCGCCGCGGTCGGAACGGGCACAGTCGGAAACGGCAGCTGTAATATCTCCTTGGGAACCTCTGGAACGGTGTTTATCGCAAGCAATGAATTCGGCGCGGATCCGTTTAACGCTCTGCATTCGTTCGCGCACGCGGACGGAAACTATCACCTTATGGGCTGTATGCTGTCCGCGGCTTCATGCAACAAGTGGTGGAATGAAAACATAATCGGCACGTCGAATTATAAAGCAGAGGAAGAAAAGATATCCGAAGAAATGCTCGGACGTAACCATGTGTTCTTCCTGCCGTATCTAATGGGTGAACGTTCTCCGATAAACGATGTAAACGCGCGCGGTATGTTTATCGGAATGTCCATGGACGCCGAGCGGCGGGATATGACCTTGGCTATGCTTGAGGGCGTTGCGTTCGGAATACGCGATTCCGTGGAGGTGGCGCGTAGGCTCGGACTTAATCCGGAGCGCAGCAAGATCTGCGGCGGCGGCGCTAAGAGCGCGCTTTGGAGAAAGATATTCGCGAACGTCCTCAATATGGAGATCGACACGGTAGAGACAGAGGAGGGTCCCGGCTACGGCGGCGCGATATTGGCGGGGGTCGCCTGCGGAGAATGGAAAAACGTTGAGGAGGCGGCAAATAAGCTCGTGATGATCAAGGGCACAACGTCTCCCGAACCGGAGATCGCGGCGCTTTACGAGGAGCGCTACGAGCAGTTTAAGCAGATCTATCCCGCGGTAAAAAATCTGTTTTCCAAATTGACTTAAGCGAGGTGTTGTTATGGAGATCTTATCGGTTTATTCAAAGGAATTCGCGCCCTACGGAAAAGTGTTGGTGGGGTACGATACAAAAGAGTTGGTGAGGGTTTTGGACGAAGCCGTGACGCTTGGCGGCGGCGTGGAATATGTAATGAGCTTGTCGGAGCTTGAAATGCTTCCGATAGCGAGCGACTTTGCCGAGAACGCTTTCGGAGGGCTTGATATTCAGGTCGGGCATTGCAGCGGCTTTAATACAAAGCTTAATTGTCTTGAATATCACAAAAGCAGCGAAATTAACATAGGCGCACAGGATTTCATTTTGCTGCTTGCACAGATGGTGGATATGGAAAACGGGCGGCTTGACACTTCAAAGGTGAAAGCGTTCAAGGTCGCTGCGGGAACGGTTGTTGAACTGTATTCGACTACGCTTCACTACGCGCCGTGTTCCGCCAAAAAGGGCGAGGGCTTTAAGGTGGCGGTGGCGCTTCCCGCGGGTACAAACGCCAAGCTGAACGCGAAAGTTTACCGTCAGGACAAGACGCTTTACGCGGTCAACAAGTGGCTTCTGGCTCACCCCGAAAGCGCCGAGGCAAAAACGGGCGCGGAAGTGCTTTTAGACGGCGACAACATTGATATTTACGATATGATTTAAGGAGGATAAATTATGCTTACAAATATTCCGCAAGTAAAATTAGGTCTTATCGCGGTATCGCGCGACTGTTTTGTAATTTCTCTTTCCGAGAAACGCAGAGCGGCTGTCGCGGAGGAGTGCGGTAAGCTCGGCATTGACATTTTTGAGTGCAAAACGACGGTCGAGAACGAGCTTGACATGCTGAAAGCCGTCGATGAGGCGAACGCGGCGGGGTGCAACGCGCTTGTTGTATTTCTCGGCAATTTCGGTCCCGAAACGCCCGAAACGCTTATCGCCAAGAAATTTGACGGTCCTGTGATGTATGCCGCTGCTGCCGAGGAATCGGGCGACGATTTGATAGGCGGACGCGGCGACGCTTACTGCGGCATGCTGAACTGCTCTTACAATCTCGGTATGCGGCACTTAAAAGCGTACATTCCCGAATATCCCGTGGGAACGGCGGAGGACGCTGCTCGGATGATAAGCGAATTTGTTCCGATCGCCCGCACGCTTATCGGTCTTTCGGAACTTAAGATCATCACGTTCGGACCGCGTCCGCAGGACTTTTTCGCGTGCAACGCGCCGATAAAAGGGCTTTACGAATTGGGTATAGAAATTGAGGAGAATTCCGAGCTTGACTTGCTCGTATCCTATAAGGCGCACGCGGACGATCCGCGTATCCCGAAAATCTGCAAGGAAATGGCCGCCGAAATGGGCGAGGGCAGGTATTATCCCGATATGAGCGCACGAATGGCTCAGCTTGAAATAACGCTGCTCGATTGGGCGGAGAAGCACAAAGGCTCTCGGAAATACGTCGCGTTCGCGGATAAATGCTGGCCCGCCTTCCCCGAGGCGTTCGGGTTTGAGCCGTGCTATGTGAACTCTCGGCTTGTGGCGCGTGGTATTCCCGTATCGTGCGAGGTGGATATTTACGGGGCGCTCTCGGAATACATAGGAATGTGCGTAACAGGCGACGCCGTTACTCTGCTTGACATCAACAATTCCGTACCCGCCGACCTTTTCAAGCAGGACATAGAGGGGAAATTCCCTTATGTTCTCACCGATACTTTTATGGGCTTCCACTGCGGAAACACTCCCGCGTGCAAGCTCTGCGCCGACCGCGCGGTAAAGTATCAGCTTATTCAGCACCGTCTGCTTGAGCCAAAGAATTCCGAGCCGGATTTCACACGCGGTACTCTGGAGGGTGACATTGCGGCTTCGGACATCACGTTCTACCGTCTGCAATGCAACAGCGACGGCAAACTGTGCGCTTATGTCGCGGAGGGCGAGGTGCTTCCCGTTAAAACGCGTTCGTTCGGCGGCATCGGTATTTTCGCCATTCACGAAATGGGAAGATTTTACCGTCACGTTTTGATACAAAAGCGTTATCCGCACCACGGAGCGGTTGCGTTCTCGCATTGCGGAAACGTGATTTTTGAAGTGCTGAAAATGCTCGGCATTGAGGATATTTCTTACAATCAGCCCAAGGAACAGCCTTATCCTACCGAGAGACCGTTTTAAACCGTTTTAATTAAACGTTATGCGCCGCCCCGTTTCGGGCGGCGCAATTGTTATAGGGCAACACCGCGCAATTACCGGCTAACGCCTTTGCCGCCCGCTTGCTTGCATATTTTCCGTCATATTGCACAATTCGTCCTCGCAAGGCGTCAGCCTTGCTTCGTCCTCATTGTACAAGTGTTGAGCAAAGCTCAACCCGCTGACAGAAAAATCTGACTGCGCAATCGGACAGCAATAATTGTGCGGTGTTGCCATAGATCTTTCGTTCTCCGATAAGGGCAGGGGATCGCTTTGTGAGATTTTTACCGATGATTTTTTGAAACGTTTTCCAACATTTCCAGATAACGGGCTTTGAGGTCTTGGGGAGCAAGTATCTGCGCATTCGTTCCGAATTGGAACAGCCAGCCGAAGAACGGTTCGGGGGTGGAGGCGCGCACGGGAACTCTCACCGTGAAATGCGTTTCTCCGTCGGGGTAAAGCGTGATCTGCTTGCCGAAACGGTCTATTACCGCGTTTATGAGAGCGTTGTCAAATCGAAGAGTAACGGTTTCAACGTTGCCGCTGAACATCGAAAACGTGGACTTCAAATATTCGGAAAGCTTGAAGCCGCTCGGCATTTTATTCGAGGGTGTGTCAAGTATTCTTACGTTTTCCATTTTGTCGACGCGGAAATGCGAGATGTCGTTATACTTTTCGTAATGAGCAATAAGATAATAACGTTCTTCGTTCCATGTAAGCGCGTAGGGACTGCAGCAGCGTTTGCCGCCGCGGTATTTCTTGCGTTTTTTTATGTCGTAGTCGAAGTAATCAAAGGATATCATACGCTTCTCGGCAATGGCGCGGTGGATTTCATTGACGTTGTAGTAAATTCGTTCGTTGTCGGTGGTAAGGCGGTTCGCTATGAAAACCTGACGGCGTATGGATTTCGCTTCGTAAACGCTGCACAGGCTCTCCAGCTTTTGTATCAGCGCTTTAGCCTTTTTCTCGGTAAAAAAACGCGACGACGATACCGCGTCCGCCAAAAGCTTCAGTTCGGGCAGCTCAAATTCGCGCGACCCCAAGCAATAGCCGCTGTTCTTTCCCATTCCCGAAATTATATCAACTCCAAATTCGCGCAGGATATCAATATATTCGTAAACAGCCTTTCTGCCCGCCGATACGCCGTATTCGTTAAGTTTTTCAAGTATCTGCGGCATTGTTATAACGTGCTCGCCGTCGGTGTTTTCCCAAAGTATTTTGTATAAATAAAGTATCTTTGCTGCGCCGCTTGTTTTGTTTTGGTCGGTTTTCGCCATATTCCGTTCTCCTTGATCATCGGTCGTCCTCGACGTAATATGCAAGAATAAGCTCGGTCACTTTATCGTAAGAAAGCTGACCGTCGGGTACGCCCTGGGCTTTGATGAAATTGTCGTTGAAGTCAAGCGAGGTGTCCATGACCTCGCCTTTATGAGCGTCGATATACTCGTTCATCGCGTGAAAATCCAGCGACATTCCTGGGGTTATGTACTGCTGAATATCGGCGTGCATTTCC
This sequence comes from uncultured Clostridia bacterium, assembly GCA_947627465.1. Taxonomy (GTDB): domain Bacteria; phylum Bacillota; class Clostridia; order Oscillospirales; family Ruminococcaceae; genus CAG-115. The sequence continues at coordinate 44,862 of CANQWD010000001.1, forward strand.
GTGCTGTAATCGTAAAGCGCATTGGAACAGTAAACGAACGCTTCCATATAGCCTGAATAGCGGTACTCGGCGTAAGGGCTGTTTATACAGGACAAAAACGCCAGAAAGTTGCACTCGTTTTCAAAGGCTATTCCGCGTGCGTGCGCGCTTTCGTGAGCGGCGGTAAACGGTATCCCGTAATCCGCCTGCGCGGTGTTGACGTTGCACTCAACTATAAACGGGCAGTAAACGCCGACTATTCCCGTATACGACCACTGTTCGGACAGCAGAACGGGCTTTTCGCGGCTCACGGTCGTTTTAAGATACGGATATTCCTTTTCGATGTTCTTATAGCCGTCGCCCGAGCGTTTTAACTCCGTATAAATGCTCTCCGAAAGCTTGAAAGGCTCGTCCTCGGAAATGCCCAGTTCTTTTCGGGCTTGCGAAGCGCCCTCGGCAAGTTTTACGCAGGCATTGTACAAGTCCTCGGGAGTTTTTTGCGAGGTGTCCAAATTCATCTGCCGCTCGATGGGGTAGCGATAGTAATTAACGCCGTGGCAGCTCATATACATAAAGGCGGCTATCGATACCGCGCCGACAACGAATTTTCCCGCGCCCAACAGCGTTTTTTTGCGGCGCTCCTTGTGCTTTACGAGCTTTACGATAAGAACAGCGAGAAGCGCTATTATCGCGGGAGCCGCCAAGATGACAAGCCATTCGGTAAGCGAAAACGGCGCAAAGCTCGTTAAAACGCCCATGGGCACGGTTATTATCTTGAACAACCCGCGTGAGAACGCATATTCCGTAACATCAGGGAAGTGCGGCAGGATAAAATACATAAGCGCCGCGAGAATAAGCGGGATAAATACCCAAAATCTTTTAAAAAAATTTTTCATAATTCTATCATTCCATACAAAATACACTGTGTTTTTTTGTTAAAACTTACAAATTTTCCCTAACATTTACCATATTCTTTAAATGTGTGATAAAATAGTAAGAGTAAGGAGGCGGAAGTTATGCGTAAAATCGAAAACAGCAATAACTGGTACAGCGGATATTTGCGTGATATTCAGATAGCCCAGACCGAACTTTCTCTTAATATCGGCTTCGATCCTAAAGACGTCCTTTGTGATATCTACTCGCTTCCGTCGAACAATCATCAAACTTTTTTTTGTAAAGTGATTTTGGAAAACGGATTTGCAAAGGTGATCTACGCAAAGGCTATTCAAAACTCTATATGGTTTTCCGATCCTATTTATATGTATCGTTTTGAGGAAGCGAAAAACTTCGCCGATCACCCGGTGCGGCGCGGTCGGATATTCTGCGGTAAGAAGATAATCAAGCAGAGCGCGGCGGATCGTTTGATGAATATGTTGAACGCGCTTGAATCCGAACAGCCGGACGATCTCGTAGATCCATGTGTTGACGCGGATTTTACGGCGATACGCATTTATGAGAACGGAAAGTGTACGTCGGAAATCCTCTATACAAACGCTGAGAAGCTGCGGTTTAAAGCTGCCGAAGAACACTCGAGATTTTCGGATTATATGCGCGAGCTTCATCTTTACGTAGAAGCGATAATTGGTATTGGCATTTGCTGAACCGCCGTTTATTCGGCGGTTTTGTTTTCGGAAAACACGATCTCGGCGATAGCCGAAAGCCTTTCCGCTATGAAGTCCGCGCCGCAGTTCTCCAGTTCCTCACGCGAGCCGAACCCGCACAGCACCCCCGCGCAGCGAACTCCGCAGGAATGTGCGCCCTCAACGTCGTAGGAGCGGTCGCCTACCATAAGGACGTTTTCGGGGGCGGCTCCTGTTTTCTTCAGCGCGAGAGTGATAACATCGGCTTTCGCGCTGATTTTTCCGTCAAAGCTCGCGCCGACTATGTTTTCAAAATAATTCTCATATTTGAATATTTTGATTATTTTCTCGGCGTATTCCTGCGGTTTTGAAGTCGCTAGGCAGAGTGAAACACCTCCGCTTCGGAGCGTTTTCAGAAGCTGTTCCGCGCCGTCTATCGGGTTTTGTTCGTATATGCCCTTTTCGGGGTAGTATTCGCGGTACAGCCGCACCGCTTCGTTTGAGCGTTCGACGCTTAATCCAAATCGCCGCTTGAACTCATCGAAGAGCGGCGGACCCACAAAGCTTTTAAGGCTTTCGCGCGGCGGCGCGGGAATGCCGAGCCTTTCCAACGCGTACAGCACTCCGTTTGATATCCCCTCGAAAGAATTGCTGAGCGTTCCGTCCAAATCGAAAAACACATTTTTTATCATTATCCGTTTCCTTTTTTACTGATCAGCTTTTATGTGAATTCTCCGTTTTCGCGTCCTCGTCGAAAACCGCTTAACTCTGTATTTATTATAACTCATTCGCGAAAATTTGTCAACAGCGGGGGATTTTCACATATATTTTACATTTTTTGCCATTTTCACGGCTTTTTCACCTAAAATTTGAAAAAAGGGGGTTACATTTAAGAAAAAAATGTGCTATAATATATAATGTATGATTATGGACGGACTTTTTTCGTTTATAATTCATATTTCGTGTAATTCATAACATATTTGGGGTGAGTAAAATGAACAACAGACGAAAAATTCGCTACATTAAAATTAAAGAAGAAGACGAGCCCAAAAAGGAAACCGCCGCCAAGAAGAAAAGCGGCAAGGTCGGCAAAAACATAAGCAACGCGCTTACCGTCGTCGGAACGACTGTTTCGGCTATGCTGTTGATCTTCGTTATAATGATGTGCATTGTCGCGACTGTCATTACGGTTTATATCCTCGATTTCGCCGACAGCGGCTATGACATCAATTTGCGTGACGCGGAGACCAAGTTCACAACAATGGTTTACGGCTATGACGAGGAGGGCAAAGAGGTGGAGGTCAAGCGCCTTGCCGCGGAGCAGAACCGTATTTGGGTGGACTACGACGACATTTCTCCCAACCTTATCCACGCCGTTATCGCGACGGAGGACAAGCGTTTCTACGAGCATCAGGGCGTTGACTGGCGCAGAACCGTGTTCTCGCTGGGCGCGGACGTGTTTAACCTTTCAAGAGCGGGCGAGGGCGGCTCGACAATCACTCAGCAGCTTATAAAGAACCTCACGGGCGACGACGAGCGTTCTTGGGAACGTAAGCTTCGCGAGATATTCCGTGCGCTGTCCCTTGAGAAAAAATACACCAAGACGGATATTATGGAGAGCTACCTCAACAACATAGGCTGGGGCGGTATGAACTACGGCTGCGGCGCGGCGGCTCAATATTATTTCGGCAAGGACGCGAAAGATCTCGATATTGCCGAGTCCGCAATTTTGGCTTCCATGATAAAAAATCCCTCGGTGCGTTCGCCGTATATCGACCTCGCAAACTGCAAGGAACGTCAGGAAGATACGCTCTATTATATGTACGAGCAGGGTTATATCAACACCGACGAATACGAATCGGCGCTCAACGAGCAGGTAAAGTTTGTTCAGACGGTCTACGGGGACGATTTCGGTTACACCGACCCGCGTTCGCTTGAAAACAATGATACCTCGTCTTCCGATGACGATGATGACGACGACGGCGATTCGACTTATGAAGCATACCGTTGGAACGAGTATTCCATTTCGCAGAACTGGTACGTAGACGCGGCGATAGATCAGGTTTACGACGACTATGCGGAATTAAAGGGCATTTCGTGGTCTTCCGCGAAGAAAGAGATCTCCAACGGCGGTTATAAGATTTATATAAACGAGGATATGGCGCTGCAAAAGCGGTTGGAGGAAATGTTCAACGATCCGTATTTGGCGGTTTACAGCTACGATCAGAATACTCAAAGCGATAAACTGCTTCAATCGGCGTTTGTGCTGATGGACTACAACGGAACGATAAAAGCAATTATCGGCGGCTTGGGCGACAAGCCTGGCGACAACTGCTGGAACAGAGCTACGATGTCGGTGCGTGCGCCGGGTTCTACTATGAAGCCGATCTCGGCGTATTCTATGGGTATTCAGAACAATCTTATAACCTACTCTTCGATGATACCCGACAAGGGCGTTTACCTTGACGGTTCGACGGAAGAATGGCCTCTCGACTTTGAAAAATACAACACAGGTACGCTTATGCCCGCATGGCAAGCCGTCAGCAAGTCCACGAATACCATTGCGGTGCGCGTGGCTAGGCTGGTTACTTTGCCGGTGCTTTACAGTCAACTGGAAACCAACCTCGAAATTACCACTCTGGTTCCCGAAAAGGACGAGCAGCTTTCTCCGATACCGCTCGGCGCGCTTACGGACGGCATTAAGCTTTATCAGCTTGCGGGCGCGTATCAGATGTTCGGAAACGGCGGTATTTTCTACCCGCCGAAAATGTACAGCAAGGTGCTAGACAGCAAAAACAATGTCATTTTGGAACAGGATTTCTATGGCAATCAAGCAATCGACAGCGACGCGGCTTGGGTAACCAACCGTATGCTTCGCACGGTCGTTTCCGTTCCGAACGGTTCGGGACGCTACGCCGACCTCGGAAACGTTGAAGTTATAGGTAAAACGGGAACATCAAACGATGGTAAGAACCTGCTGTTTGCGGGTCTCACACCGAATTATATCGGCGTGGTTTGGATGGGCGTCGACGACGGTACGGAAATTGACAAAGCCAATCCAAATCACAAGTATGCCGCCGAGATTTGGCATAATATTATGAGCGATATAGAGGATCTTTCTACGGTTCAGCAATTTGTTGAGGATTCCTCCGTTGAGAAGCGCAGATACTGTACGGAAACGGGCTTGCTTGCTTCCGAAAAGTGCGAGAACACAGATATCGGTTATTACAGACCAAGCAATATTCCGCGGTTCTGTTCGGGAGATCACGAAGCGGAAGTTCAACAGATCTGGGACGAATGGAACGCCATTGACGCGAACGGGGGTACGAAGCCTCAAGAAAACAGCGACAGCGATGATTAAAAAATAAAATTCCCCGTCATTTGGCGGGGAATTTTATTATCAAAAAAAGCGGGGCGTTTAACGCTCCGCTTTTTTTGATACTGATTTTTTTGCCACATCAATATTCTTTTGCCGCGCATTCGGCGGTTCGTTTATGCCATGGCAGGTAGTCGGTGGGGTTTAAGAATTCATCGCCGATGCTTACGCCAAAGTGACAGTGATATCCGTAAGCCCGTCCCGTCATTCCGACATACGCGATAAGATCGCCCGCCGTGACGCGCTGACCCGCCGATACGGCTAATTCGCTGTTGTGATAATAGTAGGTCGTGTAGCCGCTGTCGCCTTGAATGACCACATAGTTGCCGCGGTCGTCGCTGTTGCCCGCGTAAACCGCCGAGGTAACTACTCCGTTTTCCGTGGCGTAAACGGGCGTTCCGTAAGGCGCAGCGATATCAATGCCGCGGTGTCCGCTGTAACCGCCGTGCCACCATACGGGTTCTTCGATAACGCCGCCGTCGTAGCCGCCTACGGGCCACAGCATCAGTCCCGCGCCGATAGTCTGTTCGGGGGCGGTGTCGTTCGTGCGTGGCTTGGTGCCGACGGAAACGACCTCCGTTACAGCTTCCTTGGTTACGGTTCTGGAAAGGATCCTTCTGCTTACCTCGCTGCCGTTTATGTAAGAAACGTTCGCCACAACTGAGCGCTCACCGTTTTCGCCCTCGGTTTGTATCTGTTTAATTCCCGCATAGACAGTATCGTCGTCAACATACTCCGTTTCGTAGTCGAAAGTTTCCGTATAGTGCTGCTCGCGCGTTACCATAACCGTGAGGAACGGCTCGTCCGATGTTGTTTTCAGCTTATGTCCCGTGTAGAACTGATAATTCTCGTCGAAATCGTCGTTCAGCTTTTCAAGCTCCTCTATCGTCATTCCCGTTTCTTCCAGAACGGATTCCATGCAGTCGCCGTCTTTTATTGTGTAATATGTCGCGACCTTTTTGTTGCCGGTGAACTGCTCAATTATCTTTTCCTCGTCTACGAAGCTGTCCGCGAGATATGTTCCGCTGATGTAATTTATCGTTTTATCAAGCTGAACGGTCTCTTTTTCGGCGCCGGTGCTGTATTTCGCGAGAAGCTCTTTTATTGCGCTGTCGAGCCTTGTGTGCGAGGTGAGCGTGCCGTAATAGGCGTTTCCGAGATATAACCCGTAGCCTTCCTTAACATCCTTGCCCAGCAGATTCAAGAGTTTGTCGGCTACCTGATATTGGTTCAAAAGCGCGTTGCTGCCGACATTTTCCACCTCGTATGCGGCGTCAAAACTTATGATCTCGACTTTGCTTCCCGTATAATTTATGCGGTTTTGCACCATTTTTTCGGCTTCGGTAAAAGCGTTGTCGTCGCTTATGTAGCCTACGAAATCTCCGTTTACGGTAAGTTTGAGCGCGTAATTTTGGCTGTTCGCGTAGCCGATTATGTTAATGAGGAACACACACGAAACGATCGGAAGTCCCCAGTTTACGGCAGTCGCGAGTATACCGCGCTTTCCGAAAACGGTGCGTCCCGCTACCTTGAACCAAGCCGCCAAGCCACCCCATTTGCCTTTTTCCTCGCGAGCCTTTGCAATTTCCGTAGAACCCAGGCTTATCGCTTTTTTGTGACGTATAATGGGGTTTTTGAAAAGTTCGCCAACATTTTTGAAAAATCTCACGAACGGTTCCTTGATGTGTGAAAGTCCTCTTAAGAGCGTCGCGGCGAGGTACATCAGGCAAAGTCCGAGATATTTTGTAATGCTCACGAATACTTTGACCAAATATTCTCCGACCCGCGCGAGAACACGGTATATTTTATTAAGTACGACCGCCGTTTTGCTAAGCCCGATCTTGGTTTTATCAAGTATCACGCCGAGTATTATGCCAAGCGTCTTTTTGAACTTTATCATTGCTTCGCTTGGTTCTTTCGGCGGTTTTGGAGGTTTAGGCGGTTTTGGCAGGGCAGCTTTTTCAGCATTTTGTGTTTCGGCGTTTTTGCGAAGCTCCTTGATTTTTTCCCTTTCTTTGATTTTTTCTATAAAAGAAATACACTTATTGTTGTTTTCGATATTGCTTTCCTTGTTTTCCGATGTTTCCTCGGGCTTGCTTTCCGTTTTTTCGGAGTTTTCCGGTTTTACTTCAACTTTATCGTCTTCCGAGATCGTCTCGGTATTTTTGGCTTTTTTATCCTTGCGCTTGCGCTCTAAGTCTTTATCGGACTTTGTAAGCTCGGGCGCGTTTGCCGCTGCGGTTACTTTGGAGGTTTCGGTATTCTGTTCCTTTTCGGTTTCCTGTGTAAGGTTCATTTTTACGCTCCTTAAAGTTTTTGTTCCCGATTATGCGAGGCGGTTTTCCGCCTTTTTTTCTGTAAAGGCATACTATACGCCATAAGTTATTATATCATATTTGTAACTTTTTTGCAAGGATTTTGTAACCTTTTTGTAACTTTTTAGCCGATTTTCGTGAACTTGTCACAAATTTCGCGCGAATATGCGGCGTCTTATCGACAGTATTGGGGAATCAAGTACAAAAAACGGACAAGGTTACCCTTGCCCGTTCAAACGATCGTTTTATTTTGTTTACCTGTGATTATTCGGCAAATTCGCTTTCAACCAACTTTACCAAACCGTCAACAGCAAGCTGCTCATCGGAACCGTCAGCAATAATACGAATTTGCGCGCCGCCTACGATACCGAGCGACAAAATTCCCAAGAGCGATTTCGCGTTTACTCGGCGCTCCTCTTTTTCTACCCAAATTGAAGACTTGTATTCGTTAGCCTTTTGGATAAAGAATGTAGCGGGTCTTGCGTGTAAACCCACCTGGTTTTTTACTTCAATGTCTTTCATGCACATAATAACAACCTCCGTACAGTTCTGTTCAGTTGAGACTTCACCTTGTGAAACGAGTTGCGCCACCTGACTGCGCTCACGCGTCTCACGGTTCTCCCTGTTTTTATCATTTTGCGCCTACAACCATGGTTTGAAGAGAAGTCGGTTAAGCCCAAGTTCCCGCCGTTATATCTTAATTTGTATGATCGGCGCTTTTCCCTTCATCTCTTAATTACAGTATAGCCCAAAATTTCAAATAAGTCAATAAAAAATTAAAATTTTTCCTGAAACTCCCCCCAATTTCTGTTTTTTGCCGTATTTTACACGAAACGCGCCCGTATCAATTGTTAATCTTGCACAAAAAGTTTTCAACATTCTAATCAACATAAACATCAGTTTTCAACAATTTGTAATTGTAATCGTTTTCGGGAAGCTTTTCGCGGTAAAGAGCTTCAGCGGGTGTGGAATTTTTTTATGCGCCTTGAACGTCCGCGGGCATTGCGTTTTGTGCGGACGGCAATAATGCAGACGCTTATTACGAATACGGGGATACTTATAAACTGCGAGGTGGAGAGATTTAGGATATGTCCGCGGTAATCGTCGCCGCGCAAAAATTCCAAGCCGAACCGCCCGACCGAATAGATTGCGAGATACAGCGGCAAGAGCAGACCGCGCAGCTTTGCGGTGCCGTAGAAGATATACATCAGAACTCCCGCCGTGATCAGATTGAATCCTGCTTCGATAAGCTGTACGGTCACTCGCGGCACGCCGTTCGCCGAACTTATGAGCGAGTTTTCAAAGGTGACGCCGTGTTCCCACTCGACGCCGTAGCAGCAGCCCGCCAGAAAGCAGCCGACCCGCGCTATAGCGTGGAACAGCGGAATAGACGGCGCGAGACAATCGCTCACGATGTCGAACCGAAGCCCCTGACACCGCACCGAAAGCGCCCCCGCCAATATTCCGCAGAGTAGTCCGCCGTAGTATACCGAGCCGCCGAAGATATCCGAGAAAGTCTTTAAAAAGCCGTTAAAGCTTTCGGCGGCGAAAAGCTCGTCCCAATACGCGATGTTTGTAAGTCCGAACAGCAGATGCATTCCGAAAAAAGCTCCTACCGCCGCCCATAGGATAACAAAGATCATTGAGGAAGCGTCGCGGGTTATTTTATAATAACGTTTAACCGCAAACGGAAATGCCGTGAATATCCCGATTAGTCCGCATAGTCCGTAGCTTGGCAGAAAAAATTCTCCTATATTAAATCCGGGAAACATAAAAATTTAATTACTCCTAAAATTTTTAAAAACATTATAGCACATTTTAACAAAAAAGTCAAACGGGTTTGTATAGCGTTCCGAAATTTGCCAATAATGGAAGCGCACGGATATTGACAGTCTGCCAAAAATGGCGGTAAAGAGCCGTGTTTGACAACACAGCGCGTTAATTAAAAAAAGCGGAAGATAATAAGGAGTTAAATATGAAAAAGGTACTTACGGTTTTGGCTTTGAGCATGGGGATCGCGGCTTTCGCGGCTTTTGGAGCGTTCAGGACGTTTTCCGCGAACTGCGCTGACGTATACGGAGAGGTCCTGCGGCTGCATATCCCCGCGAACTCCGACAGTGAGGAGGATCAAGCGATAAAACTCAAGCTGCGCGACAAGCTGCTGAAGGAGTTCGGCAGCGAGCTTTCGGGCAGCGGCGGGCTTGAGGACGCCGAAGCGCGCACCGCAGAGCTTCTTCCCGAGATAGAACGCGCCACAAATGATTTTTTGTGTGAAAACGGCTTTTCCTACGGCGCAAAAGCGGAGCTTGTCGAAACATGGTTCCCGACCCGCGAATATGACAGACTTATTCTACCCGCGGGAGAGTACAAGGCTCTGCGTGTGACGTTGGGCAGCGGGGAGGGTCACAACTGGTGGTGCGTTATCTTTCCGCAGCTTTGTTATCCCGCCGCTTCGGAAGTATCGGAGGACGAGAACGTCGACGAGGTTTCGGAAGTTTCGGAGGACGAAAACGCCGACGAGGTTTTGGAAACATTTGGCAAACCTCAAAAGGTCACGGTCAAGTTTGCATTGTACGAATGGATAACAAAAATATTCCAAAATTAACAAAAAATGGATTTTAAGTGTAACTTGTGAAAATTATGCTGTGCATTATCAACAAAATACGCGTGCAAAAATTGAATGAAATTGACAAATTTTTTTAAATACGTCAAAAAGCCCTTTTCATATTCGGAATTTTGTGCTAAAATATTAAAAGAGTATTATTTAGTAAATCGGCGGCGATGTGGTTTGTTTTTCGGAATTGTCACCGAGGCGTTGAGCAACAACGCGGAGAGGGGAAGATTATGTCTCAGTCACAGATAATTGCGGTTACGGCGGGTAAAGGCGGTACGGGTAAATCCACCACCTCGGCGAATGTAGCAACGGGTCTTGCGTCGCTTGGTCACAAGACGTTGCTTGTGGAGTTGGACTTCGGCTTGCGCTGTCTGGATATCATTTTGGGTATCAAGGATAAAATAAAGCACGATATCGGAGAATATCTCGAGGGCAGGATAGACATCAGATCCGCTTGGACAAAGGTTGACAGAGTGGATAATCTTTCGCTGGTCTGCGCTACAAGAAACCCGTTTATTGATATAAATCCCGAAAAGATCATGGGCGTTTGCGAAGAAATGCGCGATCATTTCGAGTACATAATCATTGACACCGCGGGTATCGGAAGTTCCGTGTTCAGCGTTATCAAGGCGGCGGATCTTATCCTTATGGTAACTACGCCCGACGCTGTGTGCGTGCGCGACGGTCAGATGCTGTCGGACTTTTTGTATGTAAAGAACTGTATAAATCAGCGTTTGGTAATTAACAAGGTCAGCCCGAATTTCAAGGGCGAGGATATCCTCTACGATCTGGATGTTGTTATGGATACCGTCGGCATCCCGCTTATCGGCGTTGTTCCCGAGGACGTGAATATCAAGATATGCGGCTCTAAGGGGCTTGCTCTGCCTCCGTCCTGCGGAGGATATAAGGCTTATTCGTCGATTGCAAGGCGTATCGAGGGTCAGGATGTTCCCTTGTCCATTAGGATCGATTGATTTTACGGTACACTACGGGGAGGAATTTTTAAAATGAACATTGCTCTTATCGCTCATGATTCCAAAAAGGAGCTTATGGTTCAGTTCTGCATTGCGTATTGCGGAATTCTCAGCAGGTATAACATTTGTGCGACCGGTACTACCGGAAAGCTTGTAAGCGAGGCTACGGGGCTTCATATCCAGCGTTTTATGAGCGGCTCTCAGGGCGGCGATCAGCAGCTTGCTTCCAGCATAAGCTGCAACGAGATCGACTTGCTGCTGTTTTTCCGCGATCCGCTCAACGCTAAGGCTCACGAGCCGAATGACATCAATATTCTGCGGCTTTGCGACGTTCACAACATTCCCGTCGCAACGAACATAGCCACTGCCGAGGCGCTTATTCACGCGCTGGAACGCGGCGATCTCGATTGGCGCGAGTATATGCGGTAGTCCGTGTTGGAACGCGGCGGTTTTGGTCGGTGCGATATTGCGGGAGACTTTGCGTTTGTTTTATCTGAATGCGATGCGGCGCGTCCTTTTTAGGCGCGCTTTTCTTTTGGTATAGCGGTTTGATCGTTTGGGGGTGAGGGCTGTGCTTGTGACTTGTGACGGGATCGTCGTCGGGCGGCGTGATATCGGCGAAAACAGTTGTTTTATCGATATCCTCACCGACGAGTTGGGCGTCGTTGAAGCGACGGCTCACGGCGCAAGCAAAATAAACAGCAGTCTTTTATCAAGCGCGGCGTTGTTTTCCTATTCTACTTTTTGCTTGAATAAGAACAAGCTGCGGTACACGATAAATTCGGCGAAGCCCAGGTTTTCTTTTCACGAGATTGGCGCGGATATTGAAAAACTCGCGCTGGCTTCGTATTTCGCACAGGCGGTGAAGTTCTGCACGCCGTCCGAGCAGGAACAGATCGGGGAGGGGCGGGACAGCCTTGTCAGATTTTTTGCGATCGCGCTTTATGAAACGCTTCACGCGGGGGAGACGCGTTCGCTTGAAGCGGTAAAAGCGGCGTTTGAACTGCGGTACAGCGTGATACTCGGCTTTGCGCCGAATTTGGTGGCGTGCCACAACTGCGGACATTATGAATGCGGGCGCGGAATGTATTTCCTTACCCGCAAATCGAAGCTCGTCTGCGCGGACTGTCTTAATCCCGAATTTGAGGGCGAACGCGTTTTGCTGCTTCCCGAAACGCTGTTCGCTATGCGAAGCGTCGTGTTTTCGCCGCTTGAAAGGTGCTTTAAATTCAGCGTAAGCGCAAACGCGGAGAAACAGCTCGCCGAAATTGCCGAGGACTGCTTTTTATACAGAACCGAGCGCTCGTTCACCGCGCTTAAATACTACAAAGATTTGACGAAAGGGGAGATTTGATGAATATTCCAAATCCAAACACGATTTTTCCCGCGCCGAACAGCGACGCGGTAACTTACATAAAGCCTACCGTAACAAATCCCAACATCATCGTCGGCGATTTTACGTATTTCAGCGACCGTGATTTTGAAGCACACGTTACGCACCACTACGATTTTTACGGCGATAAGCTTATTATAGGAAAATTCTGCCAGATAGCGGCTGGCGTGGAGTTCGTAATGAACGGCGCCAATCATCAGATGAATGCCGTTTCGACGTTTCCGTTCTACATATTCGAGGGTTGGAACGAGGACGTGCCGCCGCTTTCCGAACTGCCAAACAAGGGCGATACCGTTGTGGGAAACGATGTGTGGATAGGGCAGAACGTCACGATACTTCCGGGCGTTCACATCGGCGACGGCGCGATAATCGGCTTGAACAGCGTTGTAGCGGGCGATATCGAGCCGTATACGATTGCGGCGGGAAATCCCGCGCGTATGATAAGGCGGCGTTTTGACGAGGAACTTGCCGCGCTTCTTTTGGAGCTTCGTTGGTGGGACAAAGAAGTTTCCGAGATAAACGAACTGATACCGATTCTGACTTCAAGCGACCTCGAACGCGTAAAGCGTGAAATAAGGAGCATACTTTATGGATAAAACGCAAGCGATTTTCCGCAGTCGAAAGCCCGTTTTACAAAAGCTTGGGGAATACGGCTTTGCAAAACGCGGGAAGTCTTATGAGCTTACGAAAGTCCTGCCGTCAAGCGGATTTTTGCTAAAATGTAAGGTAACGGGCGGCGGAAAAATTTCCGCGAAAGTTATCGAGCCGGAAGTAGGCGAGTACACATTGCATTTGACGAACAGCGCGGGCAGCTTTGTCGGGAGCGTTCGCGAGGAATACGAACAGGCTCTGAACGATATCGCTGACAATTGTTTTGTGCCCGACGTGTTCAAGGCGGCTCAGACCTTGCGGCTTATTGAGTATGTCCGCGAAAAGTACGGTCGGGAGTTGGAATTTTTGTGGGACAAATTCGAGGGAAACGCGGTGTGGCGGCGCGGTGACACAAACAAGTGGTTCGCGGCGGTGCTTACCGTTTCGCGGCGCAAGTTGGGTTTGAATTCGGACGAGGTTGTTGAGGTGATCGACTTGCGCTTACCGCCCGAGGAGATGGCGGCTCTCGTTGACGGAGTGCGTTTTTTCGGCGGCTGGCACATGAACAAGAAGCACTGGTTTACGATAATTCTCGACGGCTCGGTCGAGTTTGAGGAAATTTGTCGCAGAATTGACGTTAGTTACACGCTTGCGGTAAAATAGGAGCGCTTATGAAACTTACTTTAAATAACGATGATGACATTCGCGTTCAAGACGGTAAAATCGTTGCCATATTTGAGAACAAGGAGTACTCATTCGCCAAAGATGAGATAGAAGCCGCGATGATAATTACCACGGATAAAGGACCGTTCTGCGATGATATGTGTTTGGCAATACGTATTGACGCGGAAACCGCGATATTTATGATGTCGGAGCATCCGAGGTGTTCCGGGTTTCTGTTCGACGAGCTGAAAACTCTTATCGAGCTTGATTACAATAAGGTTATCGAGGCTTCCGCCTGCACGGAAAACAACATTTTTATTTTATACAAGCGCGGCGGCGTGTAACGGGAGGGCGTTATGGATAACAAGCCGGATTATTTTTTCGAAAAATACTGCGCTCAATGCTATGAGGTATTGGATTGGCGCTTCAAAAACGGTGTATGTCCCGTTTGCGGACAAAAAACGTCCGCGCTTAACATAAATCAACGGCTTAAATTTGATAAGTCCATAGAAAAAAAGGACAGGTGCGCTCTGATAAAGGCGGCGGCAATGATGGGTATCGCAAGTTTGCTTCAGCTTGCGTACTCGATAATCGCGCTGCTGGCGTTTACGGGAGTGATAGGCGGTTCGCTCGGCGAACTTGCCGCTTCTCTGCCGGAGGGTTTTGAGGGTTTAAACACTGCGCTTTCGGCGGCGTTTATACTTCTTTCGGCAGCGGGCGCGGCGTTAAGCGCGGGAATACTTGCCGACGCTGACCGCTCGGTCTCGCTCTCAATGCGCTTTCTGGAAAAAATCGCGCCGGCGGTGGTTATATCGCTTAATTTGGCGAGTCTGGGATTGTATATCGGCACATATTTTTATCTTGATAAACTTCACAAATGTTTGGGCTGCGACAAGCTGCAATTAGCCCGTCAAATCAACGTTTACAACGCGAAGAACCCGTTAGGCTCGGAGAATACTTGGTGCTGCAAATACTGCGGATATATCAACAGCAAGCGCGATAATGAGTGCAAGTCCTGCGGAAAAAATAAATGAGGTAACTTATGAACAAATACTACAAAAAACTTGAATTGGATAAGATATTGGAGCTTTTCGCGGAGCAGACGGTGAGCGACGGTGCGCGTGAAGCCGCTTTAAAGCTGAAACCGCAAACGGATTTCGATACGATAACGCGCGAACTTCAAAAAACCGACGACGCGTTTACGCTGTCGGCGAAATTCGGCACGCCCTCTTTTCGGAAGATAAAGGATGTTTCGGGAAGCCTTAAACGCGCCGAGACCGGCTCTATGCTGTCGTTTCGGGAACTTTTGGACGTTGCGGCGGTACTGCGCGAAACGGCGGCGCTTTGCGATTGGTATTCTCAGTGCGAGAATATGGAAAACTCCCTTGCGGGGTATTTCGGAGGGCTTGTTCCCGTAAAGCCATTGGAAAAGCGCATTTCGGAGAGCATTATCTCCGAGGAGGAGATGTCGGACGCGGCTTCTCCCGAACTTGCTTCAATTCGCAGAAGAATTGCGCGGCAAGGGCAGAATATCCGCGAAAAATTGGACGGCATGATAAAAAACAAGACCACGCGCGGATATCTTCAGGAAGCTATCGTGACAATGCGCGACGGGCGGTATGTCGTTCCCGTAAAAAGCGAACACAAGGGCGACGTTTCGGGTTTGGTGCACGACACGTCCGCAACGGGGCAGACGTTCTTTATAGAGCCTATGGAGGTCGTTGAAGCCAACAACGAGATACGCGTTCTGCAAAGCCGCGAACAAGCCGAGATAGAACGCATTACACGCGAGCTGTCCGCGCAGGTCGGCGAGAACGCCGAGGCAATTCAAGAGAATTTTAAGCTGTCTCAAATTCTCGAACTTTATTTTGCGAAAGCAAACCTCGGCGCGAAGATGAAAGCGGTCTCCGCGAAAGTCGTGAACGAGCCTAAAGTGATCTTAAACAACGCAAAGCACCCGCTTCTCGACCGCGATATTGCCGTGCCGATTTCCGTGCAAATAGGCGAAAAATACGATTGTCTTATCATCACCGGACCGAATACGGGCGGTAAGACTGTCGCTATCAAGACCGTGGGACTTCTGACGCTTATGACGCAATGCGGACTGATGATACCCGCGGGCGACGGCTCCGTGATCGGCTGTTTTGAGCGTATTTACGTTGATATCGGCGACGAGCAGTCAATTGAACAAAGTCTATCGACGTTTTCTTCGCACATGACGAACGTTATTAAAATAATTAACTCGGCGGACGAAAACTCCCTGGTCTTAATAGACGAACTCGGCAGCGGCACCGATCCTGTTGAGGGCGCGGCGCTTGCTGTGTCTATTCTTACGCAATTGAAAAGCTACCGCGCTAAAGTTCTGGCGACAACTCACTATCAAGAGGTAAAGATGTTCGCGCTTGAAACGGACGGCGTGGAAAACGCGTCCTGCGAGTTCGACGTGGAGACGTTAAAGCCGACTTACCGCTTGATAGTCGGCGTGCCCGGTAAATCCAACGCGTTCGCTATAACAAAGCGGCTCGGTATGGACGATTATGTAATAAAACGCGCGGAGGAACTCGTAAGCACCGAAAACCGCCGCTTTGAGCAGGTGATAGACCAATTGGAGCAGTCGCGAAAAGAGCTTGAAGAGCTGAAGATCAGCGTAGAAAAATCCGAGAGAAACGCAAAACTCACCGAAAGCGAACTAAAGCAAAAGCTGACGGAACTTGAAGCTCAAAAGGAAAAGGAGCTTGAAAACGCGCGGCAAAGGGCGATGTCGATAATCGAGCAGACCAGAGCGCAGTCCAATCTTTTACTTAACGAGTTGGAAGAATTAAAGAAAGTTAAGGACAAAGAAGCGCTGCGGAAAGGTTTATCGGACGCTAAATCCAAGGTCGGCGGACGGCTCAATAAAATGCAGGACGAAGCCAATCCCGTTATCGAGCGCAAAGCGGAAAACTATGTGCCGCCGCGCCCGTGGAAACAAGGCGATACCGTAAAACTCGCCGATACGGGCAGAGAGGGCACGCTTATCACTTTGCCGAACGTCAAGGGCGAGTGCCGTGTTTCGGTCGGTTCTATGACGGTAAAAACCAACGCGAAAAATCTGCGGTTGGTCGAAAAAGCGCCGCAAAAAAAGCAGCCAAGCTCCGCGGGAAAAATAAAGAAGTCGCTCACTTCAAACGCGGCGCGGCGCGGCGGTATGGAACTCGATATCCGCGGCTGTATGGGAGACGAGGGCGTTATGCAGATGGAAATGTTCCTTGACGGCGCTATTCTTTCGGGATTAAATCAAGTGGTAATTATTCACGGCAAGGGAACGGGCGCTTTAAGAGAAGCAGTTCACGCGGCTTTGAAGCGTAATCCGCGCGTGAAAAGTTTCAGGCTCGGCGCTTATGGCGAGGGCGAGGCTGGAGTTACCGTTGTGGAGCTGCAATAATTATCGACGCCTCGCCCGAAACAGCGCCGAAAAAGTCCCGTGTTTATTTTGGCGCAGGCGGGAAAAACTGTTTTTTTGCCTTGACAAAATTATGAAAATGTGGTAAAATAGTTATAGATATAATTTTAAACTCTGCGTTTGTTCTTCTAAGGAGTTAAAAATGATCATAGTAAATGTTGAAAAACTTCGCGAGGGCATGCAGCTCGCGGAGGATGTGTGCACCACCACTGCCAAAGAGTATAAGGTTCTGCTGAAAAAGGGAATGTTCCTGTCCTCTCAGATGATTAATGTGATGAAGGAAAAGGGAATAAAATCCGCGAAAATCGTCAGCGGGGGGCTTGAGGACGCGGAGACGCCCGTGAATTTGTCGTCAGCCGCTGCGGCGGAGAAACAGCGCAACGAGCGAATTTCCCGCGCCCTCACCGACTTGGACGAGATATTCGATTGCAACGAGGAGATCAAGGAACTGTCGCATACGGCAGTGCAAAAGGTGGACAACATCGCCAATGATATCATTTACGATATTGCAAGCGACACATCGTTTCTCGGAAATCAAATGATCGCTTTGCAGAACTACGACGATTACACTTATAAGCACTGCCTGCGCGTTTCTATGATGGCGGCTTCGGTAAGCGCCGAATTGGGGCTTTCCGAAGACGAAACGAAGGAAGTCGTTGTTTCGGGTCTTCTTCACGATATCGGCAAATCCAATATCGACCACGACATCATCATAAAGCCGGGCAAACTTACGGACGAAGAATTTGCCGAGATAAAGCGGCATCCCGTTATCGGCTACAATATCCTGAAAAACAGCGGCGAATATAACTCCAACATAATGTCGGGAGTGCTGTTTCATCAGGAAAAGTACGACGGTTCGGGGTATCCTACGGGTATCGCGGGCGAGGAAATACCGCTTATCGCGCGTATTTTGACAGTCTGCGATGTGTTTGACGCTCTTACCTCCAACCGACCATACAGAACACCGTGGTCGGTTGCCGAAACGGAGGAATACATACTCGGAGCGTGCGACCAGCACTTTGACTATGAGGTGACTAAGGCGTTTCTCCGCGCGTTCAACCCTTACCCGATCGGCACTATGGTGCAGCTTTCGGATAAACGCCACGGCGTGGTCATTCGTCACAACGAGAACGTTTTGCGGCCCGTTGTGCGGATCATGGGCAAGTTCGCGGGGGAGGAGCTTGATTTGATGAACGACTTCCGATTTCTCACGACTTCGATCACGGGACTTTACAACGGCGACGATTTTACACAATAACAGAAAGGAAAACAATTATGGCGCGATATGAACTTACCTCGAATTTACTTACGGGCAACTCGATAATTGACAGGGAGCACCGAGAGCTTATCGACGCGGTGAACAAGCTTTTGGACGCGTGCGGCGGAAAAGGCTCGGAGCAGCTTCAAGCAACGGCGAAATTTCTCAACGATTATGTAGACAAGCATTTTTTGCACGAAGAACAGCTTCAGCAGCAGAGCGGTTATACAAACTATACGGCGCACAAGGCGTTCCACGATAAGTATAAGCAGACTTTGCGCGAGATAACCGCGAATTTTTCGGACTCGCCCTCTTTCGCGGATACGGCGAAGCTTAACGGTCACATAGGGGTGCTTATCACTCATATCAAGACCGAGGACAGGCGGCTCGGAGAGTTCCTTAATAAAAAATGACGAAAATCCCCCGTTAATTGGGGGATTCAGTCTGTAGAAAAGTGTATTTTCAAACTGTTGAGAAATCCTCAGATACGAGGAAACTGCTCCGCGGCTAGCCTTTATGGCTGCCGCGAGGGCGGCTGACGAAGTAGATGAGGGTTTATCGACAGTCTGAATCCCCCGTTAATCGGGGGATTTTTTCTTATTGTAAAGAAACATCGCCAGCGCCGCCGTGATAATAATGAAATAACCCGTAAACGACAGCGCGTCCGGCACCTCGCATTTAAACGCGAAGCCGAGCATCCCCGCGAATATTATTTGCGAGTAGTCGTAAATTGAAACCTCTTTGGCGGGTGCGTAGGAGTAGCTTGCCGTTATCGCGAACTGCCCGCCCGCTGCCGCCGCGCCCGCGCCGAGCAGCAGAAGAAGCTGAACGATAGTCATCGGGTGATAGTCGAAAATAAGCGCGGGCGCGGCGCACAATGTTGAAAACGCGCTGAAAAAGAACACTATGTAATAGCCTTTGGTGCCGTTGTTCGTGAGCTTTCGCACGAACGTGTAGGCAAGTCCGGCGCACGCTCCGCCGAAAAAGCCCGCGCAGGAGGGAAGAAGCTCCGCGTTTTGAAAGCTCGGCTTGAGCACGAACATCGCGCCGCAAAATGCCATAATAATGCAGACAAGCTGAACCTTTTTCGGCTTTTCTTTAAGCAGAAAAGCCGAAAACAGCACCGCGAAGAACGGCGACATTTTGTTCAGCAGCGACGCGTCCGAGACTTTCAGAGCCGAAAGCGCGTAAAAGTTCCCGAGCATTCCCAGAAATCCCGCCGTTGAGCGCATTATAATGCCGAACCGTTCGCCTTTTTTCGGAATGATATAGTGCTTGTTTTTTATCATCGTAACGCTCGCTATCAGCATTGCGAAGAAGTTTCGGAAGAACGTTTTCTGAATTACGGGAACGTCGCCCGACAGCGAAACGCACAGGTTCATAACGGCGAAGCAGAACGCCGAGGTTATTATCAAGAGTATGGCTCGCGAGAGCCGTTTTTTATTATCCATTTATATCACCAAAGTAATTTTTTTGAAAGCGCGGTTTTATCGACTTTTCCCGCCTGCGGCAGGGAAAAGCCATTAAGGCAACACCGCACAATTACCGGCTAACGCCTTTGCCGCCCGCTTGCTTGCATATTTTTCGTCATATTGCACAATTCGTCCTCGCAAGGCGTCAGCCTTGCTTCGTCCTCATTGTACAAGCGTTGAGCAAAGCTCAACCCGCTGACAGAAAAATCTGACTGCGCAATCGGACAGCAATAATTGTGCGGTGTTGCCTTAAATCATCACCTATATAATTATAACGCCGACTTTGGGATTTGTCAAGCATAATTCTCTTTTCTCCGCATAAACTAACCGAAAAACCAAAGGAGATAATTTATGGAGAAGATTGCATTTTTTGACGCGAAGCCGTATGATAAAGAATGGTTTGATAAGATCAACAAGAAGTACGAGATAATTTATTACGAAAGCCGTCTGCGCCCCGAAAGCGCGCGGCTTGCGGAAGGCTGTAAAGCGGTTTGCGCGTTTGTAAACGATGTGATAAACGCCAAAACGATCGATACTCTTGCGGAACTTGGAGTCGAGGTGCTTTTGATGAGGTGCGCGGGCTTTAACAATATCGCGCTCTCCGCCGCAAAGGACAAGCTGAAAATTCTGCGCGTGCCCGCGTATTCGCCTTACGCCGTTGCCGAGCACGCAATGGGAATGATACTCGCGTTGAACCGCAAGATACCGCGCGCCTATATACGCACGCGCGACTTCAATTTCAGTCTGGTCGGACTTACGGGCTTCGATTTGCACGGGAAAACGGCGGGCGTTATCGGCACGGGCAAGATCGGACAGGCGTTTATCGATATCTGCAAGGGCTTCGGTATGGAAATTCTCGCTTACGACCCTTATCCCGCGAAAATCGACGGCGTTGAGTATGTCGATACGGACGAGCTTTTCAAACGAAGCGATATTATTTCTCTGCATTGCCCTCTTACCCGCGAAAACCGTTATATCATAGACGAAAGCGCGATAGGTCTTATGAAAAAGACCGCGCTTATCGTCAACACCTCGCGCGGGCGGCTTATCGACAGCGAGGCTCTGCTCTCGGCGCTGAACGATAAGAGAATAGGCGGCGCGGCGCTGGACGTTTATGAGGAGGAAAGCGGAATTTTCTTCGAGGACAACTCCGACAAGATAATCACCGACGAGGTGCTCTCAATGCTCGTCAACCGTCCGAATGTGCTTATAACCTCGCATCAGGCGTATCTTACCGAGGAAGCCCTGCGCGGTATCGCGGAGGTCACTTTGCAGAATTTCGACGATTATTTGAGCGGCAGGGAACTGAAAAACGAGGTAAAAGCCCAACAAAGTACTTGACAAACTTCGCGGAATGTGATATAATGAAATCGGCGTTGAAGATGTGTAAGTAGATTTTCGTAAGCCGTCCGCAGAGAATGAACGTCAGCGGCTGAGAGCGTTCAGGCGGCGCGAAAGTTGAATTTCAGCATTGGAGCTTTCTGCGAGAAACTAAGCGGACGTTCGCCGCGTTAAGGCGTTTTGAGAGTGTGAAGCAATTCACAAATTTGGGTGGTACCGCGGATCGTTAAAGAATTATCCGTCCCAAAGTCTTTGACTTTGGGGCGTTTTTTGTTATTTCAACGCAGAAAAAGCGCATAAAATTTGCGAAAGCGAGTGACGTTGTGCACTCGAAACGGAGCGAAGTGAAGTGAAGAGTGCGCAATGTCGCTCGGCTAGCGAACGGAGCGCGAAGCGCGTAGAGAGCGGTTCGCAAATTTAAAATTTAAAGTTCGCGAATTTAAAGCAGCGTAAAAGCAGCGCATAAAATTTGCGAAAGCGAGTGACGTTGTGCACTCGAAACGGAGCGAAGCGAAGTGAAGAGTGCGCAATGTCGCTCGGCTAGCGAACGGAGCGCGAAGCGCGTAGAGAGCGGTTCGCAAATTTAAAATTTAAAGTTCGCGAATTTAAAGCAGCGTAAAAGCAGCGCATAAAATTTGCGAAAGCGAGTGACGTTGTGCACTCGAAACGGAGCGAAGCGAAGTGAAGAGTGCGCAATGTCGCTCGGCTAGCGAACGGAGCGCGAAGCGCGTAGAGAGCGGTTTGCAAATTTTAAATTTAGATAAGGAGAAGAAAATGAAAGATTTCAGCGAGATCAAAGAGCAGGTTAAACAGGTGCTCGGGGAAGTCGCGGACGGCGTTCAGCTGTCGGATTTCTGGCAGAAGTACCTTGGAAAAACGGGAGTAATTTCCGGTTTGATGAAAGAAATGAAAACCGTGCCGCCCGAGGAAAAACCGACGTTCGGCAAGGCGGTAAACGACGTGCGCATTTGGGCACAGAATTTGTACAACGAGAAGCAGTCCGAAATAAAGGAGTATGAGCTGAAAAAGCGTTACGAGCGCGAGACGTTGGACGTCACTATGCCCGCCTTAAAGCGCCCAACGGGTAATCTTCACCCGATAACGCTTATAACTCAGCAGATGATAAGCGTGTTCGCGGGAATGGGATTTGAAGTATTGGAGTACCCCGAGGTGGAGGACGACGACCACAATTTCACGCGCTTAAACGTGCTTAAAGACCACCCGTCGCGCGATATGCAGGACACGTTCTGGCTCACCGAGGACTTGCTTTTGAGAACGCACACTTCTCCGGGACAGATACGCACAATGGACGCGGAAAGACCGCCCATAAAGGTTCTCGTGCCGGGCAAAGTGTTCCGCTCGGACAGCGACGCTACGCACTCGCCGATGTTTATGCAGATGGAGGGTTTGGTGGTCGACAAGGGCATAAACCTCTGCGATTTGCAAGGCATGCTCGACCAATTTGTAAAGCAGATGTTCGGCGACGGCACAAAAACGCGTCTGCGCCCGAGCTACTTCCCGTTTACCGAACCGTCCGTCGAAGTCGACGTTTCGTGCTTCGAGTGCGGCGGTAAAGGCTGTTCGCTGTGCAAGGGCACGGGTTGGATAGAAGTTCTTGGCGGCGGCGTTGTCAACAAAAAGGTGCTCGAAAACTGCAATATTGACCCCGAGGAGTATTCGGGCTTGGCGTTCGGTATCGGCGTGGAGCGCATTACAATGCTGAAATACGGCATTCCGAATATGGGAATGTTCTTCGCGAACGATGTGGATTTCTTGAAACAATTTAAGGCGTAAGGGGGCGGAATTATGAAAATACTTTTCAGTTGGTTAAAGGATTATGTCGATATAGAGTGTCAGCCCTTGGAGCTTGTGGACAAGCTGTTCGGCGCGGGCTTTGAGGTCGAGGAAACGAAATATCTCGGACAGGACATTGAAAAAGTGGTAGTCGGCGAGGTCACGTCTATCGAGAAATACGAGGGCACGCACCTTTATATTTGCCATGTAAACTGCGGCGAATACGGCGCGGACAACGTGATACTCACGGGCGCGGACAACGTGTTTAAGGGCGCGAAAGTACCCGCGGCGGTGGTCGGCGCGAAACTGCCGGGCGGAATTGAAATTCAGCCGCGAAAAATGGCGGATATGATGAGTTACGGAATGCTGTGCTCGGGCGGCGAGCTGGGAGTTACCGAGGATTGGATAAAGGGCGCGGACGTTCACGGTATCCTGATGTTGCCGAGCGGCGCGAACGTTGGCGAGGACATCAAGAAAACTCTTGACCTTGACGATTATGTGTTCGACATCTCGATAACAGCCAACCGCCCCGATTGTCAGAGCGTTCTGGGCATAGCGCGCGAAGTCGCGGCGTTCCTCGGAAAGCCGCTTAAGGAGCCGGATTACTCGTTCACGCGAACGGACGTTACAAAGCCCGAGATTTCCGTGGAAATTGAAGCGCTCGACCTTTGCCCGCGCTATCTGGGCGACTACATTTACGAGGTGAAGCATTTTGAGAGCCCGCAGTGGATGAAGCGCAGACTTTCCGTGTGCGGTTTTTCGTCTATCGACGCTATTGTTGATATAACTAACTATGTGCTTTTGGAAATAGGTCAGCCTATGCATGCTTACGATTTGGACACCTTGGACGGCAAATCTATTCTCGTGCGCCGCGCTAAAGACGGCGAGAAAATAACCACGCTAGACGAAAAAGAGCGCGTTTTGACGAAAGACAATCTGCTTATATGCGACAAGCACAAGGGCGTGGGTTTAGCGGGAATTATGGGCGGCTTGAACTCCGAGATTGAAGTCAAGACGAGCGAGATTCTGCTTGAAGCCGCGAAATTCCGCCGCGACAATGTTCGTAAGACCTCGCGCGCTCTCGGACTTCACACCGACGCGGCGGCGCGTTTTGAAAAGGGCGTTGACGAATACGGCGTTGAATGCGGAATGAACCGCGCTTTGAACCTCGTTGAAAAGCTCGGAGTTGCGAAGATAGGCAATTCTCACTTTGACGTTTCGGCGGGCGAGGACAAGGGCGAAGCGAAATTCGATGTGACTGTTGATAAAGTAAATTCCGTCTTGGGAATAGACGTTCCCAAAGCGGACATCACGCGCATTTTGAAGTCGCTGATGTTCGGCGTTGAGGAAAACGGCGAAACGCTCTCCGTAACCGTTCCGCGCTGGAGAACCGACGTTGAGAATTATCAGGACATCGCCGAGGAAGTTATCCGCGAATACGGCTACGACCACGTTATCCCGCGCTTTCTGGACAGCGCAAAGGTCACGAACGGCGGACTTTCATTCTTGCAGAACAAGGAGCTTTCAACAAAAGAATACTTCTGCTCTCAGGGCTTTTACGAAGTCAGAACGCTTGCTATGTACTCCGAGCACGAACTCGATATGCTGAGACTTCCGAAAAACGCTCCCGAGCGCAATGTGATAAAGCTGTTAAATCCGATAACCGACAATCTCTCGATTTTGAGAACCGTGCTCGCGCCCTCAATGATAAACGTTATCGCCGACAACATCAAAAACGACTGTTCGGCGGCGCGTTTCTTTGAGATAGCTAATGTGCATATTCCCAAGGCTCTGCCGCTTACGGAAGCGCCCGAGGAGCGCAAGGAACTGTGTCTGGGCGTTTACGGCGCGGACGAAACATTCTTCACGCTTAAAGAAGCGGTCGAGGGCTTTGCGGCGGCGAACGGCTTAACGTTCAGATTTGAGCGCGGCGAGTGCAGTTATCTCCACCCCGGAATTTGCGCGGATATTCTCTGCGGCGGCGTTAAGATAGGTCAAATGGGCAAGCTGCGCTACGAGATAGTAAACGATTTGAACATCGCCGAGGGCAAGAAGTCCGACCTTTCGATTTTCATTGCGGAGATTAACTACTCCGCGATAGAGGGGCTTTACAAGCGCGAGATGAAGTTTACCGCCGACAACGGCAAGCTGAAAGCGAAGCGCGACATTTCGCTTATCTGCGACAAGAAAACGCTCTGCGTGGAGATAGAGGACGTGATAAAGTCCGTAAGCGCGAAAGCCGCCGACGTCAAACTCATTGACAGTTTCGAGAGCGAAAAGCTGGGGCTTGGCAAGAAGTCGCTGACGTTCACGATAACCTACGCGGACAATGATGACGTTACCGACGAGATCGCCGACAGCGAGACCGATACGATAGCGAGTGCGCTTAACGACAAGCTCGGGGCGGTTCGGAGAGTATAATTTCTTTATAGCTATGTAAGAAGTCTGCTTTTGTATAAGCGGGCTTCTTTTTTGTGCATTTGCGCAGTTGACTTTTTGCGGAAATCGTGATATAATTTTTTATTGGGAACTATATCGATAAATTATCACTCTACCAATGGTTGATTTCTCCCCACTCAACCATCGGTTCGTGTACTTTGTCGCGATAATCGTCTATACTGAAAGTGAAAGGAGGCACACTATGGATCAAGTGAAAATCGGAAAATTCATTGCTGAGCGGAGAAAAAAGTCTAACTTGACACAAATGCAGTTGGCAGAAAAACTGAACATCACCGATAGAGCGGTATCAAAATGGGAAACGGGAAAATCAATGCCCGATACATCCATTATGCTTGAACTGTGTGATATTCTCAAAATTACCGTTAATGATTTGTTATGTGGGGAGGTCGTTACTGTGGATAACTACAACAGAGAATTAGAAAACAACTTACTTGAGATTATTAGTCAAAAAGAACAAGCGGATAAAAGATTGCTGATAACAGAAATCGTTCTGGGAATTATATGTTTAATTCCATTGACGGCTGCTGTGGTCTTTGCAGCTGTAATGCCGTTGGAGGAATGGATTAAAAATATTATTCTTATCGCGGGCATTATTCCCCTGCTTGCCGCAACGCCTTTTGCAATAAAAATCGAGCAAAACGCAGGCTATTATGAATGTCGGAAGTGCGGACACATACATATCCCTCAATACAGCAGTGTATTCTTAGCTATGCATATAAACAGAACAAGATATATGCGCTGCCCAAAGTGCGGTAAAATGTCATGGCAGAAGAAAGTATTGCACAATGAAGAATCAGGTTCTACTTAAAGGCGGGGGCAGTATGAAAAATTACATTAAAGCATATTGGAAAACTCTTTTATTTTTCGCTGTGATAGGTTTTATCGGTGGTTTCTTCACGGGAATATACGCCTGGGAGGACTTTCCCGAAAACACAAAACAACAATATCTTGAACAAATAAATGCCGGCGGTCTCGGTCAATTTCCCGCCGATATTATTGTGGGCATCAGTACGGCGATCCAAACTGCCGTCGTTTATGGCATCGTGTTAGGCGCAATAGGCATTTGGCTCGGAAAGAAAACAGGACTTTGGAAAGACGAAAAAAACATAACAAAAAAGCCTTTGGCAGCTTCTCTTGTCGTTGCCGTGGTTGGTGGTCTTGCATTGATTTTAACCGATGTGCTGTTCTTTGGAAATCATTCTGAGGCAGTTATGAATACCTATGTAGAAAAACCGACTATTCCGTATCTGTTGGCAACTGTAACCTATGGTGCAATTATTGAAGAAGTAATGATCAGACTTTTCTTTATGTCACTAATTGCGTTTGTTCTTCATAAATTATTTGGTAAGAAACACGATAAACCGACAGTTGCAATTTTAATTGTGGCGAATGTGTTTGCGGCAATTTTGTTTGCCGCAGGACACCTTCCTGGAACCGCTCAGACGATAGGTCTAACGCCAATAATAATCTTTAGATGTTTCCTGATGAATGGCGGCTTTGGTTTATTGTTTGGTTGGTTGTATAGAAAATACGGTTTGCGTTATGCGATGATTGCTCACGGCGGATGCCATATTGTATCAAAGTTAATTTGGATTTTGTTCATATAACTTCCGATTTATCGACAACTTCAATAAATCATAATGCTCCCCAAATACCGAATGAATAATTCTCCAAAAAAGAGAAATACTACCTCTAAAATAAATTTTCGGAGGTAGTATTTTTATGAATTATTACGGCATTGAAAAGGTTATCGGACGGGAAATCCTCGACAGCCGCGGTAATCCCACGGTGGAAGCCGAGGTTCATTTGGCGGACGGCTCGGTAGGGTTCGGGGCGGCTCCCTCGGGAGCTTCCACGGGGGAGTTTGAAGCGCTTGAACTCCGCGACGGCGACAAGAAGCGCTATGGCGGCAAGGGAACGCAAAAAGCCGCCGAGAACATCACAAAAGAGATCTCAAAGGCGGTAAGCGGCATTGACGCGCGCGATACCTACGCCGTGGACGCTGCAATGATAAAAGCGGACGGCACAAAGGAAAAATCTCATTTCGGCGCGAACGCAATACTTGCTGTGTCTATTGCGGCGGCGAGAGCGGCGGCTTGTTCGCTTGATATCCCGCTTTACAGATTTCTCGGCGGCGTGAACGGAAACCGACTTCCCGTGCCGATGATGAATATTCTGAACGGCGGCGCTCACGCGGCGAACACCGTTGACGTTCAGGAGTTTATGATAATGCCCGTAGGCGCAAATTCTTTTAAAGAAGCGCTTCGGCAGTGCGCGGAGGTGTTCCATTCGCTTGCCGCGATATTAAAGGAAAAAGGACTTTCCACCGCCGTAGGCGACGAGGGCGGCTTCGCGCCCGACCTCGAAAGCGACGAAGCTGCTATCGAGTGTATTCTCGCGGCTGTGGAAAAGGCGGGCTACAAGCCCGGCGCGGATTTTATGCTGGCAATGGACGCGGCGGCGAGCGAGTGGAAGTCGGACAAGAAAGGCGAATATATTCTTCCGAAAGCGATGAAGAAATTCACGACAGAGGAGCTTATCTCGCACTGGGAGCAGCTCACTCAAAAGTACCCGATAATCTCCTTGGAGGACGGCTTGGACGAGGAAGATTGGGACGGTTGGAAAACGCTCACGAACCGTCTGGGCGGTAAAGTTCAGCTTGTCGGCGACGATTTGTTTGTGACGAATACGGAGCGCATTAAGCGCGGCATATTAAGTGGCTGCGGAAACTCCGTGCTTATCAAACTCAACCAAATAGGATCTGTTTCGGAAACTCTCGAAGCGGTAAAGACGGCGCACAAAGCGCATTACACCGCCATTTCCTCGCACCGTTCGGGAGAGACTGCCGATACTGTGATAGCCGATCTCGCCGTGGCGCTTAATACGTGTCAGATAAAGACGGGCGCGCCCTCGCGTTCCGAGCGCGTGGAGAAGTATAACCGACTGCTCCGTATTGAGGAAGAACTCGGCGCGGCGGCTGTTTATCCCGGCAGAGAAGCGTTCAACGTAAAGCGATAAAAATTTAAATTTTTTTGAAAAACCTATTGACAAATAAAAACGGTTGTGGTATAATATATCGGTAAAGCAGAGCCACCACACTCTCACCCGCCGACGGGGTGCGTTTTAACGGGATTTTATGCCATGTTGAAGCGCAGGCTTGACAGTCAGGCGCGGTAGTTTATTCGATAAGTACCCCGAAACAATGGGATAATTACGTTTAAGCGTGAGTTGTGTGCTCACGCTTAATTTATTTCTTTGGAAAAGCAAACGAAAGGCGGTGCTTTAAAATCGCAGCGAAAGAACAGCTCATCAATGAGGATATCCGTGAAAAGGAAGTAAGAGTTATCAGCGCGGACGGCGAACAGCTCGGGATAATGTCGTCGAGAGACGCTCTCGAAAAGGCTATAGACGCCGATCTGGACTTGGTGATGATATCTCCCACGGCGAAACCTCCGGTATGCCGCATTATGGATTACGGCAAATACCGTTTCGAGCAGACAAAACGGGAAAAAGAAGCCAAGAAAAATCAGAAAACAGCGGATGTTAAGGAAGTTAAAATGTCCCTTAATATCGACACCAACGATTTCAATATCAAGGTGAAGAACGCGATAAAATTTCTGCAAAACGGCGATAAGGTCAAAGTCACGATACGTTTCAGACGTATGCGCGAGCTTACGCATGTAAATCTCGGCGAGGACTTGATGAAGCGTTTTTGCGACGCGGTTGCGGAGTACGGCGGCTCGGATAAGCCCTCGAAACTCGAGGGAAGAAACTACGCGGTAGTGCTCAGTCCGAAGAAATAATAAGCGTTGACGGCGCACTTTTAAAACACTTACAGGAGGAAAACAAAATGCCTAAGATCAAAACACACAGCGGCGCGAAAAAGCGCTTTAAGCTCACGGGAACCGGTAAGGTTAAAATGCAGCATTGCGGTAAGCGTCACATTCTTACCAAAAAGTCCACCAAGCGTAAAAGAGGACTTAGAGCGGGCGCGTATGCGGACGTGACCAACGTAGAGCAGGTTAAGAGCCTTATTCCGTACAAATAAGAAGTAATTCATAAAAACACATAAGCGGAGCACGCCGCCGAGACGGTGAAGCGGAGCGGAACCGTTTTAGCAAGGCGAGAGCGGATATTCGGAGCGAAAGCGGAGAATATGCGCGCGGTGCGAAGCGATTTATAAATAAGGAGGACAATCACAATGGCACGTGTTAAGGGCGCACTTGCTACGCGCAAGAGAAGAAATAAAACCTTGAAGCTCGCGAAGGGCTATTGGGGAGGTAAGAGTAGACTTTTCAAGACCGCTAAGGAAGCGGTGATGAAGAGCGGTCAATACGCATACATCGGCAGACGTTTGAAGAAAAGAGATTTCAGACGCTTGTGGATCACCAGAATTTCGGCGGCTTGCAAGGCAAACGGCATGAACTATTCCACATTTATGAACGGTCTCAAGAAAGCGAACATCACGCTTAACAGAAAGATGCTCTCCGAGATCGCAATTAACGACGCGGCGGGCTTTACGGCGCTTACCGAGAAAGCTAAGGCGGCGCTTTGATTGACTTAATTCTCACGCCTTGTACTTCGGGGCGTGAGATTTTCGCTATTATAAACTATTTTCGACAAAAAGGGGAAAAAGGCTGTGGATGTGATAACCTCGCGGAAAAACTCTGACGTTCGTATGATGAGGGAGCTGCTGAAAAGCGCGGATTATCGCCGCGAGACCGATTTGTTCGCGGTTGAGGGCGACCACCTTTGCGGGGAGCTTGCGGAGCGCTCGTCGTTGGAGTGTTTTCTGTATACCGAAAAGGCGGCGAGGAAATATCCCGATACCGTGAGAAAAGCGGCGCAAATATGTAATTGCGCGGCTGTCATAACCGAGGAGCTGTCGGAATATATTTCCGATACGAAGTCTCCGCAGGGTCTGTTCGCGGCGGCGGAGCGTTTCGGAAACCCCATACCCGAAAACGCTGAAAGGCTGATTGTTCTGGACGGCGTTCAAGACCCGGGAAACGTCGGCACGATAATCCGCGCGGCGGAAGCGTTCGGAATGGACGGCGTGCTGTATTCGCCGACCTGCGCCGATAAGTTTTCGCCCAAAACGCTCCGAGCTTCAATGGGGAGTGTGTTCAGAGTGCCCGTGCAGTTTTATTCGGGCGCGGAAAATTTGCGCGGTTATTTAAAAGGCTTCACGGTGTACGGCGCTATGCTCGACAAGAGCGCGAAGCGGCTCGGAGAGGTGAAGTTTCCCGAGAAAACCGCGATAGTTATCGGCAGCGAGGGGCGCGGCATATCTCCGGAAATCGCCGCGGTCTGCGATGAGAAAATATACATTCCCATAAAGGGCGCGGAAAGCCTGAACGCCGCAATGGCGGCAAGCGTTTTGCTTTGGGAACTGTCAAGATAGTTGACAGTTGATAGTTGACAGTGTGCAGTTGATGTTTCGGGGCTGTCTGATACTAATTCATAATCAACGTATAGACTAACATTTGTGTTATTGCAAGGCATTAGGTTTTATTTTTTGTCTGCACCTTGATTGTAAATTAGTATGATAACTGTACACTGTCAAATGTACACTGTAAACTAATAAGTTTGGAGGATAAAATTTTGGCTGATCTAGTAATTCTGGAGTCGCCGTCAAAGGCGAAAACCGTTAAAAAATATTTGGGCGCGGGTTATGACGTTATGGCTTCAACGGGGCATATCATAGACCTGCCGAAAAGCAAGCTCGGCGTGGACGTGGAAAATAATTTCACGCCGCAGTACGTCAATATGAAAGACAAGGCGGACGTTATCAAGGAGCTTAAAAAGCGCGCCAAATCCGCCGACGTCGTTTATCTCGCGACCGACCCGGATAGAGAGGGCGAAGCTATCGCGTGGCATTTGTCGCATTTGCTGAACATCGACGAAAAAGCGCCCGTTCGCGTGACGTTCAACGAAATAACGAAAACTGGCGTGCAGTACGGAATGAGCCACCCGCGCACTATCGACCCCGATGTGGTGAACGCTCAGCAGACGCGCCGTATTCTCGACAGAATAGTCGGTTATAAGCTGTCGCCGTTTTTGTGGAAAAAGGTTCGCAGAGGACTTTCGGCGGGGCGCGTTCAGTCCGTCGCGGTGCGTATTATCGTAGACCGCGAGGAGGAGATACGCGCGTTTAAAACCACCGAATACTGGAGTATTGACGCGAAATTCTCGGCAAATTCTTCCAAGAAAACTTTCGCGGCGAAGCTCGCTGAAATAGACGGTGAGAAAGCGAAGATAGACAACAAGGAACAAGCCGACGCTATTCTCGATAATCTTAAAGGCGCGGATTTCGTCGTTACCAACCTCAAAAAGTCGCAGAGAAAGAAACAGCCCGCGCCGCCGTTCACGACTTCCACTTTACAGCAGGAAGCAAGCCGCCGCTTGTCGTTTCAAGCGCGGAGAACCATGAAAGCGGCTCAGGAGCTTTACGAGGGCGTTGATGTTGAGGGCACGGGCGCGGTCGGACTTATTACTTATATGAGAACCGACAGTCTGCGTATTTCCGACGAAGCGAAAACCGCCGCCGCCGAACTCATCAAGAACACCTACGGCGCGGAGTATCTTCCCGAAAAGCCGAGGACGTTCAAGTCCAAAAGCAACGCTCAGGACGCGCATGAAGCTATCAGACCCACCAACGTCGAGTTCACTCCCGAGAAAGTGAAAAAGTCGCTGACAAGCGACCAGTTCAAGCTGTATAAACTCATCTGGGAGCGCTTTATGGCAAGCCAAATGGCGAACGCCGTTATGGATACCGTTTCCGTTGAAATTACCGCGAAAAACTGCCTGTTCAAAGCGAGCGGATATTCCGTCAAGTTCGACGGCTTCACCAAACTTTACGAAGAAAGCCGAGACGACGACGAAAAGGGGGGCGCTCTGCCGAAAATAGAAAAAGGCGAAACGCTGAAATGCGCGGAAATTCTCGGAAATCAACACTTTACTCAGCCGCCCGCGCGCTATAACGAAGCGTCGCTTATCAAGGCTTTGGAAGAAAACGGTATCGGTCGTCCGTCCACTTACGCGCCGACTATTTCCACAATCCTTGATCGCCATTATGTGGAGCGCGAAACGGGTAATCAACTCAAGCCCACGTCTCTCGGAGAGGTAATAACGGGGCTTTTGAAAGACAAGTTCAATAATATCGTTGACGTAAAATTCACGGCGAAAATGGAAAGCGACCTCGACGATATCGAAAAGGGCGGCAAGGATTGGGTCGCAACGCTCGACAAGTTCTATAAGGGCTTTTCAAAGTCGTTGGAACAGGCGGAACATGATATGGAGGGCAAGCACCTTAAAGTCCCCGACGAGCCTACCGACGTAATCTGCGAAGAATGCGGAAAGCCTATGGTAATAAAAATCGGACCTTATGGAAAATTCCTTGGCTGTTCGGGTTTCCCCGAGTGCAAGTTCACGAAAAAGATAGTCACCGAGACCAAAGGTCTTTGCCCGAAATGCGGCGCGAAAATGCTCCTTAAAAAGTCTAAGAAAGGCAAGCCGTTCTACGGCTGCGAAAACTACAAGGACTGCAACTTTATGACGTGGGATATGCCTTTGGAAGAAAAGTGCCCCGAGTGCGGTTCCAGCCTGTTTAAAAAAACGGGCAAATTGGGCAAGATATATTGCGCGAAAGAGGGCTGCGGTTACGAGCGTCCTCTCGATAAGGAGAGTAAATGACAGTAAAAGTTATCGGCGCGGGTCTGGCGGGGTGCGAGGCGGCTATGCAGTTGGCAAACCGCGGATTTTCCGTGGAGCTGTACGAAATGAAGCCCGTGAAGTTTTCTCCCGCGCATAAATACGAGGGCTTTGCGGAGCTTGTGTGCTCAAATTCGCTGAAAGCCGCACGGGTGGACAGCGCGTGCGGACTTCTCAAAGAGGAAATGCGGCGCTTGGGTTCGGTGATCTGCGAGGCGGCGGCGAAAACCGCCGTTCCCGCGGGCGGAGCTCTGGCGGTCGAACGTTACGCTTTCTCGGACGAGGTCACGCGTATTGTCAAAAGTCACCCGAACATTACGGTTATCGAGGGCGAAGTTTGCGAATTTCCCGAGGAAAACGCGGTTATCGCGACGGGTCCTTTGACTTCGGACGCGCTTGCGGATAAGATACGCGAAAAGTGCGGAGATTATCTAAGTTTTTACGACGCGGCGGCTCCGATAGTTACCGCCGAGAGTATCGACTTTTCGATAGCGTTCGAGCAGTCGCGTTACGACAAAGGCGGCGCGGATTACGTCAACTGCCCGTTCAGTAAAGAGGAGTACGATGCGTTTTACAACGCGCTGATAAATGCCGAGGGCGCTCCGCTCCATGAGTTTGATAAACCGGAAGAGAGTGCGGGCTTGCGCGTTTACGAGGGCTGTATGCCCGTTGAGGTTTTGGCAAAGCGCGGTTATGACAGCGTTCGCTACGGCTGTATGAAACCCGTCGGACTTATCGACCCGAGGACGGGTAAACGTCCTTTTGCTGCGGTTCAGCTTCGGAAAGAGAACGTTGAGGGTACGCTTTATAATCTCGTGGGATTTCAGACGAACCTCAAATTCGGTGAGCAAAAGCGTGTGTTCTCGTTTATCCCGGGACTTCAAAACGCGGAGTTCGCGCGGTACGGGGTTATGCACCGAAACACGTTCTTGTGCAGTCCGCGCTTGCTGGACGAGCATTTTATGCTTAAAGGCTCAAAAAACGTATTCTTTGCGGGTCAGATGACGGGAGTTGAGGGCTACGTTGAAAGCGCGGCTTCGGGCATTGCGGCGGGGCGTGCTTTGGCAGATATTCTCGACGGCAAACCGCCGATAACTTACCCGAAAACCACAATGATAGGCGCTCTTTCGTGGTATGTGGCGAACGCATTTCCCGAAAATTATCAGCCTATGGGCAGCAATATGGGCATTCTGCCGCCTCTTGAGGAGAATATACGCGACAAGAAACTGAAGTATCAGCGGCTTGCGGAGAGGGCTATTGGGGATTTGGAAAAGGCGCTTTGCGTGTAAATCGAAATTTGTTGAAAGGAGATACTATTGTGAATATAGAGGAGCAATTTAACCTAATAGCTAAAGAATATGATTGTAATCGTAGAAAATTTATTCCATGTTTTGATGATTACTATGAAAATTCAACAAAATTTATACTTTCAAGTATTAAGAAGCCCAAGAGTGTGTTGGATTTAGGTGCCGGAACAGGTTTGCTGTCTTATTATTGGTATGTGCAATGCTCGTCAGCGGAATATGTGTTGGTTGATATAGCGGACGAAATGCTTGGATATATCGAGAAAAAGATTTTTAGGATTAAACAACGTTCAACATAGAATAATGGATTATACAAAGGTACTTCCCGAAGAAGATTTTGATACTGTTATATCAGCATTATCCATTCATCATTTGGATAATGCTCAAAAAGAAAATTTATTTATAAAGATTTACAACATGTTGCCGGAGAAGGGAATATTGGTAAATTACGATCAGTTTTGCGCTGATACACCTGCGATGAATGATTGGTTTAATTCGTATTGGGAGAGTCAGTTATATTCCGGTGGATTGACTGAAAGAGATATTGAATTATGGAAAGAACGCAGAAAATTAGATAAGGAGTGTTCTGTTGAAGCAGAAATACAAATGCTTAACAGATGTGGATTTTCGGAAGTTAAATGTATCTATTCTTATCATAAATTTTCTGTAATTGTTGCAGTTAAGTAACTATTATCGCAGTCATAAATTCCAATTTACCGCATCATCAAAAACATACGGAGGAGCATATGAAAATAGTAATTGACGGTTTCGGCGGCGACAACGCCCCCGACGAAGTATTAAAAGGCGCGGCTATGGCGGTCGAGGGTCTGGGGATTGAGGTAGCGGTGACGGGTGAGCTTGACAAACTCAAAGAACGTATGTCGGCGCTTAATATTCCCGAAAAGGGCATTGAACTTGTTGAAGCGCACGGCGTTATCACTACCGAGGACAACCCGCGTTCCATACTGAAAGGCAACGCGGGTACCTCAATGGGTGTGGCGTTCAATATGCTGAGCAAGGGAGAAGCGGACGCGGTTATCTCGGCGGGAAGCACTGCCGCTATCGTGTTGGGCGGTACTATGATAGAAAAGCGCATTAAAGGCGTGAAGCGCACGGCTCTCGTGCCGCTTATGCCCGCAGACGGCGGCGTTAAGTACGCGGTTTTGGACGGCGGCGCAAATTTGGACTGCCGCCCCGAAATGCTTCTGCAATTCGCGATACTCGGTTCTTGTTTTATGGAAACTACCATGGGAGTAAAAAATCCGCGCGTGGGGTTGCTCAACATAGGCACCGAGGACGAAAAAGGCAGAGAACTTGAACATGAAACGAAGAAGCTTCTTGAAAAAGCGCCGATAAATTTCGTGGGCTACATTGAAGCGCGTGAAGCGCCGCTCGGGGCAGTGGACGTTCTGGTCACGGACGGCTTCACGGGTAACGTGTTTCTGAAAGCGTGCGAGGGTATGGGCGTTTTGATGAAGAATTCGCTGAAACAGGTTTTCTTCGCGAATTTGAAAACGAAGATAGGCGCGCTGTTCGTTAAAAGCAAGCTCGGCGAGGTCATGAAGCACTTGGATTATAAAGAGATAGGCGGTTCGCCGCTTTTGGGAACGGCGAAGCCCGTGTTCAAAGCGCACGGCGCGAGCGACGCTAAGGCGTTTTTCGGCGCGTTCAGACAGGCGAAAGCGTTCGTTGAAAACGACGCAATAGTGAAAATGACCGAAGCTATCGCGAAAATCCGATCGGAGGGAGCGGAGGACGATGAGTGAGTTCAAAGAGCTTGCCGAACTGGAAGAAAAGATAGGCTATAAGTTCAAGAACCGCGAGTATCTTCACCACGCGATGACACATTCAAGCTACTGCGGCGGCAAGAATGTCGAGTGCAACGAGCGGTTGGAGTTTCTGGGAGACGCGGTATTACAGCTTGCCGTGTCGCGCTATCTGTTTACCAATATGCAAAAGACCGTTCCCGAGGGCGGTTTGACAAAGCTTCGCGCGTCGATAGTCTGCGAGAACGCGCTTTACACGTTCTCAAAGCGCATTGATCTTGGCAAATACATTCTGCTCGGCAAGGGCGAGGAACAGTCGGGAGGGCGCGACCGCAAGTCTATTCTCTCGGACGCGTTTGAAGCGATGATAGCGGCGGTCTATCTCGACGGCGGCTTTGACGAGGCGCAGAAGATGATACTGCGGTTCGTGCCGAGTATCGAAGCTATAAAGTCGGGCAAGGTGCGGCTCGGCGACTATAAGACCGTGCTTCAGGAGATAATTCAGCAGAATCCCGAGGAAAAGATATCCTACGAGGTGGAAGAGTTTGACGGCGAACATAATCACAAGACATTCAAGGCACGTGTGCTCCTTAACGGACAGGTTATCGGGCGCGGACAGGGCGGCTCCAAAAAGGAAGCGGAACAGGCGGCGGCAAAGGAAGCCGTAAAACTTATGGGCTATGAAACAGACTGATAAGCATACCGATAGGCAGACCGGTAGGCAGACTAACATTTCGATATTTATTCCGCATATCGGCTGTCCGCATAAGTGTTCGTTCTGCGACCAGCGGACTATCTCGGGAACGCAAAAGCCGCCTCGCGCCGAGGACATTTCGGCGCTTCTTGAAGAACAGGCTCCGCACCTTTCGGAACGCGGGATAAGCGCCGAGATAGCGTTTTTCGGCGGCAGTTTTACGGCGATACCGCGGGAGTATATGACGGAGCTTCTTGAAGCGGCGAGCGCGGCTGTAAAGCGGTTTCCGTGTTATTCGGGAATACGCTGTTCCACGCGCCCCGACTGTATTTCCGAGGAAGTTTTGGATATTCTGAAATCCTACGGAATGACGGCTATCGAGCTTGGAGCACAGTCTATGAGCGACGAAGTACTGAAAGCCAACGAGCGCGGTCACAGCGCCGAGGACGTTCGCAAAGCCGCTGTTTTGATACGCGGGAGCGGCATTGAACTCGGGCTTCAGATGATGACGGGTCTGTATAAAGATACGGTTGAAAACTGTCTTTACACAGCGGACGAGTTTATAAAGCTGTCGCCGAAAACCGTCCGCGTTTACCCGACCGTGATACTCAAAAACACGCGGCTCGGAAAACTTTTCGAGAGCGGCGAATACAAGTCATTTTCGTTTGATGAAACGGTTGATTTGTGCGCCGAATTGCTTCAAAAATTCGAGCGTAACGATATCAGAGTAATTCGCCTGGGACTTCACGCAAGCCCCGACGTAGAGCGCGATAAGCTGGGCGGCGTTTATCACCCCGCATTACGGGAGATAGTTGAGAGCCGCATTGTGCTCCGCGAAATGACGGAGCGGCTGAAAGCGTTACCAAAGGGCGATTACACAATTTTTACCGACAAAAGAAACATCAGCCGAACGATAGGTCAAAAGCGCGAAAACATTCGCCGACTGTTTGAATTCGGCTATAACATAGAGGTTAAGGAACGCGCGGGAGAAACGCTTCGCGTTGTTCCGAAAGAGGAGATTTAATGCTGTTTAAAACTCTTGAAATTCAAGGATTTAAGTCGTTCGCCGACAAAACCGTGCTTAAGTTCGATACCAAGACCACGGCGGTCGTAGGTTCCAACGGCAACGGAAAAAGCAATATTTCGGACGCGCTGCGCTGGGTAATGGGAGAGCAGGGCGCGAAAACTCTGCGCGGCGAGAAAATGGAGGACGTTATCTTCCACGGCACTGTGGAGCGCAAGCCCATGGGCTTCGCGCACGTCGCTTTGACGATAGACAACGCTGACAGAGCGCTCTCGGTGGACGCGGACGAGGTCGTGATCTCGCGAAAACTCTACCGTTCGGGCGAGAGCGAGTATCTCATAAACGGCAAGAAATCGCGCCTTAAGGATATTCAGGAAATACTTATGGGAACGGGTCTCGGGCGCGACGGCTACTCAATAATCGGTCAGGGCAGAGTCGCAGAGATAGTAAACGCGCGTGATACTCAGCGCCGCGAGATCTTCGAGGAAGCCGCGGGCGTTTCGCTGTTTCTCCACAAAAAAGCGGACGCGGAAAAGCAGCTTTCCCAAGCCGAAGAAAATATCGTCCGTCAGCGCGACCTTATCCGCGTGGACGAGGAACGTCTGCCGATACTGAAAAAGCAGTCGGAAAAGGCTGTCAAGGCGAATGAACTTATGTCGCAGAAAAAGGAACTGGAGATATCCGTTTCCGTGGCGCGCCTCAATGAAAAGCGTGACGCGCTCTCGAAAATAAGCGACGACCTCTTGATAAACCGCGGCGAGTGCGAGCACTTTGAGCGCGACATCAAAAACGCCGAGACCGAGATAGAAAACCTCGGTGATGATAAAATGGCTTCACAGGCGCGTTTGGAGAGGATACGTTCAAGCATTCAGTCCGCGAACGACGAACTTGCCGAGAAGAAATCCGATATCTCCGTAGCGGAAAACGACCTTAAACACAACGAGGAACGCCGCTTAGAACTTACCGAACAGCTTAAGAGTGCGAAAGAGAACTCCGCGACGTTTGACGAGCAGATAAAACAGGTGAGCGCTCAAATCGACGAAGCGAGAAAAGCCGCCGCGTCGTTCACCGAGCAAGCCGCCGAGTATCAAAAGCGGCTCGACGATATCTCCGACAGAAACACGGTTGCGGGTGAGGAATATTCCGCGTTGGAAAGCGAGATAGCGGGTTTACGCGCCGAGGAAGCGAAGCTGGAGCTTTCGGCGGGTATGGCGAAGCGTTCCGCGGAGGAATTTGAAGCGCAAAAGCAATCGTTTTTAGCCGACCTTTCGGACGGCGAGAGCAAGATAAACGAGTACAAAACGGAACTTGACGGCGTGCGCAAGACAGCCGCGAAAAACGCGGAGGAAAAAGATACCGCTCAAAACCGTTTGGCGGGTATGGAGCGTCTTGCTGAGGGCAAGCGCAAGCGTTACGACGAAGCGCGAAAGGCTCTGGACGAAGTAAACGCCAAACTCGGCGAAAAGCAGCAGCGCTACCGCGTGCTCTCGGATATTGAAAAGAGCCGCGAGGGATATTTCCGTGCCGTTAAGGAGATCCTCACGGCGGGCGAACAAGGCAGACTTCACGGCATACACGGCATAGTCGCCGACGTTATCACGGTTCCCGAAAAGTACGTCACCGCTATAGAAACGGTGCTGTCGAGCGTTATGCAGAATATCATCGTCGATAACGATGAGACCGCCACGCGCTGTATTCGTTTTTTGAAAGAAGCTAACGCGGGCAGAGCGACGTTTTATCCGATAACCACAATGAAAGGGCGCTATCTGAACGAGCCGCGCCTTAAATCGGAGAGCGGATTTGAGGGCATTGCAAGCGAATTGGTGGAGTGCGCGGATGAGTATTCGCAGATAATCTCCAACCTTTTGGGAATGACGGCAGTGGTGGACGATATCGATACCGCGACCGTTATAGGCAGAAAATACGGCTACAAATTCCGTATCGTCACGCTTGACGGACAACTCGTAAACGCGGGCGGTTCGTTCACGGGAGGTTCCAAGGCGGCTAAAACGGGAATTATCTCGCGAAAACAGGAGCTTGACGCGCTGTACTCCGAGATATCCAAGCTCCGCGAGGGCGCGAAGTCCAAGTCGGAGGAATTTGAACGCTACAAAGCGGAAATTGCGAAATTCAACATCGAGAGCGAGGGAATGACCGACCGTATCCGTGAACTGGAACAAGACGACATAAAATCAAGCGCCGAGATATCCCGTTTGTCAAGCCTTATCGAGCAGCTTGAAACTCAGGGGGAGACTTCTCGTAAAACTCTTGAAAATTTTGACGCGCAGATAAATCAGCAAAACGAAGCCGCAAAGTCCGCGCTTTCCGAAAAGGCGAAGCTGTCCGAAAAGATAGCCGAACTTGAGAAAAAACACGAGGAGCAGACGGGCGAACGCACCGAAGCCGAGAACAAGATACGCGACATCTCCGAGAAGATAAAGCAGTTTAATCTTGACAGGCTCGATAAAGAGCGCGATATCGACGTGCTTTCACAGCAGATAAAGAACATCGAGGAAAACCGCCGCACTTTGATAGAGAACAGCGACGGCTTCAAAAAGGCAATGGCGGCTCTGGACGATTCCGACCGCGATATCCGCGAGAAGATAGAGCGCATAAAGCGCGAGATTGAGCAAAGCGCGGGCGAGCTTACCGAGAAAAACGACGAGATAACTACGCTTACGGCGGACGTAAACGAGTTTGACCGCAAGATAAACGAGCTTCACAGGAGCATTAACGAAGCCAATCAGAATAAAGAGAAGTTTTCACGCGAGGTGGCAAGGCTTGACGAGCGGCAAGTCACCGTTCAGAAAGAATACGACAAGATAGTGTCGCTGCTTTACGACAGCTACACGCTCACCGTTTCGGAAGCGGCGGAGACCGCCCAAATTCCGGAGAATTTGCTTGCGGCGGAAAACGAGCTTACCGATATCAACAAGCAGATAACCGCGCTCGGTATCGTCAATATGGCTTCCATTGAGGAATTTGAGGTGGTTTCGCAAAGATACGAGTTCCAATCAAAGCAGCTTCGCGATATCGAGGACAGCAAGCGCGAACTTGAAAAGCTGATAGCCGAAATGACAGAGAACATCAAAACGCAGTTTCTGGATGCGTTCAACGACATCAACCGCCACTTCAAAGAGGTTTTCGTTCAGATATTCGGCGAGGGCGCTCACGCGGAACTGGAACTTACGAACCCCGAGGACGTTCTGGCTTCGGGAATTGAGATAAAAGCCGCGCCCCCGGGCAAGGTAATAAAGAACCTCATTTCGCTTTCGGGCGGAGAGCAGGCGATGGTGGCTATCACCATTTATTTCGCGATACTTATGCACCGCCCCACGCCGTTCTGTATGCTCGACGAGGTCGACGCGCCGCTTGACGTCGTGAACGTTGAGAAGTACATAAACTACCTCAACCGTTTCAGTCAGCGCACGCAGCTTATGATAATCTCGCACAGGCGCGGAACGATAGAGGGCTGTCAGGTGCTTTACGGGGTGTTTATGCAGGAAAAGGGCGTGTCAAGGCTTTTGCGTCAAGAGCTTACGGACGACCTTGACGGAGTTACAAACTAATAAGGAGAAACTATGGGTTTATTCGATAAATTTAAGAAGAAAAAGAACGAAGAACGGGAAGAACTGATCGCCGAGGAAGTTAAGGAGCAAGCGAAAAGTTCCGAGGAAGCGACGGAACCCGCCACCGAAGAGAACACGCCGCGTCCGTCTTTGCTGGAGCGTTTGAGCGGCGGCGAGCCTATCTTCACCGACCACGAGAGCGATATCAAATTTCAGGAAGAATACGAGGCACAGCAAAAGGAGCAGAGCTTCTACAAGCTGAAAGAGGGCTTGAAAAAAACCAAGGACGGCTTTATGTCCAAGGTGGAGCAGGTGCTCAATTCGTTTACGAAGATAGACGAGGATTTCTTCGACGAACTGGAGGAAACGCTGATACTTTCCGATATTGGCGCGGAAACTTCCGCGGATATCTGCGACAAGCTCCGCGCGGAAGTCAAGAAAACGGGCACTACCGAGCCGACCGAAGTCAAGCAGATGTTAAAGAATATCATTTCGGAAATGCTTTCGGGAGACAATTCGCTTAAACTCGACACATCGCCGTCCGTTATCATGGTGATAGGCGTGAACGGCGCGGGAAAGACTACCACAATAGGCAAGATGGCGGCGAATTTCAAGGCGCAGGGCAAAAAGGTGATAGTTGCGGCGGCGGATACGTTCAGAGCGGCGGCTATCGACCAACTCAACGTCTGGACGGACAGAGCGGGCGTGGAGATCGTAAAGCACGGCGAGGGCAGCGACCCCGCGGCGGTCATCTTTGACGCGATAAGCGCGGCTAAGGCGCGCGGCGCGGATATCGTGCTTTGCGATACCGCGGGGCGGCTTCACAACAAGAAGAACCTTATGGAAGAACTGAAGAAGATAGCGCGCGTAATCTCTCGTGAGCTTCCCGAAGCAAGCGTCGAGACTTTGCTTGTCCTTGACGCGACAACGGGTCAGAACGCCGTCAATCAGGCGCAGTTATTCAACGAGACTGCCGACATCACGGGTATCGTCCTCACAAAACTCGACGGCACGGCAAAAGGCGGCATTATAATCCCGATAAAGAACGAGCTGGGGCTTTCCGTAAAGCTTGTGGGCGTGGGCGAGAAGATAGACGACCTTCAGCCGTTCATCCCCGAGGATTATGTAAATGCTTTGTTTGAGTAAAACATCTTGACTTTACGCGAGGAATATGTTATAATATTAAAAACGTAAAAACTTTTTGCGAAAGGAAAATATATGGAACTTCAACATTCGGATGAACAGACCCCCGCCCGAAAACGGCTTATCATAGCTTCAAACAACGCGGGCAAGATACGCGAGTTTAAGGAACTGCTCAGCCCTTACGGATTTGATGTCATATCAATGCTCGAGGCGGGCTTTAACGAGGAAATAGTCGAGGATGGCGACACGTTTGAGGAGAACGCTCACATCAAGGCGCGCGCCGTCTTTGAAGCGACGGGCGTGCCGACGATAGCCGACGACAGCGGTCTTGAAATAGATTTTCTGAACGGCGATCCGGGCGTTTATTCGGCAAGATACGCGGGCGAGGGCGCGACCGACAAGGACAGGTGCGACAAAGTTTTGCGCGAAATGCACGGCGTGGCGCGGGAACTTCGCGACGCGCGGTTCGTGTGTGTTATTCATTTTATTTACGCCGAGGACGACGAGTATTCGGTGCGCGGCGAGATAAACGGCTACATAGGCGACAAGCCGCACGGCAGAAACGGTTTCGGCTACGACCCTATTTTTATGGTGAACGAGGACGAGAGCATGGCGGATCTCGGCGAAGAGGAGAAGAACAAGATCTCTCATCGGGCGGAGGCTTTCAAAAAGCTTTCGGATATATTAAAGGAGAAGTTTTCATAGATGTTGACAAGTAAGGAACGGGCACGCCTGCGTTCGGAAGCGCAGAGCTTTGATACTATATTCTATATCGGCAAGGCTGGGCTTTCGGACGAAATCATAAATCAGATAGAAAACGCGATAAACGCGCGGGAGCTTATAAAACTCGGAGTTCAGGAAAACTGCGAATACACGGCTCGCGAGGCCGCGGACATTATCGCGCCGAAGCTCCGCGCGGAGGTGGTCGCGGTAATTGGAAGAAAGTTCGTGCTGTGGCGCAAGTCCGACAAACCAAAGAAAAATCCCGCCGAGCCGAAGAAGCAAGCCGTAAAGCCGCTTTATAAGGCAAAAGCGCAAAAGCCGCTTTATAAAGCCAAAGAACAAGCCTGCGATAAGAGCAGGACGCAGGCTCGCGGAAAGGTGATACGCAATACGCCGAAGTCGAAGAAGCAGGTGAAGAATGGCAAGTAAGGAGATAAAAACGGGAATTTTCGGCGGCGCGTTCAATCCGCCGCATAACGGGCACGTAAATCTCGCTCGTGAAGCGATAGAGCAGTTGAATTTGCGCAAGCTCCTTATAATTCCGACTTATGAAAGCCCGCATAAGGACACGAAACTTGCGCCGTTCGAGCAAAGAGCGGAAATGTGCCGCAGAGCGTTTGAGCCGCTTAACGGCACGGGAAACTGCGACTGTCAAATTGAGATCTCCGATATCGAGCGGGAGCTTGGCGGCGTAAGCTACACGATAAATACAATAAGAGAACTGAAAAAGCGTCGTCCCGGCGAGCGTTTTTATCTGCTTATCGGCGGCGATATGCTGTTTTACTTCCCGAAATGGTATAAATACGAGAGCATTTTGAAAGAAGCGACAGTATGCGCCGTGTCGCGCGAGGGCGACAGCTTCACCGATATGGTGGAGTTTGCCAATGAAATGGGGCGCGTTAAAGTTTTGCCGACGGGAGTAGTCGAGGTATCTTCGACGGAGATACGCGAAAAAGCGGCGGACGGCGGCGATATCTCGGCACTCGTTCCCGAAACGGTCGCGGAATTTATTAAAGAAAACAATTTGTACAGAGGTTAATAAGTTGAGCAGATACGCGGATTTTGATGAATATGAGGAGCTTTTGAAGAAAAGGCTTTCAAAAAAACGGTTCACGCACAGCATGAACGTTGCGGAGGAGTGCTTCAAGCTCGCGGAGAAATACGGTGCGGACAAGCGGCGGTGCTACCTTGCGGGAATGCTGCACGATATTATGAAAGAGGACCTGCCCGAACGTCAGCGGCAATACACCGTAGAAAGCGGTCTTTCGCCCGACCCGGTGGAGCTTTCGACAAAGAGCTTGTGGCACGGCGTGGCGGGCGCGTATTATGTCCGCGAGGTGCTGAAGATAGAGGACA
This sequence comes from uncultured Clostridia bacterium, assembly GCA_947627465.1. Classification (GTDB taxonomy): domain Bacteria; phylum Bacillota; class Clostridia; order Oscillospirales; family Ruminococcaceae; genus CAG-115. The sequence continues at coordinate 89,406 of CANQWD010000001.1, forward strand.
GGGAGATAATCAGCGCGATAAGATATCACACTATCGGCAGTGCGCGGATGAGCCTTATGGAGAAGATAGTCTATCTCGGCGATATGATAAGCGCGGAGCGTGACTACAAGGGCGTTGATAAAATGCGCGAGTACTGTTACAAGGACATAAATCTCGCAATGAGCGTCGCGCTGATCTATCAGATAGAATGCGTTTGCTCGAAGTGCGGCGGTCTGCCGCTCAGTACCTTTGAGGCATATAATTATTACCTTAAATTCAATAAAAACAAGGAGAAGCTATGACCGATAAAGAAGAGCTTGAAATAGCCGTAAAGGCATTGAACAGCAAAAAAGCCGAGAAGATCACCGCGCTTAAAGTCGCGGATCTCACCATTCTCGCGAATTATTTCGTGATAGCCTCGGCGACCTCCACAACGCAGGTGAAAGCCTTGGCGGACGCGGTGGAATATCATCTGGAGCAGGCGGGCGTTCACCCGAAAAGCGTTGAGGGCATTCAAAGCCGCAACTGGATAGTTTTGGATTACATCGACGTTATCGTACACGTCTTTACCGAGGAAGCGCGCGATTTTTATCAGTTGGAGCATCTTTGGGCTGACGGCGAGAAGATCGACATTTCCGAAATGCTGAAATAACGGCTTGCATTTTCCGCTGCGGGCGGTGAAACGCAAACAATTTTGAAAAAAGTTGACAGTTTTTGGACAATTTCACCAAATTATCAAAAAATAACGTTTTTTTGTTATAAGTGCTTGACAAAACGGAAAAGTTGATGTATAATATCTTATGTACTCTATGTATAGCTAATTGCGAAACCTATGCGTAACGCAAAGGGAGGGAAAATATAGATGGCAGAAATTCGTCTTGGTAAAAACGAATCTCTTGAAACCGCGCTTAAGCGTTTCAAGCGTTCGTGCGCAAGGGACGGCGTTCTTGCTGAAGTTCGTAAAAGAGAGCATTACGAAAAGCCTTCGGTAAAACGTAAAAAGAAGTCCGAAGCTGCTCGCAAACGCAAGTATTGATTTGCATATCGGCGAACTTGAAAATGCAAATTATGACGGCGCGTCGTTTTTTTAAAGCGCGTGCCGTCAAAAAGAAAAACGGTTGAAGCGGGCAAGATTTGTCCGCTTTAATTGTATCTTTTCGGAGGAATGTATGGAATTACAATCGTATAGTCTCGATTTCGGTTGGGAAATATCCGTGCCGCAGGGCTGGCTTATAGAGCGCAAGGAGCAAGGCAGCTGCATGTTTTTCCCCGACAACCCCGAGGACGAGACAACAATTTATACATCGGCTTTTCATTCGGAGCACAAAGGAATACTGACCCCCGAGTATACGATGAAAGAGTCGTTTGAAAGAACTATTCCCGTGGGAGCGCAGAATGTGGAGATCTTCTCGGAACTTCACAGCAAGGCTTTTTTCGTTTGCGGCGACGATGATACTTACCGTATCGGCGCGGGCTTTTTCACCGACGGCAATCTTTTGTCGATAAATATTTACGCCAGAGACGCGGAAAAAGCCCGCGCAGCGTCTTTGGGGCTGTCACAGATCAAATTCAGGCGTGGAGGAAACAATGGTCTTTAAACCGACCTTTTGGCTTAGGAGCGTACTCGCCATTGACGAGGATTTCCTGAGGAAGCATAAGGTGCGCGCGTTGGTGCTGGATATGGATAACACGCTTTCAATGCACGGAGATCCCGCCGCAGAGAGCGGAGTTCCCGAATGGCTTGACAAAATGCGTTCTCTCGGAATAAAAATGCGCGTGGTGTCGAACAATACGAAAAGGCGCGTCGCGCCGCTTGCGGCGAAGCTGGGGCTTCCTTTTACCGCGAACGGAGCAAAGCCGCTCACGTTCGGAATAAACCGCGCGGTGAGGGCGATGGGCGTTCCCAAGCGATACACGCTCGTGGTCGGCGACCAGATATTCACCGACGTAATGGCGGGAAATTTGGCGGGAATACGAACGGTTCTTGTGGAGCCGTTCCATTTGGAAAAAACGTGGACGTTTCGCTTGAAACGCAAGGCGGAGAGCCTTGTGTTTCACAGAAATTACGATGATTTGGAGATGAAGTGATGATCTCATTCGGACCGGGCGGAAACTCGATAAGCTGGGGAAAGCTGAAATTCCCGCAGGATCTGCCGGAGTACTTGAAAAAACTCGGGCTTAACGGCTACGAGATTGAGTGCGGGCGCGGAGTGCGTATCTCCGAGGCGGCTAAGGCGCTGCCGAAAATTGCCTCGGAAAACGGTATTTACATCTCGCTTCACGCGCCGTATTTCATCTCGCTTTCTTCTGTTGAAGAAGAAAAGCGCCTGAACAGCGTGGGCTACATACTTGAAAGCGCGAAAGCCGCCAAGCTTGTCGGCGCAGAGAAGATCGTGGTGCACAGCGGCTCGTGTTCTAAAATGAGCCGCGCAGAGGCTTGTTATTTAGCGAAGCAGACGCTCGTTAACGCGCAGAAAGCGCTGGATGATAACGGTCTTTCGGATATTATCATCTGCCCCGAGACCATGGGAAAGATAAATCAGCTCGGAACGCTCGAAGAAGTTCTGGAGCTTTGCGGTGTCGACGAGCGCTTTTTGCCGACGGTTGATTTCGGGCACTTGAACGCACGTACTCTCGGCGGGATAAAAACGCGGGAGGACTACGCGAAAATGCTCGACCTTATCGAAAACGAGCTGGGACATGAGCGGCTTTCAAAAATGCACGTTCACTTCAGCAAGATAGAATATACCAATGGCGGCGAGAAAAAGCACCTCACTTTCGAGGACGCGGTTTACGGTCCCGGTTATGAGCCGCTGCTTCAGGAAATACACAAGCGCGGTTTGCAGCCCTCGATAATCTGCGAGAGCGCCGGAACTCAAGCCGAGGACGCGGCGGTTATGAAAAAATACTATGAAAGTTTATGATACGGCTGTTTTCCCGATTGCGGATGGGAAAACGACCTATCTCGGAGGTGTGTTTATTTTGACTATTATGGTTATCAACGGTCCGAATTTGAACCTTCTCGGCGAACGTGAGCCGAATGTTTACGGCGGTGAAACTCTGCAAAGCATAAACGTTCAGCTTGCCGAAAAGGCGGCGGGAATGGGATATGAAATAGAGTTTTTCCAGTCGAACAGCGAGGGCGGCATTATCGACCGTCTGCAAGAGGCTCGGCTGAACTGCGCGGGAATTATCCTGAACGCGGGCGCGTATACTCATTACAGTTATGCGCTGCGCGACGCTATTGCGGCGGTGAAAATACCCGTTGTCGAGGTGCACATGAGCAACGTCGACAGCCGCGAGGATTTCCGAAAAAACAGCGTGATAGCGCCCGTTTGTCTGGGCAGTATCTCGGGCTTCGGGAAATACAGCTACGCGCTGGCTCTGATCGCTTTGGACTACTATCTCGGTGAAAAGAATGAGCGAGATTAACGAAAAAAACGCGCTTCAAAGACTTGCCGAGCGTTTGCCCTCGGAAAATTACGCGGCGCTTGTAACGTCGCCGCTGTCGCTTAGATATTTGTGCGGTTTTGACGTTCAAAGCGGAATGCTCCTTGTCTTTAAGGAGAAAAAGCTGCTGTTTGTGCCGCCGAAGTCGCCCGCGCTCGGCAAATCGGGAAATCTCGGGCTTGAGATCGCCGAATTGGGCGGCGGCGGGCAGCTTTTGGATATTTTGATAAAGTACGGCTTGAAGCATATCTATATAGAAGCGGGAAAAATGACGGTCGCCGAGTTCAACGTATTCAAGGAGAGACTGCACTACGCGAGGTTCGACGTTTCCGATGTGCTGGATAATACGCTTTTGGAGCTGCGCAGTGTGAAAAACAAGCCCGAGCTTGAATTTGTCGCGAACGCGCAGAAAATATGCGACAAGGCTTACGACAGGCTGCTCGGTTCCATACGCAAAGGAATGTCCGAAAGGCAGATAGCTTCCATGCTCAGCTTTTATCTGATGAAGTTCGGCTCGGTAGGCGAGGCGCCGCCCGTGACGGTGCTTTCCGGCGAGAACACCGCCGATTTCACTCTTAAGCCCGGAGAACGTCAGATAGCCGACGGCGATCTGCTTATCCTTGAGTTTGGCGCGCGTTGGAACGGCTACTGCGCGAAAATGTGCCGCACGGTAGCTGTTGGGCACATCGACTCCAAACGCGAGAACGCTTACAATGCCGTTTCCTGCGCTATTGAGGACGGATTGAGGACGCTTCGCGCGGGAGTAGGCAGCAAGGTCGCGGACAGCGTGGCGAGGGCTACGCTTAACGCTTGGGGCGTGGACAAGTACTGCTCTACGCCGTTCGCGCACGGTATCGGCTTGGAGACCGTTGAGCCGCCTTATCTCGGAAGCGGCACGAGCGTTTCCCTTAAAGCGAATACCGCGCTTTTTACAAAATGCGGCGTTACCGTTCCCGGACGGTACGGCGTAAAGATAGGTGATATGGCTCTGCTTACCGATATCGGGTGCTCTAACCTTACAAAGGCTACCAAAAGTCTTGTTCATATTTAGGCAAAATCGCTTATTCTAAAGGAAACGGGAAAACTTTTTCGTGAAAAGTTGAAAATTATTCAAAAAAGTACTTGCAAAATCGGGAAGAATTTGTTACAATATATAATGAGGCTTGTATTGGTAATTGACAATTTGCAATTGACAATGGATTTTTTCGGCGGCTTGAATTGTCAATTTTCAATTATCAATTATACATTGTAAATTATTTATTTGGAGGTTCGCTATGATAACAGCGGGAGATTTTAGAAACGGAATGACATTTGAGGAAGACGGAAACGTCATGCAGATAATCGAGTTCCAGCACGTAAAGCCGGGCAAGGGCGCGGCTTTCGTTCGCACAAAGGTAAAGAACGTCATCACGGGAAGCGTGGTTGAAAAGACTTACAACCCGTCCGCTAAATTCCCGACGGCGTTTGTTGAGAGAAAGGATATGGAGTACACCTATTCGGAAGGCGAGCTGTATCACTTTATGGATCAGGAGACCTACGAGGATGTTCCCGTAAACGCTTCGGACGTTGGAGACAACTTCAAGTTCGTGAAAGAGAACATGGTGTGCAAGGTGCTTAGCTACAAGGGCAAGGTTTTCGGCGTAGAGCCGCCCAACTTTGTTGAGCTTGAGGTAACTCAGACAGACCCGGGCTTCGCGGGAAACACGGCTACAAACGCAACAAAGCCCGCAACGCTCGAAACGGGCGCGGAGATCAGAGTTCCGCTGTTCATCAACGAGGGCGAGCTTATCCGTATCGACACGAGAACGGGCGAGTATATGGAGCGCGTTAAGTAACGTTTGACTGAGACAGCAGACGTTGGAACCGAGGATTTTGAAGTTTAAATTGAAATAAGGTGGTTTTATGAGCAGTATAGGTGAAAAAGTATCGTATTTAAAAGGTCTCGCGGAGGGGCTTAAATGCGATGATAAGATAGTAAACGGGATTTTGGACGTGCTCGCGGATATCGCGGCAAATCTTGAGGAAGTCGACGAGGAGCTTGACGATGTGGCTTCCGTAATGACGGACTTGGAGGAGAGCGTTGCGGATATCGAGGACGACCTTTACGGAGACGAGGACGATGATTTCGACGATATCGAGGACGATATTGCGGATATGTACGAAACCGTTTGTCCGAATTGCGGCAACACCATCCGTTTTGATTACGAGCAGGCGAACGCGGGCGGTATGGATTGTCCCAACTGCGGCAAGCGCTTGATCTTCGAGTTGGACGAGGACGACTCGGACGAACTGTAATTTTCAAAGCCCGTTCTCGAACCGGAGAATGGGCTTTTTGTTTGGAGGAAGTATGAGCTGGCGTGATAATCTTATCAAAATAGAGCCTTATGTCGCGGGGGAACAGCCTAATAAGACCGATTTCATAAAGCTAAACGCGAACGAGAACCCTTATCCGCCCTCGCCGAGGGTGTTGGCGGCTGTCTCAAATTTCAATGCGGAGAGCCTAAAGAAATACCCGAGCGCGAATGCTTTGCCTTTAGTAAAAGCGATAGCGAAGCGCGAGGGCTTGAACCCCGAAAACGTGTTCGCGGGAAACGGCACCGACGATGTGTTGTCGCTTGCGTTCAGAGCGTTTTTCAATTCGAAAAAACCGATAATCTTTCCCGATATCACCTATTCGTTCAATACCGTGTGGTGCGGCATTTTGAATATCCCGTATGAGACCGTGCCGGTTGATGAGAATTTCAACATCAACGCCAAGGACTACGCGCGGGAAAACGGCGGCGTGGTTATCGCAAACCCAAATGCGCCTACTTCTATCGGGCGCGGACTTGATTTTATCCGAGAGATACTTGACAACAACCGCGAAAGCGTGGTGATCGTTGACGAGGCGTATGTGGATTTCGGCGGTACAACGGCTGTACCGCTTCTTAAAGAATACGATAATCTGCTGATAACGCGCACGTTCTCTAAGTCAAGAAGTCTTGCTGGTATGCGTTTGGGCTGGGCTATGGGAAGCGCGGAGCTTATCTCGGCGCTTTACGCGACCAAAGACAGCATGAACAGCTATCCCGTTGACAGCATAGCGCAGGCGGCGGGCGCGGCTTCGTTCGAGGACGAGGAATATTTCCAAAGCACACTAAAGCGCGTTATTGCAACGCGCGACAGGCTTACAAAGGAGCTTCGGGCAATGGGATTTAAGCTCCCCGACAGCCAAACCAACTTCGTGTTCGCGAGTCACCCGAAACATTCCGCAAGGGAGATCTTCGAGTATCTTAAAACCAAGGATATTTACGTGCGGTGGTGGGGCAAGCCGAAAATCGACAACTTCCTGCGGATAACCGTCGGCACGGACGAGGAGACGGACGCGCTTATAGCGGCGCTTAAGGACTTTATATAAGCCGAAAAGGGGGCAGAGATTTGGTCGTCAAGCTAAGATACGGCAATACGAATACGTTTTTTATTCGCGGAACAAGCGGCGGTCTGCTTGTCGATACCGATTACGCGGGTACTCTGCCCGCATTTTTCGGGGAAATAAAAAAGCACGGTATCGTTTTGGGAGACATAACCTATGTTTTGGCGACGCATTATCACCCCGATCATATCGGTCTTGTCGGCGAACTTCAAGAACATGGCGTTAAGCTTTTGCTTATCGAAACGCAAGCCGATCATACAGGGTTTTCCGATGAGATCTTCGCGAGGGAAAAACGAGCGGGATATGTGCCCGTAAACAAGGATAAGGCAGTCGTTATCAAATGCCGCGAGAGCAGGGCGTTTCTTCAAGGCATAGGCATCGAGGGCGAGATACTGTCCACACCGAGCCACTCCGCCGACAGCGTTTCTTTGATATTGGACGACGGAACTTGTTTAGTCGGAGATCTCGAGCCGATAGATTATCTCGGTGCTTATGAAAGCAACCCCGAGCTTAAAGCGGATTGGGAGCTGATTATGAGCCGAAGACCCAAAAGAATTTGTTATTCTCACGTCAATGAAAGAGCGTTATAATTCGCGCAAATTTCGGACGGACGCATGAATTTCGGCGTCGTTTAAAATGCGGCAGTCGGGAAATAATCATAATGTTGAAAGGAGCGCTGTAATGAAAAAGTTAATGGTTTTGTTATGCGCGGCTTTGTGCTTGATGTTTACGGGGTGCGATTCCGCGTATGCGAAGAACGAGTACAATTCCGACAAGAAAATCTCGGCGTCAACGGATAAGTACGATTCAACGGGCTGGGACCTCAAGAACAATTTCGGCGATATGACTATAACCGCCTCGGCATTCAGCGGCAGGCAGACGATCTGGAGCAGCAAATACGACAACTCCGAAAAATCAACCGCCACGGCTGAGATAAGTCTTTCAGCGGGCAAGGCAAAGGTGGTTTTTATCGACGATTCGGGCGCGGTAAAGACCGTAGCGGAGCTTGAGTATTCTGACAGCCAAAAGGAAGTCTCAAAATCAATAGACGTTGTTTATACAAAGGGAACAAACCGATATAAACTTGTGGGTTACGACTGCAAGGACGTTAAAATTTCGCTGTCTATCTGACAAATCGCAGTACAGCGTTAATAAGGAGAAGAAAATGAGAATTGAAACCAAATGTTTACACGAGGGATATACTCCCAAAAACGGCGAACCGAGAGTAATGCCGATAGTTCAAAGCACGACTTACCGCTACGACAGCACCGACGACGTAGCGGCGGTGTTCGACGACCCGACCAAGAGCCTTATCTACTCGCGATTTGAGAACCCCACAACCGATTGTGTGGAGAAGAAGATTGCGGCGCTGGAGGGCGGCGCGGCGGCTATGTGCACGTCAAGCGGTCAGGCGGCGTCTCTCTTGTCGATACTGAATATCTGCGAGGCGGGAGATAGCTTTATCGCAAGTTCCTCTATCTACGGCGGAACTATCAATCTGTTTGGCGTAACGCTTAAAAGAATGGGCATTGAGTGTATATGGGTAGACCACGATATTTCCGAAGCAGACTTGAACGCGGCGTTCAAAGACAACACCAAGGCGGTTTTCGGCGAAACTCTCGCGAACCCCGCGCTTACCGTTCTTGATATCGAGATGTGGGCGAAAGCGGCTCACGCGCACGGCGTTCCGCTGATAGTCGACAACACGTTCGCTACGCCTATACTTTGCCGCCCTATCGAATGGGGCGCGGATATCGTTATCCACTCCACGTCAAAATATATGGACGGTCACGCTGTTCAAGTCGGCGGCGTTATCGTCGACAGCGGCAAATTCGACTGGACAAACGGCAAGTTCCCGTGTATGACCGAGCCTGACGAGAGTTATCACGGAATTGTTTACACAGAGAAATACTCTTTCGCGCCGTATATCGTCAAGGCGAGAATGCAGCTTATGCGCGATTTCGGGTGCTATCCCGCGGCGAACTCCTCGTTCCTCTTGAATTTGGGGCTGGAAACGCTCCACGTAAGAATGAAGCAGTACTGCGAGAACGCGCTGACAGTCGCGAAATATATCCAAAGCACCGGCAAGACGGAGTTCGTGACTTATCCCGCTTTGGAGGGCAGTAAGGGTCATGAGCTTGCGAAGAAGTATCTTCCGAACGGCACGAGCGGCGTAATCTCGTTCTCGATAAAGGGCGGACGTTCTGTTGCCGTGAAGTTTATGGACAGCTTGAAACTCGCTTCAAACGAGGTTCACGTTGCGGATATCAGAACGTGCGTTCTTCACCCGGCGAGCGCAACGCACCGTCAGCTTACCGACGAGCAGTTAGTCGCGGCGGGGATAGACGGCGGTCTTATCAGACTGTCGGTAGGCCTGGAGAATGTCGAGGATATTCTTGACGACCTCAAACAGGCATTCGCGAAAATATAAAAACTCAGGGAATTATTATGACGTTCAAAATTATAAAAAAAAATGGCGTTAAATGCGCGGCGGTGTGCGATAACGAGAAAGTCATCAAGGATGCGCAGTCGGCTCTGGACTTGCTAATGAGCGCGAAATATGAAGCGGATACCAAGAATATCATTATCGACAAGCGGTTGATTGCGGATGAGTTTTTCGTTCTAAGCACCGGACTAGCAGGCGAGATATTGCAGAAATATATAAACTACGGCGGCAGAATAGCGATATACGGCGATTTTTCCCATTATACAAGCAAGCCGCTGAAAGATTTTATGTATGAGAGCAACAAGGGTAAAGATGTTTTCTTCGTTTCCGACGAGGAACAAGCGGCGGAGATGCTGGCACGTTAGCCGCGATAACTGTTTGATAACGGTAAGCGTTGTAAGCGTAAGAATGACGGCGTTATTGGGGTGATTGTATGAACGATGATATCCACGCTAAACTGAAAACCGTGCTGAAAGCCAAGCCGAAGCGGTTAACGGATTTTGAGCAATGGCTGTTTGTGACGGTAAACACCGCCAAAGCGATAATTGACAACGCCGATAAAGACAATCTGAACGCCGTGTCAGAATTTGCGGAATGCGGCAGCGTCGCCGAGCTTCAGCGGCAGTTTGATATCGTGCAGGGCAAATTCGGGCGGGAGAACTTTTCCGAAAGACGCAGCCCCGATTATATCTATCTTTGTTCGTTGGTCGCCGATTTTCCCGATAGGGAACTGACCGACGAGGACAGGAAAATTATCGGGCGGTTTTGCAAAATCAATTCGTACCTTTTATATGAAATATAAGCCTTCGGGTTTCGTAACACTTAAAGGAATATTTATGAAAAAAATCTTCATTATGATGACCGCGGCGCTTTGTGTGCTTTTGACGGGCTGCAATAATAAGTTTGCGCAGGACGAGTACGACGACCCCGCGAAGATAGCTTCAAGTGACCGTTACGCAAAGGAAAAATCGGTGATCAACACGAACGACAGCGGTTTTACGCTGGAGATAGGCAGATTTGACGGGCGCGAAACCGTGTGGAAATATACGGCGGACGAGGACGGCGAGCTTAGTTTCAGCACGTCGTTTGAAATATCCGACGGGAAAGCGAAGCTTGTATTCGTCAGCGCCGATGAGAATATTACAATAATCTCTGACCTTATTGCGGATAAAATGGATCCGCTCGGCGTTTCTTCGGATAAAGTGACAGTAAAAGTTAAAAAAGGCGAAAATTATTTCAAGCTGTTGGGCTGCGACGCCAAAAATGTAAAAGCCAAGCTTTCAATCGAGGGCTCGTAAAGATAAATACAGATACTATAGCAATCTACGAAAATAACGCTACAGTTCAATTAAAGGTTATAATGCGCAGCAGGGGCTTAAAAGCACTAATGTTGCCTTAATTGTGTGGATTGCTATAAGAACAGGAGAAACTAAATTGATAACAGTAAGCGATGTAAACGTCAGCTTCGGCGGACAGGTTTTATTTAAGGACGTGGACTTGCAGTTCAACCCGGGTAACTGCTATGGAGTTATCGGAGCGAACGGCGCGGGAAAATCCACGTTTCTGAAAGTGCTCTGCGGAGAGTTGGAGCCGACCAAGGGCACGGTAACGCGTCCACCCGAACTTCGTATGAGCGTGCTTCGTCAAGACCACTACGCGTTTGACGAGTACACGGTGCAGGACACCGTGATTATGGGCAACAAGAAGCTCTACGACATTATGCAAGAAAAGGACGCGCTCTACGCGAAAGAGGACTTTTCGGACGAGGACGGCGAAAGAGCTTCCGTTTTAGAGGGCGAGTTTGCCGAGCTTAACGGCTGGGAAGCGGAAAGCGACGCTTCAAAGCTTGTTCAAGGTTTGGGACTTCCCGAGGAGATACTGCAAAAGCAGATGAGCGAGCTTACGGGTAACGAGAAAGTCAAGGTGCTGTTGGCGCAGTGCCTTTTCGGAAGCCCCGACATTATCCTAATGGACGAGCCGACGAACCACCTCGACGTTGAGGCGGTGTCGTGGCTTGAGGATTTTCTTGCGGACTATTTCGGCACGGTAATTGTCGTGTCGCACGACCGCCACTTTTTAAACAACGTCTGCACGCATATCGTGGATATTGACTACGGAAAAATCAAGATGTATGTGGGCAACTACGAGTTTTGGTACGAAAGTTCGCAGCTTATTCAGCGTATGATAAAACAGCAGAACAAGAAAGTCGAGGAGAAGATAAAGGAACTGCAAAACTTTATAGCGCGGTTCTCGGCGAACAAGTCCAAGTCCAAACAAGCGACCTCGCGCCGCAAGCTGCTCGACAAAATGACCGTTGAGGAAATGCCGGCGAGTTCGCGTAAATACCCGTATATCGGCTTCGATATGGAACGCGAGGCGGGCAAGGACATTCTCCAAGTGACGGGGCTTTCCAAGACCGTGGACGGCGTGAAAGTCCTCAATAACGTCAGCTTCACCGTGGCTAAGGGCGACAAGATAGCGTTCGTCGGCACGAACGAGATAGCCGTCACAACGCTGTTCAAGATACTCACCGAGGAAACGAAACCCGACGAGGGTACGTTCAAATGGGGCGGCACGATAACAACAAGCTACTTCCCGAACGACAACAGCGCGTTCTTCAACGACTGCGAGCTGTCGATAATCGACTGGATAAGACAGTATTCAAGCGACGAGACCGAGAGTTTTCTGCGCGGATTTCTGGGGAGAATGCTGTTCAGCGGCGACGACGTTTACAAGCCCGTGAACGTGCTTTCGGGTGGCGAGAAAGTGCGCTGTATGTTCAGCAGAATGATGTTGTTCCACTCGAACGTGCTCATTCTCGACAGACCCACAAACCACCTTGACTTGGAAAGCATTACGGCGGTAAACAACGGTCTTTCGGAGTTTAAAGGCAACGTGCTTTTCGCTTCTCACGACCACGAGATACTCGATACCGTGCCGAACCGCATAATCGAGATAACCGAGAACGGATGTTACGACCGTCAAGGCAACTACGACGAGTATATCGAGTGGAGAAAAGAAAACGTCGGTGGAGGGCTGTCTATCTGATATATGAAACGCGAAATAAAGTTTTCATTTGATTACAAATGTACGCCGCTATGGTTATTGGGTGAGGGCGACGTTCTTGTAAACGGCGGCGGATATTTCTATTGGGATTATTATACTCTTGACGGACAGCCCAAAGATATTCGAGAGCCGGAGGAACGCTTAAAGGGCGAATACGAGCTTGAACGGCGCGTTAAGCTGATATACGAGATATACTGCCGGATATGGGATATCAATAACTTCGGCACTTATGATGACCCGTATATCGGGTTTGAGGACGAACGTGAGAAAACCGAGTTCTTTGACGCTTGCGATTATGTTATCAAGCGAATGAAAAAAATTTTCGGCGATGAGTTTACCGTAAATAAATACGACGAAACGGTAGTCAAGGAACGGGCTTTAGGCTGCAGACAAAAGTTAAAGAAAGAATGATCGTATGAACTACATTATAATGGACTTGGAGTGGAACCAGGCGGTTTCGGCGGCGCGAATGATACGCACTCCCGTAATGCTCCACGGCGAGATAATCCAAATCGGGGCGATAAAAACGGACGACAAGTTCAACATTATCGACAAAATAAAGATAAACGTCCGCCCGAAATATTACAAGATAATGAACTCCCACGTTGAAAAGCTCACGGGAATAACGCAGTCACAGCTTGCCGTCGGAGAGACGTTTCCACAAGCGTTTAGGCGCTTTAAGACTTGGTGCGAGGGTGACCGTGAAGCGGTCACTCGCGAGGAGTTCCGCTTCATAACGTGGGGATTTGACGATTTGGGCGTGTTCGCCGACAATCTCTCGCTTCACGGCTTAGACCCGTCGTTCGGCGCGGATTACATCAATTTGCAGTTGATTTATAACCGTCAAACCAACGCGGAGCACCTGCAATGCGCGTTATCCGCCGCCGCTGAAAGTCTCGGCATACCGTTGGACGTGCAGTGTCACGACGCGTTTAACGACGCGTATTTGACGTGGGAGCTGTGCCGAAAACTGGATATGGCGCTAGGGTTAGCGGAGTATTCAGAGTATGTCGCGGCGCTCCCTACTCCGCTTGTCAAGGACGCTGTTCAGGGAGTGGACGACCTCAAGAAAATGCTGTTTAACAGGCGCGTCGTTGAGATACCTTGCCCCGACTGCGGAAAAAAACTCAAGCACGGACAATGGCTGTTCAGTTCGGGAAAGAGCTGCAAGACCATTTCGCAATGCACGAATGACCGCTGCAACCGGTCAACCTCGAATGGCAATTTTTTAATAAAATTAAAGGCGGCGCGTGTAAGCGATAACAACTATACCGTCACGAGAGCCGTTTTCGCCGCTTCGGACGAGGATATCGCGGCATTCAACGAAAAGTTAAAGAAGCGGGAAGAGCGCCGCAGAAAGGCAAAAGCGGCTGAAAACACGGAGGACAACAATGATAAAAACAATACTCATAGACCTTGACGGCACGCTGTTGCCGTTCATTCAGGATGAGTTCATAAAGCTGTACTTCGGCACTTTAACGCAATGCGCTGTGCATAACGGCTATGACGCGCAGAAATTCGTGCACGACCTTTACAAGGGCTGCGAAGCCATGGTGAAGAACGACGGCTCGCGTACAAATCACGACGCGTTCTGGGACACATTCCGCACGGCAAACTCGGATAAAGTCGATATGGAACCGGTCTGCAACGAGTATTATGTCGGCGAGTTCGACAACGTGAAAAAGTGCCTGAAATATCAAGTCAACCGCAAACCGTTAATCGAGAGCATTAAGAGCGCGGGCTTTGAGGTCGCGCTCGCGACTACGCCGATGTTTCCGAGGTGCGCCGTGAAAACGCGGCTGTCTTGGGTGGGGCTTGATGAGAGCGATTTCGCGTACATAACCGACTACACGAACAGCCGCTTCTGCAAGCCGAACACAAAATACTACGAAGAACTCGCAAGCAAGCTCGGCAGAAAACCCTCGGAGTGCCTGATGATAGGCAACAGCGTTCCCGAGGATATGATCCCCGCCGAAAAGCTCGGTATGGCGCGTTTTCTCGCGTCCGAGTTTATTGAGAACCCCCAAAACGCCGACATTTCGGGCTTTAAGCCGCAAGGCACGCTCGACGGTGTTTTGGACGTGATTTCGTCCTTATAACGCGTATTATCTCAAAATTCCCCGCATAAACTGTCTTAAAGACAAGATTGCGGGGTGATTTTATGGTTTACAGCTTCAATGATTTAAAATGCAAGGAGATAATCAACGTGAAAACGGGCGCTCGACTCGGGTTTCCCGACGACGTGGAGTTCGACAGCTGCACCGCAAAGATATGCAGAATAATCGTTTACGGACGGGCGAAGTTTTTCGGATTGTTCGGACGAGAGGACGATTTGTTCATCAAGTGGTGCAACATTGAGGTTATCGGCGAGGACACGATACTCGTTTCCTGCGACATTCCGTCAAAATGCACAAATAATTGCGGCAGAAGGCATAGAAAATTCGGCTAATCAGACGAATGAAAACCCACTTGAAATAAATAGCAGATTGTGGTATAATAATACAGTAAATGTGCGAGTGACTGCTTCGCAGTCACCCTCACACAATATTCTTCGCAGACTTTGTCTGCGATTTCGCTTCGCGAAACCGAATATTGTGTGTGTAGCCGCGTTGAGGTTACTCGTACAAATACACACGCACGGGCAGCGGCTTACGGTGTGCCTTTCGGTATGTGAGCGGCGTTCCCGAGCGGAGGAAAACGGCGAAAAGCCGAATTTAACCAAAATCAGGAGGAAAACAAAATGGCAGTAGTATCTATGAAACAGCTTTTGGAGGCGGGCGTCCACTTCGGACACCAGACAAGACGTTGGAACCCTAAAATGGCTCCTTACATCTTCACCGAGAGAAACGGCATCTACATCATCGACCTGCAGAAGACCGTAAAGAAGCTGGACGAGGCGTACAACTTTATCCATGACACGGCGGCGGAGGGCAAGGAGATCCTCTTTGTCGGCACAAAGAAGCAGGCTGCGGATTCCATTAAGGAGGAAGCTACCCGCGCGGGCGCACACTATGTAAACGCTCGCTGGCTCGGCGGCATGATGACGAACTTCAAGACCATTCAGCGCCGCATTGCTCGTTTGGAGCAGCTCCACACAATGGAAACAGACGGCACGTTCGACTTGCTCCCCAAAAAGGAAGTTATCAAGCTCAACCTTGAGATCGAGAAGTTGGAAAAGTTCCTCGGCGGTATCAAGAATATGAAGAAGCTCCCCGGCGCGCTGTTCGTTGTAGACCCGCGCAAGGAGAAGATCGCGGTTGCCGAAGCGCGTAAGCTCGGTATTCCCGTTGTCGCTATCGTCGACACCAACTGCGACCCCGACGAGATAGATTACGTTATCCCCGGCAACGACGACGCTATCCGCGCTGTAAAGCTTATCGCGGGCGCAATGGCTGACGCGATAATCTCCGCTAATCAGGGCGGCGCCGAAACGTCTGAACAGCCCGTTGAAGAAGCGGAAGCTGCAGAATAATATGTTGAAAATTTAAGGAGAATAACTTATGGCTGATATATCTATTCAGGAAGTAAAAGAGCTTCGTGAAATGACGGGCTGCGGCATTTCCGACTGCAAAAAGGCTCTTACCGAAGCTAACGGCAACCGTGAGGAAGCTGTTAAGATACTCCGCGAGAAAGGTCTCGCGAAAGCGGCGAAGAAAGCGGGCAGAATTGCCGCTGAAGGCGTCGTTAAGGCAAAGGTCGACGGCACAAAGGGCGTTATCGCGGAGATAAACTGCGAGACCGACTTCTGCGCTAAGTCCGACAAGTTCCTCGAGCTTGTTGAAACTATTGCGGATACCATTCTCGCGAACGATGTTGCCGATGTTGAAGCATTGAACAATGTTACGATCGCGGGCGGTTCGCAGACCGTTAAGGAGTATATGACCGACAAGATCGCGACTATCGGCGAGAATATGAACATTCGCCGTTTTGTTAAAATGGAGGGCACGCTTATTCCGTATATGCACGACGGCGGTCGTCTCGGCACGCTTGTTAAGCTTGACACGGACAAGCCCGAGGACGCGGAGGTTCTCGCGTGCGGCAAGAATATTGCGCTTCAGGCTACGGCTATGGGCGCTGAATATGTAAGCCGCGACGATGTTCCCGCTGAGGTTCTCGCTAACGAAAAAGAGGTTCAGCAGAAGCTCGTTGAGCAGGAGGGCAAGCCCGCGAACGTTGCCGAGAAGATCGTTGAGGGACGTATTCGCAAGTTCTACGAGGAGAAGTGCCTGCTCGATCAGGAGTACTTTAAGGAGTCCAATATGAAAGTCGGCAAGTATATCGAGAGCGTTGCAAAGGCTCAGGGCGCTTCCATTAAGGTAGATTGCTTCGTTCGTTACGAGCGCGGCGAGGGTATCGAGAAGAAAGAGGACAACTTCGCGGACGAGGTTGCTTCTATGATTAAGTAATTTGGTTTATTAGTTTAATACAAACGCCTTTCCGGTTCGGAAAGGCGTTTTTTATGTATTTGCCGCAAAATTCTACGTCCGTGTATTTGCCGCAAAATTCTACGTCCGTGTATTTGCTGCTTTTTTATGGGATAACTCCTCGTATTTTCGTTTTGTGGCTTCTCCTCCGCGTATATGGCGTTCCTGCTTGTTTCTGTCAAGGACGGCTTTCACCTCGTCGTGGAGCGGTTTGTTTATCTTCTCCAGCTTTTCCGTGATATCCTGATGTACGGTGCTCTTGCTTATTCCGAACTGCCGCGCGGCGGCGCGTACCGTCGCGTTGTTTTCTACGATATAATGCCCTAACATAACACATCTTTCGTCTTTACTTTCGGCGCACTGTTTCAAATGTTTTCCCCCCTTGAATGTGATACAGTACATATTATGTTGACGTATCTCCTTTTATGAATGCGGACAAATCTTAAAATTGCCTTGACAAGCTGCGCGTAATGTTGTATAATAAATGTGTATGCGGTTATTGGGACAGGGGGAGCATTATGGATAGATCTGCGCTGCGCTTGACTAAGCGGCAATTTCTTGATACAATGGGTGAAAAAATGTTCGACGCCTCGGAAAAAGCCGAATTTCCCGAAAGTATACACAAGGAGCGCGTTTACGCCGTTTATGACAATATAACCGGAACGTTTCGACATATTTTGCTGCCTTGCGATAAGAAAAATTGTTTTACGGTGATAATAGTGGATCTGTCGGACGGCTCAATTTACGGGTATTATCCGTTGGATTTGAATGAGGAATACGGATTGGACAAGTGATATATCGAAACAATTCAATGTATGAAACGTACAGCGAAAAGTTTCGGATCGTATTACATAATATTGGTAAGGAAAATGGGACGGCAGATAAATTATTATATTGAGCACGAGAGTATTTTGCAGATTGCGGAATTGGCTTTGGAATGTGGTTGTGAGATCATCAAGGAAAATCTTGAAGTTCGCCCGACGAGGGTTATCCGCACGCGTGATATTTCATTGCTAAAGCCCAATGATTGGCATTTTTGGTTTTACGTTCCCGAGGCGGGGAAGTTTGCGGTCAAAAAATACGATTGCGGCGAACGGGTTGATCACAGCTTCAGCGAAAGCGGAAACTCTCTTATCGAAGCGGGAGTGTCGCTTGTCCTTGATGATGAAAAGGAAATACGAAGAAACCGTTTGTATGTTCAGTCGGGTTATTACGACAGCAATGGAGTTTGGGTTCCGCGACCGAAATGCGTTGACGCGGTCTACAATAAGTTGGTGCGGCGTGTGAAGAAGCTGACTGCCTACGACGGATTTTACTACGTCACGGAGCATTGCCAAAAGCTGTTTGACGAGGGATATAATAAGAGGTAAATTATGGATTTTTTTGAGTTTTCGGATAAAATAAAATCGGCGGCGGACAAGGCATTGGAGATTACAAAGCCGCAGTTTGCGGAACTTGACAGGCTTGCCGAGTATAACGGTCAGCGTGTTTTAAAGGCGTTTATCGACAACAGGGTGAGCGAAATGCACCTCAAAGGCACGACGGGCTACGGGTACAACGACGACGGGCGCGATAAGCTTGACACGGTTTTCGCGCAGGTGCTCGGCACGGAGGACGCTTTGGTGCGTTTCAATTTCGTGAACGGTACGCACGCGCTTACCACTGCACTTTTCGGAGTTCTCCGCACGGGCGATACATTGCTGTCCGTCACGGGAATGCCTTACGATACTATGCAAGAGGTGATACTCGGCGAGGGGTGCGGTTCGCTGAGGGATTTCGGTGTGAACTTCGGAATGGTGCCGCTGCTCAATGACGGAACTCCCGATTACGCGGAAATAACAAAACGCGCTCCCGAAGCTAAGCTTGCGTATATCCAGCGTTCGCGTGGATATTCGCTGCGCCCGTCATTCGATATCGCGACGATCGAGAAGATCGTAAAGGCGATACGCGGCGGCAATAAAAATTGCATAATTATGGTGGATAACTGCTATGGCGAACTTGTCGAGGAGCGTGAGCCTACATCGGTCGGCGCGGACATGATAGTCGGCAGCCTTATCAAGAATTTGGGCGGAGGTATAGCCGAAACGGGCGGTTACATAGCGGGCAGAGCCGATTTGATAGAGCAGTGCTCTTATCGTTTGACGTGCCCGGGCGCGGGAAAAGAGGTCGGCTGTACGCTGAACCAGAACCGCGGCTTGTATATGGGGTTGTTCCACGCGCCCGAGGCAGTCTGCGCGGCGCTGAAAACAAGCGTTTTCGCGGCGGCATTCTTTGAGAATTTGGGCTACGAGGCGTTTCCTAAGTACAACGAAAAGCGCACGGATATCATAGCGGCGTTAAAGCTCGGAACTCCCGAAAAGCTTATCGCGTTCTGCGAGGGAATACAAAGCGGCTCGCCGATCGACAGCAATGCCGCGCCCGAGCCTTGGGATATGCCGGGCTATGACAGTAAGGTGATTATGGCGGCGGGCGCGTTCACAATGGGAGCTTCGATAGAACTTTCCGCCGACGCGCCGCTTCGAGAGCCGTTCGCCGTATGGCTGCAAGGCGGACTTACGTTCCCGACAGGCAAGGCGGGGATAATGCTTGCGGCTCGGCGAATGGAAGAAAAGGGCTTGCTATGAGTAAAACAAAGCGGTTTATGTACATTGCGGCAGGCGGCAGTCTTGCTTTGATGTTCCTGTTTTTTATACTTATGAGAAACACGAGCCGAAACGCGTTTATGACGCTTGGGGTAACGTTTATGACAATCTGTTATCACTTTACGGTAAGGCTTGTGATAGGCGAGTTTGCGGGCAGAATAAATCTTGAAAGTTTCGATTTTGACGCGGGGCGTTTCCGCGAGTTCGGGTTTGAGAGAAAACTGTACAGGGCTTTGCGCGTTAGAAAGTGGAAAAAATTCATTCCAACTTACGATGAAAAGCAGTTTTCTTTTAAAGAATGTTCGCTTGGCGATTTGGCGCGGGCGACCTGCCGCGCGGAAGTTACGCATTGGCTGTGTATTTTGGCAAGCCTTGCGACGATCTTCTTTTCAACATGGTTCGGCTCGACGGCGGCGTTTGTTATAACGGGAATTTTCGGCGCGCTTATCGATCTGGTTTTTGTGATCGTTCAGAGATACAACCGTCCGCGTTTGCTGAAAGCGCAGAAAAGGAGAAACGGATGATCGAAATAACAAAGGCGCTTCCGTGCGACGCGGAGGAAATTTTCGCGATCTACGAGCAGCTCAAAGGCTCTCCGGGCTGCACGTGGGACGAGGATTATCCGACGCTGGAATTCGTGCGACGTGATATTGAGGAGCGCAATTCGCTGTACAAGCTGAGCGAGGACGGCGTAATAATCGCGGCGGCGTATTTGGGCGATTTTGAGGAGTGTGAGCGCCCCGAATGCTTCGACGGGTCGATAAAGCGGCTGGGGGAACTCTCGCGCGTTGGGGTTCGCCGAGGATATCACCGAAAGGGATACGCGGAGCGGCTGTTGAGTACGTTGTTGAACGAGGCGGCGGCTCTTGGCTACGACAATTTGGCGCTGCTTGTCGGAACGAAGAATTTCGCCGCAATAGCGCTGTATGAGAAAATGGGATTTCGGCGCTGCGGCGAGGGCGATATGTATGATACGCATTGGTTTTTCTACGAAATAACATTAAATGAGGTGCAAAAATGATCAGAAGTATGACGGGCTTTGGCAGAGGTCATCAAGTGTTGGGCGGCAGAGACATCACCGTTGAGATACGCGCGGTAAACCACCGCTATTACGAGTTTTCAAGCCGTTTGCCGCGGACTTATACGTTCGCCGAGGAAAAGCTTAAGGCTCTGCTTCAAGGGAAAATTTCGCGCGGCAAGGTCGAGGTTTCGGTGCTTGTGCAGAACGTCACCGCCGTTTCCGAAAAGATAACAGCGAACAAAGAGGTGATCGCGGAATACGTTGCGGCGCTTCGTGAGATAAAGGACGAACTTGAACTTTCGGACGACCTTTCGCTGTCGTCGATAATGCGGCTTCCCGACGCGTTCACCGTGGTTAAAGAGGAAGCGGACGAGGAGCAGATGTGGCTCGATCTGAAAACGGTCGCCGAGGAAGCTCTCGAAAACTTTATTAAAATGCGCGAGACCGAGGGTGAGCGTATGAGAGCGGATATCGCGGGGCGGCTCGATACGATAGAAAACAACGTAGAGTTTATCGAAAAGCGTTCGCCTATCATTGTTGAGAGTTACAGAAAACGGCTTTACGATAAGATGTGCGAGGTGCTTGAGGGAAAGGGTATCGACGAGAACCGCATACTTCTCGAAGCGGGGATATTCTCCGAGAAAACCGCCGTCGATGAGGAAACCGTGCGTTTGCGTTCGCATATAGCGCAGTTCCGCGAAATGCTGAACAGCGCGGAGCCGATAGGCAGAAAGCTCGACTTTCTGGTTCAGGAAATGAACAGAGAAACCAATACGATAGGCTCCAAAGTTCAAGATATTGAAGTAACGAAAATCGTCGTCGACCAGAAAAGCGAGATTGAGAAAATACGCGAACAGATCCAGAATATTGAATGAGGTGAAATATGCAGTTACCGCAGGAGATCATTAACAGCCGACAACTCGACGCGTACACGGATACGGACGCGGAATTGTTGTTCGCGGTGAAGAATTATAATGAAAAAATGGCGCTGGCGCAGAGATTCAAGCGGCGGCTTCGACTGCTCGAAAATGTGTTTTTGGCGGCGAATATCGGTATACTGATAATCTTCGGAATGATACCGACGGGCGTTGTGTTTTTGATAAATAATCCGCGGATAATATGGTTTGAAAACGCGTGCGCTATCGTGTTTATCGTCGCGTTTATCATATTCGGGCTGTGGAAGCGCGTGCCTGTTGCCGTGACTGCGGCTTCGGCGCTGCTGATTTTTTCCGATGCGCGGTATTTTATGCTTGTCGGCGTGAATATCGTATTTACCGTTTTTATTCTGAAAAACCGCGCCGTTATGCGGGCTATGGACGGCTATCCGAACTTTTACCGAATACACGTCGAGAAGCATAATGGAAAAAAAACTAATAATTCCGAAAAAGATATTGACAAATCGGAAGAAAAGTAATATAATAATATCGTAACAACAAAATCTGTTTCGGGGCGGGGTGAAATTCCCCACCGGCGGTGAGAGTCCGCGAGCCTTTTTAGGTTGAATCGGTGCAATTCCGATACCGACGGTACAGTCCGGATGAAAGAATCAGAGAGCAAATATGAGAATATTTGTACGCCCCCTTTGTAACCGCGTCAAGCGGTCGGAGGGGGCTTTCCGATTTCCCCCCGAGGAAAGGGAATTTTCACAATGGAAAACATCAAAACAACAAGAAAATTTGATGTAAGACGGCTGGTGTTTACGGCGCTTATGGGAGCTATCTCAATCGTGCTGGCGGAGTTCTTGAAGTTTAGACTTCCCGTAATGCCCGGGTTTATCAAGTTCGATTTCTCGGACGTGCCCGCGATGTTGGCTTCTCTTACAATGGGACCTATTTCGGGAGTGTTCGTGTGCGTTATCAAGAATGTGTGGGGCTGCCTTACAAGCTCCACGGGGTGCGTGGGCGAGTTGCAAAACCTTGTTTTAAGTGTGGCGCTGGTGCTTCCCGCGGGTCTTATGGCTCACAAAAACGGCAGCGTTAAACGCGCGGCGGTCGGTTCGCTTTTGGGAGCGGCGGCTATGGCGGCGATAAGTTTTCCCGCGAATTATTTCATTATGTATCCAATCTACGCGCAGGTGTTTAAAACGCCTATGGAGGGCATTATCGGAATGTACAAGGCAATTTTGCCGAGCGTTGAAACCTTGCCGCAGTGTCTGCTTATCTTTAATGTGCCGTTCACACTCGTTAAAGGGCTTGTCGCGGGAATTTTCTCCGTGGTTCTGTATAAGAAATTAAGACCCGTGTTCAACGGAATGTATCGGGGGCACGCGAGTGTTTGACTAAAGCGGAACTATCGCGATAAACCGCAGAAAGTCGGTTTACGGAATATTATAAAAAATGCCGCGCGGTGAAATTCACGCGGCGTTTTCTATTGACATTGAGCCAAAAAAGCGCTATAATAGAATGGTAGAAATTTGAAAAGGGGACGGAGAAAATGTCGATAAAGGACGAGCGCCGACTGCAAGGCGCGATTTTGCATTTCAAGACCATAACGAAGCACCGCCACAAGGTTATAGAGAATTGCGCGAAAGCGGGGATTTTGTTTCAAGGACTTTTTCACGACCTGTCGAAGTACACTCCGGAGGAGTTTTTGCCGGGAGCGGAGTTCTGCACGGGAACGCGCTCTCCGAACGAGGGTGAGCGCGAAAAGTACGGCTACTCCAAGGCGTGGATGCACCACAAGGGAAGAAACCGCCACCATTTCGAGTACTGGACGGATTACGACCCCGTAACGCGCGTGATGTCGCCCGTAAAAATGCCTTTGCGGTATGTTGTCGAGATGTTCTGCGACCGATTAGCCGCAAGTAAAATATATAAGGGTGAAAATTATACCGACAGTTGTCCGCTCGAATACTTTCTAAAGGGTAAAAAAATGCGCAAGATACATCCCGAGACCTCGCGGCTCTTGGAGAAGCTGCTGCGAATGCTCGTTGAAAAGGGTGAGGACAAAACGTTCGCGTACATTCGTTGGCTTTTAAAGCGAAATAAGGAATATTGAAAAACCCGTATCAATAAAAGTCCGCGTTTTCCGCGCGGATTTTTACTGTGTCAATTTTGGCACAGATAACCCTTGACGGCGAAGTTTTTAAAGCGTATAATATACTTACACAATAAAAAAATGGAGGTAATTTTATGAAAACAAAAATGATATCAACGGCGGTATGCGCCCTGTGCGTATTGGCTTTAACGGGCTGCGGCGAAATATCTTCGCCCGTCTCCGACGGTTCCGGCGCGTCGTCGGCAAGTTCAGCGGCAAGCCCAATGGTTAGCACGTCGACAAATTCAACATCAAGCGCCGCGTCAAATCAGTCGTCGAGTTCCGCGAAAACTTCGTCAACAGTCTCGGCGGTTTCGACCGAGCAGTCAAAAGCCGAGAGCTTGCCCGCACTATCTCAAAGCGATAAATACGTTGAAATTTCTGTGCCCGATGAAACGTCGGAAAATTCGGAGGTCGGCAGTTTGTCGCAGAGGAACGCGGTCAGCAAGGCACGCGATTATTTGAAGTTCACTTCGTTTTCGCACGACGGTTTGGTTGAACAGTTGAAATTTGAGGGATTTTCCGCAGAGGACGCGGCATACGGAGCGGACAATTGCGGCGCGGATTGGAAAGAACAGGCGGTAAAAAAAGCCAAAGAATATTTGAAGACGCAATCTTTTTCGCGAGATGGTTTGATAGAACAGCTTGAATTTGAAAAATTCACTCACGAACAGGCGGTCTACGGCGTGGATAACGCGGGGCTTGATTCGTCAAGTCAGGCGGGCAAAAAAGCCGAGGAGTATCTGAAATACTCGGCGTTTTCGTACAGCGGTTTGGTGGAGCAGCTGGAGTTCGAGGGCTTTTCTCACGCCGACGCTGTGGCGGCGGTGGATTCCTGCGGCGCGGACTGGAACGAACAGGCTGCGAAAAAAGCGGAAGAATACCTGAAATACAGCTCGTTCTCGCGCACGGAACTTATCGAGCAGCTGGAGTTCGAGGGTTTCACTGCGGGTCAGGCGGCTTACGGAGCGCGTGCGGCGGGTCTTTGAGCTTGCTCTTGACATTTCCGTGAAAATATGTTATAATATGAAAAGCGCAATAAACTTACAGCGAAAACGCTAAAAGTTGATTGGGTATATCATTGGTATTGAAAAAATGTTATAATATAGAAAACGCGGTAGATTTACAGCGAAAATTCTGCGGGTTAATTGTGAGCCGTCGGAAGTAAAAACGAGAGGTGATGTCGAATGAAAAAAGCATATAAAGTAACGTCGGTGTTGTGCTTGCTTATGGCGGTAATGGCGGTGATAGTCGGAATTGTCGCGCTGACTGTGGGCAGGCGTTCGTTCTTTTTCGGTTACGCTTTGTTTGGATTGATCGCGAGAGGCGGCGTGATGGGCTTTATCGGAAATGTTTTCTTGATTTTGTTCACAGTGGCGTGTTTCGGGCTGACAGGGCTTAGCGCTCTTGTTGACAACAAGAAAAGCGCTTTGATATGGGGCGCACTTTCCTGTCTTTTGGCGATTGCTTCTTTGATCGCGTCATTTGCCGGAAAAACTACGACTTTCGGAGACTTTATAGTTACCGCGATACCAATCGCACATACGCTGTTTATCGTCAAGAGCGCGGATTGATATTGCATAATAGATTATCTCATCGTATGAAAGCTGCGGTGAGATTTTTTGTTACATTCTTAACGAACTTGGTATAAAAAATCTTAATTTTAACGGTTTTAAGAGAAATTTTGCGAAAATGTAACTTTTTTTGTGAAATTCTTGACAAGCCGCAAGATATGGTGTATAATATATTTAGTTGACCGTTACTGTTGGGCGGTGCATAAAATTTGCAAAAGCGAGAGATATTGCCGTAGTGGAGCGTAAGTGGAACGCAAGCAATGTCTCTCGGCTGGCGAACGAAGTGAGCGGTTTGCAAATTTATTCAAATAAGCGGTTTGCAAATTAATTTAAATGAAGGAGAACGACTATGGGACTTACACTTACAGAAAAGATAATCAAGGCGCATATTGTGGACGGCGAAATGACGAAAGGTACGGAGATAGGGCTTCGTATCGACCAAACGCTGACGCAGGATGCAACGGGCACTATGGCTTACCTGCAGTTTGAGGCTATGGGTGTGGACCGCGTAAAAACGGAGCGTTCGGTAGCGTACATAGACCACAATACTTTGCAGAGCGGCTTTGAGAACGCCGACGACCACCGCTTTATAGGCTCGGTGGCGAAAAAGCACGGCATTTGGTTCTCGCGCCCCGGCAACGGAATTTGTCACCAAGTGCATTTGGAGCGGTTCGGAAAGCCGGGCAAAACGCTTATCGGCTCGGATTCGCACACCCCCACGGGCGGCGGTATCGGTATGCTCGCAATGGGCGCGGGCGGTCTTGACGTAGCCGTGGCTATGGGCGGCGGCGCTTATTACATCACAATGCCGAAAGTAGTCAAGATTAACCTCACGGGCAAGCTGAACGACTGGGTAAGCGCAAAGGACGTTATTTTAGAGGTTCTGCGCCGTCTTACCGTTAAAGGCGGCGTGGGTAAGGTTATGGAGTACACGGGCGAGGGCGTGAAGAGTCTGTCCGTGCCCGAGCGCGCGACTATCACGAATATGGGCGCGGAGCTTGGCGCTACAACGTCGATTTTCCCGTCCGACGAGACAACTCTTAAATTTCTTAAAGCGCAAGGCAGAGAGAAAGATTACGTTGAGCTTTCCGCGGATGCGGACGCCGTTTACGACGAGGAAGTAGACATCAATTTGAGCGAACTTGTGCCGTTGGCGGCGTGCCCTCACTCCCCCGACAACGTTAAGACAGTCGAGGAAATAGGCAAAATTAAGATAGATCAAGTCTGCATAGGCTCGTGCACGAACAGCTCCTTACAGGATCTGCGCAAAGTTGCACACATACTTAAAGGCAAGACCGTTCACCCGGACGTTTCGTTGGCTATCGCTTGCGGCTCGAAACAGGTGTTTAATATGCTTGCGGACGGCGGCGAGTTGTCGATTTTGATTGACGCGGGCGCGAGAGTTCTGGAGTGCGCGTGCGGTCCTTGTATCGGTATGGGTCAGTCGCCGAACAGCAAGGGCATTTCGCTCAGAACGTTCAACCGCAACTTCGAGGGAAGAAGCGGCACCAAGGACGGACAAATTTACCTTGTTTCTCCCGAGACCGCGGCGATCTCCGCGATTACGGGCGTGTTTACCGACCCGAGAACTGTAGGCGAAATGCCGCCTTACGTAATGCCCGAGAAGTTCCTTATCAACGACAATATGATAACTCCTCCCGCTTCGCCCGAGGACGCTCCCAATGTGGAGATCTTGCGCGGGCCGAACATCAAGCCGTTCCCGATAAACAAGCCCCTCGCGGAGGATATCGAGAGCGGAGTTACGCTCAAAGTCGGCGACAACATCACCACCGACCACATTATGCCCGCGGGCGCGAAAATTCTCCCGCTCCGCTCGAACATTCCCGCTATCTCGGAACACTGCTTTGCGGTATGCGACGAGACATTCCCCAAGAGAGCGAAAGAAGCGGGAACTTCCATAATTGTCGGCGGCGTGAACTACGGTCAAGGCTCTTCGAGAGAGCACGCGGCTCTCGCTCCCCTGTATCTCGGCGTTAAGGCGATAATCTGCAAGAGCTTCGCTCGTATTCACCGCCAGAACCTCATCAACAACGGCATTCTGCCGCTGGAGTTCGTAAACGAAGCGGACTATGACAAAATCGACCAAGGCGACAAGCTGAAAATCGCGGATATCCGTCATATCGTTGAAACTGACGGCAAGATTATCGTCGAGAACGAGACCAAAGGCTTCAGCTTTGAGGTGAAGTGCGAGCTTTCCGAGCGCGGCAAGGGTATGATGCTCGCGGGCGGTCTGCTTAATTTCACAAAGCACAACGGGTGATGACAGTTGACAGTGTAAAGTTTACTCTTGACAGTTTGACGCGGAAAGGTAAATTATGGGATTGTTCAAAAAAGACCCTTTGAAAGAGATTTTCGAGGATTACGAATACGGCGACAGCGACGATATTCTCGAAACGGCGAAAATCATTTCGGGGAACGCCCCCGAGGTTATGGAGCGCGTGGAGTTCGCGCTGAGAGAGCCAGTAAAGTACATAAAGCAATATGCGGAGCGCTTTTCGGAGCGCTTTATAGAGCTTGACGACCCGGACAGCTTTGAGGATTTGGATTCCGATGAATTTCTGTTTCTCGCTATGCTGGATATGCTTGAAGAGCATAACTTCGCGTTCGAGTTCGATTACAAATGCGGGCTTGAAGATTTTCTATGGGGTCTGGAGCAGCTCAAGAATTATTCGCTTATCAAGGACGCTGTGCAGACCTTGAAACTTGACGAGGACGGCGATGTCGAGGGCTGGGGCAAGGAGATAAACGCTGCCGTTGACAAGGCTTGGAACGGTGCGCTTGATAAAAAAGCGGCGTTGTGCTATATTGACATTGACAGCGACAGCTATCCGTTGACGATACTCACTTATGAGGAACTGGGCGCTCTGCCGCTTCCGTGGATCATGGCGATGTGACGAAGTTGTCGGTTTATTCGGCTTTCGGAAAGGAACATAAACTATGGGATTGTTTGGCAAAAAGAAAAAACAGGACGCTCCCCAAGAGCGCAACGAGATAGATAATCGCGACCTCAAAATGAACCTTGCCGACACAGCGATGAGCATTCTCGAAGCGGGCGTGGATTACGGCGAACTCGCGGGAACAAAATGCGAATTCGGTTATCTGTTCGATATTGACGGGCACGGCTTGGAAGCGCTTTTCAAGATAATCACCGACAAGACGACCGCTTATTTCGCAGCACAGGGCGACAAGCTAATGCGGCTCGATTTTAACGAGGAACTGTTTAACACTACCACGGACGGCTTTCTCTCTATGCACGGAGGGAATAATGAATCTTGATTACTTAAATTCTCTGCCCGAGGAGAAAAACAAGTTTAAAGTACCGCTCGGCGAGGGCGAAAAGGTCGTTTTCATAGCTAAGGGAGTAATTTTCGGCACGGAAACGGGTCGCGCTCTGGGTTACGACACCAAAGTCACAATGACGAACAGCCGCATTATACTCGACAACGGCAAGGGCATTTGGACTGCCGATATTGCGAACGACATCACGGGCTGTCAAGTCGTC
The DNA here is from genome assembly GCA_947627465.1 of uncultured Clostridia bacterium. Classification (GTDB taxonomy): domain Bacteria; phylum Bacillota; class Clostridia; order Oscillospirales; family Ruminococcaceae; genus CAG-115. The sequence goes on from CANQWD010000001.1 coordinate 117,979, forward strand.
GACCGCGGCAAGGGGCTTATGAAAGAGCATTTTGTTCAGCTGGATCTGAAAACGCCTGTCGTATGCGGAGACGCTCGCGAGCAGATAACCGTTTACGGCTATGAGCTGGCGTTCAAGAAAAAGGACGAGCCGAAATTCGTGGAAATTATGGGCAAGGTTTTGGCGTGAGTACGGCGGAATATTTACGAATTAAATCGGAGAACGACCGAATTTTTGCCGAGGGCGAATGGGTTATGAAAAGCCGCTTTATAGAGGATTTTCAGCCCGTGCCGCTCAAACGAAAAGACGAGTTTGTTTTGTCCGATAACATACAACAATTGACTACAATCGAATGTATACTGCAAAACAGCGGAAAAAACGTTATCGCGCTGAATTTCGCGAACGCTCACCACGCGGGCGGCGCGTATACTCTCGGCGGGAACGCGCAGGAAGAATCGCTTTGCAGAGCTTCGCTGCTCTATTACGCGATACGTGATGTAAAAGCGTTTTACGCGAACAACCGCAAGCGTGTTTCCGCGCTTTATACCGACGGTATGATACTCTCCGAGAACGTTCCCGTAATCAGAACCGAGGACGGTATGCGGCTTGAAGAAACGGTTTACGCGAATTTTGTTACATCTCCCGCGGTAAACCGTCACGGTGTTCCGCCGTGGCAAACGATCATTGCCAATGAAACAATGGAATCCAGAATACAAAAAATAGTGTCGCTTATGCAGTCCGAAAAGCCCGATGTAATGATACTCGGCGCGTTCGGGTGCGGAGCGTTCGGAAACAAGCGGGAAAAGGTCTTGCCCGCCTTTGAAAGGGCGATAAACAAATACACGGACGGCTCTGCGGAGATAATCTTCGCAATTCCGTAACATAAGCGAAAAAGAAAGGAAACAGCTATGTCAAAAATTCAAATGAAAACCCCAATCGTTGAAATGGACGGCGACGAGATGACACGCGTTATCTGGAAATGGATAAAGGACATCTTGATTTTGCCGTACATAGACTTAAAGAGCGACTACTACGACCTCGGTTTGGTTCACCGTAACGAGACCGACGACCAAGTCACCGTAGACAGTGCGAACGCGGCTTTGAAATACGGTGTTGCGGTAAAGTGCGCGACTATCACTCCGAACGCTCAGCGTGTTGAGGAGTACAAACTCAAGGAAATGTGGAAGTCGCCCAACGGCACTATCAGAGCGATTATGGACGGCACGGTGTTCAGAAAACCCATTCTCGTCAAGGGCATTACGCCGTACATTCCCACGTGGACTAAGCCGATAACCATTGCCCGTCACGCTTACGGAGATATTTACAAGAATACCGAAATGCGCGTGGAGCAAGGCTCCAAGGCGGAGCTTGTCGTTACCGATAAGAACGGCAAGGAGACCCGCGCTTTAATTCAGGATTTCAAGAACTCGGACGGTATCGTTCAGGGCGTTCACAATCTCGATAAGTCCATAGCAAGCTTCGCGCGGGCGTGCTTTAACTACGCTCTCGACGCTAAGGAAACATTGTGGTTCGCTTCAAAGGACACTATCTCCAAGGTCTACGACCACAGATTTAAGGATATTTTCGCGGAGATTTACGAGAACGAATACAAGGATAAATTCGCGGCGGCGGGTATCGAGTATTTCTACACGCTTATCGACGACGTTGTTGCCCGCGTTATCCGTAGCGAGGGCGGCTTTATCTGGGCTTGCAAGAACTACGACGGCGACGTTATGTCGGATATGCTCGCGACGGCGTTCGGCTCTCTCGGACTTATGACGAGCGTTCTTGTGTCGCCCGACGGAAAATACGAGTATGAAGCGGCGCACGGCACCGTAACGCGCCACTATTATAACTACTTAAAGGGCGAGAAAACTTCCACCAACCCCATAGCGACAATTTTCGCGTGGAGCGGCGCTTTGAGAAAACGCGGCGAACTCGACAACATTCCAGAACTTTGCGATTACGCGGATAAATTGGAAAAGGCTTCCATTCAGACAATGGAGGACGGCATTATGGATAAGAACCTCTCTACGCTGTCCAAGCTTGAAAACAAGCGCGTAGTTGACACAGAAACTTTCCTCAACGAGATAAATAACAGGCTTGCAAAACTTATGGGCTGATACCTCAATGGCGAGGGCAGAATAAAATTTTCTCTCTCCGCACGGGGAGAGAATTTTATATAATTGGAGCGGGGAATTATGGAAAAAAACATATCAAAATCGGTTATCCGCAGACTGCCGCGTTATTACCGTTTTCTGGAGGAGCTTTTAAGCGAGGGCGTTGAAAAAATATCCTCGGGACAGCTTGCCGAGCGTATGCGCTCTACGGCTTCGCAGATACGGCAGGACTTGAACTGCTTCGGCGGCTTCGGTCAGCAGGGCTACGGCTACAACGTCGCGGAGCTTCGCGCGGAAATAGGAGCCATACTCCACCTTGATGGCAAGCGCAAAGTGATACTTATCGGCGCTGGCAATCTCGGGCGGGCTATCGCGGCGCATATTGATTTCGCGCAGTACGGCTGTGAGCTTATTGGCATTTTTGACCGCGACAGGGCGCTTTTGGGACTGGATATCGCGGGTTTGAAAATATGTTCCACCAACGCTCTTGGCGATTTCTGCCGTGAAAAAAAGCCCGATATGGCGGTGTTGTGCATTCCTAGAGAGGGCGCAAAGGAAGCGGTCAAGCTGCTTGTGGAGCACAACGTCCGCGCGTTTTGGAACTTCTCGCATTACGACATTCAAGGCGATTTTCCCGAAGCGGCTGTGGAAAATGTTCACCTCACCGACAGTCTTATGACGCTTTCTTATATAATGGAGAACAATGAGTTCAGCGCTAAAGAGGAACAAAATACATGAAAACAAAGGTCGTACCAATCATTTTACTAATTATTTTTGCAGTAATCGGGACAACTTGCATTGCGGCGGGTATGGCGGGGATCGTCGAAAAGCCCTTAAATCACGAGATAGCCGCGGCTGAGTTCGGCGAATGTATCGATGAGAACTCTGAGGGGCTTTCGTATGCGTATACTCACGAGCATAAGCTTGGCTTTATCACCGTCGCGAAAGAGTATTACTACATACTTTACAACACGGCAAACGAGGGTTATTTTGTTCGGTCTACGAAAAATTTTGACAATATCGCCGCCGGCGCGTTCATTGAAAAGGGCAGCGTTTACGCCGCGGGTAAGGTGAAACCGCTAAAAGACTGCCCCGAGCTTTCCGACGCTCTGCGCGAACTTGAGCTTGCGGGCGTTACCGTAATAAACGGACGTTACCTCGACACCCTTTACCTGCTGAACAGCCTGTTAAGGTTCGGCGCGGGGCTTGGCTTTCTGTTCGCCGCGGGAGCGTTCGCTATGCTGGGCTTCCGGAAACGTCCGCTCGGCGACGCGGTGAAGATATACTGCGTATTCTCTGCGATAATCGGCGCGGGAGCGGCTCTTGTCTGCGGCTATTTAATTATTATGGGGTGAATTATGAAACGAAAAACTGCTGTCGCCGCGTCAATGATAGTTTTCGCGGCGGGATTGTTTTGCGTTATATCGAGCGCCACGGGGCTTTTACAGCCAAAGCGCGAGTGCGGCTTTTTTTCAGCGGACATCGGCGAACGAATTACCGTTGAAACCGAGTATTTAATACTAATTCCCGATTGAAAATAGACAAAGATTTGCGAGGATGATTTTTGCAAGACAAGGCGGAGGACGAAGCAAGGCTGACGCCTTGCGAGGACGACAACGCAGTATTGCAAAAATCAGACCGCAAAGATTGTCTATTTTCTGTCGGGTATTAGTATAACGCCCTGCGTTTACGAGACGGAGCACAAGGTGAATTTCATTCCCGCGGTTCACGAGTATTACTACGCGTTTATGAGTTCGGACGGCAGGGCGTATCTCGCGCGGCTTAACGGGAGCTTCGGCGACGGATTGGACGGCGAGGGTTTTCGGCACGTTTCTCGGCTATGTTTGTGCGTTACGGGAAAGGTGAAGCGTCTTAAGGCTACGCCGGAACTCAGCGCGGCGGTTCGGCAGCTTGCCGAGACGGGTATAGAACTTGACGGAGAATACTATCTTGACACGATTTATCAAGTTAACTATCTGTGGCGAATAGCTGTGGGCGTTGGATTTTTGATCTTCTCGTGCGCGCTTTTTGTGAATTTCCGAACGATAGGCACCGTAACCGCGGCAACAAAGTTTTTCTTCGGCTTTGCCGTGATCGCGGGAATTCTTTCAATGCTCGGCGGAGTATATCTTTTGAATATGGGCTGACCGCAAAAAAACAGCGAGGATCTATTCTCGTTGTTTTTTGTTATAAAAACCGCATTGCAAAGCCAATGTTAACTTTGGTTGACAAAGTTCAAACGGAAATTGGTAGACATTTTCGGGCGGATGTGTTACAATTTAAGTAACGAAAGACTTTCGATAAAATCTATTGAGGAGAAAGAATTATGGATTTTGCCAATAAGATGATGGAGCTGCGCAAATCGCGCGGCTGGTCGCAGGAGGAACTTGGAGAGCGTCTGGGAGTGACGCGGCAGACGGTGTCGAAGTGGGAGCTGGGATTGACAACTCCCGAAATGGAAAAACTCGCCGCGATGAGTGAGCTTTTCGGAATAACGACAGACGAGCTAATCAAGGGCGGCGCGGCGCTCAACGAGGAGAAGCCCAATTCGTCCGACGGTTTGCCGAAAACCGAATGCAAACGGCGTTTTATAAACGGCGAGTACAAAAGCAAAAAGACGCTGTGGGGTATGCCGCTTGTTCATATTACGAGGCACGGCGTTGCGAAAGGCTTTGTGGCTATCGGAATACGCGCCCGCGGCGTAATTTCGATCGGGGTGCTGTCAATGGGCGGCGTTTCGGTGGGGCTGCTTTCTCTCGGCGTTTTGGCTTGTGGAATGCTGGCGGCGGGCATTGCCGCTATTGGAATGATCGCGGCTGGAGTGTTTGCATTGGGCGGCGTTGCTGTGGGCTTGTATGCGTTGGGTGGAGTGGCGGTCGGATGGCTGACTTTCGGCGGCGCGTCAATAGGCAAGTATGCGTTTGGCGGTTATGCTCGCGGCGATATAGCAATAGGCGGCACGGCTAATGGCGTGATCGCGCTCGGAAAAAGGGTGAGCGGAGAGATAACGTTCCGCGGAGCGGTTTCAGCGGAGGAATTCAGGGCGGCAATAATGTCTCGGCTGCCGAATACTCCGAAGTTTATCGCGGATATTTTCTCGCGGCTTGCGGAGAACATTACGCTGAAATAGCGTGCAAATAAGTAAATTCCCTTGCTTTTTTTTGACAGATATGCTATAATATATTTAGATGGTTACCGTATACTGTCAATTATTATATGACGTAAACTGATGTGGGGGAATTATGGAAAACGAAAATTACACCAAAACAATATCGGAGCTTGAGATTATCCCGCGTGAAAAGCGCACTCTTGGACAGCGTCTGGCGCTCACAGACGCTTACATAAGGACTAATGAGTTCCAGAAAGCCAACGATGAACTTTACGGCGCGGACGAGCTTTGTGAAACTCCACAGCAGCTTGCCAGATACAGCATAATGCGCGCGATGACCTGTTCCTGTGCCGATCATATTTTTGCGGCGCGGAAGTTTTTTAAGGACGTGGAAAAGCTCGACCCCGATTACGCTAAGGCAATCGAGGTGAATATTCCCATAGCCGACGCGGACAAGCAGATTGAAAAGGAGCTGAACCAATTCGGTGAGCTTTGCGCGGCTGTCGACAAGGACGTTAAAAAGCGCTGCGGGGAAAGCACAGAAAAGAAAGCGCTCTCCGATGAACAGTTCGCGCTGTATCTCGGCTTTTTTCCCGCAATTCGCAAAGTTCCGGGCTTCGACAGCGTAATAGGTCTCGACGACGTGTTTTCCAAATACGACGACGCGGACAGCGTTAAGGTTCGCGAGTGGCTTGAAGATTTCGGCGTTACGGACGTAGACAGCTTTTTCAAGTTTATCCAGAACGACCCTAAATGCAATATTTCTTCAATGGCGAACGACGTTACAGCTTACCTTAACGGCAAGCCGAACTTCGACGTGTCCGAGCTTGACGAGAACGGCGCGGACGCGTTTCAAAACGCCGTGTCGTTCATAAAGCGGTTCGCCGAGTACTTGCCCGAGGGCGGCGTTATGGCGTGGGATCTTGGCGAGAAAATAGGCTTCGCGCGGCACGCTTACAAATGCGGTATTCTCTCGAACACCGACTATATGACGGGTCTCGACGCGCTGTCGGGGCAGGCGAAAAAGAGTTTTTCGGGTTGGGAAGAATATATGCGTTCGCTGCTTTTCGGCGCGGCGCTGTTTATGTTTAGGCTCGATAATTTCGGCATTTCAAGCGCGGCGGAGTTCCTGTCGAATATGACGTCCATGCTGCTTAAAAGCGACATTGCGGACATGGAATGGTAATTATTTAACAGCCTTAAATTCACAGTCGGGGTAGAAAACGTTCAGTATCTCCTCGGCTGTTTTTCCTTTTTGGGCGAGATAATTCGCGGCGCTTATGCTCAAACCCTTGTTGGTTCCGAGACCTTTAGTAGTGAAAATGAATTTGTCCGCGGAGAATTGCACGGATATCGCGGTGCTTCGCAAATTGAACGCTTTTTTAAACTCTTCGCCGCTTATGTTCTTCCCGTCGAATGTTATGAACAGAAGCGCCCCGTTATCGCTGTAAACGGGATCTTTAAGCCATTCCGAGCAGTTGTAGGATAGATTGCCGCCGCCCAAAGCTGCGCGGACTTCTTCGGGAGTGAACGCGGCGCTGCCCGCAAATCCGTCCGCCTTTTCGTCGCACGGCAAGCCTACGGACGGCGAGTATGGCGGGCATTCGTCCGTGCGCCCCGAGGATATCCTGCATATAGGCGCGTTGAACGGTTCTCCGCCAAAGCTGAGCGAATGCCGCAAAGCGTATTTCGCCGCCGCGAGTGCTTTTGCGCTCGGAGCTTCGGGAGTGTAAGGAACGTCCTCGTTTACCGACAGATCCGCGCCGAGGTTTTCAAAGCCGCTTTTTATGTTCAGTAAATATTTGACGCGCGTGTTTTCGGCGACCGCCACGGCGTTCAAGGCTTCAGGCTCAAATTCAGCGCCGCTTGGCAGCAAGCCCTCAACGCACCCCGCGAGAAAGTTCTCGTAGGACGGCGTGTAAATAACGCCCGCCGCGCTGTCATAAACGCTTATACTTTCGGGAACGTCGGACGGTTTATTGGCGGTAAGCTTCACGGTTATCATGATCACGGCGATAAGCAAAACCAGTGCCGCTGCGGAAACCATTGTAATTTTTTTTGGCATTTTAACTCCTTTACACAGATATTACTCACTTTGTGTATTTTGCAATGCGTTATTTGAGAAAATTCACTCGCCCTCTTGACTTTACGGAAAATATGGTGTATAATAGTGTAAAAAGAAATAATCGTGACAGATAAATTTGCACAGCGGAAATTATGCAACTGTCAAATATAAATAAAGGGCGTGTAATTTTATGGACAAAATCGATAAACTGGAACAACTGAAATCAACCGACAAACTTCGTCACATGTGCGAGGACTTCACTAAAAACAGCGTTATCGACAGAGAACTTTACAGCAAATTCGGCGTAAAGCGCGGTTTGAGAAACGCAGACGGCTCGGGCGTAGTCGCGGGAATCACGAACGTGTGCTGCGTTCACGGATATGTTATCAGCGAGGGCGACAAGCAGCCTATCGACGGCGAGCTTATCTACCGCGGCTACAATATCCGCGATTTGGTCAGCGGAGCGTTGAACGACCGCCGCTACGGTTACGAGGAGGTTGCGTATCTTCTGCTTTTCGGAGTATTGCCGAACGAGACCGAGCTTACGAACTTTGCGCGGCTTATCGCCGAGTACCGCGAGTTGCCGAGATATTTCAGCGAGGACGTGATAATGCGCAACCCTTCGCCGAATATTATGAATAAAATGCAGCAGGCAGTGCTGACCTTGTACAGCTACGACAGCGACCCGGAGAATAAGTCCGTTGAAAGCGAGATGCTTAAGGCTATCTCGGTTATTTCAAAGCTGCCCGCGATAATGGTGGATTCTTATCAGGCGCTGCGCCGCTTCTATAACAACGACACCATGGTAATGCACCAGATAAACAAGGACGAAAGCCTTGCCGAGAGTATTTTGTCCACCTTGCGCGATGACCGCGCTTATACACCCGAGGAAGCGAAGCTTCTTGACTTGTGCCTTATGCTCCACGCCGAGCACGGCGGCGGCAACAACTCAACGTTCACTTGCCGCACGGTGTCAAGCTCGGGCACGGACGCTTATTCCGCATACGCGGCGGCGATAGGTTCGCTGAAAGGACCTCGTCACGGCGGCGCGAATATCAAGGTCATGCAGATGCTCGATTTCGTAAAGGTGGGCGTCAAGGATTGGGAGGACGACGAGGAGGTCGCGGCGTTCCTTAAAAAGCTTCTCCGTAAGGAAGCAGGCGACAGATCGGGGCTTATTTACGGAATGGGACACGCGGTTTATACGCTGTCCGACCCGAGAGCCGTAATCCTTAAAGAAAACGCAATGAATTTGGCGCGCGGCACGGATTTTGAGCGCGAGTTCAAACTTCTCAATTCCATAGAGCGGCTTACTCCCTGGGTTTTCGCCGAGGAACGCGGAGCTATCAAAAATATATGCGCGAATGTTGATATGTATTCGGGGCTTGTTTACAAAATGCTGCGTATCCCCGTTGAGATGTACACGGCGCTGTTCGCCTGCGCGAGAATGGCGGGCTGGTGCGCTCACCGTATGGAAGAGATGATAAACGGCAAGCGTATTATCCGCCCCGCTTATAAGGCAATTAACCTTAATAAAGAGTACATACCGATAGATAAACGACCTTAATAATTATTCCCCCCCGCTTAAAGCGGGGGGGTTGAGTTTCGCCAAAAATTCACATATCATGTCAAATAAGGTATTGAAATAATTGGGAAGATGTGCTATAATATATATGTATGTAAAAATTACAAATGCGTATGAACATTGGATAAGGGGATACACAATGAAGAAAAACAGCAAGTTAACGCTTTTGATTTTGGCGCTCGGCGTGGTGTTAAGCACGGCGGCGCGGGTATTTGTTATTTCGGCGCATACTGATATGAATACGGGCTTTTTATATCACGGCGACGAGCTTTTGTGCAATCTGCTTTATTACGGAGTTATCGTGATAGCGTCGGCGGCTGCTGTTTTTACGGCAAGGCTTGACGAAAACAGCGGAATTAAGGAGCGCTCTGCGGCGGATATTTCGGGCGCGGGAACCGCGCTTATAGGTTTTTTGACTATATTTGCCGGGGTGTTCGCGGTGTATGAGGGAATTACGGAGATCGACGCGATAACGCCAAACAAGTTTTTGATGTTCGCCGACTTTATCTTCGGAGCGGTGCAGGTGGCGCTGGCGTTTGTGACGCTTGTCAAAAAGAAATTCACGCCCGGCGTGGGATATTCTTATTCGCTGATCGGAGTGTACTGCATTTGCCGAGGTATCTACTGCTTTATGAACCGAATGGCTATCACTACCGTGCCCGAGTACCTCATTGAGTGCATGAGTCTTATCGGAATGGCGGTGTTCTTTGTGCTGCTTGGGAGATTTCTTTCGGGAAACGAAACGCCGCGCACACGCAAAGCACTGAGCTTTTGGGGAGTTTTAACGGCGTCCCTCACGCTTTCAAACGCGTTCGGCGTGATGATAGCAAAACTTACCGCGCCGTCTTCGGTGAGCGGCCGCATAGTTTACACAAGCTTTGCCGCGGAGAGATTTAAACAAGCGCAAAAGGGCATTGACGCTTATAACATGGTGTTTTCCCCTTGGGTGAATTTGCTGCTCGGAGCGTTGACTGCGGTGGCTCTTGTAGTGTTGTTTGCGGGAAGAACCGCCAAATCGGACGAAGATGTTTAAGGAGTTAATGTGAAAAAAAGAGGGCTGTTAAATTTTGTCGGGAAATCGGTAATTTGCCTTTTGTGCCTTTCGATGTGCGGCTGTTCGCTGACGGCTTCGGTGGAAAACCTGCTGTCGCCGCCAAAGCTTACCGCCGAACAGGACGAGATATACAACGAGCTTATAAACAGCGTGGGCAAGAATGTAAAATTGAAATATCCCAAAAGCGGCGATTACCGTTCTCCGTTCGTGGTGCGAAATATCGACAACGAGCCGGGCGAGGAGGCTTTGGTGTTCTACGAAAGCAAGGACATCCGCTCGGGCGAGAGCGCGCTGCGGCTGAAATTTCTTGACAAGTCGGACGGGAAATGGCAGTCGTCATACGATCTCGCCTGCCCGGGAAACGATATCGACAGCATTACTTTCGCGGAGCTGGGCGCGGCAGGAGCCGAGTCGCCGACCGTTATTTTAAGCTTCACACTGCTTAATCAGACGGAAAAGGCATTTTCCGTGCTGAAATACAAGGAAAAAAAGCCCTCGGAGCTTCTCGCGTCCACTTATTCCTGTATGGAGATCGCCGATCTTAACAAAGATAAGCAAAACGAGCTTATTATCGTCAATGTCAGCAAGGAGCTTCAAACGGCTTCGGCGCTTATGTACACGGAAGCGGGCGATAAGCTGGAGCTTGTATCGAACACCCCGCTTTACGGCGGCGCGGCGGATTATATAAGAGTTACCAAGGGTAATATCGACAAAAACACGCCCGCGCTTTTTCTGGATTATTCAAAAGGCGGCGGACAGTCTGGCACCGACGTGCTCTATTGCTACGGAAGCCGTCTGTTTTGCCCCGACAGCGTGGGAAACAACACCGCGGCGGGCATTATCTCGCGGCAGGTTAACGACTATATGGCGGAGATATACAGCTTTGATATAGACGGCGACGGGTTTGTGGAAATTCCCTCAACAACGCCGCTTCCGGGCTACGAAACGCTCACAAAGCCCGAGCAGCTGTGCGCCGTGCAGTGGTATACCGTGCAAAACGACAACTTTACTCAAAAGGCTTACAGCTACTTTTCCGGAAAATATCGTTTCGCGCTTCTGTTTCCGAACCGATGGACGGGCGTTGTAACGGCGGTCGCGGATTTCAACAACAATGACATCGTATTTATTTCTTATAACGCCAAAACGGGCTTGAAAGTCACGAAAAACAACGAGATAATGCGTATCCACGCTGTTGAGAAAAACAACAAGGACGAGGACGAAACGTCTAAGGGGATGCAGTATCTCGGAGAGAGCGATGAAATGCTGTACTATACGGCAAAGGGCAATATCAAAAACCGTAAGCTCGCGCTTACCGACAGCGAGCTGAAGGACAGCTTCAAACTGCTTTAATGTAGAGGTAAAAAACAATGAAAAGAATATTGGTGGTTGAGGACGAAAATTCAATACGCGATTTTGTGGTAATCAATCTTCGGCGCGCGGGGTACGACGTTACCGACGTTGCGAGCGGCGAGGAGGCTGTTGACGAATACGGAAAGCAAGGCGGTAATTTCGATATCGCGCTGCTGGATATTATGATGCCCGGAATGGACGGTTTTTCACTGTGCCGCTGGATACGCGAACAGTCAAGCGAGATAGGCATTATAATGCTTTCGGCGAAGTCGCAGGAGATGGATAAGGTAAATTGCCTGATGATCGGCGCGGACGATTATGTAACAAAGCCGTTCTCGCCGTCCGAGCTTGTGGCTCGGGTGGACGCTATCTACCGCCGCGTCAGCATTAACCGTTCCCACCGCGAGAAGCCGAAAACGCTCTCCTCGGGTCCGTTCACTCTGGATTATCAAAGCAGAATGATCTATAACCGCGGCAAGCCCATTGATCTTACTCAAATAGAATATCATATTTTGGAGTTTTTGATGAAAAACCGCAACTCGCCCGTGGACAGAACTTCGCTGTTAAAGCACATTTGGGGCGAAAGCTATGTCGGCGAGGACAAGGTAATAGACGTCAATATCAGACGTCTGCGTATGAAGATTGAGGACGACCCCTCAACGCCGAAGTATATACAAACGGTTTGGGGATTTGGATATAAATGGAATGGTTGAGAGTAAATGGAAAATGACATAAAACCCTTGAAACATCGCGGATTGGGCAGACGCTCGATCTCCGTTCGGTGGATGGTGAATACATTATCTGTGGCGGCGGTGCTGCTTATCATCGCGAATATTTGCGTGTATTATTTCACAAAGAGATATTACTATGGATCTGCGGAAAGCTATGTCGTATCGGAGGCATATGCTTCTCAGACGATACTTTCGAGACTTTATGAGGATCTTTCGGTGAATTTTTCTTCCGAAGTGCGAAATATCGTGGAAAGCTTCGACAAGAAAGAGCAGATGGAGCTTATGTCAATAAACAAGGACGGCGAGGTGGCGCTGTCGTCAAGCGGTTTTTCAACCGACAGGGAATATTTTATGCCCGATTATGAGCGTGCGCTTCAAGACGAAAACGGCTTGGGGGTATACCTGGGACGGGACGGCGGGGATAACATCCTCGCGGTGACGACGATAATCGAAAATTCCGGGAGCAATTACAGCGCGCTGCGCTTTGTGACGTCGCTTAAAATGATAGACAATCAAATATCGGGGATAATGTTCACGACGCTTTTGCTAAGCGCGTTTATACTGCTTATCGTGGCGCTTGTGGGAGTGTATTTCGTGAAGTCTATTTGCGTGCCGCTCGCGAAGATCGGCGGTACGGCGAAGAAGCTTGCCAAGGGCGATTTTTCGGAGCGCATTGCCGTTACAAGCAGCGATGAAATAGGGCAGTTGTCGAAAGCGTTGAACGAAATGGCGGACGAGATCAAAAACTCCGAGCAGATAAAGAACGATTTTATAAGCTCCGTGTCGCATGAGCTGCGCACGCCGCTCACCGCGATAAAGGGCTGGAGCGAAACTCTTGAGGGCGGTTACGACCCCGAGACGTTCCGCAAGGGAATGAAAGTGATAACGGGAGAGACTAAGCGGCTTGAACAGATGGTCGAGGATCTGTTGGATTTTTCGAGAATACAAAGCGGACACTTTTCAATGCAGTTTACGACAATTGACGTTATCGCGGAGCTTGAGGACGCTTTACTTATCTACAACGACAAGGCAAAAAAGGAGAACATTTTGTTGTCTTACAACGAGCCGGAGTTTATGTGCGCGGTGGAGGGCGACAAAAACCGTTTGCGGCAGGTTTTCATAAATATTATAGATAACGCGCTGAAATATACCGAGCCGGGCGGTTCCGTTGAGGTGGTCGCCGAGAAGAGCGACAGCGCGGTGACGATATCGGTGAGCGACACGGGCGCGGGCATAGCTCCCGAGGACTTGCCTAAGGTGAAGCAGAAGTTTTTCAAGGCGAATAAGACAAAGCACGGCTCGGGCATAGGGCTTGCGGTAGCGGACGAGATAATAACGCTTCACGGCGGTACGCTCGACATTCAAAGCGAGCTTGGAAAAGGCACGACGGTGACGATCATTCTGCCGCTTAAGAACAATTAAGGAGATCTAAGTACAGATGAGCAAAAACAAACCCAAGGATACAGGCAAAAAGACCACGGTAGGCGGACAGGCGCTTATTGAGGGCGTAATGATGAAAGGGGTATCGGTCGGCGCAATGGCAGTCCGCCAAAAGGACGGCGGAATATATACCGAGGAATGGGAGCTTAAGGAAAAAAAGTGGTACAACAAAGCTCCCGTTATAAGAGGCTGCTTTAATTTTGTGCAGACGCTTAAAGAGGGATATACTTGTATGAACAAGTCCGCGGAGATAAGCGGCATTGGAGAGGACAACGACGGAGAAGAACCGTCCAAGCTGGATAAATGGCTGGACGCGCACGTCAGCGAAAAAGGCGCGGAAGCTATCGCGGGCGTGATCTCGTTTGTGATGATAGTCGCGCTTATGGCGGTGTTCCTCTTTGTGCCAAGTTGGCTCTTCGGGTTGATAGAGGGCGCGGCGGGCAGCGGTATCTCGCCGTGGAAATCCGCGTTTGAGGGCGTTTTGAAGCTGATACTGTTTGTGGTATATATGGCGATAATCGCGCAGATGAAGATGATGAAGCGCGTTTACGAATATCACGGCGCGGAACACAAAACAATAGCGTGCTATGAGGCGGGCAAGGAGCTTACCGTTGATAACATCAAGCCAATGTGCCGTTTTCACCCGAGGTGCGGCACGAGTTTTATCATTATAACTCTGCTTGTGAGCATTTTGGTGTATTCGATAGTCCCGATAAATCCCGGGGAGTGGTGGGGTATTGAAAACAAGGCGCTGGCGGCTTTGCTGCGCGTTTTACTGAAGCTCCCGCTGCTGCCCGTGGTCGTGGGGCTGTCTTATGAGCTTATTCGGCTTGCGGGAAGATATTCCAACCCCGTGACCAAGTTTTTCAGCGCACCCGGACTTTGGATGCAGCGGCTCACCACCCGCGAACCGGACGCTTCTCAAATAGAGTGCGCAATAGCCGCCGTCACGCCCTGTCTGCCCAAGGACGGCGAGGACGATAACTGGTGATGGCAATTGACAATGTATAATAGACAATTGACAATTCAATCGGTTTATGCGATCGTGCGGCAAAAGTTGGAAGAAAACGGCAATGAAAATGCGCGGTTTGAAGCGGAACAGCTTCTGCAAAGCGAGGGATTTGACAAGCTGACGCTCGTTACCGAACCGAATTGCCCGATATCAAACGAGATTTCCGCGGAAATATTCGGAAAACTCGAGCGGCGGCTGTCGGGCGAGCCATTGCAGTACATTCTCGGCGAGTGGGAGTTTTGCGGTCTGCCGTTCAAGGTGGGAAAAGGCGTGCTTATCCCGCGCCAAGACACCGAAACGCTGGTCGAGGTCTGCGAGGAGTTCCTTAGAGGACGGCAAACGAGGAAAACGCTCGATTTATGCGCGGGGAGCGGTTGCATCGGGATAGCGTTGGCGAAGTTCTGCGGCGCTGATGTCACCTGCATTGAAAAGTCCGAGGAAGCGTTTTGTTACCTTAAAGAGAACACCGCGCTTAACGAGGTTCGGATAAACGCGGTTTTGGGCGATGTATTAACGGAAAACGCCGTCGGCGGCGAGTTCGACCTGATAACGTCAAATCCGCCGTACCTCACCGAAGCCGATATGAGCTCACTTCAAAAAGAGGTGGAGTTCGAGCCGCAAAGCGCGTTATTCGGCGGCGCGGACGGTTTGGATTTTTACAGGCGTATTCTCAAAATATATCCCCAAAATCTTAAAAGCGGCGGTATGCTGGCTGTGGAAATAGGGATAAACCAAGATGAGGACGTGTGCGGAATTTTCCGCGAAAACGGCTTGAAACCGCAGATACGAAAGGATATGTGCGGCGTGAACAGAGTAATTTACGCATATAAATAACCCTTTTCGCCGCGTTTGCGGGGGAAAATACTGTAATCAAATTCGGAGGTAAGATAAGAATGGCAATGACAAAGAAAAGCGATAAGACACCCGCGAAGTCCGCGGATAAGGTGATCGACCCGCAAGAACGCAAAAAGGCTCTGCAAACCGCGATCGCGCAAATTGAGAAGCAGTTTGGCGAGGGCACAATAATGTTTATGGGCGCAAACCGCAAAATGGACGTGGAACACACGTCAACGGGTTCTTTGATGCTCGACCTTGCGCTTGGCATAGGCGGACTTCCCAAGGGGAGAATTATCGAGATATACGGCGCGGAAAGCTCGGGCAAAACGACGCTTGCGCTGCATTCCGTAGCCGAAGCGCAAAAGGCGGGCGGCACGGCGGCGTTTATAGACGTTGAACACGCGCTCGACCCCGTTTACGCGAAGCGTCTCGGCGTTAACGTCGACGATTTGTTGGTATCTCAGCCCGACACGGGTGAACAGGCGTTGGAGATAATCGAAACGCTCGTTCGTTCGGGCGCGGTCGATATCGTGGTTCTCGATTCCGTTGCGGCAATGGCGACCAGAGCCGAGATCGACGGTGAAATGGGCGACGCGCATGTCGGCGTGCAGGCGCGTTTGATGTCGCAGGCTATGAGGAAGCTCACGGCGGCGATCAGCAAGACCAACTGCATTTGTATATTTATCAACCAGATACGCGAGAAAATAGGCGTGCTTTACGGCAACCCCGAGACTACGCCCGGCGGACGCGCGCTGAAATTCTACGCGTCCGTGCGTATCGACGTCCGCAAGGGCGAGCCGCTGAAAAACGGCGCGGAAATTATAGGAAACCGCGTGAAGTGCAAGGTCGTAAAGAACAAGGTCGCGCCGCCATTCAAGACCGCCGAGTTTGATATGCTCTTCGGCGAGGGAATTTCCAAACTGGGCGAGATAATTGATTGCGCCGTGGAGTTCGACATCATTAAGAAAAGCGGCTCGTGGTTCAGCTACGACGATATGAAGATAGGTCAGGGCAAGGATAAGGTAAAGGAATTTCTCCAGAATAACAAGGAGATCTGCGACGAAGTTGAGCAAAAGGTGCGCGACGTTTTCGCGAAGAATTCCGACCTTATCCCCGAGGATCATGGCGACGAGACTTCCGAAGCGCCGTCGGAAGCTGCGGAAGTCGCGGAAGCGCCCACTGAAGCCGCCGCGGAGGAAAAGCCCAAAAAACGCGGCAAGAAAAAAGAAGAACCCGAGGAGGATTTCTCCGAGTTTTCGACAGAGGACATTGAGTAATGGAGATAACGGAGCTTTGCGAATACAAGGGAGACACTTGGCAGATTGAGCTTGACGGCGCGCGGAAATTTTACGTGAACGGTTCGATAATTGAGAGCTTTGAGCTTGAAAAGGGACAGCGGTTAACGTTGGAGGAGCTTTCGGATATACAGGGCGCGGATGTTTTGCGAAAGGCGAAGAAACGCGCGCTTTATCTGCTCGGCGAGCGGCTGATGTGCCGTGCGGAGCTTGTTCAAAAGCTCTCAAAAACCTACGGAGCACAGGTCGCCGAGGAAGCGGCGGAGTACGTCGCGGGGCTTGGCTACATAAACGACGAGGAGTACGCGCCGAAGCTTGCCGAATATCTGATACGACGCAAGCATTGGGGAGTTCGCCGTGTGCGGCTTGAAATGCTGCACCGCGGGCTTGACCGCGAATTGGTCGAGAACGTTCTCGCGGATATTTCAGAGGACGATTTGGACGAGGAATTGATGTCGCTTATCGAGAAAAAATACGCGCTGAAAGTTCAAGATTTTGACGACCGCCGCAGAACGATTGCGGCATTGGCGCGGCGCGGGTACGATTTCGGCGCTATAAAGCGGTGTATCAACGCGTATGTGCAGAATAACGAGGACTTTGGTGAATTTGACGAAATATATAACGAGGATGAAATATGAGTGAGAGTAGAGTAAAAGTAGCGGTAGTTTCGCTTGGCTGCGCTAAAAATCAAGTTGACGCGGAGCAGATGATGGCGCGGCTTGCCGAGGCGGGTTACGCGTTTGTTGAAGAACCGGGAATGTCGGACATCGTTTTGCTGAACACTTGCGGCTTCATAACCGCCGCAAAAGAAGAAGCTATCGAGTGGCTGAATGAATTGATAACTCTGAAAAACGAGGGCACAATAAAGTATATAGTCGTAACGGGCTGTTTGAGCGAGCGCTACAGAGAAGAGTTCGAGCGCGAATATCCCGAGGTCGACGCGATCGTCGGCATTGCAAAGTATGAAAAGATCGCGGAGATTTTCGGCGAAATGACCAAAGAGCACGACGGTCAGCTGTGCTATTTCGGCAAAAAAGAGGAACACTCGATGGAGGGCAAGCGGATAATTTCCACGCTGCCGCATTACGCGTACCTCCGTATCGCGGACGGCTGCGATAACTGCTGCACCTACTGCGCTATTCCGCAAATTCGCGGCAGATATCGTTCCAGACCTATTGAAAACATAGTCGAAGAAGCGCGGAAACTCGCCGAGGACGGCGTTAAAGAGCTTGTTGTTATCGCACAGGACACGACGCGTTATGGCTTAGATTTGTACGGCGAACTGTCGTTGGCAAAATTGCTGAACGAATTGTGCAAAATTGACAAACTCAAATGGATACGCATTTTGTACGCTTATCCCGAGCGGATAACCGATGAATTGATAGATACAATAGCAAAGCAAGACAAGGTTGTGAAATATCTCGATATCCCGCTTCAGCACTGCGACGGCGGACTACTCAAAAAAATGAACCGCCACGGCGATGAAAGTTCGCTGAAAGCGCTTGTGGCAAAGCTTCGTGAGAAAATCCCGGGGATAACGCTTCGCACGACGTTCATCACGGGGTTCCCGGGCGAGACCGAGGAGCAGTTCAACGCTCTTGGTGAATTTGCACAAGAAATGCGCTTCGAGCGTATGGGTTGCTTCGCGTACTCCGAGGAAGAAGGTACGGTCGCCGCTACAATGCCCAATCAGGTGGACGAGGAAGTCCGCGAACACCGCAAGGAAATTCTCGAGGAGCAGCAGGACACGCGCGTCGCGGAAATGTACGAGGCGATGATCGGAGAGCAGGCGGAAGTCGTCGTTGAGGGCTTCGACCGTTACGCGGAACTGTATTTCGGGCGCTCGGCGATGTTCGCGCCCGAGATAGACGGAATGATCTACTTTACCGCGCCCGAGGACAGAAAACTGTTTATTGGCGAATTTGTACAAGTTCGCTTTAACGAAGTTCTTGACAATAATTTGATCGGCGAAGTGGTGTAATTACGGAGGAAGAGCTATGAAAAGACTTTTTATCGTTTTGTTGACGATATTGCTTACTTTATTTGTTTCCGGCTGCGATAAGGGCGAGAGTTCCGTTGACATTTCGCTGCTCCCGGAGATAATGATGATCAAAGTCCACGAAAATTACGCATGGGGCAGACATCAAAGTATAACCGTGATTGATCGTGACGGAAATCAATACTCGCAAAGCAATGACACTAATGACGATGAGAAGCCTAACGGCTGGGTTGAGCTTTCCGAGGAGGGCTGGTATGAAAGTCTGCTTGGGATCGCGGAAAACGGCGAATCGGGAGGAACGCTTTCCGCGAACGTGATTGGCTCCATTCACCGAAACGCAGGGAATTTTGCGGAGTGGAACGCTTTGCCGCGCAAGGATTACGGGGAGATCATGATGGATTACGGCAAGGACGCGCTTTACGGCGTATATCTCGACGATAACGGCGAGCCGCGCTTGGCTTGGCTTGCGGAATACGGCGACAACCCGTACTGCGCGGATAATTCGCAGGTGATGAAATTTGTGAACGGACTGAAAATATTTGATTATAAATTCAAATAACCGGGGTGATTTTAAATGAATTTGGCGAATAAGCTGACGATGTTCCGCGTGATAATAGTGCCTTTTTTCGTGCTGTTTATGAGCGTTGAAGCCATTCCGTACCGCTTTTTGTGGGCGCTGATACTTTTTGCTTTGGCGAGTATCACGGACTTGTTCGACGGGAAGATAGCGCGGAAATACAATATGGTGACGAATTTCGGGAAGTTCCTCGACCCGCTCGCCGACAAGATACTCGTAATGGCGGCTCTCGTCTGCTTCGTAGAGCTTGAATGGACGAGCGCTTGGGTGGTTTTCGTCATTCTGGCGCGGGAGTTCGTGGTGTCGGGAATACGGTTAGTAGCCGCTTCTTCCGAGAAAAAGGCGGTGATACCCGCGAATATGTGGGGCAAAGTGAAGACCGCCGTCACAATGGGCGCTATCGTGATTTCGATAGCTTTGGGCGTTCTGAACGACGACTTCGGGCTTTGGATAGGCGTTACGGCGCAGTTTATCCGCGATATTTTGCTGTATCTGTCGGCTCTGCTGACGGTTATCTCGGGCGTTAAGTATTGCTATGACGCGCGGGAATTCGTAAACCCCGCGAAATAATTGACAATGTACAATTGACAATTGACAATTATTGTCTGTAATCGTAATACCAACGCGCTTACAATTCGAGAAAGGACAGTTCAATGAAAGACGCTAAAAAAGCGAAAAGCACTTTAAAAGCCTTTTTGGTTATTGCCATAGTAATCGCGGTTATATCGTTTGGCGGTTCCGTATATTACACGGTGTTGCGTGTTTTGCGTGCCGATTGGATAGTCACCGACGCGGAAATTACGCTTATCAGTTCCCTCTCGGGCGGCGAAGTATTGGGAACTTTTACGGATTACAACGGTAAGGTTCACGCGGAAAAGTATTTATATTCCGACGGTGATTTTGTGGGCTTCGGTATCGGCAAACCGATATTCCCGCCGTTACTCGACCCCGACAAATATATCGGCACAACGGTTAGAATTATGTACGCCCCCGACCCGCAGGCTCTTGATGAAGATATAGAGGGCACTTCGGAAAGCGACATTGATATTGAGAGTTATGACAATTGGCTTCAAGGCTTTATCATTATGGTGAGCGTATTCGGCGTTTCTTTGGCGCTTACCGCAGTCTTTTCGATTTTGCTTAAAAGAAAGCGCACCCGCGATTAACGCGGCGATAATGTTAAATAAAGGAGAAAGATATGAGCGACAAAGTTTTCGACCAAAACACAAGCGAACGCGTTTTAGACCGTCCGCAAATGCTGATAGTATCGCTGTTATTTAAGGAGAAGCCCGATATGGCGGCGGTCGCGGACATTCAAGCGGCGTTTGAACCGCTCGTTGGGGAGACGGAGAATATCGCGGAAGACAAGCCTGATTTGGCAATGCTTGCCGTGCCGAAGTACAAAGCTGTATTCAAGGACGCTCCGCAAGGCGTGCCCGTAATTGCGAACTTTGTCGCTCCGCACGAGTTCAGCTCGGAGAAGATAGACGAGTTCACGAGAAGTCAGTTTTGGGACGTAAAAAACGGCTCGGAGCTTCTCGATGAGTGCAGGTTCGCCGTGGACGTATTCGCGATGACCGCGGCGGCTCTTCCTTATAAAGAGCAGGCGGAACTTATTCTCGCGCAAGTCGGGGCGGCGCTGAAATACTATCCGACTTGTGACGCGCTTTACGTTCACACGAGCGGCAAGCTGACAACTCCCGAGCAGTTCGAGGAGTGTAAGCAGTACGACCTTTCGGGGAGATTTATTCGGTTGGCAGTGAACGCGCGGTTTTTCACGATAAACGGCACGGACGATATGATAGTCGATACGATTGGATTTTACACGTTCGGCGGCGCGGACGTTCAGGTGCATTTCCACGGACTGGATCAAAACTATGTTGTGAATTACGTTTACAACCTCGCAAGCTATCAGTTCGACAACGATTTTCCAATAAAGGACGGCGATACCGTGGACAGTATCGGCGCGGACGGCAGTATGCAGTGGGAACCGCAATGGAAAACGCAATACGAGGACGCGCTTATACAGCCCGTCCGCGCGGTTTTGGACGTAAACTGCGGAGAATATGCGGCGGGAACGCGGTAACGGGTCTTAACGGAGGGTTTTATTGACTTGGAGCGGTTAAAACAATTTTACTTAATTAAGTTATCGCTTGAGGGCGTTTTCGTATAAAAATATACCCACTGCAAAATTTTGCGGTGGGTATTGCAATTTACAACAAAATATGGTATAATATATATGTATTGTATTTTAAAAATAAAAGGTGATAGAACAAAAATGGCTAAACAATCAAATTACAACGACTTAAAGGCGCTTAAAGGTCCCGACCAAGTGCGTTTGCGCCCCGCCGTAATTTTCGGCTCGGACAGTATCGAGGGCTGTCGGCACTCGGTTTTCGAGATTATCTCAAACTCGATCGACGAGGCGCGTGAGGGTTTCGGTAAGAAAATCATAATCACGCTTTATAATGATAAATCGGTGGAAGTCGAGGACTTCGGGCGCGGCATACCGATAGACTTCAACAAAAACGAGGACAAGTATAACTGGGAACTCGCGTTCTGCAATCTTTACGCGGGCGGAAAATTCGACAACAACAGCGGCGAGAACTACTCCTACGCGCTCGGCTTGAACGGCTTGGGACTTTGCGCGACGCAGTTCGCCAGCGAATATATGGACGTTGAGAGCGCGAACGGACAGTGGCTTTATAAGCTTCGCTTTGAAAAGGGTTTCAACGTCACCGACAACGAAAAAGGCTTTGTTCGGTCAAAAAGCGCGAATACGGGCACGAAGATACACTGGAAGCCAGATTTGGAGGTCTTCACGGATATCGATGTTGGCGCGGAATATCTCGACGATATGCTTCGCAGACAAGCTGTCGTAAACGGCGGCATTGAATTCCTGCGCCGCGTGGAGTTGGAGGACGGCACGTTCGATGAAAAAACGTTCCTCTATGAGGACGGCATTTTTGATTATTTAAAGGAAGTAGTCGGCGACAAATCGCTTACCACGCCGCAGTATTGGCAGGCTCAGCGTCAAGGCAGAGACCGCGAGGATAAGGACGAGTACAAGCTCAAAATGAACGTCGCGTTCACTTTTTCCAAGGAACTGCATTTTGTGGAACATTACCACAATTCCTCGTGGCTGGAGCACGGCGGTTCACCCGACGACGCTATGAAACGTGCGTTTTTGTCGCAAATCGACAGCTATCTGAAAACCAACAACAAGTACAACAAGGGCGAAAAGTCGATAAAATGGGACGACGTAGCGGATTGTCTGGTGTTTATATCCTCTAACTTCTCCACGCAGGCAAGCTACGCCAATCAGACCAAAAAGGCGATAACCAACGTTTTCATTAAGGAAGCCATGACGGAGTGGCTTAAACACTCCTTGGAAGTATATTTCATTGAGAACCCCGACGAAGCTGTAAAAATCGCCGAACGAGTTTTGGTGAACAAGCGTTCTCGTGAAAACGCCGAAAAAGTGCGCTCAACGAGTATCGCTAACCTCTCCGCGAAAATCGACCTCACCAACCGTATAGACAAGTTCGTCGACTGCCGAAGCCGCGATGTTTCGCGCCGCGAAGTTTACATCGTGGAGGGCGATTCGGCGCTCGGTTCCGTAAAACTCGCACGCGACGCGGATTTCCAAGCTGTGATACCCGTGCGCGGAAAAATTTTAAACTGCCTGAAAGCGAGTTACGACAAGATTTTTAAGTCCGAGATAATCACTAATCTTATCAAGGTGCTCGGGTGCGGAGTTGAGGTGAAGTCAAAGGCGAATAAAAATCTCAATTCGTTCAATATTGAGAATTTGCGTTGGAATAAAGTGGTAATTTGTACCGATGCCGACGTGGACGGCTTTCAGATCCGCACGCTGATTTTAACGATGATACAGGAGCTTTGCCCGACGCTTATCGAGCGCGGTTACGTTTATATCGCGGAATCGCCGCTATACGAAATAAACAGCGGTCAGAACACGTATTTTGCTTATACGGAAGCCGAGAAAACTAAAATTCTCGATAAGATCGGCGAGAAAAAGTACACAATTCAGCGATCGAAAGGTTTGGGCGAGAACGACCCCGATATGATGAGCCTGACTACTATGAACCCCGACACTCGCCGCCTTATCAAGGTTACGCCGACCGACGCGGAACAAACGCGGAAGATGTTTGACGTGCTGCTCGGAAACGATTTGGACGGGCGCAAGGAGTTTATCCGCGAAAACGGCAGTAAATATCTGGAAGTAGCAGACGTAAGTTAATAATTGAAAATGCACAATGAAAAATTGATAATTGCGGTGCGCTTTGCGCGATTTTGATTGTACGCGGACTTTGACGCCGCGTCAGCGTTTCCGTCCGCGACAGTAATTGTCAATTGTCAATTTTACATTGTCAATTTAAAAGTTGGAGCGTATAAATTGAAGAAAAAGACAACAAAAAAACCGCAGCCCAATGCGGTAAATGCATATATTGAGGGATCGGGACAGGTCGTCGAGACCAATATCGTGGAAACTCTTGAAGAAAACTATATGCCCTATGCGATGAGTGTCATCGTGTCCAGAGCGCTTCCCGAGATCGACGGTTTCAAGCCGTCCCACAGAAAACTTTTATATACAATGTATAAAATGGGCTTGCTGAACGGTGCGCGAACGAAATCGGCGAATATCGTCGGACAGACAATGAAGCTCAACCCGCACGGCGACGCGGCAATCTACGAAACAATGGTGCGTTTGGCGCGCGGAAACGAGGCTCTGCTGCACCCCTACGTTGACAGCAAGGGCAACTTCGGCAAGGCTTACAGCCGCGATATGGCTTACGCGGCAAGCCGTTACACCGAGGCGAAGCTTGACAACATCAGCGCGGAGCTGTTCGCCGACATCGACAAGGACGCGGTCGATATGGTGCCGAACTACGACAACTCAATGTTGGAGCCGAGCCTTTTTCCGGTGCGGTTTCCTGCGGTTTTGGTGAACTCGAATTTCGGACTTGCCGTTTCAATGGCGAGCAACATCTGTTCGTTCAATCTCGCAGAAGTGTGCGAGACGGCGGTCTCGCTTATCAAAAATCCCGAACATAACGCGCTTTCCACGCTTAAAGGTCCCGATTTTCCGGGCGGCGGCTACATCGTTTACGACGAAACGGAAATGGAAAAGATATACCGAACGGGCTTGGGCTCGGTAAAGGTTCGCGCGAAGTATAATTTTGACGCGGAAGCGCGCTGTATAGAGGTTACGCAGATACCGCCGACGACCACCGTCGAAGCCATAATCGACCGTGTTGTCGATCTTGTGAAAGACGGAAAAGTCAAGGAAATATCCGACGTTCGCGACGAGACCGACCTTTCGGGTTTGCGGCTGACGTTCGATTTGAAGAAAGGCTACGACCCCGATCAGGTTATGCTTAAGTTATTTAAGTTATCACCTCTGCAGGAGAATTTCAACTGTAACTTTAACGTGCTTATAGCGGGAACGCCGCGAGTAATGGGCGTTTACGAGATCTTAAACGAGTGGACGGACTTCCGCAGACAGTGCGTCAAGCGCAGAATTTACTTTGATTTAGGTAAAAAGAAAGAAAAACTGCACTTGCTGCAAGGTTTAAAAAAGATATTGATGGATATCGATTACGCAATTAAGCTAATTAGGGAAACCGAGGAGGAAGCCGAGGTCGTGCCGAATTTGATGATAGGATTTGGCATTGACGAGCCGCAGGCGGAATATGTTGCCGAGATAAAGCTGCGTCACATTAACAGGGAGTATATCCTCAAACGCACCGAGGAGACCGATAGCTTATCGAGCGAAATCCAAGAAATGGAAGATATCCTAAACTCTCCTAAGAAAATTGACAAGGTAATTATTAACGAGCTTAACGAGGTTGCGAAAAAGTACGCGCAGCCGCGCCGAACGCAGTTCCTGTACGACATGGCGGACGATTACGTAATAGAGGAGGAGCAGCCCGAGGGCTATCCCGTCAACGTTTTCTTCACGCGCGAGGGATATTTCAAGCAGATAACGCCGAAATCGCTCAGAATGGCGAGCGAGCAGAAGCTCAAGGAAAACGACGAAGTCATATTTACCGCCGAGGTCTCAAACAACTCGGAGTTGCTGTTTTTCACGAACCAATTCAAGTGCTACAAGTCGCGGTGCGGCGATTTTCCCGAAACGAAAGCGTCCGTTATGGGCGATTACATTCCCGCGAAGCTCGGAATGGAGGACGGTGAAACGCCGATATACATGGCGGTGACGGAGAATTTCTCGGAAACGCTGGTCATCTTCTTCCAAAACGGAAAGTGCGCAAAGATACCGTTTTCGTCCTTTGAAACGAAAACCAAGCGCAAGGTGCTTTTGAACGCGTATTCGGCGATTTCGCCTGTGGTAGCGATGTTTACGATAACCGAGGATTGTGATTTTGTGCTTAAATCCACGGCGGGCAAGGTGATCTTGTTCAACACCGCGCTTATTCTGGCAAAATCCGCGCGGGATACGCAGGGCGTTCAAGTAATGCGCTTAACAAAAGCGGAGCTTGCCGGCGCGTATCCTGCGGATAACGTTGAGATCGGCGATATAGAGCGCTTCCGCATAAAAACGGTTCCCGCCGCGGGGCTGCTTTCGGATGATGACATCGATCAATTAAAGTTAATTTAAGTAATTTAAGGAGGACACTATGCTAACAGATATTGAGATCGCTCAGCAAGCGAAAATGCTGAAAATTGGGCAAATTGCACAAAAGCTTGGGATATCCGAGGAGGAAATCGAACCTTATGGGCACTACAAAGCCAAATTATCACAAAAACTCATCGACAGAGTGAGTGCGAACCCCGACGGCAAGCTGATTTTGGTGACTGCGATAAACCCCACGCCCGCGGGCGAGGGAAAGACTACCACTTCGGTAGGTCTTTGCGAGGGTATGAACAAAATCGGCAAAAAGACCGTTGTGGCGCTTCGTGAACCGTCTCTCGGTCCTGTTTTCGGAATTAAAGGCGGCGCGGCCGGCGGCGGCTATTCTCAAGTCGTTCCTATGGAGGACATCAATCTGCACTTTACGGGCGATATGCACGCGATCACGTCCGCAAACAATCTTCTCGCCGCAATGATAGATAACTCAATTCAACAGGGAAATCCGCTTAACATCGACGTTCGGCGTATCTTGTTTAAGCGCTGTCTCGATATGAACGACCGCGCTTTGAGAAATTGTATCGTCGGAATGGGCGGCAAGGTGAACGGTGTGCCGCGCGAGGATCATTTCCAGATATCGGTCGCGAGTGAAATTATGGCGATTTTGTGCTTAGCTAATGACTTAAACGACTTAAAAAAACGCCTCGGAAATATTCTCGTTGCGTACACTTACGACAACAAGCCCGTGTTCGCGCGTGATTTGAACGCCGTCGGAGCGATGACAGCGCTTCTTCGTGACGCGATAAATCCCAATCTCGTGCAGACTTTGGAGAACAATCCCGCGATAATTCACGGCGGTCCGTTCGCGAATATCGCGCACGGCTGCAACTCAGTTCGCGCAACTAAACTTGCGCTTAAGCTGTCCGACTACGTTATCACCGAGGCGGGCTTCGGTTCGGATCTGGGCGCGGAGAAGTTTTTCGATATCAAGTGTCGCTTTGCGGGTCTAAAGCCCGACTGCGTTGTGCTTGTCGCGACTATCAGAGCGTTAAAGTATAACGGCGGCGCAGCTAAAGCGGATCTGGCTAATGAAAACGTCGAAGCGCTCCAAAAGGGCATTGTTAACCTCGGCGTTCACATTGAGAATATGCGTAAATTCGGCGTTCCCGTGGTTGTGGCAATAAACCATTTTGCTTCCGATACGGACGCGGAGATTGAGACGGTTCGTCAATATTGCAAAAAAATGGGTGCAAAAGTCGCGTTTTCTGATGTTTTCGCTAAAGGCGGCGAGGGCGCTGTTGATTTGGCAAATGAAGTTGTAAGCGTTCTTAATAATGAACAGAGCAAGTTTGCCCCGATTTACGACGAAAAACTCACAATTAAGGAGAAAGTGGGAATTATCGCTCGTGAAATTTACAGAGCCGACAGCGTAGTTTATACGGCTAAAGCGGAAAAAGCTATCAAGGAGATAGAGGCGCTGGGGCTTGACAAAGTGCCCGTGTGCGTCGCGAAAACGCAGTATTCCTTGTCCGACGACCCCGCGAAGCTCGGCAGACCTACGAATTTCGAGATAACGGTAAGCGACGTTCGGGCAAGCTCGGGAGCGGGTTTTGTGGTCGTTTACACGGGCGACATTATGACGATGCCCGGGCTTCCGAAAGTACCGAGCGCGGAGAAGATAGACGTTGACGAAAACGGCGTTATTTCGGGGCTGTTTTAATGGAAGTTTGCACAAAAAGCGAGGACGAAACTCGGCAGTTTGCACAAAAGATAGCCGCATTTCTTCATGCCGGTGACGTCATACTTTACACCGGTGAAATGGGGGCGGGCAAAACCGCGTTCACAAAGGGCTTGGCGGATTTTTTCGGCACGGACGAGGAAGTGACAAGTCCCACTTTTGCCTTGGTTCACGAATATCCGGGACGGGTGCCGATCTTCCACTTCGACCTGTACCGTATTGCCGATTACGATGAGCTTTACGCGGTAGGTTTTTTCGATTACCTCGACCGCGGCGGGATTTTGGCGGTCGAGTGGAGCGAGAACATTCCCGAACTTGAAGACGAATTGGGAAATGTTGTCAGAATTGACATTCAAAAGCTCGGTGACAACGAACGGAAGATTACCGTTTCGGGAAAATATTTCGATTGAATTATACGATTTGTAACTGTGAATTTGCACAAAAGGCGGTGATATAATGATTTTGGGCATTGACAGCTCCGCAATTTCGGCGGGGTGCGCGCTTTGCGAGGGCGGCAAAATAATCGCGGAGGAGTTTCTGAATACGCGCCACACGCACTCGGAAACGCTTTTGCCGATGATAAGCTCCATGCTCAAAAACGCGGGAATTTCGCTTTCCGATTTGGATAAGATAGCCGTGAGCGCGGGTCCCGGTTCGTTTACGGGACTGCGTATCGGGATCTCTACCGCGAAAGGGCTTTGCGACGCGGTTTGTAAACCTTGCTCGGCTGTTTCGACGTTGGCGGCGATAGCTTACAACTTTGTTGAAATTGACGGGATCATCTGCGCGTGCATGGACGCGCGGAGAAATCAGGTCTACAATGCGCTGTTTAAGTCCGAAAACGGCGTTATAACGCGGATTTGCGACGACAGAGCCGTCTCAGCCGCCGAACTTTCGGACGAACTTTCGAGACTTGACGGCAAAGTGATACTCGCGGGCGACGGCGCGGAGCTTATTCATGAATTTACCCAGGGTAAATATACTCTCGCGCCGCTTGTGCTGCGGTTTCAGCGCGGCAGCGGAGTGTGCTTCGCGGCGGAGAACGCGCCCGAGACAGCGCCTGCCGCGCTTATGCCGACTTATCTGCGCTTGCCGCAGGCGGAACGTGAACGGTTGACAAAAGGTTAGTATTGTCGTATAAGCATTTCGGAAAGGCAAGCCCGTAAATTTAAAATTACAGTGCCCATAACAAAATTTCCCAAAGCTATTGACCCGGCGCGGTAAATGTTGTATAATAAATATAAGTTAGTATGAATCGAGGTTGATATTTATGATAGCGATAGGCTGCGACCACGGCGGTTTTGAGCTGAAACTGGCGGTGGAAAGTTATTTAAATCTTCAAAAGGTCGATTACGTTGACTGCGGCTGCAACGGAGAAAAAGTCGATTATCCCGATATAGCCGAGAAAGTTTGCGAAAAAATCACAAGCGGCGAGTGCGACAAAGGCATTCTGCTTTGCGGCACGGGTATCGGAATGTCGATGTGCGCGAATAAGATAGCGGGAATACGCGCCGCGGCGGTCTCCGATACATATTCGGCGAAATACACAAGGCTGCATAACGACGCGAACGTGCTCTGCATGGGCGGGCGCGTAGTCGGCGCGGGATTGGCTTTGGAGATAGTGCACGAGTTCCTTACGAACGAATTTGAGGGCGGCAGACACGTCGCTCGTCTGGATAAAATGAAGAATTTGGAGGGCAAATAATATGGCTGAATTGGAAAATGTTATTGTGTGCGACCACCCCTTGGTGCAGCATAAAGTGACGCTTCTGCGCGATAAGAACACGGGTTCAAAGGAGTTTCGCGAGTTAGTTCACGAAATTTCAATGTTTATGTGTTACGAAGCAACGCGCGACCTGCCGCTTAAGGAAGTGCAGATACAGACCCCGCTCGGCGAACTTGCGAATTCAAAGGTGATAAGCGGGCGCAAAGTCGCGTTCGTGCCGATTATGCGCGGAGGTCTGGGAATGGTCGACGGTGCGCTGGCTCTTGTGCCCACCGCTAAAGTCGGTCACGTTGGAATTTACCGCGACAAGCAGAACGGCAACACCGCCACCGATTATTACTGCAAACTGCCGTTTGACATTGCGAACCGCGAGGTTATCGTGCTCGATTTAATGCTTGCGACGGGCGTTTCGGCGGTCAAGACCATAGATATCGTGAAGAAAGCGGGGGCGGCGAACATCAAGTTTATGTGCGTGCTTACCTGTCCCGACGGCGTGAACGCGCTCCACAAGGCGCACCCCGACGTTGAGATCATCTGCGGCGCGGTTGACAAGGGGCTTAACGAGGAACTGTATATAGTGCCCGGTATCGGCGACGGCGGCGACAGACTTTTCGGCACGAAATAATTGACAATTTACTAATGTATAATTGACAATTGTTTTCGCGAACCGAAAGGAGCGTTATGTGAAAATTCGTGTGTTTAAAAAGCGCGTTCTTGCAGCGATAATTGATTATATGATCGTTTTCGCGGCTGCTTATGCTGTCTGCGCGCTGCTTATGACAACGGTTTTCAAAAACATGTTCGACGGACAGGCGGCTCCCTTTACGGCAATGATTTTGCTGATCAGTCCGCTGCTGCTGTTTTTTCAGAGCGCTGACGTTTCGGCTTGGGTTATGCTCGGCGTGATTTTCGTTGTCGAATTTCTGTATTATTCGCTGTTTGAACTGCTGCCGAGCAAAAGAACTCCCGGTTATAAGATTGCGGGAATACATTTATGTTTTAGCGAGAAAAACCGAATAGGGCGAATTATCGCGCGTAATATCTTAAAGGTATTGTCGCGGTACTTATTCTGCATTCCGTTTATTGTTTCCGTGCTTAACGCAAACGGCGTTGCAATATACGACCGAGTTACGAATATTCGTATAGAAACGGACGTTACCGAAAACAACGATTAAGGAGAATTTTATGGCAGACGAAGAAGTCAAAATGGACGGTTGGAAAGCTATCGACGAGGCTTTTCTGAAAATTTATCCCGGACAGGACAACCCTAAGCACTACGGAACGCTTATTCCGTGGATGCTTGGCGGTTCCGACCCGTTGGACGGTATCAGCGTTTATGACGGCGGCGACTACTGGCATTTCGTGACCTACGGGCTTTCCGAACTCTACGAAAAGGAGAGCGACAACCCCGAATGGAGCGGCTACGGAATGGAGTTCACAATGCGGCTCAAAAAAGGCTGTTACGAGGACGAGGAAGGCGAGTTCGGCTGCGTTTGGGGAAATCTCCAAAAGATAGCGAAGATAACTTTCGAGAACGACGAGCTTTTTCTTCCGTGGGAGTATATCTACACGGGGCAAAAGGACGGCATTGATCTAACGCACAAGTCCGCGCTGACGGGCTTTATCACCGTGCCCGATACGCTTGTTAAGAGCATAGAGACCCCCAACGGACGCGTTGATTTCGTGGAGTTTATAGGCGCTTCCGACGCGGAATTGCTGAAAATTCAGGCTAAGGAAACGAACGTCAGGGAGCTTTACGAGAAAATCGGCGACGTTACCGACTACAAACGCAAAAGTCTTTATTAAATAAGGAGAAAATAATGGACGATTTCAACGTTGAGGATTTCTTACGTAAAATCAAGGCTCAGATAAATTCGGACAATCCCGACCTTACCGACGAGCAAGCCGACAAAGCCGCGCGGCAGCTTTTGGAGGGCTTCGTTAAGGCGGGCGATAAGGGCTTTGATTTAGGCGGGCTGTTAGGCGGTGCGATATACGACGGCGTGCCCGACGGAAAATACGAAATGCCCGACGGCTCGGCTTTGCAGGTCGGAGCACCGATTAAAAATCCGCTTGAAATTTCGTCCGAAACGGGGGAAAAACTTGACAAGATACTTGCCGAAGTCGACAAGCGGATACCGCCCGTTGAAACGGTTCGGCTAAAGCTGTCGCGCGCGGAAACTACCGTGTTCGACAGCAAAATGGGCGGCAAGCCGTATTTCCCGAAAGGAATGGAGTACCCGACCGTCCGTGAGGGTGAAAACGCGGGCAAGCCGCTTTACTTCTTGGCTCAGCTTAATTTCGAGAAACTGCCCAAACTGTCGGATTTCCCGACCGAGGGAATTTTGCAGTTCTTTGCGGGGTGCGAGGGCGACAATGTTTACGGTGTGAAATTTGACGATTGGACAAACCAAAACGCTTTTCGCGTGGTTTATCATGAAACCGTTTCGGAGGACGCTCCGCAAGGAGAAACGCCGGACGTTGAGTTTGACGAGGAGTTTCTGCCGTTTAACGGCGAGTTTCTGCTGACGACCGAGAAATCCGCGCAAATGCCCGCTACTTGCTGTGATTTTCGTTATGAGGAAGCCGTTTTGTGCGTTTACAACGAGCTTTTCGGCGCGAATGTAACGAAACTGTTCGGCAAGGGCGGTCTGTACGAGGTTGACGAGCCTTTGTTTAACGCGCTTATGGAAACGAGAGACATCAACGGCACGCGAATGGGCGGCTATCCTTATTTCACGCAGGACGACCCGCGCGACCGGAGCCCGGCTGGCAGCTACAAAGACGTGCTTAAAAATCACACCGTTCTGCTGTTTCAATCGGACAGCGAGAACGGCGGAGATCCTAAAAATTGGAAAGACGATGTCTGCTGGGGCGATATGGGCGTGGCGAATTTCTTTATTACTCCCGAGGATTTGAAAAAGCGCGATTTCTCGAATGTAATTTATACTTGGGATTGCGGCTGAAAAGTACTTGACAAATGCCGCGAAATGTGTTATAATATGTATTTAGAAACCGTTGAACAAGAGCAGTACTCCGCGCAGAACCTTTCAGAGAGCCGCCGATGGTGCGAATGCGGCAGGGAAACACGGATGAATGGACTTGCGAGGGCAAACCGAAAGCCGTAAATTTGGCAAGTAGGGGAGACGTTTGCGCGCGTTAGGCGCTTTGAGCGCGAGGGTCATAGCGGCTCTCGAATTTGGGTGGTACCGCAGGAGAAGTCTTGTCCCATTTAGGTGGGGCATTTTTTTGTCCCAAAATCAGATATCAGATATGAATAAACAGAACGATTCAAAAGGAGAAACAACAATGAAAAAGACAAAACTCGCAAAATTTTTGGGCGGCGCGCTTGCGCTGACTATGACGCTAACCGGCTGCGGAGAGAATACCTCAAGTACCGCGGGGAACAGCGGAACAAATTCTACGGCTGATAATTCCGCGGCGGATACCTCAACAAGCGGTGAAGCTAAGAAGATCGGCGTAATTCAGTATGCGCCGCACCCCTCGCTTGACAACTGCTATAAAGGTATCGAGGAGGGCTTAAAGGCAAGCGCGTATAAGGACAGCACGATTGATCTGCAAAACGCGCAGGGCAGTACGGAGACCGCCGACCAGATTGCAAAGAATATGGTGGCGAACAAGTACGATATGATCTTCGCTATTGCGACGCCCGCGGCTATGTCGGCTTACGCGGCGGCTAAGGACAGCAATATTCCCGTAATTTTCTGCTCCGTGTCCGACCCCGTACAAGCGGGACTTACGGAAAGTATGGATAAGGGTATGGAAAACTGCGTGGGCACCTCCGACGTGCTGAATTTCGACAAGCAAGTTGCTCTTATCAAGGCAGTTCAGCCCGATGCGAAGAAAGTCGGCGTGCTTTATACCAACACCGAAGCAAACTCCGTGTCGCAGCTTAAGACGTTCAAGGAAGTCTGCGAGTCAAATGGTCTTGAGGTCGTAGACCAAGGCGTTTCGGGCGCTGCCGATATTCCTCAGGCTGCCGCCGACCTCGTTTCCAAGGTAGACTGCATAAACAATTTTACTGATAACAACGTTGTAAACAATCTGTCCGTTTTGCTTGAAAAGGCGAATGCCGCTAAGGTTCCCGTTTACGGCTCGGAGATCGAGCAGGTGAAGAACGGCTGTATCGCAAGCGAAAGTATAGATTATGTAGAACTCGGCAAGGCGACCGCGCAAATGGGCATTGACGTTTTTGGCGGCAAAAAGTGCGGCGATATGGGCGTTAAGGTATTCTCGGAGTGCACTCCCGTGTTCAACACCGAGGTTATGGAGAGCTTCGGACTTGCAATTCCCGACGCTTACAAGGACGCGGAAAAGGTAACCGCAAACAAGGGTGAAGAAAGCGCCGCGGCGTAAATCAATTTAGAGGTTTAGAAAGGGGGAGAGGTATGGATATTTTTCTGAATACCGTTATCGGTATCTTTGAGGAGGGGCTGATGTATGCGCTCCTTGCTATGGGAATGTACATCACTTACAGTATTTTGGACTTCCCCGATCTTTCCGTGGACGGCACGTTTCCGTTTGGCGCGGTGCTTACGGGCGTGCTTATCATGCACGGCGTCGATCCGTGGCTTTGTCTGCTTATCTCGTTCGCGGCGGGCATGGCGGCGGGAATGCTCACGGGAATTATGAACGTAAAGCTGAAAATAATCCCGCTGCTATGCGGAATAATAATGTATACCGCAATGCTTTCGGTGAATTTCGTGCTTATCAAAGCGGGCACGGGCGGCGCGGCAATCGCGTCGTTCTTTACAAAAAACACCATCTTCAACAGTTCGCTTGCAACAGTCATTCCCAAGACCGTTGGCGGTTTCGCGCTTCGCACGACGTTTATCTCGCTGATTTTGGTAGTATTTTGTAAAATACTGCTCGATCTGTATCTTAAAACCAAAAACGGTTTGCTGCTTCGCGCGACGGGCAACAACGAACGCTATACCGTAATGCTCGGTAAAAACCCGGGTACCGTAAAGATCTGGGGGCTTATGCTCGGCAACGGCTTTTCCGCGCTTGCCGGCTCGGTGATCGCGCAGAACAAGGGCAGCGCGGATCAGAATATGGGCGTTGGAATGGTCGTTCTGGGACTTGCTTCGGTAATTATCGGTATAAGCCTGTTCAGGCGCGTGAAGTTTATGAAAGGCACCACAATGGTCATACTCGGAAGCCTTATCTACAAGGCGTCCTATCAGATCGTGCTGAAGCTCGGCGTGCCCACGGAGCTTAACAACGCCGTTAAAGCGGGAATTTTCCTGCTGGCTTTGATACTCGGCGGCGGATTTTTCTCGAAAGCGTTTTCAAAGCTGTTCCGTAAGCCCTCAAAGAACGGCGGGGTGAAGCTCGGACAGGAGGAACATAATGGTTAAACTTCAAAACATTGAGCTTGTGTTCAACCGCGGCACGATAGATGAAAACCGCCTTTTTGAGAACTTCAATCTTTCCGTTGACAACGGCGAGTTCGTGTCGATAGTAGGCTCAAACGGCAGCGGCAAGACGACGCTTCTGAACTTGGTCTGTGGTACGATGAGACCCGACAGCGGTAGCGTGCTGCTCGGAGACAGCGAGGTCACCTCGATTCCCGAATATAAGCGCGCAAGGCGAATAGGGCGCGTGCTTCAAGACCCGAAAATGGGAACTTGCGCCGATCTTACCATTTTGGAGAATTTATCGCTTGCCGATAACAAAAACAAGCCCTTTGGCTTTTCCAAGGCCGTAAACCGACAGCGCGAGGAATACTATAAAACCTTGCTTGAGATGTGCAATATGGGTCTTGAAAACCGCATGGGAACTCTTGCGGGCGCGCTTTCGGGCGGTCAGCGGCAAGCTCTCGCGCTCACCATTGCCACAATGAGCGATATAGAGCTGCTGATTTTGGACGAGCATACGGCGGCGCTCGACCCGAAAAGCTCCGAGACGCTGATGCAAATCACGCAAAGGGTCGTAAGTGAAAAAAAGTACACCACGCTTATGGTAACACATAATCTGCGTTTCGCGGTGGAATACGGTTCGCGGCTTGTTATGATGCATTCGGGCAGCGCCGTAATGGATATTAAGGGCGAGGAAAAGCAAAAGCTAAAGGTCGACGATATCCTTGGGAAATTCAACGAGATAAGCATTGAATGCGGCAATTGAAATTTTCAGACTGTCGAGAAACCCTCAGACGCGAGGAAACGGCTTGCCCGGACAAGACGTTGACGAAGCAGATGAGGTTTTATCGACAGTCTGATTTTATCGGCGGCGGTGTCGCCAATATAATTTTAGGAGTTCACAATGACGAAATCTGAGGTTCTGCAAAAATATTTCGGACATAAGTCGTTTCGCGGCGGACAGGAACAGCTTATCGACCGAGTTTTAAGCGGCGGAGACTGCCTTGGCGTAATGCCGACGGGCGCGGGAAAATCCGTGTGCTTTCAAGTGCCCGCGCTGATGAAGAACGGCACGACCGTCGTGATCTCGCCGCTTATCTCGCTTATGCAGGATCAGGTGAACCAACTCGCGCAGAACGGCATAGAAGCCGCGTGTATCAACAGCGCGATATCTTCGCAGGAGTATTTTGCCGTGTGTCAAATGGCGGAGCAGGGGAGATTAAAGCTTCTTTATGTCGCCCCCGAACGCCTTGAGACCGAGGGCTTTCGCAGTCTCTGTTCGCGGCTGTCTATTCCGCTTGTCGCGGTGGACGAGGCGCACTGCGTATCTCATTGGGGACAGGATTTTCGACCGTCCTATTTGAAGATATGCGAGTTTGTGGAGAGTTTGCCGAGCCGCCCCGTCGTAGGCGCGTATACCGCGACCGCGACCGACGCGGTAAAGAACGATATAGTACACCTACTCGGTCTTAGGGAGCCTCTTTCGCTGACAACGGGCTTCGACCGCCCCAACCTCTATTTTGAGGTGCGGCGGCCGTCTTCGAAGATCATTGAATTGTTGGATATTCTGCGTGAAAATTCGGGCAGCGCTATCGTTTACTGTTCCACGCGCAAAAACGTCGAAAAGGTAGCCGACGTGCTGAACCGCAACGGCTTTAAAGCGGGAGCGTATCACGCGGGAATGCCGACGGAGGAGCGCACCCGCGTTCAGAACGATTTTCTGTACGACCGTCTCGACGTAATAGCCGCCACGAACGCGTTCGGAATGGGCATTGACAAGTCCAATATCGGGCTTGTGGTGCACTACAATATGCCGAAAGATATCGAAAGCTACTATCAGGAGGCGGGCAGAGCGGGGCGCGACGGAAGCGCGGCGCGCTGCATAATGTTATATGGTTATGACGATGTGAAAACGGCAGAGTTTATGATAAACGCAAGCCACGAGGACGAGAATATGCCGCCCGAGGAACGCGCCGAACTCATTAAACGCGACCTCGCGCGGCTGCGGAAAATAGAGAGCTTCGCGAAAACAAACGGCTGTCTGCGAAAGTTTATTCTGAACTATTTCGGCGAAAAGGCGGACGGCGACTGTCAAAACTGCGGCAACTGTCTCAAGGATTTTGACACCGTTGATATCACCGTTGAAGCGCAGAAGATACTTTCCTGTATTTTCCGCTTAAAGCAGAGGAGATTTCCACTGGGCAAGACAAACGTTTGCAAAATTCTGCTGGGCAGCGAGGATAAAAAACTCGCCGATTGGGGCTTGACTACGCTTTCTACATACGGCATAATGCGCGGCGAAAATACGGCGCGAGTCCGCGAAATAACGGAACGTCTCGAGGAGGACGGATATTTTACTTCCGATAACGACAAGCGCGTTTGCGTTCTGCTTCCCAAAGCAGACGAGTTTATAAGATCGAAAAGCCGTCTCACAATGCGCATGCCTAAAAATTCCGAAAAGTTTTCCGCGCCGCCCAAAACGTTTTCGGTTCAAGCGGATGTGCAGCACCAAAATCCCGAGCTTTTCGAGCGTCTGCGCGAACTGCGAAAGAAGCAGGCTGCGGCTCTCGGAGTGCCGCCCTACGTCGTCTTCGCCGATTCCGCGCTGTGGAGCATGTGCGCTATCCTGCCGAAAACTCCGTCGGAATTTCTTTCCGTAAGCGGAGTTGGCGCGCGTAAAGCGGAACGCTACGGAAAAATTTTTATGGCGGAAATAGACGATTATCTTAATGGTCGTTAAAGAAACCGCTAAGACCCTAGCCTAAAGAACTTTTGCCGCCTATTTTGTGTATTTTATACAAATATCCAAAAACCCCTTGAATAACTCAACAGAATGTGGTACAATATAAATGTAAATACTATCGGTTGTAACTAAATTAAAGTAACATCTTTTATAACTTAATTTCGCCGCGGTTGTTGCGTCGCGGCTTTATCTATGGAAACCGATCGTTAATAACTTAACAAAAGAGGTAATTACTTAAATGATCAGAGTTGTAAAAAAAGACAACACGCTGGAAAATTTTGATGTTCAGAAAGTGGTAAACGCAGTGAATAAGTCGGCGGCGCGCGTGATGTATAATTTCAAGCCCGAGGAGCTGAATTTCATCTGCAAATTCGTGACCGACAAGGCGATGTCCACTGAAAAGGACAAGATAACGATAGCGCAGATGCACAACATTGTTGAAAGCGCTCTTGAAGCCACAAATCCCGCCGTTGCGAAGAGCTATAAGGATTATCGTAACTATAAGCAGGACTTTGTTCACATGCTCGACGAGGTTTACGTTAAGTCGCAGTCCATTATGTATATCGGCGACAAGGAGAATTCAAATTCCGATTCGGCGTTGGTGTCGACTAAGCGTTCGCTTATATTGAACGAGCTGAACAAAGAACTTTACCAGAAGTTCTTTATGACAGCCGAGGAGCTTCAGGCGTGCCGCGACGGTTACATTTACGTTCACGATATGAGTGCGCGCCGCGATACGATGAACTGCTGTCTTTTCGATATGAAATCCGTTATGGACGGCGGCTTTGAAATGGGAAACCTCTGGTACAACGAGCCGAAAACGCTGGCTGTCGCGTTCGACGTTATCGGCGATGTGACGTTGGCGGCGGCTTCGCAGCAGTACGGCGGCTTCACCGTGGCAAGCGTTGACATTTTGCTGGAGCCTTACGCGCAAAAGACCTACGACAAGCAGTTTGAGCGTTATAAGAGCCTTGGAGTTTCGGACGAGATCGCCGACCGCGAAGCTGTAAAAGACGTTGAAACGGATTTCAGACAGGGTTTTCAGGGTTGGGAATACAAGTTCAATTCCGTAAGTTCCTCGCGCGGCGACTATCCGTTCATCACAATGACGGCAGGCACGGGCACGGGAAAATTCGCGAAAATGGCAAGTATCATCATGCTTGAAGTCCGCAAGAACGGTCAGGGCAAGAAAACCTGCAAAAAGCCCGTTCTTTTCCCGAAAATAGTGTTTCTTTACGACGAAAAGCTCCACGGACCGGGCGGAGAATTGGAGGACGTTTTTGAGGCGGGCATTGAATGTTCGCAAAAGGCGATGTACCCCGATTGGCTCTCGTTAACGGGAGACGGCTATGTTGCGTCTATATACAAGAAATACGGCAGGATCATCAGCCCTATGGGGTGCAGAGCGTTCCTTTCGCCATGGTTCGAGCGCGGCGGAATAAACCCCGCAGACGATGACGATAAGCCGATTTTCATAGGAAGATTTAACATCGGCGCGGTGTCGCTGCATTTGCCGATGATCTACGCGAAGTCCGTTCAGGAGGGCAAGGACTTTTTCGAGGTGTTGGACTACTATCTTAATCTCATCAGAAAAATTCATTGCCGCACTTATGATTATCTGGGCGAGATGAGAGCGTCCACTAACCCCTTGGCGTATTGCGAGGGCGGCTTCTTGGGCGGACATCTCGGCATACACGACAAAATAAAGCCGCTGCTTAAAGCCGCGACTGCTTCGTTCGGCATAACCGCGCTCAACGAGCTTGAGCAGATAGCCGATAAAAAGTCGATAGCCGAGGACGGCTCTTTCGCGCTTAAAACCATGGAGTTCATTAATAAACGCATAAACGACTTCAAAAATGAGGACGGGCATCTTTACGCAATTTACGGCACGCCCGCCGAAAACCTCTGCGGCTTGCAGATAAAGCAGTTCCGTAAGAAATACGGTATCGTCGAGAACGTTTCCGACCGTGAGTATGTGTCAAATTCGTTCCACTGCCACGTTACCGAGGACATCACGCCTATCGAGAAGCAGGATAAAGAGGAGCGTTTCTGGAACCTGTTCAATGGCGGCAAGATACAGTATGTGCGCTATCCGATTGACTATAACAAGGGCGCGGTCAAGAGCCTTGTGCGCCGCGCGATGGAAAAGGGCTTCTATGAGGGTGTTAATTTGTCGCTTGCTTATTGCGACGACTGTGGCTACGAGCAGCTTGAAATGGACGTTTGCCCGAAGTGCGGCAGTAAAAATCTCACGAAAATAGACAGAATGAACGGTTATTTAAGCTATTCGAGAGTAAAGGGCGACACGCGCCTTAACGCCGCGAAAATGGCGGAGATAGCCGACAGAAAGAGTATGTAGACCAAATGAATTTTTCGCCCCGCAAAGCGGGGCAAAAAATTGTAAAATAGGAGTACGTATGCGATATCACAATATAACTACCGACGATATGCTCAACGGCGACGGTTTGCGGACGGTGCTTTGGGTGGCGGGCTGTACGCACTGCTGTCAAGGCTGCCACAATCCGATAACGTGGGACATCGACGGCGGAATAGAGTTTGACGAGGCGGCGGAGCAAGAGCTTTTCGAGAAAATCGCGCCCGATTACATAAACGGAGTGACGTTCAGCGGCGGCGATCCGCTTCACCCGAAAAACCGGGATATGGTAACGGAGCTTGCGAAAAAATGCCGCGAAAAGTTTCCAAACAAAACTATCTGGCTTTACACGGGTTATACGTTTGAGGAAATAAAAGACCTTGAGGTCGTTTCATTATGCGACGTGATCGTCGACGGAGAGTTTATTCTGGCGCAGCGTGACCCGAAGCTGCATTGGAAAGGCAGCTCAAATCAGCGGGTGATAGACGTTCGTGAAACAATACGTCTCAAAAAAATAGTGCTTTTTGACTGAATAAGTGTGGTTTTTTCAACAGAAATTCGTTAAAATGGCAATGAAAATTCGCTTGACTTTTTTTTGCAAACGTTATATAATATATTTAATCGCAGATGTTAATTTTTTGATGAAGATCGGGTTTGTCAAGACTATTCTCCATAACGAGGACAGGCAGAGCTTTTGATGAATATTAGTGTTTGTGATATTTTTTTTTACAAAATAACTTTTTTGAAGGGATGGGATCATGTCATGATTGAGTCTACTTTCCGACATGATTCCGATAAAAGGGTAATCCGGACGAAAAAGGCGATTAAAGAGGCTCTTTTCAGAATAATGGAAGAAAAGGATATCTCATCGATCAGCATCAGTGAGCTTACGCAAGAGGCAAATGTCAATCGCAGAACGTTCTATACCCATTATCGGAACATTACGGACATTCTTGACGAAATTGAAAGCAATCTTGTGGAAGCTCTCGGTAAGTTAATCCAGGAAATGGATCTGAGAGCTTCTTGGCAAAGCGCATACGATTTGTTTATCGGGTTGGATTCACTTATAACAGTGGAATTTGACTATTATTTCCACTTCGTTCGAGTGGATATGCGCGGTATGTTGATGTCACGGCTAAAAAATGTGATAAAAGGAATGACAGATTTACTGTTGGATCATCTGTGTAAAAAACATGGTGAAAATGCGGCTGTTGTTTCTACGTTTATTGTAGGCGGCTTTTTCAATATGTATTTGGAGTGGCATAATCATCCGGACGGCTTGGAGATCGAACAGGCTGCCGATCTTGCGGGAAGAATGGTAGAGCTTTGCATTGACAATATTGGCATTACTTTGGCAAGAACCAATGAGGACAATGAAATAAAGCTAATGGAACGTGCGTAAAACTTACAAAAGTAATTGCGTTTTCGATTGAAAAATAAGATCCGCAGGCGTGTTATCGCGCCTGCGGTTTTTTTGTGTGAAAAAAAGCGGTGCCGAGCGAATTGTTCGGCACCGCGGTGGTATATTCGATCAAACAGTCGGAGCGGAAACTCTGCCGGCGCTGACAGAGCCTGTCATAGCGCTTTCGGAATTTGCGTTATTCGATGATTTTTTGGAACTGCTTGGTTTGGAAGTGCTGTTGTCATTTTTATTTTTGCCCGCTTTTTCAACAGCTTTCTTCAATGTTTTCTTTTGCGCCGTAAGTTCGTCATACTCATCTTGGAACGCTTCAAACTGTGCCTTTGTGCAGCCGTTAATGTATGCTTCCCACAAACGGTCGTCAAGGTCGCGGAGCTTATCCTGATAATCTTTTGCTTTATCATAAGCGCTGCCGCTGTATACATTATTGTCGTCAAACCAGTCATAAACTTCCATAAGCTCGTTGTTTGTCTTTTCTTGAAGCTCATATACGCGTTCGCTGTATTCGTCGTCCTTGGAAGTGTTTTCGTTATTGGAAGTATTTTCATTGTCTGGCTCTGCATTAATGTCGGGCAGCTGCGCTGAGCCGTTCAGGTATTCTTCCAGACCCGTACCCGCGAGTGCGTCCTTAATGCCGTTCAAAAGGTCTTCTGAGTATTCCTGAATCGCGGCTGTCGTGTCCTCGTCGAGCGATTCGCCATTGACCAACGCGGAGATATCTATAAAATCCGAGGGAGCTTCAAACGACGCCGCGTCATCGGAAATCGTAATATCTTCGGAAATATTCATCGTGAGGAGATCCTTAGCGTCAAGGCTTGCGGAGAATTTTGCGGTATTGCCGTCGACGCTTGAACTTAGGCTTAACGAGAAGCCGTCAAGCATTTCCGTATCGTCGTCCTTATCCTTGACGTTAGAAGTATCGAACTTGACAGTGTAAGTGCCTACGGAAATATCCTTGACGCCGAATTTTGCTTTGCCCGCGCCCGCGTATGTAACCGCAATATCAATGCTTTCATTGTCATCCGTGCCTATCGTTATTGTGACTGTGCCGTCTTTTTCACTTGTTTTGGCGTTGTTTACAACGAGTAAAGTCTTGTCGTTTTCTTTGACTTCAAAAATGAACTGCGAATCGCTGTTCATATATGCGCACTCGATTTTTTCATTAGCAGAACCGTCGGTCACGGTATAGTTCTTTGCTAAAATTTTGCCGCTGTTGGTAACTATCGTCGTAACGATAATTTTCTCGCTGTCTTCGGCAGTCCAGTCGCTTACTATATCGGTGATGGAAGATTTGTACTTCTCGGCGGTGAAGCTGTCGTCAAAGTTCTTTACATAAGCGGTGATCTTTTCGCAGAAGTAGCTGTCGTTCGCAATATGATCAAACAGTTCTTTAAAGAGGTTTTCGAGGTTTTTGCCGCTTATCTCGGCAGTGATCTGCTTGCCGCTTACGGATGTTCCGCCGACATTTATAGAGCCGCTTTCCATGGTAACGGAGCTTTCCTTGATGTATTTGGTGTAGATGTCGGTAAGCTCGGTTATCAGCCGCGAGATCTCTTTGGAGTCAAGGTCGAGCACTGCCGTCTCTTGAGCCGCTTCGCCCTCGATCGTCGGAACTTTCATTTTCAGCGCCTTATCGGAAGCGAACGGGAACG
Organism: uncultured Clostridia bacterium; assembly: GCA_947627465.1. Classification (GTDB taxonomy): domain Bacteria; phylum Bacillota; class Clostridia; order Oscillospirales; family Ruminococcaceae; genus CAG-115. Next base: position 160,776 of record CANQWD010000001.1, read on the forward strand.
AGATATAAACCGTGCCATCCTCTTCTGCGATAAGTTTTGCGTTAATGGGCTTTCCGTTGATCTTGATACCGCCCTCTGCGCCGATGAGTTTGTCGGTCGCCGCAAAGTCATAAGTAAGCTCAGCGCCGTTTAAAACGTCGAGAACGGCGTTTGTATCGCTGTCCATATTGTCTTTCAGTTTGTCGCCGAATTCGAGATTTACGGAAGCCGTGCCGTTTATTCTGTTGCCGCCGTAAACGCTTTTCATATACTCGTTGTAGCCTTTTATGAAAGCTTTCATGTCAACGCCGTCTTTAGCCGCTTCATTTGCGAGCTTAACGAACTCGGGATCCGCGTCTTTATCTGTGAGCGAAAGCGAAGGAACAGGGTTTGAGGGATTGATGTCGGCAGAACCTATCGCCGACATAAGGCTCGAAAACGATTTGATCTGGGTTGAGATCGTTTCGGTATCGATCTTTTCCGTGATCTCCTTTATAGAATTTTTTTCAATGGTAGCAGCGTACTTTGGCTTGCCCATAACGATGCTCATAAACGTTGCTTTGTTGGTGAAGAAGAATACCGCCGCACCGCCTATCAGCAAAACCAAAACGATAACAATAATAAGCGCTATCTTTGCGCCGCTGCCTTTCTTTGCGGGAGCCGCCGTGACAGCCGCCGCGCCGTTCATTCCGTTGAAGCCGCCGTTTACCGGAGCTGTCGGGGCAAATCTCTGCGCCTGCGGATAGGCTTCGGGAGTGATCGCCGCGGGAGCTGAAACAGGCTCGGGAACGGTTGCCGCCGCAGCTGCGGGAGCGGCAGCGGGCTTGGGAATAGTTGCCGTTGCAGCCGCAGAAGCAGAAGCGGGAGCAGCCGCAGCGGGCTTCTCCAAATTAACAGCCGTAGGCATAGCCGCAACCAAATCGTTCGCGCTGGGCTCGTTATTCAAGGAAACAGAGTCCATAGTGCCGTTTCCGAATGTTTCGCCGTTGTTGGGAATAGGCGAAATATTTCCCACATTGGTCATTGGCGCACCGCACGCGGTACAAAATTTTGCTCCGAATTGAAGCTCCAATCCGCACTTTTGGCAGAAGCATTTCTTCTCCGGCTCCTTGGGAGGCTCGGCGGGTTTTACGTCAGCAACAGTGCCGCATTCCGCGCCGCACGTAGTACAAAATCGTGCTCCGTCCGTAAGCTCGGCGCCGCATTTTTTACAAATCATATCAATATCCTTTCTTCAATATACCTTACGGTACTTCGTTTTATGTAGATACATTATAATTATATTATATTGCGCGGTATTTGTCAAGAAAATTTTTAACGAAGAATTTCCGTTTTCCCCGTACTTTTTTGTAATATTCATAAAATCCTTGAATATTTGTCTCGCGTCGGGAAATAATACTTTCAAGAAAATTTTTTTGAAAAATTTTCAAAAACCCCTTGACAAATTTGGAAGTATGTGATATAATATCAATTGTTGATTATTGGGGCGTCGCCAAGTGGTAAGGCAGTGGACTCTGACTCCACCATTCCGAGGGTTCAAATCCTTCCGCCCCAACCAGTTGAACAAAACGCCCTTGCTTTGCAAGGGCGTTTTGTTCAACGCAATGGCTGCCGCGGTTCGCCTTCGGCGAACCACGAAAGCTCATTGCTAGCACTGTTCTTCACTTCGCGGACTTCGTCCGCGATTTCGCTTCGCGAAACCGTGAAAAACAGCGCAGGGCTGCTCCACTCCTACTATGTTGCTTTTTTCGGTGATCGCCAAAAAAATCTTTTTGGTAACGATAGCACAAGAAAAACGACAGTTTTCGACAGAAAATTGTCGCTTTTTTATTTTTGGAAAATAGGTTGAATTTCTCCTAATAATGATGTATAATATATACAGAGAGGAGTTGATCTCAATGTTAGTCAATACTGAATCTTTAATTTCGATAACCGAAGCAAATCAGAATTTTTCCAAAGTTGCAAGGCTGGTTGACAAAAACGGCTCAGCGGTTATTCTGAAAAACAATGTTCCGAGATACATTGTTATGGAATTTCCCGCTGCCGAGGAAATTCAAAATGCCTCTGACGCGGATATCGCAAGTATTTCCAAAAAACTGATTGAAAAAAACCTTGAGGCGTATAAGGAGCTTGCCAAATGATAAGGCTTACGGAACAGCAAGTATTGTTGGTTCATGAAATGATGATCAAAATAACGGGCGGTTCACTTGGAGTACGCGATATGGGTTTGCTTGAATCTGCTTTAAACGCTCCTTTTCAAGCGTTTGAAGGTAAGGAGGTTTATCCTTCGCTCCTGTCCAAAGCGGGAACCCTTGAGGTAAATGCAGTTCTAAATTGGCTGTCAGAGCATTGTAGGCAAAAATCTTTTTAGAAACGGTATAACAGTTAAACAAAAACTCTCGCTGCGAAGTTATTGCGACAATATTAAAACAGCACCGCACAAAGACTGTTCAACGATCAGCGGACGGAATTTGTGCGGCGCTGCCTTAGTTCGTAACCTTTTCAAGTTCCTCGCGGAGCTGTTTTATAATACGTTTTTCGAGCCTTGAAATGTAGCTTTGCGAAATGCCTATTTTGTCGGCGACTTCCTTTTGAGTGAGTTCCTTTTTGCCGTTCAGCCCAAAACGCATTTCCATGATTTGCTTCTCGCGCGGCTGAAGATGATCGATAGCTTCATGGAGTAGCTGCTTTTCAACTTCTTCCTCCAAATGCGAATTCACGCAGTCGTTTTCCGTGCCGAGAACGTCGGAGAGCAGGAGTTCGTTTCCGTCCCAATCGACGTTAAGAGGCTCGTCTATTGAAATGTCGTAGCGGTATTGAGAATATTTGCGAAGATACATCAGTATTTCGTTTTCAATACAGCGAGAAGCGTAGGTCGCCAGCTTTATGTTCTTGTCTACGGAGAACGTGTTTACAGCTTTAATAAGCCCTACCGTGCCGATCGACACCAGATCCTCAAGCCATATTCCCGTGTTCTCAAATTTCTTTGCTATGTAAACCACCAACCGCAGATTGTGAACTATAAGCGTTTCGCGAGCCTTTTCACCGTCGGTAGCCATAAGCTCGAACGCTGCCGCTTCTTCCTCTTTGGAGAGCGGTGCGGGCAGCTGTTCCGAGCTGTTTATGTAGTGAACGTATCCGGCGCTTTTCCGTGACAGTTTTTTATACAACCATAGGCGCATTTTAGCGAAAAGTTTTTTAAACATAACTATTCCTCCGTTTTATATCGAAATGATTTTTGGATTAAACACACAATCAATATCGCTGCCAAGCGGATTTCGGGTAACGCCCGCGAATCCGTCCGCCGTTTTTCCGTCAATCGAGATCTCCGCTTTAAACAACGGCACAAGAGTCTCCGAGGCTATCGTGCGGCAAGGAACTATACGCAGGGTTTCGGAGAGTTTTCCGTCAAAATAATCGAGCACTTCCCTCGGAGCTATCGGCTCTATTTTGTCGAATCTGCAAACGATTATCGGTTTTCCCGTAAACATATCGCACAGTCCGTTTCCCGTATCGCAAAGCCCTTTAAGCGTAACGGAGCCGCCGTTTGCGGAGATCTTGACCTCGCAGATCTTATCGCACTTCAATCGCTTGTCCGCAAAGAACCGCACAAGTCTTACCGCGAAATACGCCGCCGCGGTAAACGCCGCGATTGCCGCTATCGGGATGTTGAAATATGCCGTTCCGTTGGAGAACACCATTCCGAGCGGCGCGGCAAATGTCCAAAGCGCAAGCATTACTCCCGCGAATGTGAAGCTTACGACTAAAAAGAACAGCAGACAGATCAGGAAATCTACGGACTTTTGCTTGCCGAATGCGATAAACACAACAAGCGCGCCTAGCGTTGTTTTGAACAATACAATGCCAAAAAACGGCAGTTCGGGAAGCAAAATGACAAGCGCGCCCAGCGCTCCGACAAACGCCGCGAGAACGCATCTTCCGCGCGGACAAACGCGCCGCATTATCATTGCGGAGGCGCGTATCAGAAAGTAGTTTATGTACAAATTCAGAATTATCAGGATATCAACGTAGACCGTCAACATATCACCTCCGCTTGTACATATTATTATAATTCAAAGAGGACGAAAAATATGCCGAATTCGGTAGTCGAATTCGGCAATTTTATTTTGATTTGTGTAATTATTCGGGATTTTTTATGGAATTCGGTATATTGTCGCAGATACGCTTCCAATCCTCAAGCGTGCACTCCTTAAAAAGCTCTTCCGCTTCGTCGATGTTCGAGTTAAATTGCTCATGCTCCAGCTTGTTGTAGTCGTGAAGATACATAGCGGCGTATTTGTAACCCTCCTCGACCGAGCAGTCGTTTCCCGAAAAATATCCGTTGACTATCTTCATAAAATCCTCGAAATATTCCGGTTCGGCGGTGCTTCCGTCTCCCCAGAGATAAGGGTTAAGACCGCGCATATAGAAAAGAAACTTCTCGCCGCGCGTTTTGTCTAAATGCTCGTCCAAATAATTGTATATACAAAGCAAGATTTGATATTTTTTCATAATGTCCTCTTTTTGATTTTCCCCGCCTTGCGGCGGGGAAAAGTGTTTATTTATTCTTTCTGCTGTAGGGCAATGGGAACAGCGCTTTTTGTTCTTTCCGCTGTAAGGGGTACGGCTTTTTGTAAATTCACCGTTCGAGGCATGAAGATGTGTTTTCTTTTCTGCAATCAACCGTGAAAATCAATCTCTGTTAAATTCCGCAAACTCCAAGCCCTCGTTTTTGTCGAGCGCCCATTTGATGTTCCACTCGCTTGTGAAGATAAGCAGATAGTTCTCCTTAACGTCCTGAATAAGTTTGGTGTCGGACGTGAGTATCAGCTTTTGAAGCTCGTCCAAGCCGCCCTCAAGGTGTTTTTCGCTTGTTATCCAGCGAATGTATTCGTAGGACAGATCCTCTCGGATAATATCGACGTTGTATTCGTTCTTCAGGCGGTATTCAAGAACCTCGAATTGAAGCACTCCGACAACGCCTACGATAACCTCCTCAAAGCCCGTCTGCGGCTCGGAGAATATCTGTATCGCGCCCTCTTGCGCTATCTGCGTAGTTCCCTTGATGAACTGCTTGCGCTTCAGTGTGTCTTTTGGGCGAACTCTCGCGAAATGTTCGGGTGCGAACGTAGGAATGCCCTCAAACGTTACCTTTTTCTTCGGAGCGCAAAGCGTATCGCCGATAGAGAAAACGCCCGGGTCGAAAACGCCCATAATATCGCCCGCATAAGCCTCGGAAATGACCTCGCGGTCGTTCGCCATGATCTGCTGCGGCTGTGAAAGGCGCATGGTTCTGTTGTTTTGAACGTGCAGTACTTCCATATCCTTGTCGAATTTTCCGCTGACTATACGCATAAACGCCACTCTGTCGCGGTGCGCCTTGTTCATATTTGCTTGAATTTTAAAAACGAACGCCGAGAAATTTTCGTCAAACGGGTCTACAACGCCCTCGGCGGTGTTTCGGGGCAAGGGGGGAGGGGTCATTTTAAGGAAGTTTTCGAGGAACGGTTCCACGCCGAAATTCGTAAGCGCCGATCCGAAAAATACGGGCGATAATTTTCCCGAGTTTACCAAACCCGCGTCAAATTCTTCGGAAGCGCCGTCCAAAAGTTCCACGTCGTCTTTTAAATTGTTATAATTCGTCTGCCCGATAAGCTCCGATAAATTTTCGTCGTTTAAGTCGACCTCGGTTTTCGCGACTTCTTTCGTGCCGCCGTTGGCTTCAAACGAAAGAATGTGACGGTGCTCGCGGTCGTAAACTCCTTTAAATTCCTTGCCCGAACCAATAGGCCAGTTGACGGGATAGGTCTTTATTCCAAGCTCGTTTTCGATCTCGTCAAGCAAGTCGAACGGGTTGCGCGCTTCTCTGTCCATTTTGTTTATGAACGTGAAGATCGGAATATTTCGCAAAGTGCAGACCTTAAAGAGCTTGCGCGTCTGATTTTCAACGCCCTTTGCCGCGTCGATAACCATGACCGCCGAATCCGCCGCCATAAGCGTGCGGTAAGTGTCCTCGGAGAAGTCTTGGTGTCCCGGCGTGTCGAGAATATTTATACAATAACCCTCGTAGTTGAACTGCATGACCGACGAGGTTACGGAAATTCCGCGCTGCTTTTCGATCTCCATCCAGTCGGAGGTTGCGTGGCGTGCGTTTTTCTTGCCCTTGACCGCTCCCGCCATCGCGATTGCTCCGCCGTACAGCAGAAACTTCTCGGTGAGCGTGGTTTTGCCCGCGTCGGGGTGAGAGATGATAGCGAACGTTCTGCGTTTTTCTATCTCGCTTTTTAAATCAGCCATTATAAATTCTTCCTTTTTGTGAATTGTGAAAATTTAGGCGCTTTTGGAGTTTTCGTTTTCCCCAAGCTCGTCAAGGTTTACGCTGTCGGGCGCGACGATACCGCGCTTTTTGAGCGTCATCAAATGCGCTATGCCGACCAATATCGGCAGATAGAACGTGAAAATTCTCCAGAGCATGGTTGCCGCGCCCGTGTAATCGCCGAAGATCTTATTGAAAAATCCCGCATAGCCAAGCTCGGCGGCGCCCATTGCTCCCGGAAGCGGCATGAACGACGAAAACATTTGAACATACGCCTGATAGTTAATAATGCGGAACCAGTGCATATCCGGCTCGGGGAAAAATCCGCGGTAAAGCAGATATGAGATGTTTAGATAAAGCAGCAATTGAATACTTGTGAAAATAAGCCCTTTGAGTATCACGCCCGCGTTTTTCTTGATAAACGCGAAATTGTTATGAAATTTGTTTACCTCCCGCGTAAAATACAGCCGCCAATGCATCGGATTTTTTACGATACGCATTTTTGTAAGCAAACTGATTATTCCGTTCGCGGCTTTTACCGTGCCGTTTTTCCAAAGCGCAATCATCAGCAGAAAGACGATAACACCCGTGTTTATGGCGAAGCCTATAAGAACAAACGGCATAAGACCGCCCTCTATAAGCATTTTACCTTCGGTTTTTAAACCCGTTGTCAGCGTTATCACGGAATACATCGTAAGCACGAACTGGTAGACGATAAACCGCGACAGCAAAGCCGTAAGCGCGTTTCCGAGAGGTACGCCGAACTTAACGAAATAGAAAGCCTGCATTGGCTGTCCGCCCGAAGCGCACGGCGTTATGGAGTTGAAATACTGTCCCATTATCGTGTCGTACCAAGTGTCACGAAAACGCGCTGCCGGACACAGCGGCTTTAGTATAACGTGGATGGTCGCCGATTCGCAAAGCCAATAACCGAACATTGTCAATACGCACAGCCCGAGATAAAACGGGTTCACGTTCTTCATCGCGTTGAATATTTTATCGGGTTTGTCCACAAGAAACAGGAACGCGAGAAGTATCACAAACGACGCGAGACATAATATAAGGTTGCCTTTGCTGCTTTTTTTCTTCTTTTTTACCTGATTAGTTGAATTGTTAGAATTGTTTTTCATAAAAATACCCCATAGTTTTCCGACGCATACTATATTATTATAATGTTTTTTTCACATTTTGTCAATAGCAAAATTACGTTTTTTTAATTTTTCGCGCTTCGCCGCAAAATATCTGCTTGCGGGTGGTTCGGTAAAACGTTAATATTATGTAATTTGCGCAAAAATTCCCCAAAAAACAAATTTTTTATTTAACTAACTTGACTTTTTTAGAAAAAAGTGGTATAATAAATCATTGAGTGTAATAAGGTAATGTAATTTCCTAATTTTTACAATATATTCTTGAAAGGATTGAATAGAAGTGTTCAGAGAAAATGAATACCGCACGCAGTACTGCAACGCGGTAAGCGAAAACGATATCGGAAAAAAAGTCCGCGCGGCGGGTTGGGTCGCGAATATCCGCGACCACGGCGGCATTATGTTCGTGGATCTGCGCGACCATTACGGCGAGGTGCAGATAGTTTTCCATAACGAAAGCCTGCTTGAGGGTATCCATAAGGAGTGCGCCGTTTCTATCGCGGGCACTGTCTTGAAGCGCGACGAGAGCACATACAATGACAAGATCGCTACGGGTACCGTTGAGATCGAGGCGGAGGAAGTGAAAATTCTCGGCAAGGTGACGGAAACTCTGCCGTTTGAAACGGACGAAAGCAAGAAAACCAAAGAAGATCTGCGCTTGAAATACCGCTATCTTGATTTGCGCAACCCGAAAGTTCACAACAATATCGTGTTCCGTTCGCAAGTTATCTCGTTTTTGCGCCAAAAGATGAGCGATATGGGCTTTTTGGAGCTTCAAACGCCGATACTTTCCACATCTTCTCCCGAGGGTGCGCGTGACTACCTTATCCCAAGCCGCAAGCACCACGGAAAATTCTACGCTCTGCCGCAAGCTCCGCAGATCTTTAAGCAGATCTATATGGTGTCGGGATTTGACAAATATTTCCAGATAGCGCCTTGTTTCCGCGACGAGGACGCCCGCGCCGACCGCTCTCCGGGCGAGTTCTATCAGCTCGATTTTGAGATGTCGTTCGCTACTCAGGAGGACGTTTTCGCGGTCGCCGAGGAAGTGCTTTCGGAGACATTCGCGAAGTTCTCCGACAAAGCGGTAAGCCCCGCGCCGTTCCGCAGAATTCCTTATGAGGAAGCAATGCTGACTTACGGCTCGGATAAGCCCGATCTTCGCAATCCGTTGGTTATAAAGGAATTGTCAGATCTGTTCGTTGACAGCGATTTCAAGCCGTTCTGCAACAAGACCGTGCGCGGTATCCGCGTTCCGAAAATGGCTTCTCAAAGCAAGAGCTTCTTCAAGAATATGGAGGACTTCGCGGTAAACGAGGTCGGCATGAAAGGCTTGGGCTACTTCAAAGTTGAGGAGGGCGAGGACGGAAGAAAGTTCAAGTACAACGGTCCTATAGATAAGTTCCTCAACGACGAACAGCGCGATGAACTTGCAAATCGCTGTGAATTGGAAGTCGGCGACGTGCTGTACTTTATCGCCGACAGTAAGAAAAACGCGCCGAAGTTCGCGGGACAGATAAGAAACGAAGTCGCGAAGCGAATGAATTTGATCGACGAGAGCCGCTTTGAGCTGTGCTTTATCGTTGATTTTCCGATGTACGAGCTTGACGAGGAGACGGGCAAGATAATCTTCACGCACAACCCGTTCTCAATGCCGCAGGGCGGATTGGACGCGCTTTTAAACAAAGACCCGCTCAATATTCTCGCGTATCAGTACGATATCGTATGCAACGGCGTGGAGTTGTCGTCGGGCGCGGTTCGCAACCACGACCTTGACATAATGATAAAAGCCTTTGAAATAGCGGGCTACACCGAGGAGGACGTGGCGAGCAAATTCGGCGCTCTTTACAACGCGTTTAAATTCGGTGCGCCGCCTCACGCGGGAATGGCTCCCGGCGTTGACAGAATGATAATGCTTCTGCTCGGCGAGGAGAGTATCCGCGAGGTCATTGCTTTCCCGCTCAACTCCAACGCGCAGGATATGCTTCTCGGTGCGCCTACCGAGGTTACGGAACAGCAGCTCCGCGAGGTTCATATTAAAGTAAGAAAACAGATGTAAATTTGATAAAATCTCCCCACTGAAAGGCGGGGAGATACTTTTGAAAAATGAAAAAAATCATACCGATCTTATGTGCGGCAATTCTTGTCGGGGGAATGACGTTTGCCGCCGAATTTCTGAACAACCGCGAGATAATTTTCCCCGAAATAGCAGCGATAGCAGTAGGCGCGTTGGTATCGCCGAAATTCTCGTGGAACGCGAATAAATTGCGAATTTTCGCTTACATAAGCTTTTGCGCCTGCCTTGGAGTTGCGATAGTGAAGTGGCTGCCGCTGCCTGTTTGGGCGCAGATGATAATTGCGTTCATTTTGGCGCAAATTCTTCTGGTGAATTCCAAAACCTCGTTCGCGCCGATGATAAGCGCCGCCGTGCTTCCCGTAATGCTCCAAACCGAAACGCCCGTTTACATTGCGTCCGCCGTAATTCTCACCGCGCTTATTTTGTTGTGCAGAATTGCTCTGGAAAAAGGGAAACTCCTCGAAAAGAACGAGTTTGCGCCGCTTCCTAAGCCAAATCGGGTTGTTTACAAAAATGTATTGTTCCGCACGTTATTCGCGGCGGCAATGATAGTTCCGTCTTTGTTTCTTGACTTTAAATTCGCGGTAGCGCCGCCGCTTTTGGTGGCTTTCGCGGAATTTTCCAACCCGAAGTCCAAGGCGCGTAACGTCCCCGTAAAAGCCGTCGCGCTTATCTCTGTTTGCGGATTTTTCGGCGCGGCTCTGCGGTACGTATTCTGCATAAACCGCAGCATTCTGCCGCTTTACGCCGTTGCCGTGATAACGATCTTGTGCGTTATTGCGCTGATGAACGCGTTTCGGCTTTTTATACCGCCCGCGGGAGCGATCTCAATTTTAGCCATGCTTATCCCCGAGAGTGCTGTAACGATATTTCCGCTGCAAATTCTTGTGGGAACAACGATAATCATGCTGATCTCAAAGCTCTTTTTCAAAGAAAAGAGGATATCGGACAAGCAATAAAAATTCCCCCGCCATTGGCGGGGGAAACGTTTTTTGATGATTTACTTGACCGCGATACCCGAGATGTAGAAGTTTGCGGTGCCCTCTTGGGATTTCGGTGCGATCTTGAGCGTGTGCTTGCCCGCGGCGAGACCGTCCGCGATTTTCGCTATCTCAACGTGCGAGGTCTTTCCGTCGGGAGAAGTAGAGTCAATAGTCGTTTTAAGTTCGTCGTCTACAAAAATATCGGCTTTTGCTCCGAATTTTCCTTGCATAACGAACAGCAGTCTTACTTCCGAACCCTCAAATTCAATTTCGGCAGCGTCCGTGTCGGCAAACGTGCCTTCCTTGTTTTTTACCATCCAGTTGCTGCCGAAGCTTGCGTAAGTGCTTTCCTGCAGAGTAAAGCAGCCGGGCGTTTTGGGCGTGATATCCTTTGCCGCAGTGAACTTCAGCGTTTCGAGATCGGTGCCCGCAGTATCTGCGGAGAGATCGCTTTCAGCGCCGCTTATGTTGTCAACGTCGTCAATTACGGACTGTAAATAATTGGTGATAAGGTTTGAAAGCAAAGCGTGTCCCGCAACATTGGGGTGAATGTCGTCGTCGGAAATGTCTTTCCAAGTGATATATTTATTTTCGATAACGTTCAGGATAACGTCCTTGTAGGAAATGAACGGAATATCAAACTTCTTCGCGATATCTCCGTGAACGTCGCCGACGCTTGTGCCGTCCTCTTTCGTCATTCCGATAGCTACGACCGCGGGTGCGCTTGAGGAATTCCACAGCTTTCTGATAAGCGCGGCATAGCTTTCCTTATAAAGGTCTGCGAAGTCCGCAATGTCATTTACCGCAAACTCGGTGAATACGAGGTCGGGATTTTTGGAGATAACGTCGTTCTCAACGCGCGAAACTCCGAAAATAGAATCGGTAGCGCCGATTCCCGCGTTCACATAATTGATCTTCGCGCCCGAGAACTTCTCTTGCAGCCAGTTGGTCGTGAGCTTTGCGTAGCACAGGTCGTCGCCCGCCGAGGTGCCGTTCGTAATGGAACCGCCGATATAAGCTACGGTCACTTCCTCGTTAGCCTGCAATTTCTTTATCACTTTTGCGAGACGAACCTTGTTGCCCTCGTTATAGCGGGAACGCGCGATCATCGCGGGAGTAAGCTCGCCGCCGAGCGTGTAGGGCGTGTCCTCGGGAATAGAGGTGACTTCGGAAACCGCTTCGCTTTCTGTATTTGAAACAGCAGAGCTTTCGTTTGGAGCGGAGCTTGCGTTTGAAGCGGAGCTTGCGCCGCTTTCCGCTGTACTGTCGGCGGAGCTTGCCGCGCCGCTGCTTTGAGCCGATGATGTGGGCGCAGAATCACTTGATGTGTTTTTGTCGCCGCAAGCCGTCATTGAAAGCAAAACCGCCGCGCAGACGGAGATTGCGGTTACTTTTTTCAAAATGTTTTTGTTTCTCATTTTTTTCTCCTTTTTATTTTTTTATAGATGCCCTTTATTTAAGGCAACACCGCACAAAGACCGCCCTACGGGCTTTGCCGCCCGCTTGCTTGCAAATTTTCCGTCATTTTTGCCCAAAATCTCCTCATAGGCGCCAGCATTATTCGTCGATTTTGTGCAATCTGACGAAAAATTAGGCGATGCAATCGGACGACAATCTCTGTGCGGTGTTGCCTTAATTAAGGAAGCCCTGATCAAATCGGGGTATGCAAATAGCGCCGCAGATTTAATCAGCACTTCTTTAATCACAGCCACATAATAAAACCTGTTTTCTCGTTAGGGTTGTAACCCGCTTTTTCATAGAATTTCAGCGTGCTTTCTTTTTTTGATCCCGTCAGCAGAGCGATATTATAGCAGTTTGCGCTTATAGCGATCTCCTTTGCGCGGTTAAGACAAGCGGTAGCCAGTCCTTTTCCGCGGTAATCCGCGTGAGTTACCACGTTTTCCACCCTCGCATACGGGCGCGGTCCGTGCGTCAGATTTGGTACGATAACGACTGTACAGGAGGAAACAATCGCGCCGTCCTCTTCGGCTACGATTATATGATAGTTTTCGTCGGATAGTATTTTCTTCCAAGTGGAACGCGCTGTTTCAAACGACGGTATTTCCGTTTCGTGCAAATGAAGATACAACTCCATTAGACCGTTGTAGTCGCCGCTTTCGATTTCACGAATAATCATTATTTGCTCCTCCTGAAAAGCTCGTTGTCGTATTCCGTAAGCTTGATGTAGCCGCGTTCGAGCAGCTTAGACAGCACGCCCGAGGAATATCCGTTAAGTTCGTCGCTGTGCATAACGTCAAGACGAATATCCTTGCCGCCGAGATATTTTTTTGCTTCCTCGCTGAACAAAACCTCGTCAAAATTCCCGTTTTCGTCAACGTTTCCTTTTGAGGTTTTTTGCGCCGTTTGCGTAGTTTGTGCGGCGATCCGTGCCGCGTTGTTGATTGAAATCATTTCGTTCTCCTTGAAATAAATAACGGTAGGCTCTACAGTTTCGGTTAATAATTGTCAACTGTCAATTGTACATTGTCAATTGACATCAGTCCCACCAGAAATACCATACCGAGCTTTCCATAAGCCCGCCCGCGAGTCTACCGATCGTGTCAACGCCTTGGAACACGATATCGGAACAGAACGCGAATTGCTCCAAAGCTGCGCCGACCGCCGTATCCTTATCTTTAAGCGGCGGCACGGAAAATTCAAGAACGTCGCGCGTCATAACAGCGGGTATCGCTTTGTAACGATCGTGGAAATATTCCGCAATGCGCAAGATCTCCTCGGGGTTCGGGCATTCGTTCCAGCCGCCGAACGGCAGCCATGCGAAAACCTCCCACGGTTCTGCGGTCGGAATTTTCGCCAAAACGCACTCCTCGCACTTGTCTCGGCTGTCGTATCGCGTAAAGCCCGAAAAAGTCTTTTGAACGTCGCCCTTTTCCGCCTTGACCTCGCCGAAAGCCGCGTCCCAGTCGCTGCCCATTTCATTTTTCCATTCGGTAAGACGGTCGGTGAACCATTTTTGAACGTCCATCGGCGGCGTTTTCATAAGCTCATCGTGATTTGCTTTAAGCTCCTCGGCTGTTTTGGCGTATTCTTCCAAACATTCAAGAATAAGCTCGTCCGTTACAATAATCATCGGCGTATAGCCGCCCGATTCCCACCACGCGAACGCGTCGTTGTAGGCGTTCAGCACCTTATTAACATCCGTGCTTTTGGGAAAATGCTCGCACGGGCAACCGAGCAGTTCCATAATTTTTTGTGCATATTCACTGACGCCGCCCGTATTTTCGGGCGCTTTGTTCTTTGATTTTCCAAATCCGAACATACGGTTCTCCTTTTTTATTAAACATAGAAATTCAAATCCTGTTTTTACTATTCTATCAAATTATAACACAATTTGCAAAATATGTCAACCGCTTTATAAAATAAAAGCTAAACTCAGTTTGTATAAATTTATGGTTATTGACATTTTAACGCGGTTGTGATATAATTGAAGTGTGCTACACATTATATCGGAGGTGCGCGGCAATGAAAAAAGATATCGGTCCTATGATAAAAATTCTGAACGATAAGCTGAAAGCGACGGCGGACGCGTCGTTAAAAGAAAACGCTCTTACCTTTTCGCAGTCCATGGTTATGGAGTTCGTACATTCCCAAGGCGGTAAAGCCACGCAAAAGAATGTCGAGGAGCGCATGGCGGTCGCGCACCCGACGGTCGTCGGTATCGTTTCCCGACTTGAAAAGAACGGTTTTCTTACTTGTCATACGGACGAGTTCGACCGCCGAAATAAAATAGTCTGCGAAACTCAAAAGGCGCTGGATCTATATGAAATTATGCAAAACGAAAGGCAAAAAACGGAGCGGAAACTCACCAAAGGCTTTTCCGAAAGGGAGCTTGAAAATCTTCGGCAAATGCTTGAAGCGCTTTTAAAGAATATTGAGTAATATGCGATGTTTTCTGTGTTTTTTTGATGAAATTATTATTTTCGTGTTGACAAATCGTTCCAAAGAGTTTATAATATACGTAGCAAGCTACATAATGCTTGTCTGACGGCGTAAAAAAGGAAAGTCGACATATTCCTGCGCGCAGGCTGATTTGCGCTCGTCCGAAATTCAATAAACGGGAGGAGTATTTATGATCGAAAACATCGCCGATTCTTTAGCGGTCAACGCACCGCAGACAGCTAAGACCGAAAGAACCGAAAGAACCGAAAAATCCGAGAAAGCCGAGGCTGCGGCAAAACCAACGTCGTCGGAACGCACTCGTGAAAGCGCTCCGCGAAAAAATGACAGGGTAGAGCTGAGCGTTGAAGCCAGGGAATATCTTACCGCCGAAAAGAGCGGGGAAGTTACGCCGAAATCCGAGGTGACGGCAAAAAATTCGGCGGGCGAATCTACGGTAAACCTCAACATATCCGCGGACGAGAATATAACGAGCAGCGAACTGTATTCTTATACGGACGACGAGCTGTTGGATCTCGTGCTTAACGGCGATATTTCCCGCAGCGATTACAACGCGGAGCTTGCAAAAAGGGAAGAAAGCTGAACTTATCCGATAGATTAGGACGGACTGTCGGAAAGGTCAAAAAATGAAAAGGCTGATTTGGCGATAACACTGCCAAATCAGCCTTGTTTTTTTGAAAAAATCGCTTAGCGCACGGGGATATTATGCGCTTTCAAATGCTCCTTTACCTCGCCGACCGTCAGCTCCTTAAAGTGGAACAGGGAAGCCGCCAACGCCGCCGAGGACTTGGTCTTCTCGAAAACCTCGGAGAAATGCTCTATCTTTCCGCAGCCGCCGCTCGCAATTACGGGAATATTAACGCGTTCACACACGAAATTCAGCATTTCAATGTCAAAACCGCCGCGAACTCCGTCGGTGTCTATCGAGTTTAAGCAGATCTCGCCCGCGCCGCGTTCGGAAATTTCCTTTACCCAATCGCCCAGATCGAGGTTCATATCAACTCTGCCGCCGTTTATGTAAACGGAGTAGCCGCCCTTGCCGTTTCGTTTCGCGTCAATTCCGACGACTACGCACTGCGAACCGAAGATCTCTGCCGCGTCGCTGATGAGCTTGGGATTTTTCACCGCCTGTGAGTTCACTGAAACCTTGTCCGCGCCCGCTCTTAGAGTATCGCGGAAGTCCTCGACCGAGGAGATACCGCCGCCCACGCACAGCGGCACGAAAACGTTCTGCGCCGTGCGTTTGACAACGTCCAGCATAACGCCGCGCCCCTCGTAAGAAGCTGTGATGTCGTAAAATACAAGCTCGTCCGCGCCCTGTTTGTTGTATTCCACCGCGAGTTCCACGGGGTCTCCGATATCGCGCACACCCTCAAAATTCACACCTTTAACTACCTTGCCGTTTCTCACGTCAAGGCATGGGATTATTCTTTTAGCTAACATAAACCAATAACCTTTCAGAAGTATTTCCGCGCTCCGCCGTTTCCGTTGTGCCTATATTTTTTCAACAAAGACATACAATACAGCACTTTTTAAACAAATTTCCGTTATACGTAAAATCCCGATTTAAAATCGGGAAAACACTAATTTTATTATACTACATCGGCGCGGAATTGTCAAGAGAAAATTTGATTTTTTGCTTAGCCGCACAAAGACCATGCTTCACGCTTAAAAATAACAAAGCGTTGATATAGATATTCACAAAATCGGCGATATATTCATAAAATTTAACAGCGACAAAAACGTTGCGAAAATACATGGAAAGGATAGTTTTTATGGATATAATGAAACCGAATTGGCGTGTGGGCTACGCCTATGTGCCCCGCCAAAATTTGGAAAAGCTTTACGCTCCGGCAAAGGCGCTGAGGGTCGGCACGATCTTCCCGGAACTTAACATCACTATGGAGGAGTATGAGAGGGGGCTATTCAATGGCAAATAATATGAACCGCCGTCCTTGCACCAATATGGCGAGAGCGCCCATGACCGACAATCTCCGTTCCACGGGAAGGCTGAGTATGCCCGAACCCGCTCCAATGCCCGCTCCGAATGACGTATCCTGCAAGGAGCTTATGCGCGCCATTATGGAAGCGGATTTCACGGCGTTGGATCTCCAACTCTATCTTGACACTCACCCCGACGATACCCGCGCACTGGAGCTTTTCCGCGAGGCGGTTCGTCAATCAAAGGCATGCAAAGCCGCGTTTGAGGATACGTTTTATCCGCTCACAGCGGACAGCGCGGGCAGAAACGGCACTTGGGACTGGCTTGACGGCACGTTCCCGCCGTTGTCGTGATAAGGGGGTGAAAGTATGTTTATATTTGAGAAAAGAACGCAAATTCCCGTATGCATCAAGAACAGAAATCCGCGCCTTGCAAGTCAGATCTTGTCGCAGTACGGCGGCGTTAACGGCGAACTTTCCGCGTCGCTTACCTATCTTTCTCAGAGATTTACCATGCCCTGCAACCGCGGCAAGGCGCTTTTGACGGATATCGGAACAGAAGAACTCGCTCACTTAGAAATAGTAGGCAGCATAGTGAGTCAGCTTACGGACGGCGAGGGCGCAAAGAGCTTCGATAAATACGGCACGGGTGCGTATTATGTCGATCACGGCAGCGCGATCTTTCCGGCGAGCGCGAGCGGTGATCCGTGGACGGCGGGGTATATTCAGTCGATGGGCGACCCGATAGCGGATCTGGTGAACGATCTTGCGGCGGAACAGAAAGCGAGAGCTACCTACGATAATATTCTGCGTCTTTCCGACGACCCCGACGTAAACGAAGTCATCAAATTCCTCAGAGAGCGCGAGGTTGTGCACTTCCAGCGTTTCGGCGAGCTTCTCGATCACTATCAGAGCCAAATCAAGGACTGCGATAAATAAATCAACAGTATAATGAAAATCCGCCGCCCCAAACGGAGCGGCGGTTGTTATTTTTTCTGATTCGATTTTTCGCAGCCGCGGCAGCTTGAACATTCACCGCCGCACCCGCGTCTGCCCTTTTTCCTGTTTCGCTGCATTATTATCACGGCGAGAGCGATCAAAGCCGCGATAATGATAATTACAACGATATCGGCGCCGTTTAAATTCATAGATATTCTCCCTTAGAACGTGTTCTTAAATTCCGCAAACCAAGCACACCGCCCGTGCGATAAAAGCCACGATCCACGCAACAAGACACTGCCACACCACAACGATAACCGCCCATTTCGCGCCAAGTTCCCGTTTTACAGAGGCGATAGCGGCGACACACGGTGTGTACAGAAGCGAGAATACAAGCATTGTTGCTGCGTCAACGTTGGAAAGCGCGGCGGTGATGTTGTCTCCGAAAAGTATACCCATTGTGGATACAACGCTTTCTTTAGCCATAAATCCGCTGATAAGAGAAGTGACTATTCTCCAGTCGCCAAGCCCCAGCGGAATAAAGATCGGCACAAGCCAACCCGCGACAGTCGCCATAAGGCTCTGCGAGGAGTCCTCGACTATGTTCATGTGATAGTCAAACGTCTGCAAGAACCACACGACCACCGTCGCGATAAGAATTATCGTGAACGCCTTGCTTAAAAAGTCTTTCGCCTTTTCCCACAAAAGCTGCGCGACGTTTTTCGCGCCCGGCATACGGTAATTCGGCAGTTCCATTACAAACGGCACCGCTTCTCCCTTAAAGAGCGTTCCCTTAAACAGGAAAGCAACGAGTATGCCGACCAAAATTCCGAGAACATATAATCCCGTCATTATAAGCCCGCCGTATTTCGGGAAGAACGCGTTTACAAAAAACGCGTAGATCGGCAGTTTTGCGGTGCAGCTCATAAATGGCGTCAAGAGAATTGTCATCTTTCTGTCGCGCTTGCTGGGGAGCGTTCTTGTTGACATGACTGCCGGAACGGTGCAGCCGAACCCGATAAGCATGGGCACAATACTCCGTCCGGAAAGCCCTATCTTTCGCAGCAGCTTATCCATAAAGAACGCCACGCGCGCCACATACCCGCTGTCCTCCATGATCGACAGGAAGAAAAACAGTGTGACAACGATAGGCAGAAAGCTCAAAACGCTTCCCACACCGCCGAAAATTCCGTCAATGACAAGACCGTGAAGCGCGGAGTTTACGTTCGCCGAAACCATCCAATTATCCACAACGCCCGCCAGCGCGTCAATGCCTTTTTCGAGCAGCCCTTGCAAAAAAGCGCCGATCACGTTGAATGTCAGGAAGAAAACCGCCGCCATAATTACGATAAAGCAGGGAATAGCGGTCCATTTTCCCGTGAGTATCTTATCGATTTTCTCGGAGCGCAGCCGTTCCTTGCTTTGCTTCGGTTTTTGAACGGTTTTTTCGCAGACCTGCTCAATAAAGTCGAACCGCATATCCGCAATGGCGGCGCTTCTGTCCATACCGCCCTCGCGCTCCATTTGAAGAACCGTGTGTTCGATAAGTTCTTTTTCGTTGTCGTCAAGTTTCAGCTGTTCGATAAGCGGTTCGTCGCCCTCGATAGTCTTTGTTGCGGCGAATTGCAGCGGCAGCCCCGCCGCTTCCGCGTGATCTTCGATAACGCTTTCCACCGCGTGAATTGCACGGTGAATAGCGCCGCCGTGGTCGGTTTTTCGGCAAAAGTCCTGTTTTTGCGGTTTTTCCTGAAACTGCGCGACGTGGAGCGCGTGTTCTATAAGCTCGTGCACGCCCTCGTTTTTCGCCGCCGAGATAGGAACTATCGGAACGCCCAGCATTTCTTCCATTCCGTTTATATCGATAGCGCCGTTGTTTCCCGTCACCTCGTCCATCATGTTGAGCGCAACGACCATCGGCACGTTCATCTCGAGAAGCTGCATTGTAAGATAGAGGTTGCGCTCGATATTGGTAGCGTCCACGATATTTATTATCGCCTTTGGTTTTTCTTCCAATACGAATTGCCGCGAAACGATCTCCTCCGCGCTGTAAGGCGACATTGAGTAAATCCCCGGAAGATCGGTAACTCTTGTGTTCGGATAACCCTTGATAGGACCGTCCTTGCGGTCTACGGTAACGCCGGGGAAATTGCCGACATGCTGATTTGAACCGGTAAGCTGATTGAAAAGCGTGGTCTTGCCGCAGTTTTGATTTCCGACCAGCGCGTATGTAAGGGTAGTTCCCTCGGGGAGCGGCTTTTCCGCCGTCCTGTCGTGAAAAATCCCGTCCTCGCCCAAGCCCGGGTGAGCTTTCGGATTTATTCTCTCAATACGCTCGTGCCGATTGGAGCGCTCCTTTATCGGTTTTATCTCTATCTGCTCCGCGTCCGCAAGGCGAAGCGTCAGTTCGTAGCCGTGCACCTGCAGCTCCATAGGGTCGCCCATGGGCGCGAATTTCACAACGGTAACTTCCGCGCCGGGGATAACGCCCATATCCAAAAAATGCTGACGCAGCGCCCCCTCGCCGCCCACGGTCGTGATAACGGCTGATTCGCCGACTTTAAGTTCTTTTAACGTCAATTTATAACGCCTCCGCTTTTGTACTACCTTTCATAAATAATTGAAACCGTCGTTTTAAGGCAACACCGCGCAAAGATTGTGCGGCAGATACGCCGACAAATTTTTCGGCAGATTGCCAAAAACGACGAAGTAATACTGATGTATTTCAAGGAGTTTTTGGCAAAAATGACGGAAAATTTGCAAGTAGATGCCGTACAAAGACCGTAGGTCGGTCTTTGTGCGGTGTTGCCTTAAACGTATCTCTGTATTTCAACGGGCTTGCCGTTTTCGACAAATATTCTCGGAACGCGCGTTCCAACTGCGCAAAGCAGTTCATAGTTGATCGTGCCTATGCGCTTAGCGGCTTCCGTTACGGAACTGCCGCCCTCAAGCTCGTTGGAATATACGATAACCTCGTCGCCGAGTTTTACCTCTGGGATATCCGTAACGTCGATAAGGGTCTGATCCATACAAATTCTGCCGCAAACGGGAGCCTTTTTGCCGTTCACGATAACTTCCCAGTTCCCCGAAAGCCGCCTGTTGAAACCGTCCGCGTAGCCGCACGGGATAAGCGCGAGCCGCGTGTCGCGCTCTGCCTTGAACGTTCTTCCGTAGCTTACCGTGTCTCCCTTGTGAATGGTTTTAAGCTGACTTACGACCGATTTAAGTTGGAAGATCGGGCGAATACCGTCCGGAACGGGAAAACGCTCGTCGGGCTTTTGACCATACATTATAATACCCGCGCGTACAAAATCCCCCGCGTAATTTCCGTGATAAATAATCCCGCCGCTGTTTTGCGAGTGGGTGGGAAGTCCGCGTTTTTGGCACATTTCGACGATCTTCTTTTGCTGTTGATCCGTGAAGTCCGCGTCCTGCGGTTCAAGGCTGTCCGAAACTGCGAAATGCGTATAAGCCGCGCGGCAGTCCAAACCCTTTTGAGAAAGAATGCTGTCGAGCTGTTCCTCGTCGGTTATTCCGACGCGGCTCATTCCCGTGTCGATCTTTATGTGAACGGGTATTTTGATGTTTTTCTCCAGCGCCGCTTCTGATAATTCTTTGGCATAATCCGTATCGCCTACCGTAAATATGTAGTTCTTCCCAAGATTTTCCAAAACCAACGGGATATCGCAATAACCGAATATCAAAATATCTCCCAACACTCCGTGACCCGAAAGCTCCTGCGCTTCCCATAAATTGGAAACGGCAAAATGCATAATGCCGCAGTTGTTAAGCGCTTTGGCGCACTGATAATCTCCGTGCCCATAGGCGTTTGCTTTGACAATGGCAATTATTT
The DNA here is from genome assembly GCA_947627465.1 of uncultured Clostridia bacterium. Taxonomy (GTDB): domain Bacteria; phylum Bacillota; class Clostridia; order Oscillospirales; family Ruminococcaceae; genus CAG-115. Next base: position 181,924 of record CANQWD010000001.1, read on the forward strand.
CCTTTCCTTTCGCAAGTTCGCTGATTTTCGCTATATTTCCCTTTAAAGCGTCAAGATTTACCTCCGACCAAGTTCTTTTGTAAAAATTCTTCATCACTTTACCTCATATACTTGAAATTTTCAAAAAAATGTGTTATACTATAAGTAAGTGCATAAACCCACCTTTACATTATATTACGATTTATTAAAAAAATCAAGAGATATTTAGAGATATTTCATTATTTGTAAAAAATACACGAAGTTTCTGAAAGGAAAGCATTCAATATGTACGTTCGCAGAAAGAGCAATTGGTATATTTATTTTATTGCGTTTGGAGTAACCGTGGTTTTCGTTTTTGTGGCGATTTTTGCGTTTAAATGGTATCTGTTTCCATCCGATACGCAAAACACGGGGCTTAATAAGGATACGGGAGAACTTGCCGAGGACTTTAAACCTACCGCGGAACACAGTTTTAACGTTATGGCGATGTTGTCCGAGGGCGTGACCGACAGTCCGGATTTTTTCTTTGTGGTAGAGTACAACGCACTCGAAAACAACGTGGCATTCGTGCCTATCCCCGTTGGAATAAGTATGGAATCCGAGGGCAGAACGCTGTCGAATGTTTATGCGGCTCAAGGCGGCATTCAGGTCGCAAGGGCCGTTGAAAAGGAGATCGGCATAAAGTGCGATTGTTATGTTAAAATGGACAGACAGAGCTTCGACGATCTGCTTACCGCTTTCGGAAACGTTGAGTACAGTCTGCCGAAAACGATAATGGTAAAAGAGGGCGAAAAGACGTACACGATAAATTCCGGCAGGCAGTCGCTGACTTCCGACGAGATATATCAGCTTATCATCAAGGCGGAGTACGACGAGGGCGAATCATATAAATTCAAGCTTGCGGGGGATATTTTCTCGGAGCTTGTAAATCAGAATTACCACAGTATCGATTCAACGCTTCTGGATTCGTATTTTAATATGATATTGAAGAACGGCGAGACCAATCTTACCGAGGAAAAATATAAGGCGCACAAAGCCGCGCTTTTGAATACGGTCGAGTACGGCGTATCACCCGCGGAGTTTTATGTGCCTTACGGAGAATATTCCGATGACGGCGGCTTTACGATAGCGGACACTTCCGTTATAACGATCAAACAGAAAGCGGGGCTTGAATGATGAACGAGAAAATTCAGATAACCATGGATAATCTGAAACTTAACAAAATGAAGCCGTATTACGCCGAAAACAGCGAAGAAGCTCGGCGCATAGTACGGGAACTGGTAAAAAACGACAAACTTATCACCTCGGGCGGTTCGGAGACGCTTAAAGAAACGGGCGTTATCGATATGCTGAAATCCGAGTTCGGCGCGGCTTATCTCGACCGCTCCTCGGGCAAGGACAGAGATGAGGTCGAGGAGATAATGCGGCGCGCGTTTACAAGCGACACGTTTTTGGCAAGCTCCAACGCGATAACCGAGGACGGTGAGCTTTACAACGTCGACGGCAACGGCAACCGCGTTTCGGCGATGATCTACGGACCGAAACAGGTCATTATTGTCGCGGGCGCAAACAAAATCGTCAAAGATCTGGCGGCGGCAAAGGAACGTGTTGAGAAGATCGCCGCACCTAAAAATACGATACGTCTCGAAAAGGCAACTCCCTGCGTCAAAACGGGGGAGTGCGGTCATTGTCACTCAAACGACAGAATTTGCTGTTCATATGTGACTTTGGCACAGCAGCGCGTTCCCGACAGAATTAAGGTCATTATAGTCAACGAGAACTTAGGCTATTGACAGTGCATAGCGTACAGTTGAAAGCTGACAGTTACCGCGTTTGGCGGGAAATACAATACTTTTGGTTATAAAAATTTTTACATAGAAAGGATTTTTGGGATATGAGCATTTTAAAACTTATCGCGCCTTGCAAGGACTACATCTGGGGCGGCAACAGACTTCGCGAGGAGTACGGCAAAAAACTCGACAGCGACAAAATAGCGGAGAGCTGGGAGCTTTCCTGTCATAAGGACGGTCAAAGCGTAATTGACGGCGGCGAGTTCGGCGGCAAGACGCTTTCGGAGTTTATCGAAGCAAAGGGAAAGACCGCGGCGCTCGGCACAAACTGCGACCGCTTCGAGTACTTCCCGATTCTTATTAAATTGATCGACGCCAAGGACAACCTGTCGGTTCAAGTTCACCCGTCGAACGATTACGCGCTCAAAGTCGAGGGCGAGTACGGCAAGACCGAGATGTGGTATATCGTGGACTGCGACGAGGGCGCGGAACTGCTCTACGGCTTTAAGCACGAGATTTCCAAAGAGGAGTTCGCCGACAGAATTAAAAACAACACGCTTCTTGAAGTTGCGAACAACGTTCCCGTGCACAAGGGCGACGTGTTCTTTATCGAAAGCGGAACGCTCCACGCGATAGGCAAGGGAATACTCATTGCGGAAATTCAGCAGAACTCCAACACCACGTACAGAGTTTACGATTACGGCAGAGTCGGCAAAGACGGCAAGCCGCGCGAACTGCATATCGAAAAGGCGATCGACGTTACCGACCGCATTCCTCCGAAATATCCGACCTCGGCTCAGGGACAGCACGAAAAGGTCGAGGGCGGCGTTAAAACGCTGCTTCGCACCTGCGAGTATTTCAACGTAAACAAGCTGGAGATAGACGGCACAATGACGCTCAACGCTGACGACAAGTCGTTCAAGAGTTTGCTGTTCCTTGACGGCACGGCTGAAATCAAAGGCGCGGACGGTTCTCAAAGCGCCAAGAAAGGCGAAAGCTTCTTTGTCGCGGCGAATTCCGGCGAGTTCACAATTACGGGCAAATGCGAGGTAATACTTTCGGACATCGTAAATAATTGACAATGTAAAGTTGATAATTGACAATTCATGCGGCGGGCTTTTTTACGTCACAATTGTCAATTATCCATTATCAATTGTAAATTATATTGGGGGCTTATTATGGCTTATTACATAGGCGTTGACGTTGGCGGCACGAATATCGCGTGCGGCATTGTAAATGAGAACTGCGAGATAATAGCGCGTTCCAAGGTCAAAACAAATCCTTATGACAAAACCGACGCACCGCCCAAGTATACGGTAGTTCTTGAGGAGATAAAAAGCGCCGTTCGTATCGCGTGCGAGGAAGCGGGAATTGCGCCCTCCGCGGCGGGTTCTATCGGGATAGGCTGTCCCGGAACGTGCAATCAAGCAACCGGAGTTGTTGAATATTCCAACAATCTCGGCTTTTTGAACGTTCCGCTTAAAGCGGATATGGAAAGCGAGTTTAAAATTCCCGTATATCTTGAAAACGACGCGAACGCCGCCGCTTTCGGAGAGTTTGTCGCGGGCGCGGCAAAGGGCGCGAACAGCGCGGTCGTTATTACGCTCGGCACGGGCGTCGGCTCGGGAATAGTCTTGGACGGCAAGATATATCGCGGCGCGAATTTCGCGGGCGGCGAGATCGGGCACACCGTTATCGTTATGGACGGTCTGCCGTGTACTTGCGGACGGCGCGGTTGTTTTGAGGCGTACTCCTCGGCGACGGGCTTAGTCAGAATGACAACTCAGGCAAGCGAACTGAACCCCGACAGCCTTATGACGAAGATGATTCGCGAGGACGGCAAGGTAAGCGCGCGCACGGCTTACAAGGCTATGAAACAGGGCGACCCCGTGGGAAAAGCCGTCACAGAGCAATATATAAAGTACTTGTCTTGCGGCATAGCGAACGTTATCAACACGTTCCAACCCGATATTCTTTGTATCGGCGGGGGAGTGTGCAACGAGGGCGATACGCTTTTAACTCCTCTTAAAGCAGCGGTGGCGGAGCAGATATACTCCAAACACTCTGCGAAAAACACCGACATTGTGATTTGCAAGCTCGGCAACGACGCGGGAATTATCGGCGCGGCAATGCTGTTTAAAAGTTAATCACAAAGGAGTTAAGTATGAAAAAGGTTATTACACTGCTCTGTTTGGCGGCGGTTTTAACGCTCACCGCTTGCGGAAAGACGGAGAGCGTTTCCGAGTCGTCAAAGCCTGTTGTTGAGAGTAATTTGACTTCGGTTGCGAGTACTGCAAGTTCCCCCGAGAGCGTTCCTGTAAACGCTGAAAAGCCGAAAATCGGCGATTTAATGGGTCCGGAGGATTTGCAAGGTCGCGGAAAGGCGTTCTGCATTTGCGCCGTGACGACCCGCAGCGCGGACGGTTCGGTGAAAGCCGTTGAATACGAGGTTTATGACGACCACAATAACAGGATCGCGCTAATCGGCGGGGATTATGCGTATTATTACACTTACGAGTATGACAAGGATGGTAACATCACCAAGAAATATGACGGCTTGGCAAACGCGTCCGAAGAGTATGAATACAAGAATGGACTTGCGGTAAAGCGGCATTATACGGGGCGCGACGGGCAGACTTTAGATGAGACTTACGAGTATGACGAACACGGCACCAAGATAAAGACCACGCATTATATCGCGGCTCTCGACGATACGTCGGTAAACGAGACAAAGCCCGAATACGACAATCAAGGGCGGCTTGTCCGCGAGACCTATCACAATTCTGACGGCAGTGTATTTTCCGTTGACGAATACGAGTACAACGACAAGGGTGAGATCGTTAAAGAAACATCTACGGGGGACGGCTCTAAGACCGAGAAAGAGTATGTTCGCGATGAGCGCGGGAACGTGCTTTCCGAGTTATATAAAGTCATTGCCCCCGGCAGCGAGGAAACCCGCACCGAATATGAGTACAATTCCGACAATAAAAAAATTTCGGAGAAGAAGTTCACTATTAAGGACGGCACGGAAACGCTGAAAACCGCTTATGAATATGCTTATGAGTATTAAGGCGGCACGGTCGGGAGATTTACCGTAAAAATTTGGCAATAAACAAAAATCGGCGTTTCGTCGATGTATTTAAATAAAGAAAGGTTGTTTTAAAATGAGATCCGATTTGATTAAAGCAGGAGTAGAAAAAACTCCGCACAGAGCGGTTTTGAAGTCGCTTGGCGTAATAGACAGCGAGATGAACAAGCCGTTTATCGCGGTAGTATGCGCGGCAAGCGACTATGTTCCGGGACATCAGCATTTGCACGAAATTTCGCGCTACGTAAAGGACGGTATCAGAAACGCGGGCGGCGTGCCGTTCGAGTTCTTTACTATCGGCGTTTGCGACGGTCTTGCAATGAACCACAAGGGTATGCGTTATTCTCTTGCAAGCCGCGAGCTTATCGCGGACAGCATCGAGGTAATGCTGACGGCGCACCCGCTCGACGGCGTTGTTTTCATTCCGAACTGCGATAAGATAGTTCCCGGAATGGTTATGGCGGCGGCGAGAATGAATTTACCGTCCATTTTCGTAAGCGGCGGTCCTATGAACCCCGGCTGCGTTCAGGATAAGCGCGTGGGCTACTCCGAGATTTATGAAGCTATCGGTCAGTATACCAACGGCGAGATCGGCGACGAGGTTATTAAAGACTACGAAAACAACGCGTGCCCGACCTGCGGCTCTTGCTCGGGAATGTACACCGCGAACTCCATGAACTGCTTGACTGAAGCGATTGGACTTGCCTTGCCGACCGCGGGCACAGAACCCGCGGTAAACTCCGCACGTCGCCGTTTGGCTAAGGAAACGGGCGAACGCGCCGTAGAGCTTGTAAAAGAGAACATTCGTCCGTCCGACATTCTCACCAAGAAGAATATGCTGAACGCTCTGGCTACAGATATGGCGATAGGCGCGTCCTCGAATACGGTTTTGCACTTGCTGGCGATCGCCCACGAAGCGAAAGTCGACATCACTCTTGACGACATTGACCAGATGAGCCGCAAAACTCCGCAGCTTGCGAAACTCAACCCCGCTAGTTCCGTATTCATCACCGATTTGAACGCTGTCGGCGGTATCCAGACGGTTATTCGTGAGCTTTCCAAGGGCGGACACGTCAACGAGGACGTTTTGACGGTTTCGGGTACTCAAAAGGAGCGTATCGCGGCGGCACGCGACGGCGACGGCGTTATCGTTCACTCGTGCGCAGACCCGATTAGAAAAGACGGCGGTATCGCTATCTTGAGCGGCAATCTCGCGGTGAACGGCTCTGTTGTTAAGCAGGGCGCTGTAAAGCCCGAGATGATGGATTTCACGGGTTCGGCTCGCGTTTTCGACGGCGAACAGGACGCTTGCGACGCTATTCTCGGCGGCAAGATAAAAGCGGGAGACGTTGTTGTTATCCGCTATGAGGGACCTAAAGGCGGGCCGGGAATGCCCGAAATGCTTGCTCCCACGGCGGCTATCGTCGGCAAGGGTTTGGACGGCAGCGTAGCGCTCATCACGGACGGACGTTTCAGCGGAGCTTCGCGCGGCGCGGCTATCGGTCATGTTTCTCCCGAAGCTGCGGAGGGCGGTCTTATCGCGTTCGTTGAGGACGGCGATAAAATTCACATCGACATTCCCAACCGCAAGGTTGAACTTCTCGTTGACGACGCGGTTATAGAAGAGCGTAAGAAGAAAGGCGTTAAAGCTCCCAGAGAATTTGACGGCTATCTCAAACGCTACGCGAAAATGGTTACCTCGGCGAACACGGGAGCGGTCTTTGAGGATTGATTTTCGCGCGGAGGTGACTGCGCGTGAGAGAGTTTATCGGCTGGCTTTTTGTAGCTATACTTATATTCACGCTGATTTATATTATCGCGCTGAATATTTACAAGGCGCATATGAGAAAGTCATTAAAGGTTTGGAAGAACGGCGGGGATTTGGACGAGCAATCCTTAGCCAAAGTTGAGCGCTACATTGAAAAATTCGGCGGCAGTAATCTCAATTGGGAACTGAAAGAACGCCAACGTCGGCGCGAAATCAAGTACAACAAGACTCATCTCCCGCTTGGCGAATTGCCCGAACTTTCAATCAATTGGGGGAAGTTCGAGGAGGTAGTGAAAAGGTCGTCGGGTCTTATGCTGAAAGATATCGGCGACAGTTATGCCTGTATTGTGGTCTACGCTTCCGAAAACTATGAGCGGCACAGTATTCCTAAGTCCGAGTTGGACGGCGACGTGATAAAACTTATTGACCTGCTTTTAAGCGATCTTGATTGGTTTTACTCGCACCCGACGGGCAATTCGGCGGGCGAGTGCGGCTCTGTTCTAGAAAGCTTTCTCCACGAAAAATATCCCATGCTCACCGAAAAGAGCGTTAGCAGAATTGTGCAAACATATTGCATAAACGACAGATAAACGTTATTATATCGCGTCTTTTTAATTTACCTGTTGACAATATCTCGGTTATGTGGTATAATATAATTACCATCAAATGATAAGCTGCCGCTGCAGTATAACGGGCGTTTGCCCGTTTTATCGAATTAGATGACGAGGGCGCTCGGTTATTGTTATAATCGGGCGCTTTTGTTATATGGAGGTAACGAATATGGAAGAAAACAACATTCTGCCAAATCTGATGTTCACGGTCGGAAGTTCGCTGTTTATGACTTCGGTGAAGAACATAAGATATATTGGAGCTACTCCGGAGAAAATCACGGTCATACCTCATTCGCCGAATTTTGTGCGCGGCTTTTGCGATTACGCGGGCGACAGCGTTACTATGATAGACCTCTGCGCGGTTCTTTTCGGAAATACGCCGGATAATGAAAAGTACTTCTTTACCGTCGACAAATACGGCTTTATTGTTAGCGAAGTGCACGGCATAGAACCTCCCGGGGAATTTGAGCAGATGAAACACAACTCCGGCAGAAAATACATTAAGTCGGTCTACACAATGTCGAACGGGGTATACGAAAAATACCGCGCTCACTCAAACTCAAATGCGGTTTTCGTGCCCGATTTTGAAAGGATAATCGGACAGTTTAAAACGCTGCGGTAATATTATAGACGTTCGGACAAAACTTGTCAAGAAAAGTCGGGCAAACTCCCAAAGACTATGATATACTTTAATTACAGCGAGGAGGGAAGCTATGGAATGGACGAAAGCGATAAGCGCGGCTATTGAGTATATCGAAAGCAATATCACCGAGGATATTTCGGCGGAGGACGTGGCAAGGCAAGTAAACATCTCATTCTTTTATTTTCAAAAGGGGTTCAGTTTGCTTTGCGGTTACACGGTTATGGAGTATATACGCAGCCGCAGATTGGCTCTCGCCGCGGGAGAGCTGGCGCACGGCGCGAAAGTTATCGACACCGCGATAAAATATTGTTACGATTCGCCCGACAGCTTTGCGAAAGCGTTTTACCGTTTCCACGGAGCAACTCCCTCCGCAGTGCAAAAGAACTCGACTATGATTAAGGCTTTTGCGCCGCTGAAAATTACTTTAACATTGAAAGGCGGTTACACTATGGACTACAGAATAGTAAAAAAGGGCAGCTTCGCGGTTTTGGGAGCTATGAAAAAGTTCACCTATGAGAACGCGCAAACCGATATCCCCAAATTCTGGGATGAACATTACAAACAGGGGAATGGCAAATATGTTTGCGGAATGTTCGGCGTGTGCATTGACGGAGAAATGCGAGACAGCGATTTCGACTATCTGATAGCGGACGTTTACAATCCGAGCATTGACATTCCCGAGGGCTTTGTAACAAAAGTAATTCCCGAGTTTACTTGGGCGGTATTTCCGATAAAGGGCGCTATGCCCGACGCTTTACAAGACGTAAACAAAAAGATCTTCTCGGAGTGGCTGCCCGCGCTCGGCGATTACGATATAGCAGCGGGGTACTCCGTCGAGATGTACGACGACCCGAAACAATATCCTAAAGGCACGAGCGATGAGAACTATTACAGCGAGATCTGGATACCCGTTAAAAAGAAGAGCGTATGATAACAAGAGCCTTTCCGAGATTTTTCGGAAAGGCTTTTTGTTCAGTCAAAGTAAAACAGCTCCTCGAATTTTTTGTCGAGCGCAATGCAGAGAATAAGCGCGAGCTTCGCGGTGGGATTGAACTGCCCCGTTTCAATGGAGCTTATGGTGTTGCGCGACACGCCGACAAGCTCCGCAAGTTCCGACTGCGACATTCCCTTCTCGGAGCGGGCTTGCTTTAAGTTATTTTTAAGTATCAGTTCTCCGTTCATTGTTACGCTCCAAAATACTTAAGAAAATACAACACGGTAAACCAAATTCCCGCCGCTCCGAGAATTATGCCCAAAATAAGATTTTTCCGCTGTTTTGCTTTAGCGAAACGGTATAAGCACCCGACCGAAGCTGCGATATTGAGCGTAGCCGCGTAGTCCTCTATCTGCATATTTCTTTCAAGCCGTGTGTAGGAAAAAACGCATAAGCAAATAAACATTGCCAATATTATCCAAATCATAGATTTGTCTTGTATGAAGTTCTCCATTTCATCGGATTTTTCCTCGCGCGCTTTTGCAAGTATCTCGTCTTTTTTCATTTCGTTCACCTCTCAATGCCCCAAAATAGTGAGTATCAAGTACACAATCGCGCAAAGCCCCGTTATTATCCCAATAATAAGGTTTTTGGCGTTTTTAAGTCTTGCGAAACGGTAAAAGCAGCCTGCCGAAGCACCCAAAGCTACGGTGAAAGGAAGATCGCAGCAGCGCTCGTGTAATTCCTGTCTTATTGATATGAATATGATAAGACAAACGCCCATAACGCAAAATATCACCGCCATTGATTTGTCACGCACAAAAGTTTCCATTTCATCGGATTTTTCCTCGCGAGCTTTTGCGAGTATCTCGTCTTTTTTCATTTCGTTTACCTCTCAATGCTCCAATATAAAAAATATAAGGCAGATTATCGCACCGACTGTCATAAATATTGCCGCTAATAGATTGCTTTTATTCCGCAGCTTTGCGAAGCGGTAATAGTTTCCCGCCGCCACGCCAGAGGTGATGGTAACGGTAAGATCGCTTGTGCTTTGACCGTTCTCTTGTCTGATTATCGAAAACGCGATAAGGCAGACCACCATAACAATAAATATCCACCACATAGATTTGTCTTGTATGAACTTTTCCATTTCATCTGTGTTTTCCTCCTGCGCCTTTTTGAGAATATCTTCTTTTTTCATATGTTCCTCCTTAATGCCCTTGGAAAAATCTGACAGTTGCGAAAACCGTCATAGCCGCGAGCGCTATCCCCATTATCAGGTAATACGGCGATTTCAGCCGCGCAAATCGATAAAAGCAGCACACCGCCGTAGAGAAGCAAACAGTCGCCGCGAGGTCCATGATCGGAGCGTCCTTGCCGCGCATACATACGAAGAAACCCGCCGCCACTGCCATTGCCAAAGCCATCCAAACCGCCGATTTGTCTCTTACGACCTTTTCCATTTCGTCCGATTTCTCGGCTCTCGCCTTTTCAAGTATCTCATTCTTTTTCATAGCGAAACCTCCAATGCTTTGCCAAGTTTTGTTGTCAATAACATTATATCATTGCCAAGTTTACTTGTCAAGTCGTTTTTGCGATTTTGCCAAGTTTTCTTGGAATTTCGGTAAATATCAACAATTATTGAGGCTTGTTAATGTTGGTTATGCATAAAATATGCGATTTTTGTTTTGGGTAAGCAGGCGGACACAAACGGCAAAAAAATAAACGCGGACTGTTTCGCTGTCCGCGTTTGTTGTCTATTCTCAAGTCAGGCGGTACGTCCGCGCCCTGCGGCTGATGGAACTAATTGCCGTTCATATTCGCTCATTTGCCCAAAACTTTTCCAAAACCGTATTAAACGTTTCGGGAACGTCCATATTTACGCAATGCCCCGCGTTTTCAAAGATGATCGTTTGGCAGTCGGGCTCGTGCTCTTTCCATTGCTTTACCGCTTCGTGAGCCATTGGGTCGTCGTGTTCGCCGCAGCCGATAAGCAAGGGATAATTTCTTTGCTGCGTTTCATGAACGTTCACCATACTGTTTAAAGAAGCCAAATACATAAACGAGCTCTTGCGGAATTTAATGTTCATATCATAAAACTCTTGCTGTGCCCGCAAAGTATACGCCGATATTTTCTTGTTGGACTTCGCGAACCATTTTATTGAAAATACGGCTTTTAACATCATAAGCATTTGCGCCGCGCCGTTTTTCTTTTGCAGCGTTTTGTCGAAATTGTTTATATCGTATCCTCCGAAGCAAGCCAGCGACCGAACCGTGCCGGGAAAACGGTTGGCGAAGTCCTGCGCCAATACCGCGCCCAACGATACCCCGACAATATGAATTTTTTCGATATTCTCTTTTTTCAATATTTCATTTATCCACATTGACATCTTGTCTATGCTGTCTCCCTTTTGGGTATCGGTTGATTGTCCGTGACCTATTATGTCAACAGCCAGAATATTGAATTTGTCGCGAAAATACTCAGTCTGTGCCTTAAACATATTATGATTGACAAACGCCGCGTGAATAAACAGCACCCACTCCTTGTTTTCTTCTCCGTCAATAAAATAAACTATGGGAGAGTTGTTTAGTTTACACTGTCTCATATCTCTTGACCTCTCATTCTTTTAAGCAGTTTCTCGTACCAATCAATATTGAACTTGATGAAATCCCTCCCGTACAGCGCGGACAAAAGCTGATAGTTAAAAATATCCTTTTGGTTTTGGGGAATATCAATGTGATCTGCGCTTTGACATATTTCATTTAAGACATTGTATTGTTCTTTCAGGTAAGACAAATGCTCCCGTATATTTCCCTCGCGGTTTTGTTTGTCCGAGAACCCCATAAAATATATTTTTGCCAATTCGGGATTTTTTGCGCTTTGTTTTTCCATAGGCGCGTTGACCCATTTGAAAAAAGCCTGTTTTCCGCTTTCAGTTGCGGAATATACTTTTTTGTATTTTCCGTTTTCAACGGTTTCCTCAAAGGTAATGTAATCATTATTCAGCAGCTTTTTCAAAGCGGCTTGTATACTTCCCAAGCTGCTGCTGTACATAAGATTCAAGCCTTTGTTTATTCTGTCTCTGAGCTGGTAGATCGTTCTGCTTTCCAAGATCAAAAGACCAAGTATGATGTTGTCCATATTTCCTCCTTAAATTACTAATAGTAACGTTACTAATAATATTATACATGCGCTTTTCTTTTTTGTCAAGAGGGATTATATAATTTCACTCAATTAACACATTGTTCTTTTTTGTCCAAGCTTTGCATAAAATATCGTATGGTAGAATTGAAATTAAAACAAACGTTGATACGGCTTGACTTCTCGTTCTTCGCGGTAGTGGCGCTTTATCTGCTGCTTGACGAAAGCGGTTTCGGACTTGCGGCGCTGGCGGCGTGTTTCATGCACGAGACCGCTCATTTTATCGCAATGGCGCTTTGCGGAGTGCGCGCGGACAGCCTTACGCTTTACGGCGCGGGAATGAGAATAACGTCGGGGGGGTTGGAACGCGCAAAACCGTTTCAAAAAGTTGTGATATTGAGCGCGGGAGTTTTCGTAAATCTTATTGCGGCGGCTGTGTTTTGGAGCTTGGAAGAATTCGGAGCGGCGGCGGTAAATCTGTTCACGGGATTGTTCAATCTTTTACCGATGGGCGAGCTTGACGGCGCACAAATGCTGAAAATGCTGTTTATTCGCCGCTGCAGAGCGGAACGCGTCGACGGTTATATAAAGCTTGCGGCGTGTATTTCCGCGGCAATTACGGCGGGCGCTGTTATTTTCGTATGCGGCGAAGTGCCGCTTACGCTTGTCACGACAGCCGTTTACATAATAATTATGTGTTCGGGAAAAATATAACTTGACAATCTTGTGAAAATACTGTATAATATAAATAGCGGCAAAAATAAAATTTTTAAGGAGTTTATTATGAGATACGAAATCAAAGGCGAGCCGATGCCCGTGGTACTTGTGTACCTTGAAGCGAACGAGGCTGTTATGTGTCAAAAGGGCGGTATGGCTTGGATGACGCCGAATATGCAGATGTCCACCGGCACGGGCGGCATTGGCAAGGCATTCGGAAAAATGTTTTCCGGAGAGTCTATGTTCCAGAATACATACGTTTCGCAGGGCGGTCCCGGAATGATCGCGTTCGCTTCGAGCGTACCCGGCTCGATCATTCCTCTTGATATCAGCAAGGGCGATATGATCGTTCAAAAGGGCGGATACCTCGCTTCTCAGCCTTCCGTAGAGCTTTCCGTAGCGTTTCAGAAAAGAGTGGGCGCGGGCTTCTTCGGCGGCGAGGGCTTCATTATGCAGAGACTGCACGGTCAAGGAATCGCGTTCCTTGAAATTGACGGCTATGTCGTTGAGTATGATTTGCAGGCGGGTCAGCAAATGGTTATCGACACGGGCTATCTCGCGGCGATGACGGGTTCATGCACCATGGATATACAGACCGTTAAAGGCTTGGGCAACAAGCTGTTCGGCGGCGAGGGCTTCTTCAATACCGTAGTTACGGGTCCCGGAAAGATTTATCTGCAAACAATGCCCTTAAGCAATCTCGCGGGCGCGGTTGCGGGCTTTATCCCTCATTCCTGATATTTTTCCCCGCAGTATTTGCGGGGATTTTCGGAATATGCTTGTTTTGTATAATAGTATTTTATAAAAAATATACGGAAATTCCAAAAAATCCCTTGCAATTTATGTAAATATGTGATAAAATATAATTGCAGTATAGTTTGAGCGGGATTTCCCGATTTTAAAAATTCAGTATTCGGAGGTCGAATTATGAGGATTTTGTATGCGGCAAGCGAAGCATTACCCTTTGCGGCAAGCGGCGGATTGGCCGATGTTGCCGGCTCTTTGCCTAAGGCTTTGGTTCAGGCGGGACACGACGCGCGCGTTGTAATGCCATATTATGTCAACACGATCAAGCCCGAGCAAAAGGAAAAGATGCGTTTTATAACTAATTTCACCGTTCCGGTGGGCTGGAGAAGTCAGTATTGCGGCGTTTTCTCGCAGGAGGTAAACGGAGTTACTTACTATTTCCTCGACAACGAGTTTTATTTTAAGCGCGACAACGGTCTTTACGGATATTACGACGACGCGGAAAGATATGTTTTCTTCAGCCGCGCGGTTCTTGAAATGCTGCGGCACATTGATTTCCACCCGCAGATTATCAACTCCAACGACTGGCAGTGCGCTCTTATCCCCGTTTATCACCACCTGTTTTATAAGAACGAGTGGGGCTTCGGCGATATAAAGAACGTGTTCACTATCCATAATATCGGCTATCAGGGTCAGTACGGGCTTGATCTCGTAAAAGATATCGTGGGTATTCCTCCGCAGAACGTAAATATTATTGAGTACGACCGTGATATCAACTTTATGAAAGGCGCAATCGAAGTCGCTGATAAGGTGACAACCGTATCTCCGACTTATGCAACGGAAATTCTCGATCCGTGGTTCTCCCACGGCTTGGATAGAATTCTGCGTAATAAGCAGTACAAAACAACCGGCTTCCTGAATGGTATTGACGTTGACCTTTACAATCCCGAAAAGGACAACACAATTGCGGCAAAGTTCAGCGCGAGAAGCCATAAGGGAAAAATGGCGTGCAAAGCGGCGATTTTTGAGGAGTTCGGAATGCCGCAGTACGACATCCCGTTGCTCGCGATGATCTCCAGATTTGCCGACCACAAGGGTTTCGACCTTGTTAAATATGTGTTCGATGAGATAATCGCCACCGATGTTCAAGTGGTGATACTTGGCTCGGGAGAGCGTCAGTATGAGGACTTCTTCCAGGAAATGCATTGGCGTTATCCCGATAAAGTGGGCTTCTGGAAAGGCTACAACGCAGCTCTGGCAAAGAGAATTTACGCGGGCGCGGATATGTTCCTTATGCCGTCTAAGAGCGAACCTTGCGGACTTGCACAGATGATCGCGGCGCGCTACGGCACAATTCCGATAGTTCGCGCAACGGGCGGTCTGAAAGACAGCATTACCGACGCGGGCGACGACGGTATCGGCTTCACGTTCCAAAGCTACAACGCGCACGATATGCTGAACGCAATTCGCCGTGCTAAAGCGTACTATGATAACAAGAGCGATTGGAGCAAGCTTATGACCCGCGCGATGAAAACCGATTTTAGCTGGGCTAGATCGGCGCAGCTTTACATTGGACTTTACAAGGAACTTACGGGAGAACAGTAATATTTTTACGGCGGAGAGCTTCTCCGCCGTATTTTTGGAGACGGAGACAGACCCCGATTGAGTTCTATTGCAATCGATTTGGATTAAGGCAACACCGCGCAATTACCGGCTAACGCCTTTGCCGCCCGCTTGCTTGCATATTTTTCGTCATATTGCACAATCGGACAGCAATAATTGTGCGGTGTTGCCTTAAAAGAAAGGAACGGATCAGTATGAAAAAGAGCTTGAATTACGCGCTTTGCTACGCGGTTTTGGCGATGATAGGCGGAGTATTTTACCGCGAGTTTACAAAGTATATGAATTTTGAGGGCGCGACGGCTCTCGGCAAGGTACATGCCCATTTCTTTTTGCTGGGAATGATGATGTACATTGTGATCGCGTTGTTCGCGCGGCATTACGACCTGTATTCGGAGAAAATTTTCAAGGTGTTCAGAGTTGTTTATAATATCGGAGTGCCGCTCACGGGAATAATGCTCGGTGTTCGCGGCGTTTTCCAAGTGCTCGGCACGGAACTTTCCAAGGGCGCGGACGCGGCAATTTCGGGCATCGCGGGTATCGGGCATATCCTTACGGGCGTTGGAATGATACTTTTGCTCGTTAGCCTGAAAAAGTGCGCCGTAAAAACAGAAGCGATGAATTAAGGGGTATAAAGCGGAGCTTTTGTGCGGGGAGTTTAAAGAACAATGTCGTGGAAAAAGAGCAAAACAGCTTCCGGATTTGACACGTTGGATAACGCGGCGATTACCGCCGACGGATTGCCCGAGATCGTTAAAACGCTGAAAAAATTTTTGGGCAAACGTTTAACTTTCAATCGGCGCGCGGGTCTTGACGTAAGCTCGGCAGCGTTTGAGGTCGAGATCGACGGGATCCGTATAACTATTGGGTGGGATATTTGGAGCGGTGCTTTTATAATGGCTTGGGACAGCCAAGGAAACGATATTATAAAAGAAATTGAAAGTTTTTTGTGATTTACTCTTGAAAAAATTTCCGCTTTATGTTATAATAAATAAGATAAGTGTAAATATAACAGAAAGGACTGTAATAATATGGCAAAAATAGCCGTTTTGGGCTACGGAGTGGTTGGCTCCGGCACGGTCGAAGTGTTCTATAAGAATAGGGAGAGCCTTGAGAAAAAGGCGGGACAGCCGCTTGATATCAAGTATATTCTCGATTTGAGAGATTTCCCCGACAGCCCGTACAAGGATAAGTTCACCAAGGACTTTAATGTGATTTTGAACGACCCCGAAGTCACGGTAGTATGCGAGGTCATAGGCGGTATCAAACCGTCGTATGATTTCGTTAAAAGCTCTCTGGAAGCGGGGAAGAGCGTCGTTACATCGAACAAGGAGCTTGTGGCGGCAAAGGGCGCGGAGCTGCTTTCCATTGCTAAGGAGAAGAATGTAAATTTCTTCTTTGAAGCAAGCGTTGGCGGCGGTATCCCGATTATCAAGCCGATACACGCGTGCCTTGAAGCTAACGAGATCGACGAGATCGCGGGAATTTTAAACGGCACGACCAACTTCATTTTAACGAAGATGATACGCGACGGAATGGGCTTTGAAGAAGCGCTGAAGATCGCGCAGGAGCTGGGTTATGCCGAGCGCAACCCGACCGCCGATGTGGAGGGTATCGACGCTTGCAGAAAGATTTGTATTCTGGCGTCGCTGTCGTTCGGACGGCATGTTTATCCCGACAATGTACACACCGAGGGCATTACGAAAGTAACGCTCCGTGACGTTGAATATATGGAAAGCTACGGCGCGAAGATCAAGCTTATTGGCTGCGCACGCCGCGAGGACAACGACGAGATCTCTATCGGAGTGTTCCCCGCGGTCATCAAGGACGAAAGCCAGCTTGCGGGCGTAAACGATGTGTTCAACGCGATTTTGGTGCGCGGCGACGCTACGGGCGACGTTGTGTTCTACGGAAAGGGCGCGGGCAAGCTGCCGACGGCTTCAGCGGTTGTTTCCGATATAGTTTCCGCCGTGAAGCATTCCGACACAAGCCGTTCGCTTACTTGGGCGGACAGCGACCAGAAGTTCATTCGCCCGTTTGAGAAGTTCACAAGCGCTAATTATATCAGACTTTCGGCGAAGAATACAGACGTTACCAAAGCGGTCGTTAAGGCGGTTTTCGGCAACGTGGAATATTTGACCTCGAAAAATCAGCCCGCGGACGAGATTGCGTTCGTTACGGGTGTTATGACGGAAAAAGACGCGCTTGCCGCGTGCGAAAAGGTATCTGACGGTGCGGAGATGCTTGGAAGAATTCGTGTTCTTGACTATTGATGAACGCAAACACGCAAAAGCGTTGACGTCTCGTCGGTTCGATTGCGCGTCGCTTTTGCGGGAATTAAAAAAAACGTGATATAAAATGTTTTAACTTTAACGTATACCATTGGCATTAAAAAGGGGAGGTAAAGCGATGAGTGATTTGGAACAGCCGAAGTATAAACGCGTTCTGCTCAAGCTTAGCGGCGAGGCGTTGGCGGGAGATAGAGATATGGGTCTTGATTTCCCGACTATTGAGAACATTTGCCGCAGTATCAAGAAAACCGCGGACGCGGGCGCTCAGATAGGCATAGTCGTCGGCGGCGGAAATTTCTGGCGCGGGCGTGATGATACGCTTACAGACCGCGCGCGCGGAGACCATATAGGTATGCTTGCGACGACGATGAACGCGCTTGCAGTTGCGGATGTGCTCGAGGGTTTGGGCGCGACAGTCCGCGTTCAGACCGCGATAACCATGCAGCAGGTGGCGGAGCCGTTTATTTTGGGAAAGGCTCTGCGGCACATGGAAAAGGGCAGGATCGTAATATTCGGCTGCGGCACGGGCAATCCGTTCTTCTCAACCGACAGTGCGGCGGCTTTGCGTGCGGCGGAGCTTAAGGCGGACGTAATTCTCAAGGCCACAATGGTGGACGGCATTTACGATAAGGATCCGAAAAAATTCCCCGACGCTGTAAAGTACGACGTTATCACTCATCATGAGGTACTTGTAAAGCGTTTACAGGTAATGGACGGCACGGCGGCTTCGATGAGCACCGATAACGACATTCCCATAATAGTTTTCGATCTCAGCCGCCCCGACAATATCTACGACGCCGTTATGGGCAAGCAGGTGGGTACGCTGGTAACAAAACACAGAGCTAAGGAAAACGCTTAAAGGCTATCAGATCATCGGCTTTAAATTAATATTTTAGGAATGGAGGATTGTTATGAAAGAAGTTCTTGACAATACTAAAGAGAGAATGGGCAAGTGCATAACCGCTCTTGAAAGCGAGCTTAACACTATCCGCGCGGGCAGAGCGAACCCCACGGTGCTCGATAAGATAACCGTTGATTATTACGGCGCGGCAACTCCGATAAATCAAATGGCGAGCGTTTCCGTTGCGGAAGCGAGAATTCTTGTGGTGCAGCCGTACGACGCTTCGCAGCTTAAGGCTATCGAGAAAGCCATTCAAGCTTCCGATTTGGGAATAAATCCCACCAACGACGGCAGAGTTCTCAGAATTGCGTTCCCGCAGCTCACAGAGGACAGACGTAAGGAGCTTTGCAAGCAGGTCAGCAAGATCTGCGAGGAAAGCAAGGTGGCTGTCCGCAATGTTCGCCGTGACGGTATCGATAAGATCAAGGCTAAGAAAAAGGCGAACGAGATCACCGAGGACGACGTAAAAGAAGCTGAGAAGAATATTCAGAAGCTTACCGATAAGTTCACCGAGCAGATAGACAAGATTGGCGAGGAAAAAGATAAGGAAATTATGGCTATTTAATGGAAGAAGAAAATTTACCGCGGCACATCGGCTTTATAATGGACGGAAACGGGCGTTGGGCGAAGAAACGCGCAATGCCGCGTAATTTCGGGCATAAGCAGGGAGCGGCGGTGTTTAAGAAAACCGTAAATTGGTGTCGGGAACTGGGGGTTCGCGCGGCGACTTTCTATGCGTTCTCAACGGAGAACTGGAAGCGCCCGGCAGACGAAGTAAAGGGCATTATGAACCTTTTGCGGAAGTACATCAAGGATATTCGGGCAATGGCAAAAGAGGATGTGCGTTTTATCTTTATCGGCGATTTGACGAAATTGGACGAGGATATTCAAGTTGAGCTTACCGACATCATGGAGACAACAAAGCAAAATACGGGCTTTATCACGGGAGTTGCTCTGAATTACGGCGGCAGAGCCGAGATCGCGAATGCCGCTCGGCTTCTTGCCGAAAAATGCGTTTCCGGGGAACTTGAACCTGGGGATATAACCGAAGAAGCTTTTGAACGGGAGCTTTATACAAGCAAGTTTCCGCCGCTTGATCTGGTGATAAGACCCAGCGGAGAGCAGCGGCTGTCGAATTTTTTGATTTGGCAGGCGGCATACGCGGAGTTCGTGTTTATGGACGTGCTGTGGCCCGACTTCAAGAAAAAGGATCTGGAAAGCGCGATAGAAGAATACGCGCACCGTTCCCGCAGATTTGGCGGAGTTTAATCGTTGTAGAGAGGCGGCATTTTTATGCTCACGAGAATATTTTCCGCGCTTGTAGGTATAGTGATAGGCGTTACGG
>CANQWD010000002.1 GCA_947627465.1 uncultured Clostridia bacterium
AAGACCTGTAAAGAAATAGCACCGACTGTTTACAGAAACGATGACATAAGCTCAAACAAATTATTAAAGCAATACGATCTTGCCGTTCGCCGCAATTATATGCGTATGTGCCGCGGTGAGGATCGTCTGCCCAGTGAGAGCGCCGGCAAGGACTTGTTGCCGGAAGAATATTTCGAGTGGCGGGATAGGGCTATCAAGGCGATGAGGCTTTGGAAAGATAAAAAGATTTCAGAGGGGGAGTTATTGGAGATCGTTAAAGAACTTGATTAGGTGTAATTACATTAAATCTTTACTGTTTAGCAGGATCTGCGATACTATTCTAAGCTACTTGCTTGAGTGGATTTGCCTTTTACACAAAATCTCTTGGCTCACCACAAAACCAACAAAAACACTTGATAAAACCATTTATTTATGGTAAAATATAACCATATTGTTGGTGCAATTGGCGGGCTTAAAAAATCCACTGTA
Organism: uncultured Clostridia bacterium; assembly: GCA_947627465.1. Taxonomy (GTDB): domain Bacteria; phylum Bacillota; class Clostridia; order Oscillospirales; family Ruminococcaceae; genus CAG-115. Next base: position 469 of record CANQWD010000002.1, read on the forward strand.
GTGTCGCTGCCATTAGTGAGATAAGCGAAATTTTCTACAGCTATTCGGAGATTCAATAGCTGCATAAGTACAAAAATCCGCCGATATTCGGCGGTTTTTTGCGTAAATTACGTTTTTCCTGCTTGTATGAATAAGGCTCTGATCTCGCATTAAAAGTGGGTACATTATCTTGAAATGCACGCATTATGCTTCACAAAGCGCTGATTTCGAAGCGGACTGTTGAACATCAAATAATTCATGATATAAGCTTGCTGTATAGATCCACAAGTTCAGTTTTGCATTTTAAAAAGATCTTCCCCAACTTGGGATCGAAATGTTCACCCAGCGACTCCTCAATAATGCGGAAAGCGTCGTCATATGAAAGCGCGTCCTTATAGCATCTTTTGCTTACAAGCGCGTCAAACACATCCGCCAAAGCCATAATTCTCGCTTCGATCGGAATATACGTTCCCGCCAATCCCATAGGATAGCCTTTCCCGTTCCATTTCTCATGATGATAATGCGCGACGTTGCTTGCAAGCTCCACAAATTCATTATCCTCTACGCCGCGCAGAATATTCTCGATGATTTTTGCGCCCTCGGCAGGGTGTACTTTCATTTTTTCAAATTCTTCGGGTGTGAATTTTCCCGGTTTTCTTAAAATGACGTCGTCGACCGCGATCTTCCCCAGATCATGCATTGGCGCGGCTTTAGTCAGCATTTGCAGAAATTGTTCGTCAAAGCCGTATTCATCACCGCATTCGTTCAACTTTTCCGAGAATATCTTAATGACATCGCTGGTTCTCTTGATATGATCGCCCGTGCTGTTATCGCGGCTCTCGACCATTTCCGCCATTCCGAGCACCATCATATCCTTGATGTGCAAAATGTTCTCGGTTTTCGTTTCGACTTCTTTTTTGAGATCGGCGTTGTAATCCTCTATCGCGTTATAGTATTTCCTTTCCAAAGTCCTGTCGATAAACTCGACAAGGTATCCGGCTTTTTTATTCTTTTTATATGAGATAAGCCGGGTATTAACGTCGAAAAACCTTTCGCCGACTTGTATCGATTTGACATTTTCGGCGGAACGTTCAAGGGAAAGACCGTTTTCGCGAAGATAAAGCACCACGGCTTTGTATAAAACGCTGTCCGTTTCGGCAACCTCCCGGTCCACCGACCAATTGTTTATCTCGGGGAATATTTCTTTTATATAGCCGTTTGAACTGATGTATCTGTATTTGTCGTCGAACACAATATAGCCATACTCGTTCATTTTTTCAACAGTGTTTATGATATTGGAGGACATATCGTAAATATTCAGCCGATCAAACTGCTTTATCATCAGCGCAAAACCAAAAAGGTAGCCCAACGACAAAAAGCTTATATTTGATCCCAACGCCCGTTCCAGAATATGCATGGCGATAACCGCAAAACATGCCACGCTGATCGTTGATACCATTCTGAACGATAATCGATTTCTGTTTTTTATAGCATACACGATATAAAAAACCATAATGACCGCGTACATCAGCATCATTATCGGATATAAAATGTGCAGAGGACCGTAGGTCTTTACAAGATAATTGTGCCCGTTTCCGTATGCCAGCTCCACGTTCTTGTAATAAATGCCCGATCTGCCTATCGTCATAACAAGAGCCATAACTACAGACGAGAAAGCCACCATAAATATCTTCAAAGCGGTATGTATTTTCTGACCGCAAAGCTGCGCCAACAAGAACAGCACGAGAGGCGGCGCGAAACAGCCGCCCAGATAAAGGAATATATTCGACCGCAGCGCCATTTCCAGATTTTCCGACGCTGCCACCATATATCTTCCCATACAGTTTGTCACGACCGCAATACCGAAAAGCACAAAAAGCGTGTCCGCGTTCTTGTTCCTGAACAGAAACGTTCCCATCATGATCAAAGAGACCACAAACACAATAAAATAAAACGCCGTCACCATAGTTTTGTTTCAACTCCTCTGTGCGGATCACATAAAAGTAAAGACCGCATCAATGTTCATTCCGTTTACGATTTGACCTAGATCTGACACACCTTATCGCAGAAATGATTTGCTCCGTTACACATAATTACTCTTTTTCCTGCGGCTCGTTTCGCTGTTTCGGAGTGCGCTCCACGCGCGAATACAAAAACGTATCGCGCCGTACCGTGATGTTCAGGCTGTCTTTCTTTATGTAATCGCGGGCGTTGTCCCGAGAGCGCACGGACTTCAGCCTGCCTTTCATCGCAAGAGTAACTATAAACGCGATAATAAATCCGATCACCAGCGCGATAATAACGCTTTTTCCTACGTCGAACGGCGCTTTCACAGCCTCTTCGGTGCCCTCGGCAAAGGCGGTGAGCGTCGTCGCGAAGAAGCAGATCAGAGCGAAAACAGCCGCGGAAATGTATTTTTTCTTCTTCATAATTTCCTCCTCAAATCAGCCAAAGCAGAAAGCAGATCAAAAACACCACCGCGCCGATAATACCGGTCAAGCCGAAAAGCCACCCGAAAAACGCGCCCTTGTCCATCGGCAGATCGCCTACGAATTTTCCCGTTTGTCCGTTCATTGCGAATGTGTATCTCTCACCGTTCCAGTTCGTGCTTAATATCCAAATCGGATAAAGCGCGTATCTTACCCTGCCGTTTTCAAGACAAATACTTGTATTTTCTTCGTTCACGGTATCGTAACCGTCTACGGTGTTTCTGAACTCCTGCTCGGTGCTGCGTTTTATACGCTCGTTCGCGCGCGGTTCGCTCTGCTCTGCGGTTATATCGTATTTATCCGCGAGATACCCCGACAAAAACGCCGTTTGAAAATCCACCGCCGCAGACACGTCGAAAGGCTCGATAGACTCCGTAAGCTGTGCGGCGAGCTTTGAAGAACCGTTCACCGAAACATTCTCAAAACTTATCCCGCCGGCGCGTATAACCGAGAAATATTCCGTTTCCTTGCACTCAAAGTCGCCCTCGTCCCATGTCCTGATCTTTGTCGCTTTATATCGGATATTCGCGTCAGCGTCAGCGTCGAACAGCCAGAACGGAACGTAAACGCCCTTGACCTCTTCAATACGATTTTGGTCTCGGAATGCTTTCGGCAGCAGCTTCTTTCCCGCGTAATGCCGCTTTAAAGCCGCCACCGCCGCTTCCTTATCATATTTAAACGGAATGATAAGATCGGGTCTCAACTCGCCTGAAAACTTTCCCTTCATAATAACGGGATTGCCGCAGTACGGACATTCCGACGCGCCCGTCGTTTCGTCGGCGATTATCTCGCCGCCGCACGATTGACACACATAAGAACGCAGACCGTCGGTTCGTTCTTCGCCCCAGTCCGAACTTGTCACGCTTTCCCACGACATATTCTCCTCGGGCGCGCTGTTTATGTCCTCGTCTAAGCTTTGCAGCGCAGACATTTCAAACTCTGCGTCGCAATATGGGCATTTCATTTTTTGCAGCGTGCTGTCGAATTTGACGGAGCCGTTGCAGCAAGGGCATTTGTACTCTTGAAGTTCGGACATCACTCTTCCTCCTTTTCAATAAGAGCGTCAAAAAAGCACACAAGCGCTTGTTGTTCATCTTTTGTACAGTATTCCGAGTTGTCGGAATATTTCAATGTAAATTTGTAATTCTCCGCGTCATAAACGACGATCTCCTCGCCGTTTTCGTCAAGCAGCGGTTTGTTCTCGTAATTTTCCGCGTAAGCGATAAGCGAATTTTCTTCAATTATTTTGAAAAGCCCGCTTATTTCTTCTTCGGACACCTCGCGGTCGTTTATTTCGACCTCCCGCTCGTTCGGCGTGAACTTTTCGACATAGCATTGCGCGTTCATCAGCCATTTTTCTCCGCTTTTCATCACGGAATAGCTGTATGAGCTTTCCACCGTTTCTCCGCCCCAACAGCTTACGGAAATTTCGGTAAGCTGCGATACGGCATGCTTCGCCGTTTTGAGGTATTTTCCGTCCGCAAGTTCAATAAAAAACGCGTTCATATCCGAATCGCCGATACCCGCCGAATATTCGCTGCCGTCGGCAAAGGTCAGGCTGATATGATCGGAGCCGCCGTCAAGCGGCTGCAAAGACCTCGGAAGACGGCGCGGCTTGTAGTTTCTGACCTTGTCGATGACGTTGTTTTCTTCCACTATCTTCAGCAGCGGCGCGGCTTCCTCGGAGGAGATATCAACGCCGTCAAGCGTCAAATATTCATTGTGCTTCAGACTGAAATACTCGGCATTAAAAAGCCAGTTACCGCCCGTTTCATTCATACACAGCCGGAACAGCGTCCCATATGCCGTCATATCGCTTTGAGCCACCGAGATCTTCGTCAACTCCCCCGCAGAGGGTCTATTCGTCCCTTTGCACCCGAAAAGCCCTGTAATTCCCGCCAAAATTCCCATAAAAGCCACCGTTTTAACGATCTTTCTTCTCATTTTCAAAACCCTTTAACGATAAGCCGTTTGCTCATCACCAATGCCGCCAGCTTTGTTTTTGAAGTAAATCCCGTTTTTTGCAGCATATTCCGAATGTGAGATTTCACCGTTTCCACAGATATATTCAGTTCCTCCGCCATTTCCTTGTAGGTCATTCCCTCCACCAGCAAACGCAGCACCCGTATTTCCGCCTTGCTGAACTCATAGCTTGACGCTGCTCCTATTCTCACCTCGGGCGTTTTATCCGGGAACACCGAACAGCCGTTCATCGTCATCTCCGTGACCTTCATAAGCTCCGTCTGGCTTATGTCCTTGTACCACAAACTGTCCGCGCCGACTTCCTTCGCGCGGTCTATGTAATCGACGTCAAGCATTGACGTTACTATTATCACCTTGATCTTCGGAAAACGCGCTTTTATCGCCGCCGTCGCTTCAAAGCCGCTTTCATCGTTGCCGGTGCAAATGTCCATAAGCACCAGATCGACCATGTTCGACGCGCAGAATTTTTCGGCAAGTCCCGCTCTGTCAAGCGTTCCGGCAAGCGCGTAACCGTCCGCGCCCGCAATATAGCTTGCCATAAGCTCACTCATCATAGGCTGGTCTTCTACAATAAGCACCTTTATCATATCACACTCGGCTTTCTATTGTTAATTCAAACGCTCCGGATATCGGATCGGTTTTTACTGTCATTTTTCCGCCGCCGTTCTCCACGCGATGACGCAAAGACGTAAGCCCGCCGCCCTCGGATATTTCGCCCTTCACGGGCAAGCCGCTGTTCGTTATGGACGCGGTGAAACATTGGTCGTCTTTTTTGATCTTCACATATAAGTCACGGGCTTCGGCGTACCGAGCCGCGTTTGTAGCACACTCGCGAATAGCGGCAGTGAGGAGCTCGTTATTTTCGGGAAGCTCTCCCTCAATATGGATATTCACGCCAATACTTTTTACCTCACTTCTAAGCCTTGCGACGGCGTTCGTTTTCTCGTTTGGTTTTATCTCGTGCTTCAACAGCCGAACGGCGTTTTTCCAGACCGTAAGATCGGGCTTTTGAGCTTGGTCGCTTTGCTGCAGATACATTCGCGTCGCGATAACGCTTCTGCCGATGTCGTAGTGAACGCGCATTTTCATATCGAGCATTTCCTCATTGCGAATGAGCGCCAACATATCGTTTGAAAGCGCTTTCATTCTCTCGCCGTATTCCGAAAGCGCCAGATTTTCGCGCCGAAGCTCATTCTGCCTTTGATACAGCTTTGTCACATCGACGGCGGTCACTTGCGTATATTCCTTTTTGTCGGCGGTGATTATCTGTTCTTCCCTGAAATACCACGCGCTCCCGTCCTGCGCGAGGACAGTTCCGCGTTCAAGAAAATCCCGCATTTCCGACAAAGCCTGCAGATCCTTGCCCGCTATGTTGTAAAAAAGCGAATACATTCGATAATTGCACAATCGTAAAACGCTGTTTGTATCGAAAAAGCAGATACCGCTTGGCAGATTGTCCAGGGCTTCTTTAACGACATTACGCATAAATCGGCTCATTCGGCTCACCCCCGTATCTCAAGCCCGTATCTCAAGAATGATACGCTGCTCATCGCCGTCGCGTTCCACCGTGATATTTTCCGCGGCAAGGTCGGATAAGTCGGCGTCGGAGTCGGTGCGGATGATAAACCGCAGATCGTTTCCGACTTTATCCGCGTTCACGGTAATGCTTTCCATACGCTCGAAAGAACGTTCCGTTATTTCCTCGAAAAGATCGTACACGGCGATAACGGCGCTCGGCTTTATTTTCTCCGAAAGCGTCGTGTGAAATCCGCAGACTGTTCCGCACAGTTCTAGATTATCCATTGACTCTCCGATAGTGAGCTTCAGCTCGCCCGGATCTATCTCCGGATACTTCTCGGCTAGAAAAACGAGATTGCTTCTCCGTTTCAGATACGCGCCCAGCACGACTATTTTCCGAAGAACGCGTTTTGTTTCTTCCTCCCCGCCGGCGTTCTCCGCCTGCTCTATAAGAGCGTCCATAAGCAGTATCTGCTGCGCGGTATCTTGACCTATCATGTCGTAGATCCGATCCTGCTGTGCTATTTGCGCCTCTTTTTTCCTGAGGCTTTGGTCCTCCTCAAGAATGTCGTTGCTGTCATGAAGCTCTTCCTTTATGTTTTCAAGCTCCGAGATCGTGTTTATGAGCGCCGTCATGTCCTCTGTCCAGATGACATATCCCGCGCCGATCTTCGTACTCGATAAACGAATGTTTCCGTCGAGCATCACGGGAGAAAATTCCGATCTTTGAAGCGTCGCCCGATCGAGCTTCATGGCACAGCGTGAGGATAAGAGAACGTTGAAGTCCTTATCGACTATCCGCACCCCGATGGTCGACGCGTCGAACAGCTCCATATAATGCGTGTTTGAGGATATAAGACCATAATGTATGCACAGCTCCAGAGCCGAAACATACAAAACGCACGACGTGGCGGTCATATCCCCAAAAACGACGCGCAGCCATTCGACCTTCGAAGAATACGTGATCTGATACAAAATAAGTAAGCAGATCGGGATAAGCGGCGCCCAAATACGTTTGCGGCGGTCGGGTATCCGGCATTTTTTCCATAGAACAGCAAACGTGACCGCGGCGCAGATGACAAACTCCGCTGATGTAAGGTAAGCGGCAAAATGATAACTGTAATCATAGTCTGTCCAGACAACAGCGTCTTTCGGAAACGCGAACACCCATTGATGTATATCATTTGTCATTACCAGCAAAAACAACGTTGCGACCGGAATGTAAAGCAGCTTTAACCGCTTCGGGGTGCGGTAGTTTTCCCGTTTTCCGATAGACGCCGCCGTGAACGCCGTCAGAAGCGGTATAAACAGCATGGGCAGATAGTATAAATACCAAAGATAACGCGCAACATTCGGAAAAAAATCCCACGTAAAGACGGTGTATTTAATCGTCCTCACCGTGAGCCAAAACACAATGAGAAACGCTATTATTGTCACATATCGCCTTGACTGCCGCTGTATTATGCGTCTGCGGACAGAATATCCCCACATCATAAACAGCGCTATATAAAGGAATGTGCGCAAATGGCTTGCCGCGGCGCCGAACGGAAATCGTCCGATAATACGGCATGAATATGCCGCGATAACCGTCAAAAAGCCCCAGACCGCGCCGTTTGCGCGTGTTATTTTCTTTTTTGTCAATTTCCGTCTCCAAAAGCTTCCGCCGATGCTCCGACCGAAATTTTTCAAATTTTGCGGGCGGAACAATATAAGGTTACAGTTCTGAGTAAGCGCCGACAAAATCGCGTTTTTGTTTTCAAACACGATCTACCGGTTTTTTCCCCGCCTGCGGCAGGGAAAAAACAGATTGATACTTTACCAATTTACATTATAACATAAAGCTCCGCGGATTTCAAGAGAAATATGCAAATTTCGACAGGTCATATGTGGCGCGTCGGGCGATCGGATACGCGACGGAGCGAAAACAGGGAACACAAGGGCTTTACTCTTGCGGATCCTCATTCACTTCCGGTAATCGCTCGATTATGTAAGAGCCGTCATATCCGCTTATGCTTATCGAAAACAAGCGAAAATCGCTGTCGTTTTCACCGGCATAGCCAAAGACGACGAACGGCAGATCTCCCGGACAGGATATCATTATGTTGAGCGGGCGCTCCGGCAAAAGCTCCGCGCGCGAAATAAGCATCGTGGCATCGTGGCTGAGCACGCCATCTTCGGATATTTCAAAATTTAACGGTCGATACACGGCAAAGTTCGACACGGGAGTACCTGTGTTGTCAATGTACTAACGACCGTCAAAGCCGACACAGAGCCATTCCACGTTAAAGCTGAACGTAAATTGAATATAACAAAAGCCGAGAGGTAGACCTTCTATCTCTCGGCTTTTTATTTTTATCTCATAACTAATATTAGGCTACTTTTAGTTAAGTAGCCTAACTTTTTTATGTTCTCGAAAAATTCTTTTTTGGCTTAACACCGCCACAAACCGCGACGGCAAACTTCACGGTCGCGGGCAGTTTTCAAAAAGTATTACACTATATAGTTAGAAGGACAAGTACAAGAAGTACATCCTTAATCAATTATATTTCTGGAGGTTAAAGCAATGAGAAATACCAACAAGGACTTAAAGGATTTGGCTAAAAGCCGTGGCGTTTACTTGTACGAGATAGCCTGTAAATTCGGGATAACTGCCGAAGCATTTAATCGCCGCTTGCGGAAAGAGCTAACCGAAGCTCAACGTAATGAAATCATTAAAGTAATCGACGAGATAGCCGTCGAGAACGAAACGAACGCCAACTAAAGATGTAGCGGACAGCCTTGCATCTGCCCGCTACGATAGGAGCGTTAACCCCTTGCTCTATCAATTACATTATAGCACGTCTGATTGTGTTTGTCAAGAGGTTTTTGCTCCTTAATTTTAGAATTACCCACACTATTCATTGAGAGGAGATACAAATGACATACACAGACGGCACAATGCGATATGAGGTTGACCGCAAAGGCAACGTAAAATTACCCAACAACGACGACCTTGTAGAGACAATCTACTGCGAGGGCAACAATCTATTGGTGATACGAAAGAAGTTACCCGAACACTATTCCGATACGCTCACACGGTGTAACGACGCTAACGCGCTTGTAACCGCACTTACTCGGTCAACGGATAATAACGACGTTAAGGACGACACGAGCGTCAACGAGAGCAACACATCCCTTGTTGACGATGCCCCACACTATTCGCTGACAGCGACATCAAACGAGCCTAAAGCGGCGAAATCTCCCCCACACTATTCGGGGTCGGTCGCATCGGAAAAGTCTGAAACAGTGATAACGACGAAGCCGAAATCAACCACACACACCAAAGAGGTACATACACCGCCGCCCGAAAACGACAATGTTATAGACTTGACAAACCCCAATATCACAGCAGTAGATGGCGAGCTTGTCGATACTAGCACAGGCGAAATTATCGGCAAGTGCAAACGTGCTGACAGCCTAACACGAGCGTGGGATAATCAAAGATGGAAACTATATAATGTTCCGTTTGAGAAGTCGTGTTTTATTTCCGCGACAGTTGACGATAACCCTACATATTCAACGATGAACAAACTATCGACGGATTATAGCCTGTGGTTAAAAGCAAGCTACCCCGATGTAGGCGGTTGCCTGTTCCTTGAACCGCGCGAGGACGGCAGTTGGCATAGTCACTTCATTCCATATTTTCCGAACGGCGTTCCTATCGACTTTGAGGGCAAAACAAAGGCGTGGTGGGGGCAGTTTAACACACAAGAATGTGACGAGCAAGTTAAAGTTGAGCTTTTCGAGAGCAAAGAGCATCTAAAAAACACCGTGGACTACCTTAAGCCTACAGCAAAGGAACGTAAGCGCAAGAACGTCAAGTATTATCCGCTTGGCAGTCAGCCGATACGGTGTTTTGGACGCAAGCTCGCTGAACCTCAAAAAGCACTTACCACATTTGCGGTCGCAAAAGAGGTTACAGCAACTGAAAAAGTACAATGGCGTAAGCAAGTAAAAGTGTTTAATACGTTGACTGAAACCTTGCTTTATGATGTGGCGGATTATTGGTTCGATGCGAAACTCAATCTGCAACCGCCAAAAGCGGAAACCGTTGTTAATTACACGAGCGAAACGACAGACGACGGCAAGGAAGAGGTTGTCACGGACGACGGCAAGACGGACTGGTTTACGTGTAAGCATTGCAAGAGCGGTAAATGCGACACGTGCGACCGTAAAGCAGCTTGTGACACAAGCAACCGATGCGAGGAGCATTGCGCTGGTTTTGATAAATCCTTTTGTCGTGGCTGCATATGGAACGAATAAAGGAGTGAGTACCACATTTAAGGTGTTTAAGATATGTACCATAAATTGTCCTCAAAAATGCTTTGATGATTGTGTTTTTATGTACCACGATTAACGAGCGTTAAATGTGAAAGGAGTAACCTATGACAGCTATGACAGTCTTCAAATACAAAAGGATAAGCCGACCAACGCAAAACCTTGAGCGGCAAGGTCGAAACATTGACGAGTTTATTAAGGGCAATCCAGCCTACAAGGACGCGCCTGTTATTGAAGTGACAGAAGTCTACACGGGTACAAAACAAGACCGCCCTAAATGGCAAAGCTTGTTAAACAATGTCAAAGCAGGTGATGTAATTATTTTTGATAGTGTGTCGAGAATGAGCCGAAACAAGGAAGAAGGAGTACGCGACTATATGATGCTTTTCGATAAAGGCGTTACGCTTATCTTCCTGAAAGAGCCGCATATAAACACAGATGTTTATCGTCAGCTCCTTGAAAATACTATCAAGAAAGTTGACGATGTTATTGTTGACACATACATTGAAGCAACAAACAAAGTCCTGAAAATACTCGCAGCATTGCAAGTTGAGCAAGCGTTCGAGCAAGCCGAAAAGGAAGTTGACGATTTGCATAAACGGACGAGCGAGGGTATTATGACAGCGAAGTTAAACGGGAAACGTATCGGAACGGAGAAAGGGCGTAGGCTTAACGTCAAAAAAGCAAACGCCGCGAAAGAAATTATCAGGACGAAAAGCAAGGACTTTAACGGACACAACACCGACCAAGAGGTGATGAAGTTGGCGGGGATTTGTCGGAACAGCTTTTACAAATACAAGCGCGAGTTGTTGACAGAGATGAACGGCGATGTTGGCAAGTAAAGCTGTGGAAAATTTTGGATTATATCACATTTGTGTACACGCTTAAAATGCAAACGGCTGTGGAAATTTTTGGGTTATATCATATTTGTGTACACGTCTGATGTCCGTGCTAGGCAACGGCAAGAGAGCAAGTGTGTGGTTTTGTGCTTGTCTTTTAGAGATAATTGCAAACAGCATTAGCGGCAAACGGCAACTGCGAACGACGAGCGCGGCGACAGCAACGAGGACATAAGCGTCTGCTGGCTGCGACAACGAGAGCGGCGACAGCAGCGAGAGCGTGAGCGTCTGTTGGCGGCTAGGTCGGTCGTGGGAATGGCAGCGACAACGACAGCGGCGACGGCAGCGACAGCGTAAGCGGCTAGGCGGCGGTGGTCGGACGCGGCGAGTAGTGGCGACAGTATAGCGGCGGGCAGCAGGTGAAGTCGTTGCGGCTTTCTACCTTTGCAAGCAAAGGTAGCCCCTTACCACATCTGACACTCCGCGCTACGCGCTCCGTATCAGATGTGTCGGGGGCAGCGGGGCTAACGCCCCTCTGCACTCCCCCACCGACGTGTGATGGTTTGTGAAAGGTTTGTGAAAGGAGAAATTGGCTTATGGGCAGAGTACATCAAGGTAAGAGACAAGGTAGAACCGTTCAATTGCGACGGGGGCGCGGAAAGGTCGGACATAACCGTCGCAAATTTTTGACAAAGAACGTTGACCCCGACAGAGTTAAAAACAATATCGTTATCAAACAGCAAGACATAGGCGACGCTTACGACGAGATTTTTGGGGGCGCACAAATGGTGTATGACGCCAAGCAAAAAAGAGCCGACCGCAAAATTGGCGACTACTACACTTACCTTTTTGGCGAACAACCCAAAGATGAAATTGTCAAAGGCGGCAATGCTGGTAGACAGCAAAATTTCTACGAGTACGTTATCGCTGTTGGCGACAGAGACGACACGGGTTACGCGACAAATCCCGAAATGGCAGCGGTCGCCGAAAAATGTATCATCGAATACTTCAAGGGCAACCCCGAAGCGGGCGTAAAGAGTTTTGAAGAGCGTAACCCGAACTTCCATTTGGCGGATGCAATAATCCATTGTGATGAAAGCACCCCTCACGCCCATTTCGATATTATCCCGTGGAGTGACGGGTATAAAAAAGGAATGACACGGCAGCAAGGAATTAACCGCGCTCTTGAAGCAATGGGGTATGGCGATAACGGAAGTAAGGCGATAGCAGCTTGGACTCAATCCGAACGTCAGGTCTTTCGTGAGATTTGCGAACGTCACGGAATTGAGGTCGCAAAAGAAGAGAAAGGTCGCGGCTTTGACTTTACAGTTGAGGAATACAAAGAGTACAAAGAGCTTGAAAACCAAAACAAAATGCTGGCAGCGATAAACACGGCGTATCAAGCAGATAACGAATTTTACGGTCAAGTCAATGATGTAATGCGGGAGCAAAATGCCGAGCTTCGACAAGAGAATGTTGAGCTTCGGGAACAAAAGGTTGAACTCGAAAAGCAAATTAAAGACGTTGACGAACAAATCATTGCACAAATTGAAATCCCGCAACGCCCTCAATTACCGCCACCTTTACCGCCAGACGAGCCAAGACCCAAACGGGAACACAGACCTTACACTCGTGCGGAAGAAAAAGAGTTTGCAAAGGCTCAAAAAGATTGGGATAAAGACCACAGCAAGGGCGGCGAAAGGTGGACGGAAGAGCAAAAACACGCCGCTGAAACAGCAAGCAAAGTCAAAGAACAGGCAGAATTCGATGAACTCTATCCACCGATTGCTGCGGCAAAGAATGTAATCGCTAAATATCAAGCGAAAGAACGCGAACTCGCGGCACAGGAACGGCAGACAAGGCAAGCACAACAACAGGCACAAGCGGAGATTGAGCGCGGTCGAACCGAGGACGAGAAACGCAAACGCGCTCTCGATAAACGCGAACAGGAGCTTGATGTTGAGGTCGCTCGGAAAGCTCAAGAGCGGTTAGAGCAGACAGACAGCTACCAACGGTTGATGGCAATATCGCCCGATTGGGAACAGCGAATGACAACACTCTACAATGGCGCAGACAAGCACAACGAGAAAGCGTTTGAGGATAAAGTTAAGGCAATGCGGAAAGGACAGGTAGAACGATGAAGTTTAAAATGTTAAGGAATGGAATTGACATCATTGTAGAGCAAGACAACTACAAAAAGAAAGACAGACGCAAAATATACGAAACCCACAGCAAATATGTGTTTTTGACTAACATACCCGAAAGCGCAACCGACGAGGAACTCCAAGAAGCGTTTAACTGCTTTGCGCTTAAAGTCGCAAAGAACATTGAGTATTTCACGCGAGTGTCGGATTACTTTTGCGACTTGCATTATAAGCTCGATGATAAAGCAGAGTTTTGGACAATCGAGTTTAGATTTGACAAGTTTCGGCTCGGCAAAGAATACAAGATAGATACCGATGCAGTCGAGGAAGATACCCCTAACGACACGTCAAACAACACGCCGACGAGCAACGGGAACGCGGTGTATTCGTCACTTGTCGCAGGCAGCAACAACGACTTCATTTAAGGCGCGTAGACGGCTCTGTGAGCGTGTTTTTAATGAAGGGAGTGATGCTATATGCCTGTGTGATAGCGTGTGTTTTTGAGGGCATTAAAAGGAAAAAACGGCGAATGTACGACTGTTATTTTTACGAAAGGAAACTCTTTGAAAGGAAACCAATACGGCTTTTAAGAAAGGAAATTTCTACTATGAAAACTAAAAATAATACGTCCTCTTCGGGGATAAAAGTAACAATACATATACCCGAAGGCATTGCCGAGAGCATTAAGCGCGAGAAAATCAACTATCTTTACGATGTATTGAAACCGCGCGAGACAAAAAAGAAATAATATTTGCAACAGACCACTTGATTTTACAAGCCGACTATGATATAATAACTATGGAATGGTTCATAGTCGGCTCTTTTTGTTGAAAGGAGCATATCTATGAGCAATAAAGGCATAGCCATTTATGCACGGCGCAGTGTTGAGGATAAGGACAACAAGTCACTATCCATAGCTTCACAAATTGCAGACTGCGTCAAATACATAAAACAAGAATATGGAGAGGACGTGAAATACCAAATCTACGAGGAAGAAGGACATAGCGGCAAGGACATTCAGCATCGACCAGCGTTTAGGCAGCTATTGGACGACGTGGAAAACGGATTGATTGATATAATCATCGTAAAGAAATACGACCGTTTTTCCCGTAACCTATGCGACGCTTTAAATGTATTCAAAATGTTTGAAGTGAAGAAAGCATCTGTAAAATCACTCACTGAACCTTTTGATATGACGAAAGCGGATGGCGCGATGATGGTACATAACATCTTAACCTTTGCTGAATACGAGCAAAAGACAATTTCCGCGAGAGTTGCAGACGCATACGACACAAGGGCGCACGAAACAGGCTTTTATCAAGGCGGTAAGGTCTATTTTGGGTATCAGTCGAGCAGACAAACAGTCAACGGCAAGGTGGGTTCGGTGCTTGTTCCCAGCTCACAGGCATTAGCTTTGCAGAAAATGTATGAAATCTACGCCAAACCCGAAACCTCACTTGAAGACATTGTGAAGTATATCGTCGAGAACGACATCAGCGTAGCGTATGACACGGGCAGGTTCAAGAGTGATAACCTCGACTGCAGCCATATATCGCGGCTGTTGGAAAGTCCGTTGTACGTCCGTGCTGATAAAGAGGTGTATCGTTATTTATCGGCATTAAACTATGAACTCCTTGACGATATTTCCGCTTATGACGGTATTCACGGCTTGTTTCTGCACGGTAAATTCAACAACAAGAGCGGCGAAAAACCGTTTGTTAAGGTAGGCTATCACGAAGGGCTAGTAGACGCGCAGACGTGGCTTACAGTGCAAGATAAGAAGGCTCACAAGACCAAATACAAGGGTAAGCAAAAGGCGTTAAATTCGTGGCTTGTAGGGCTTGTAAAATGCGCTCATTGCGGACGAGCTTTTACAATCATAACCCAAACCAACAAAAGCGGTTCAAAGACGTGGAGATATTACCGCGACGGCGGTTATGTAACAACACAGGGGTGCTTACGGCGTACTCCCAACATTCGCCCCGATGAGGTCGAGAACGCTGTTTTTGAAGCGATACGAGAACGGTTAAACGCTCTTGAAATCGCCAAGCACGAGAACGAAAAGCCCAACCCCGAAATTGAAACTCTCCAAACTGAAATCATCTCCGCAGAAGACGAAATCAATAAGCTGGTGGACAAGCTCGCAGACGCTAACAAAGCATTAACCAAGCGTATTAACGAGCGTGTAAGCAAGCTAGACGAGTATATTCAGGAGCTTGAACAGAAGCTCCAAAGCCAAATGCGTAAGCGTAAAGCAGTCGATACCACGCCCCTTGACGAGCCTTTAAGCCGTTGGAACGAGCTTACTACGCAGGAGAAACGCAACGTTGCGGGTAAGATTATCGAAGTCATTCGTGTTTCCGATGAAACAGGTATCGACATAACATTCAGCATTTAACGAGCGTTTATCACTATTAGTACATTGACACAACAGGCGTTTCCGTATAGAACAAAACGCTCTGACCGTACGGATCCTCGTCAAATTCGATATAGTCGCAGGTCTCGCCTTTTGAGATGTTTTTCGTCCACTCATCCCAGCTCACCGCCTTGACCGGCTCTGCCGAGCTTTCCGTGCCGCTGTCCGGCTCAATTGGCACGAGCAATTCCGGTTCGAGTACGGTCGAGTCGGGCACGCTTGTTTTGCTTGGTGTTGCGGTCGACGTCAACGCGGAGCTTGCCGCGCTGCTGCTACTACTGCTGTTACTGCTATTACTGCTGCTTCGGGTGCTCGAAGGCGACGCGCTTGAAGTCCCGGCGGAGCTTGAAGCTTTGTCGCTCTGATCGCCCGGAATAGTGGCATCGAAGGTCTGCGAGTATTCCGTTGTGCCGCTTACGTCGGAACTGTCCGAGCAGCCCGCCGCGGCAAACGCCGACAATGCGCAAATAATGCAGGCGATACATTTCTTCACGATCGTTTTAATCCTCCCTTTCAAAGCGGCTTTTACATTTTTTTCAAGCACCAACATACTGCACGAGAAGATGAGGGCATGCGGATCTCCTTAGCCTTACATTTACCAATAAAATCCATTATGATCTTCCTTCTTCCGTCAAGCCCACGGATCCGCCGATTTTGGCGTCTTAACGCCCGTAAGCAGGTACTGCTCCCACAGGAACCACTTTCCGTCGCTTCCGCGCTGACGGAGTTTTATCGGGCGAGGCGTGTCCGCGCCGCCGCACGGGATAAACAGTTTCATATATCCCGCTTCATCGTTTGAGGTGTGGCTGCTGTCGATATGCAGCGTAAACGGCTGAGTGGGCGTATAATCGTTGTCGGGCGTCGATCCCTCAAAATAGGTGAGCGGCAGATAGGTCTTGCCGTCCATAAAACGGTCGTTGAGGAACGATATGTCCTGACCGTTCATCGGACGGGGTCCTCTGAGCCAGTTGAGCATTTCCGTGCCGATGTTTTTGTCCGCAGCGTACGCGCAAAGCGCCAGAACGGTAAGAGCCGCCGCCTTATACGGCGTATCAAGGCTCGCTTCAGGCAGAGCCTGCATTTCGGCAAGGCTCTCGGGAAGAGCCGTAAATGTAAATGTTTCGCGTTTGTTGCCGATAGATTGAACGGCATTGCCGATGGCTTGGTTCGCTGAGATCTTCAATTTGTCAAAAAGTCCCATAGTTTTTCCTCCATTATCAACGTGTAAACGCTTCGCTTAACATAATTTTATCATTTTTTTCGGAATTTAACATCCCCCATATGGGGGATTTCAGACTGTAAACAAACCCCATTTTCTTTTCGGAAACGGGGGTTAAAAATTAAGCAGCAAAAGATAATTGACGATAAAACAGGCAAGGGTCTATACTCTCACAAAAGGAATGGTGGAAGCCGGGCTGATACTTGTGTCGGGGCGCGGAGAAAACAAGAAATACGATTGAAATAGGTCAAGGGCAGCTATTAACATTCCAAATATTATGTGGTATAATACAGTTAGATTTCAAGGACTATTTTGGTGAAGCAGCGTATCGTAGAATACCCCCCTGTCGTGACAATTCCCTCAAGCGATAGTATATAGCAACATAGGCTCATTATATAATCTGACACAAATAAAACGGCACACCTAAACGAGATGTGCCGCTTTGCTATCCTATTCGGTCTTTCGTGATTTCTCCGTTAAGGACATCACCCATTGGCGGGGGAAAAGTTTTTATTTAATAATGCTTGACACGGCCTCGGAGATCTTCCGTGCCACGTAAGGATTGTTCATCGTATAGAGGTGTATGCCGTCCACGCCGCTCGAAACGAGATCAACTATCTGCTCGTTTGCGTAGGCTATGCCCGCGTCCCGCATTGCTTCGGGATCATCGCCGAAACGCGCGATTATCTTCGTAAACTTCGGCGGCAAAGAAGCGCCGCAAAGTCCTACCATACGCTTTATGGAATTGGCGTTCACACAAGGCATAATCCCAGCTTCGATAGGTACGGTAATGCCCGCCGCACGTGCTTTCTCGATAAATCTGTAAAAGCTGCCGTTATCAAAAAACAACTGAGACATCAAATGCGTCGCCCCCGCGTCCACCTTGCGCTTAAGGTTTTCTATATCCTCATCGAGCGAGGAGCTTTCCGGGTGTCCCTCGGGATAGCAAGCCCCCGAGAAGCTGAGATCTGAGCGCTCTTTCATATATGTGATAAGCTCCGATGCGTGTTTGAAATCCTCTTTCGGAGGAATGTCGGGATTTATATCCCCACGCAAAGCGAGAACATTCTCGATACCGTGAGTGTTAAAGTCTTCGACAACACGGTCAATATCGGTTTTGGTGGAGTTTACGCAGGTAAGGTGCGCAATACTCTCGGTATGGTACTTCTCCTTGATTATGGAAACGATCTCGCGAGTGGAACAGCCGGCAGCCGTGCCGCCCGCGCCGTAAGTCACGCTGATGAAGTCGGGGTGAAGATCGGTAAGCTCGTCCAATGTTTTGTATACCGTGTCGATCGAGCCGTTTTTTTTCGGCGGGAATATCTCGAACGAGAACACGGTGTGCCCGTCCTTGAACAACTCGGAAATCTTCATTTCGCGATCTCCTTTAACGCTTTGGCTAACTGGTCGGGGCAAGAGGTGGGTTTAGCGCCGCAGCGGATACCGTCAAGCCGCGCTATCACGTCCTCGACTTTCATTCCCTTGACAAGCGCCGAAATTCCCTGTAAATTTCCATGGCAGCCGCCCACTACCTGTAAATCCTTTACAATGCCGTCCTCGACATTGATTATCATTTGGCGAGAGCATACCCCGCGCGGTGTAAATTCGTAAGTCATTTTTTCCTCCTGTTTACTTGTGCGGATTTTTAGCCCATTCGTCCGCGACGGCTTTTGCTACCGCGTCTGCAACGCTTTTATCCAATGCGGACGGTATAATGTATTCAGGCGAGAGCTTTTCTTCGGACACCAGATCGGCTATGGCGTGAGCCGCCGCAAGCTTCATCTCCTCGGTGATCGCCTTTGCTCTGCAAGAAAGCGCGCCTTTGAATATCCCCGGGAACACAAGCACGTTGTTTATCTGGTTCGGATAATCGCTGCGCCCCGTGCCGACGATGTACGCACCGCTCTCTTTAGCCAAATCGTAAGTAATCTCGGGGTTTGGGTTCGCCATCGGGAAAAGAATGGGCTTTTCAGCCATAGACTTCACCATTTCGGGAGTTACCAAATTCGGCTTTGATACGCCGACAAAGACGTCCGCGTCCTTTAAAGCGTCCGCGAGCAAGCCTTTGCGGTTTTGCTTATTGGTGATCTTCGACATCTCCGCGTGGGCGGGGTTGTCGTAATGCTCGTCCTTATTGATAATGCCGCCGATGTCCACCATTATAAGATCGCCAACGCCCAACTTCAGCAGGAACTTTCCGATAGCCACTCCCGCCGAGCCCGCGCCGTTAATGACGACAGTCACCTCCGACAGCTTCTTTCCCGCGCATTTTACAGCGTTCAGCATTGCCGCGCCGACTACAATGGCTGTGCCGTGCTGGTCGTCGTGGAACACGGGAATATCGAGCTTTTCTTTAAGCTTCGCTTCTATTTCAAAGCAGCGCGGCGCAGAGATGTCCTCAAGGTTTATGCCGCCGAAGCTGTCCGAGATAAGCTCGATCGTGCGCACGATCTCATCGGGATCTTTGGACTTGACGCAAAGAGGGAACGCGTCCACGCCGCCAAATTCCTTGAACAAGCAGCACTTGCCCTCCATTACGGGCATACCCGCCAAACCGCCTATGTCGCCCAATCCAAGCACCGCCGTGCCGTCTGTTATCACCGCGACAAGATTGCTGCGGCGCGTTAATTTATAGGAAAGCTCCGGGTCTTTCGCTATTTCAAGACACGGCTGCGCCACCCCCGGAGTATACGCCAACGACAAATCCTCGCGCGTTTCGATCGGCGCACGGGAAATCACCTCTATTTTGCCTTGCCACTCATAATGTTTGTTCAATGCCTGTTCTTTAATGTCCATTATATTTTATTCCGCCTTTACTTTGTGATTGATTATCTTATTTAACTGCTCCTCGTCCGTAAAGCAGGAACCGATTTGTATTGCGTAATGATTATAAAAGCCGTGGAAGTCCGAACCGCCCGTTGTTATGAGACCGTAATGCTCGGCAAGCTGCATTACCTGATTGGAAATGCCCTTGCCCGCGCCAGGGTGAAACGCTTCCGCGCCGTCGATAGCGCCCTCGGCGGCAAGCTCCTCCAAAAGCTCCATACTGTCGTAAACCTTGGGGTGCGCCATTATCGACACGCCGCCCGCCGACTTGATAAGCGAGGTCACGAACCGCACATCGGGATAGAAATCCGCTTCGCAGCGTACCTGTTCCGCGCACAAACCGTCCTCGGCGTCGAATATCTCGTCGTAAACGCTCCCGTAAAGATCGGTCGTGTAACCGTAGTCCATCAGCGCGTGCATTATATGGCACTTGTAGATTGCCTTGCTCCCCGCAGAATAGCGCAGTATGCTCTCAAGCGTTATCGGATACTTCTCCAGAACTCTCATCGCGAAACTTTTCCCGAGCTTCATACGTCCCTCGGAATTGCGCTGACACAGCCCCTCCAGACGGTCGGGCTTCGCGGGATTGTAGCAGAGGATATGTACCTTTCGACCTCTCTCCGTGTCTATCGCGGAGAACTCCACCGCGGGTATTACGTTCACATCGTAGCGTTTTCCGAGAACAGACGCTCTCGAAAGTGACGCCAAACTGTCGTGGTCGGTTATCGCAAGATACCGCACGTCGTTTCTGTCCGCCTGCTTTATTATATCCGATATTCCCAGAGAACCGTCGGATATCGTTGTATGGCAATGCAAATCGGCTTTCATAATTCACCTCTTAGTCCTTGTCTTTCACATAATTATTCGGTGACGTGTTATATGCTCAGCCGCAAGGCTATTACATACATTTATATTATATCACAAAATTCTATGCATTTCAAGTGGGTTTTATGTGAAATTTGTATGCTAGACGTATTACTTGGTATCTCTCTGCACTCGGCGCGCCGATTGCACGCTTCTTTTGCGCATTTAAGGCAACACCGCACAAAGACCGCCCTACGGGCTTTGCCGCCCGCTTGCTTGCAAATTTTCCGTCATTTTTGCCCAAAATCTCCTCATAGGCGCCAGCCTTATTCGTCGATTTTGTGCAATCTGACGAAAAATTAGGCGACGCAATCGGACGACAATCTCTGTGCGGTGTTGCCTTAACAATGATACGATATTCAAATATTACGCTTTATCTTACCGTAAAGTAGTTGACAACATATAAAAATTATGGTATAATTAAAATGTATAGTTAAGCGTTCCCAAAGAATAACAGACCGAAAGGAGCAGCAGGGTGCTATACCCCGGTGGATAATTATGGAAAAAATACTTATAGTAGACGATTCCGAAATGAACCGCGAAATGCTTTCCGAAATGTTGGAGCACGATTATGAAATATTGGAGGCAGCGGACGGAAAGGAAGCTATCTCAATATTAAAAGATAACATTACGTGCATTTCGCTTGTGCTGTTGGATATGATAATGCCGGAAATGAACGGTATCGAAGTACTGGACGTCATGAAGAAAAGCGGATGGCTTGTCGATCTGCCTGTGATCATGATAAGCGCCGAGGAATCTTCCGATGTTGTACATAAGGCATACGAACTCGGCGTAACGGAATTCATCCGCCGTCCTTTCGATCAGCTTATTGTGCAGAAACGCTGCCAGAACGTCATAAGCCTTTACTCAAAACAAAAGAAACTGGCGGGATTGTTCGCCGATCAGTTCTACGAAAGAGAAAAAGACTCGCGTTTGATGATAGACATTCTGGCGCATATCGTGGAATTCCGCAACAACGAAAGCGGTATGCACGTAATTCATGTTCAAAATTACACCGAAATATTGCTAAAGCAGCTTATGCAGCTCACCGACAAATACGATCTTGACAACGACAAAATATCGCTCATCACCAAAACCGCCGCTCTCCACGACGTGGGCAAGATATGCATTCCCGACGAGATCCTGAACAAGCCGGGCAGACTTACCGATGAGGAATTTAAGATAATGAAGTCTCACTCGGCTATCGGTTCGCAAATGCTCGCCGATCTGTCGTTTCACAAGGATGAACCGCTTGTGAAAATGGCTTACACGATTGCGCGATGGCACCATGAGCGTTGGGACGGCAGAGGTTATCCAGACGGGCTTGCGGGAGACGATATTCCGATAGCGGCACAGACCGTTGCGCTTGCCGACGTTTATGACGCTTTGACTTCGGAGCGATGCTACAAAAAGGCGTTCTCGCACGCTACGGCGCTGGAGATGATAATCAAGGGCGAGTGCGGACAGTTCAATCCCCTGCTTATCGATTGTCTAAATACCGCCGCCGAGGAGATGCGCCTTGTGAAAGAGGGCGGCTCTACTCCAAACGCGGAATATGATGTGCGCGAGTTCGCTTTGGATCTGCTTAAAAGCAACGCTCTTTATTCCTCGGACAGACTGCTTCATCTGCTGGAATACGAAAAGATGAAAAACCGCTTTTTTGAGGGTATCACGGGCGGGTGTTCGTTCGAGTACACCGCGAAGTCACAAATGCTCACAGTATCGGCAAACGCCGCGAAAACTCTCGGCATAGAGGAAACAATAATCGATCCTATCCACAATGAACAGCTTATCGGCATATTCGGCAAAGAAAAGCTCCGCGAACTTAAAGCCAAGTTCCGTTCCCTGCCGCCGGATAACCCGATAACACAATACAATTTCCATATTATCGCGACCGAAAAAGCAAACGAGGAATCGTCCTCCTATATATTCAGGATAACCGACGTTTCGGAGAGCGGCGTAAACTGTCCCGCTTCCGCCCGTCATACAGTCTATAAGCTTATCTGCCGCGCGGCGTTCACCATTGCCGAGCCGCAGCGTTATACGGGAGTTATCGGAAAGCTGGTGCCCTCCGAGAGCGAATACGGAATTATGAAAGGAGTTGATCTTAATGACCTTACGGGAGTGCTATGACAGCATAGGCGCGGATTTTGACGGCGCGGTCAAGAGAATGTGCGGAAAGGAATCGATGCTCGCAAAGTTCGCGAAGAAGTTTCCCGCCGACCCCACATATCAGGGACTTGTTTCGGCCTTTGAAAGCGGGGATATCCCGTCGGCGTTCAGAATGGCGCATACGCTTAAGGGCTTGTGTCTCAATCTGGGTCTTGACAAGCTGCAAAAGTCCTCCTCGGAACTTACGGAGGCTTTGCGCAATACCGAATCGCCCACGCCAAACGCAGCCGAGTTGTACGAGATCGTAAAGCGCGACTATGAAGCTACAATAAACGCTATAAACTCCGCGGATGTATAAAATTACAACGGACATTGTTTTTTGTTTAAAATTACTATTGATTTAGCAAAAAATATATATAATAATGTTGTGTGACAATTATTTATAAGGAAGGAAATGTTTAATTATGAAGAAGAGAATTACAGCGGTCGTCGCGGTATGCGCCGTATTGCTTAGCTTTACGGGCTGCGGAAAACAGTCCGAACTTGAAACCGGACTCAAAATGATAGAGCAAGCGGCTGCCGAAGCTGAAAAGGAGGCTTCCGAGGAAGCTGCACGCTCGGAGAGAGAGGCTTCAAGACAAGCGTCAAGGGAGGCTTCAAAGGCTGCCGAAATAGCGAACGCCGAGGAAATAGACCCGTTTGAGGGCGTAGACATTGAGTACACCGGAATGGCTCCCAACGGCAAGGCTGCCGTTAAAGGCGGCAACGGCAATGTTACATACAGCGTAACGCCCGATAAGAATTTGAAAAACGGTGATACTGTTACCGTAAAGGCGGAGCTTCGTCCTGGCGTTACCGCGTATAAGCTCTCCGGGGACGAAAAGGAGTTTACGGTCGACGGACTGGCGGGATATGTGACGGCTCTTGACGAGATACCGCAGGAAACAAAGGATAAAATGGAAAAGCAGGCTGACGACCTTATCACCGCCTTTGTCGCAAACCAATACGATGATAATGCGTCGCTGAAAAGCAAACAACTGTTGGGCTACTACTTCCTTACTCCCAAAGAGGGTTTTGAAGTTGGCATAAATAATGAGGTATATCTGGTTTACAAGTTTGTATCCACCCTTAATACAAAGGTAAAGAGCGGCGACGATTACAAAGACAAGAAAGTGAACGCGTCAAGCTATACATACGTTCGCTTCAGAGATATAACCTCTATGCCCGACGGCACCT
The DNA here is from genome assembly GCA_947627465.1 of uncultured Clostridia bacterium. GTDB lineage: Bacteria > Bacillota > Clostridia > Oscillospirales > Ruminococcaceae > CAG-115. The sequence continues at coordinate 24,411 of CANQWD010000002.1, forward strand.
GTTCGGTAGACCTCAGCAACGGTTATTTGTATCAGGATCGGTTTGAGACAGAATACATTTCAAGCGTCGGCTGGGGCATAAACAATTGGTATCTTTACGGATATAAAGATATCGACAGTATGTTCAACGCCGTTATCGCAAAAAACATTGCAAGCTACAACTATGAGAACACTGTAAAAGAGGACGCGACGACTTCCGAAACGACATCCGATCCCGTTTCATCAACTGCGGATTCTTCAAGCGCGCAATCTTCCAAGGCAGCGTCGTCAAAAGCGGCTTCCTCAAAAACGGCAAGCTCTGATTGATTTTACAGCAGCCCGCTTCTTCGCGAACCGCCACAACTCAACACCGCCGCTTTATACGGCGGCGTTTTGCGCTTTTCCGCACGCAGCCGCGATAAAAACAAAGAAAGGATACATTATCATGATAAAGCATATAGTTATGTGGAAATTTAAAGAGGGAGAACGTGAAAATATGCTTCTTTTCCGCGAAAAATTGTTGTCGTTGAAAGATCAGATTTCCGAAATTCGGGCAATGGAAGTCGGCGTAAACATCAATCCGTCCGAACGCAGCTACGACGCGGTGTTGGTATCGGAGTTCGACAGCCTTGAAGCGTTGAAATCTTACAGCGTAAATCCGCTTCACAAAGCCGTGTCGGAGTTCTGCAAGTCGATACGCACAAGCTCGGTCAGCGTTGATTATGAATTCTGAACGAGTATCACACGATTTTCCGCCCGTTTTTGACGAACATTCGCGCGTTTTGATACTCGGCACTATGCCCTCGCCAAAGTCGCGTGAGCTTGGCTTTTACTATATGCACCCGCAAAACAGGTTTTGGAAGATGTTGGCGGAAGTTTTGAGCGAGACGTTCCCCAAAAGCATCCCCGAGCGTAGGGAGCTTTGTCTGAGGCATAGCATTGCGCTTTGGGACGTACTTGCGGGCTGCGATATCAAAGGAGCGGCGGACAGCACTATCACAAACGCCGTACCGAACGATCTGCCGTTTATTTTCGGGAAATGCCAAATCGAAGCGGTTTTCACAACAGGGAAAAAGGCTCACGCGCTGTACGCACGCTTCTTTCCCGATCTGATGAGCGATATTTGCCTGCCCTCGACAAGTCCCGCCAACCGAACGCTTTCGGAGGACGATATGCTTGAACATTATCGCAAAATCAAGGAAGCGTTGACTAAAGGGCACTTCTAAAAGATTTGTTTGTGCAAAAACGTTTTTTAGGCGCCCTAAATTAGCTTCGTGATAGACCGCGCTGCAAGACAAAAAACACTATCGGCTTGAGGCAATTGTGCAAACTGCATAAAAATTTTCCTAAAACATTGTTGAAATTTAGTCTGGAAAAACTTCACGCAATCAAGTATAATATAGTTAAGGATAATTTATTTCCCCCTATTGCCGTGAAGCCGAAGATGCGTCGGTCACGGCAGATTGCTTAATGCAGTTCAAAAAATTTTTCCTCCATATTATTTTGCGCCCCATGCATCGGGGCGCGTTTTTTTTATAAAATTTAATAAAATGCCTTGACAAAACCCGTAATTTGATGTACAATATAATTATAGCAGTCAACACAATTTAAACATCGCTTAAGCGGCAGCGCCGCATAACCTTGATAAAAGTTATTTTAAAAATGCACAAGCTTTTCGTAGATTGCTATGATACATCATGTTGTGAAAAGCCTGTTTTAGTGCGTTAAATTTTTAACGCGGTCTGTAATATATCTGAGGTGAAAACGGCTTGTGCTGGGGAAGGACACATTATGGCTCTTGTAAATGTTATGGAAAAGATCGTTGACGAAAAGTTGGAGTATATGCTAAAAGAAGAGGATTGCTGCAAGTGCGAACGATGCCTTGAAGATATGAAAGCCATTGCTCTTAATCAGCTGCCGTCAAAGTACGTAAGCACTCATAACGGCGAACTTTTTTCAAAGCTGAGCGCGCTTATGCGGCAAAATTCCATTGATATCAACGTGGCGGTATCTTACGCAATAAAAATGGTGTCCGAACGTCCGTCTCACCCGTATGATCAAAAAAACGAGGCTCAATAACTCAATAAATTGAACCGCTCGAAGCAGCTGTGCGGCTGATGTATAACGCGTAAACTTCCCCGCTTAAAAACAGGCGGGGTTTATTTATGCGTTTCAATGTCGCTTTACAGACTGTCGAGAAGCCCTCAGATGCCGGACAAAACGTTGACGACGCAGATGAGGTTTTATCGACAGGCTGAAACCCCGCGCAACAGTTGCGCGGGGTTTAATATATTCGATTTTAAAAAGTCGGTATTACATTGGACCGTGCTCCTTGTTAAAATTTGTATTTAAAGCAAATTTCATCGGACATCGGACTGTACCTCCCACTAGAATTTTTCATCCCTAAGGTTTAACTCGCACATTGCAACCACCCTTTTTCATAATGGCTTATCTATGTAAACGCGTTAAAGCGGAAAAATACCTGCGAAATCAACGAAACCGAGCGGTTTAATAACGGTATAAGCACCGAGCATTGACGGATTTTGCACTTTGGAAAGCTCATCAACTTTCGTGCAAATCATCGCCTAAAAGGTTCACCTCACGGTTGAGCGTCGGGCGATTCCGCAGAAAGTAAGTAGGAAGGTTCTTCAATTCCCATCGGGATTCGCCTGCCTTTCTGTTGGAATGATCCTTCGTTTTCGGTTAACGACCCATTGGACTAAACTCCTTTTCCGCAACATACACTTCACACTCTTAAAGATGAAGTGTTCTCGCATATTTAAAAGCTCACCTTTCCATTGGACCTTTCTCCTCTCGAAGATTTGGAAAGCACCCGTACCGACCTCTCGGCTTGACTTCGGGTCTTTAATACCGTTGCAAACCTGTTCGAAATGAGACTTTCGGTGGTTTGGTTCCGGCGACTTTCTTTCCTTGAATATATAATAACACATTTGTTCGTCAAAGTCAATAGATTTTTTAATTTTTTTCTTAGCTTTTTTGTATATATTTTACGCTTCCGTTTTAGGCAAAGTAACGATAATCCGTGTAACATACGATTACATTTTAAATTTCCGAAAAATCCCCCTTGACAACACGCTTGAAATAGTGTAAAATATATTCAAGCATGGTTTTGTACGCAATTGAAAAACACAGTTCTTAAAAATTTAAGGAGATAATATGAGCGAAAACGAAAACACATATTTGGACGAGGACGAGGGCATAATAGAACTTGAGGACGAAGAAGGCAACGTAACGCGCTTCGAGTTTGTAGACCGCGCCGAAATGGACGGTACTGTTTATTACGCGCTCATTCCGGAAGAATACGACGAAAACGATGAATCGGCTGCCGAGTTCGTAGTGCTGAAAGAGCAGGAAGTAAACGGAGAAGCAATGCTTGCGACGGTCGATGACGACGATGAGTATCAAAGAGTCGGCGAAATGTTTTTGCAGCGTTTTTCCGAGCTGCCCGATCTGGACTTTTCCGAACTTGCAGAGTTGGACGGCTTGGACGGCGAAGAATAAACAACGCAAAACGGACGATCAGATCGTTATTTTATCAAATGGTTCAATATCTTACTGCCTTGCCGGTGTACGTGCGCGGTTTATGATCCGAACACTTATTAAAAGGGATCTCGACTCCGGCGGCGGATTGCAGACCTCCCGTAAACTCAGGTTTACGGTCGGCGGGAGCGTGAAACCGTTGGGCGACCTTACCCACCCTGCCATTAGCGGGTTTTATAATGCGCCCTACTGCAAGGCGGTAATTTTTTGAAAATCAACGGGAGTTTGCGCTCCCGTTTTTGTTTCTTCGCAAACGTTCTTGATATGTGTAATAAATGCGGCAAAATATCGGTGGAAATTACCGAAAAATATATAAAATGTTACAAAAATTCAAATTACCCCTTTATTTTTTTGTTGGAATATGATATAATATATTATTGTAATAAAGTCCGCGGCTAATCCAACCGCAAAAAGCCGCGGGAGAACGGAAATGAGGTGCGGCATTTGGCTTTTTGTGATTTGAGACCTGTGTGCGCCGCCGATGATGAAAAAGGAAGTTCCTACATAATCGGCAGTGTTTTCGCAGTATACGAAATAGGAGCGGATCAACCGTCAGTATACAGCTGGGACATGATAAAAAGCGTTACGGTGACAAGAAAAGATATCACCGTACAGACCGTGGGCAAATGCCACACGATAACCAACAAAATGTTCTCGGGCGAGGAGGATATTTTAAGAGCCATCGCCATTATCGAGTGCAGGCAAAAGGAATACCGCTTCGGATATGCACACGACAGACGGCTTTTTCCGCTGAAATCCTCTTATATTGAAATGTCGCCCGGCAAGGAGACCTATATCGGCGAGGATATCCTGGACGAGGGAGATACCGCCGCGGCGTTCATAATGCTTTTGAATTTCAAGCTGGTAAAGATCTTATGGCTTGTAGGTCTGATGATAGCCTTGGTGGTATTCGGAGTTTTACATTTTACGATAGGAGTTACGCGCTCTAACGTTCTGTATTTCATTCCGATATCAGCGGCTGCGGGCGCGATAACCGCGCTTATCGTGTATCTGATAACTCACGCCGTTGCGAGAGGACGTTTCAAAAAAATAGCCGACGCCGACCTCGCCGCTCGGCAAAATATTACATTCGTGATAAGCAGAAAAGGCTTCGCGGCATGCGAGAGCTGCGTATACGAAAGCCGCGATCTTATTCCGTGGGAGGAAATGGACTACTTTATCGAGTCGGATAAGATGTTCATTCTTTATAAGAATAACGTTCCCGCCGCATATATCCCCAAAAGAGCTTTCGATAAAAAACACATAGGCGGAATAGCGGATATAATAGCGCTGAGCTTGGAGCAGCGGTGATCTTATCCGTCGAGCAATGCGGAGTTTTTCGATAGTACGGCAGCGAAACAAGGATGGTTTCGCTTAATTATGATAGTTTAAGGAAGTGAACTAATTGGGCGTCGAGAAAAAAGTTGACATAAGAACCGAGACCGTCGATTTCAACGGACAGAGTGCGATTTTGGTGTCGGTGAAAGACGGCGGCTGCGTAATAGGCACCTGCTCTGTCGGCAATACCGACCGTTCGGGCAGCGTAAACTCGCTGACCCGCGTGTTATATATAGGAAACGATCCCGTGCTCAATCTCATTTGTCCCAACCACGGCAACAAGCAGAGCGACAAGCTGGTGTCGTTTTCACCGGGATTTCAGGGCTACGACAAAAAAATAAACGACGCGCTGACAAACAGCTTTAACCGCTTGAACGAGGGCGAGTCGCTCCAGTCGGGGCTTCGCGATCTGATGGGCTTGCTGGAGGACGGCGTTTACACCGTATACTATTCCGATTATTACCCCACGGACGGCAACGGGATATTCTTCTGGGGAGGATACAACATCTCCCACGAGGTTCACGGCACCGCTGAACACAACCGCGCAATCGGCAGCGGAACATTCAAGCCGTGCTTTTTGATGCCGACGCAGCCTATGGATTATTATACTGCACGCACCAAAGTCAGCACCGATGAACAGGTAAAAAAACGCACCGTACAGGGGATAGTTTACCATGTCACGGGACTTTATTCCGCGCTGCTTAAAGGACATCACGGCGCGGTGTCCTGTGTGGACAACAATATGCCGTTCAGATGCGCGGTCATTGAGAAGATAGCCGAACCTTATACGGACATGATCTACACAATGCCCGCCCCTACCACGCCGCCTGCCGAGGAAAAGGCCGGTGAGGACGCGGCTGACGAAAATGCCGAGTCGGAAGAAACGCCCGCAGCACCCGCCGAAGCCGCTCCCGCGGCAGAACCGCTCATCGAGCTGCCGTTCAAGGGTATAACGGGCTTCAGAAGTCCGTCGGTCAAAATACCTATCGAGGCGTTCCCGAAAGATATGCTGCGCAGTATTCTTGAAGGGAGAAGCGAGTATAAGCCGCCGCATTTCAATGTTATCGCGGCAAAGCTGCAAACTGTTCGCCGCAAATCCGTAAGCAACAATGTTTTGCCGTATTCGGTTCTCGACCGCGCCGAACAAATGCCCGACTGCGAGATGATAGAATCCGCTTACGCTATCGACGAGCTTACCGACGAACAGCTTAACTGCCTGCTTGCCGGCGACGTTGAGTGCAACGGGAAGATAATCGTTTCGCCAAACTTCTACACGAGCATAGTAACAGCGTGCAGTTTTTTACAGTTTAAAGATACCAAGCGGTTTGTGGACTTTTCAATTGCGATCTTGGAGAACCCCGAGCTTGCCGCGGCGCACGAATATGTCGCAAGAAGAGTTTCAAGCCAATCGGATAACAAGAAGATATTTGATTTCTTTGAAAGCGTCGAAAAAAGCGGCGACCCGAAATACGATAAATTTCTCGCGACCGCACAGACGTTTGTCAAGCGTTATAAAAACAGATAGATCATTCACCGTACAGCATATTCGTTGTGCGGTGTTGCTTTAAACGGAGGTTTTTATGAAAAAGACAAGAAAGATAATAGCGGCTGTGTTGACGGCGGCTGTGCTGACTTCAATGCTTACTGCTTGCGGCGGGGAAAACGAAAGCTCGGTATCGGAGAATTTATCGTCGGAAAGCTCCGCAAACAGCGGCGAAAATTCTACGATGAGCGGCTTGGAAAGTCCTTCAAAAGCCGAAAGCGGATCTGACGGCTCAAGTTCGTCGGATGCACCGGCTTCGCCTAACGAAAACTCGGACGTTTCAAAGCCGCAAGACTCGAATAACTCGGGCGGCTCGGGAATATCGGGTGGCACCGGACCCTCCGGCGGCGAGGGGCTTTCTATGGAGGGCAGCGGTTACGAGGGCGACGAGGGCACAGGCGATTTCAATTACGGCGAGGCTCTGCAAAAATCGCTGCTGTTCTACGAATTGCAGCGCAGCGGCGACCTCAACGAAAGTACGCTGCGTACAAACTGGCGCGGCGACAGCGGCTTGAACGACGGCGCGGATAACGGTCTCGACCTGACGGGCGGGCTTTACGACGCGGGCGACAACGCGAAATTTAATCTGCCGATGGCATATACCGCGACGATGCTCGCATGGAGCGTTTACGAGGACAAGGAAGCTTACGAAAAAAGCGGTCAGCTTGATTACGCGCTTGGCAACATAAAGTGGATATGTGACTACCTTATAAAATGCCACCCCGAAGACAACGTTTACTATTATCAAGTAGGCGACGGCAACGCCGACCACGCTTGGTGGGGTCCCTGCGAGGTAATGCAGATGGAGCGCCCGTCTTTTAAGGTGGATAAGAGCAACCCCGGCTCGACGGTCGTCGGAGAAGCGGCGGCGGCTCTGGCAGCGTGTGCGGCAGTCTATAAAGACGTTGACAGCGATTACGCGGACGAATGCCTAACTCACGCGAAGCAGCTTTACGACTTCGCGGACAGCACCAAAAGCGACGCGGGTTATACTGCCGCGCAGAACTTCTATAACTCTTGGAGCGGATTCTACGACGAACTGACTTGGGCGGCGGTTTGGCTGAACTTGGCGACGGGAGACAAAGAATGGCTCGACAAGGCGAAAGGTTATGTTTCACAGTGCGACGCTAACCCGCAATGGGCTTTGTGCTGGGACAACAAGTCGATGGGTGCGATCTGTCTTTTGGCGGAGCTTACGGACGACGGCGCGTACAAGTCTCAAATTGAGGAATGCCTTGACTGGTGGTACGACGGAATTACATATTCTCCGAAAGGTTTGGCATGGCTCGACCAATGGGGAAGTCTGCGATATGCGACGACAATGGCTATGGTTGCGCAGTCCTACGCGGAAAGCGACGCTTGCCCAAAGGACAAGGCGGATAAATACACGGAATTCTGCGAAAAGCAGGTGAACTACGCGCTCGGAAGCTCGGGGCGAAGCTTTGTTGTCGGTTTCGGCGAAAATCCGCCCGAACATCCTCATCACCGCACGGCACAAGGCTCTTGGGCGGATAATATGAACGAGCCGTCAAGCCATCGGCACACTCTTTTCGGAGCGCTTGTCGGCGGTCCCGACGCTTCGGACAACTATGAAGATACGGTTTCGGACTACAATAAAAACGAGGTCGCGTGCGACTATAACGCGGGCTTTACGGGTGCTTTGGCTAAAATGTACAAAAAATACGGCGGGCAAACTCTCAAGGATTTCGGCGCGGTCGAACCCGTGGGCGAGGAATTTTTCGTCGAACAGAAAATAAACGCTTCGGGCGACGGTTTTACCGAGATCAAAGCGCTTGTATACAATCAATCGGGCTGGCCCGCAAGAGTTGGAAAAGACCTCGAACTTCGCTATTTCGCCGACTTATCCGAGCTTTCCGACCCGTCCTCCGTGACTGTAAGCCTGAACTACGGCGAGGGCGTGAAATTCGGCGGCGTTTACGAATGGGATAAGGACAACGGCATTTATTACATAAGCGTTGATTTTTCCGACAGTCTTATCTACCCCGGCGGTCAAAGCGCTTACAAAAAGGAAGTGCAGTTCCGTATGTCTGCGGACGGCTGGAACCCCGAAAACGACCCGTCCTACGCGGAACTTAAAGGCACGAACGGCTCGGATATGATACGCGCGAATTCCGTGGGATTATACGAAAGCGGCGAGCTTATCTTCGGCTCGGAGCCGAACGGCAAGTCCACGGGCACGGCGGTAACTCCCGCCGAGAGCGATACCGAAAGCAAAACCGAGGGCGATGACTCAAAGCCCGCACAAACTCAAACTCCAACGGCTCCTCAAAATCCGTCCGCGGAGAGCGGAGGATTAAAGGTGTCGCTCAATCAGCAGCAATCCGGCGGCAGCGGCTCTACTATCGGTTTGAGTATAGATATCGCGAACAACACGGGCGCGGCGATCGACCTTTCCGATTTGGAAGTGGATTATTTCTTCACCGCCGACGGAAAGAGCAACATAGTCTGCGAATGCGACCATGCGGCGGTGAATGGCAGCGGCTACACGGGCGTTACCGACAAGGTAAAAAGCGCGTTTTCGTCTCACTCGGGTGAAAATTGCGACACGAAATGCGCCGTGACGATCTCGGGCGGTTCGCTTGGCGCGGGCGATACGCTTACTTTGCAGCTTCGCATTCACGCCGCCGATTGGTCTAATTTCGATCTGTCTAACGACTACTCGTCCGGCAACGCGCAGCATTTGCTTATTCTGCAAGGCGGTTCGGCGATTTTCGGCGAACAGCCGTAAGTTTTCAATTTAACAGCGGCTCTGTTTTAAAAGCTGCTGTGTTGTTAATTATGTAAAAAGTTACAAGCTAATTTGTGCAACTTGCCTATTGAAAACGATTTTATAATGGTGTATTATATATATAAAGACCAAGTTAATTTGCTAGCCTATTTGGAGGTGAACTGCTTGAATATCACAATAAAAGACGTTGCGAGGGCAGCAAACGTGTCAGTCGCGACCGTGTCAAGAGTTTTGAATAATAAAAACAACGTTTCTGAGGACGCAGTTCATGCGGTAAACCGCGCTGTCGAGGAGCTTGGATACAGTCCGAATTTTCTTGGGCGCGATTTGCGAAAAAACGAAACCAAACGCATTCTCGCAATAATCGGCTCGACCGAACAGTCTTTCTACAACGACGTTCTGCGGGGAATGCAGGACGCGGCTTACGTCGAGGGCTATGACGTACTGATCGCTACAACGCGCAACAACCCCGAACACGAAATGCACCTTTTGGGAATGTTGTTTTCACGAGCCGTAGACGGCGCGGTGCTGTTAGCCCCGAGGCTCAACAGCAAAACGATAAGCGATCTCTCGAAGCGCTACAAGCTTGCTATATGTTTGGAGCGTCTTGACATTGACGATATTCTGTGCGTAACTATCGACAACGAACGCGCGGGTTTTGACGCGACGAGTTACCTTATCGGCAAAGGCAGACGGCGAATAGGACTTATCACCACTAAGATACGCAGTCAGTCCTCGGTCGATCGCGAGAACGGCTACAAGCGCGCTCTTAAAGAAGCGGGTATCCCGTATGATGAAAAACTCGTTTACTACGGCGATTACGACGCGGAAACGGGTACCAAAGGCTGTGAGGAGCTTATGAGCCTTGACAACAAACCCGACGCCATTTTCTCAATATCCGATACGATTTCTATAGAAGCTATGACCTACGCGGTTCAGCACGGAATAACAGTAGGAAAGGATCTGCTGTTCTTCGGGTTTGACAACATCGCTTATTCGCACATGTTCATACCAAAGCTGTCCACCGTTGAGCAGCCGTGTTATCTGCTCGGCAAAACGGTTATTGAAAAGCTCATCGTGAATATGAAAACCGAAACTCCGGACAAATCCACCTACAAACTGCCGCACAGCTTGATCCTGCGTGAATCTACGGGTGATTAAAACAGTATAAAAAACGATCCCGCCTTAAAAACGGGATCGTTTCGTTGTTTAATTTACTTTTTTTACGGAATTATTTTATCTCAAGCCGTCTCGCCGCGGGAACCGCCGCTTGCTTTTTGGGCAGGTCGAGAGTTAAAACGCCGTTTTTGTATTCCGCGGCAATATTATCGATATCGACCGTGCTTACGTCAAAGCTGCGGCTGTACGAGCCAAACGAGCGTTCGCGGCGTATATATTTTCCGTTATCGTCCTTTTCCTCGTTGGAAGCGCTGTGCTCCGCCGAAATTATCAATCTGTCGCCGTCGAGATCGAGCTTGATATCCTCCTTCTCAAAGCCGGGCATTTCCGCTTCGAGAACATACTTTTCGCCCTCGTCCTTGATATCGGTTTTGCAGCCCGATACTGCGGACGCGTTAAAGAAATTGTCCTCAAAATCATGGAACGCGTCAAATAAGTCATAAGTTCTCTTTTCAAATGGTGTTAATCCGTACATATAAATTCCTCCTCAAAAATATCATTGCCGGCGTTTTAAAAAACAGGGTTTTATAAACGCTTGTTGTCTTTCGCCGCCGTGCGGCGGTCTTTCTTTTGTGTGGAATATTATTTGCATTTGTCGAACTTCTTATTACTTCCTTTCTTTACTTTACGTTATACACCCCTATTGTGTTCATTATGTGACGGAATAATTATGTTTGTGTAAAATTTAGCACTCTATGCACAAGAGTGCTAAATCGGCAAAATCCGCCGTTCTATTCCGAGTTTATATACTTTTGGCACATTTCTCTTGACATTTTAAGAAAAACAAATTATAATGATATAAAAGTCGTTGAAAGGAGCGCTTTCTATGTATAATCCACAGCTTGAAACGTTTTTGAGGGTTGCCTACGCGGGCAGCTTCAACAAAGCCGCCGAGGAAATGTACATCACGCCGACAGCGGTGATAAAGCAAATAAATTTACTTGAGGGAGCGCTGGATGTGAAATTGTTCGAGCGCACGCACCGTGGATTGACGCTTACAAAGGCGGGGAAATCGCTTTATCAAGACGCGAAATACATTATCAAATACTGCGAGGAGTCTGTTGTCCGCGCGAAAAACGCCATGCAGTCCGACAGCAGCGTTATAAGAATAGGCACTTCGCCAATGACACCCGCACAGCTTTTGATGGGACTATGGCCGAAGATACAAACGTATTGCCCCAATTTGAAGTTCGAGCTTATACCATTTGAAAATACCCCCGAAAACGCGCGTGAAATTCTCGGGAACCTTGGGAAAAATATCGACGTTATAGGCGGCATTTTCGATGAAACCATGCTGAATTTACGGAGCTGTTCGGGTCTTGAATTGTCGCGCGAGCCTTTTTGCTGCGCCGTTTCGATACATCATAAGCTCGCCGTAAAAGACAGGATTTCAATTGAGGATCTGTATGGTGAAAATATGCTTTTGATGAAACGAAACTGGAGCAGCTATGTCGACCGTCTGCGCGACGAGATCTGGAAAAATCACAATCAAATAAATATCGTTGATTTTGATTTTTACAATATGAGCATTTTCAACCGCTGTGAAAACAGCAATGACGTTCTTCTCGCTATTCCCGGCTGGGCAAACGTTCACCCGCTCCTTAAGATAATTCCCGTAGATTGGGATTACAGTATTCCATACGGATTACTGCACTCTCCGAAGCCGTCTCCGATGGTTAAAGAGTTCTTGAAAGCGGCTAAAAAAGCGACTGCCGAACAGATGTAAACCTAAAGGTATAAGCTTATAAACCAAAAGAGACTTCCATTGGAAGTCTTTTTTGGTTATAATAGAAAAAAGGAGCGGTGATAATGAAAAAATTGGCGGCTGTATCGGCACTGATTATGTTTTTTTGCGCGTCGGGGTGCAATTCGGATATCAATTTTGATAGTACGTCAACGAGTCTGTCGACGATCTCCGAAACGTATGCCGAAAGTAACGCGAATTCCATGGACAGCAATCGAAGCGCCGAAAACTCCAAACCCGCAAGCACGGAAAACGCGTCAAGCGTTCCGCCCGATACGACCGCTGAGAAAGTGAGCGAATCCGTGATATCAAGCGAACCGTATACCCGTAACACACGAATTTCAGACGTGATAAACGATCCTGTTTTCGGCGATTACGGCAGACTTATTTTCCCCGTTGACGAGGGTTATTACAGCGGCGACACGCTGGGAGACCTGCGCCTTACATGGTACAACAACATCGACCCCGACAAAACCGTCGAAATAGCAAACTATATGCGCTCTCACGCGGAAGCGGGCAATGTGATCTTCTACGATATCTATTCCGATTTGGAGAAAGCCGCAGACCCTTGGAAAAAAGACACGGGACTGTTTTTCTTCAAGGGTGAACCGGGCGCAAAGTTTGCGGTTTGCAGCGCGGGCGGCGGGTTTGCGTATGTGGGAGCTATGCAGGACAGTTTTCCGCACGCCTTGGAGCTGTCGAAGCGCGGATATAACGCGTTCGCGGTGATTTACCGTCCCGGTGCGCAGACCGCTTGCGAGGACTTGTCAAGGGCGATCTCGTTTATTTTCGAGCATGCCGAGGAGCTTGAAGTCGATACCGACTGCTACTCGCTTTGGGGCGGTTCGGCGGGCGCGAGAATGTCCGCGTGGGTCGGCTCTTACGGCGCGGAGGGCTTCGGAGAACATGCGCTTCCGCATGCGGGCGCGGTGATCATGCAGTACACGGGGTTTTCCGAATATTCCGAAAACGACCCGCCGACTTATGCTTGCGTGGGCGACAGCGACGGAATAGCGAACCGGAAAACAATGAAAGCGCGGCTCGACAATATGAACGAACTCGGTATCGATACGGAATTTCACGTTTACAAAGGTCTGCGGCATGGTTTCGGGATTGGTACGGGAACGGTCGCCGAAGGATGGCTTGACGACGCGGTTAAATTCTGGGAAAAGCAATTTTAGCAAGGCGCTTGCCCGGTGCGGCGTTTGACATTTCAAATAAGGAGGAGCTATGAATAATTTTATTTACGAAAACAAGACAAAAGTATATTTCGGCAAGGGCGGCATTAAGGAATATCTCGGCTGTCTGCTGAAAAATCACCGCACCGTTATGCTGGCTTACGGCGGCGGCTCTATAAAAAAGAACGGCGTTTACGATGAGATAGTCGGGATATTAAACGGCGCGGAGAAAACCGTTGTGGAATTTTCGGGTATTATGCCCAATCCTACCTACGCAAAAGTTCAAGAGGGCGCGAAGCTCGCACGTGAAAACAACGTTGATTTTATCCTCGCGGTGGGCGGCGGCTCGGTTATTGACTGCTGCAAGATCGTTTCCGCGCAGGCGAAAACGGACGGCGACATCTGGGAAAACGAGCTTGTTAAAAAGGAGTTTCCGACAGAATTTATTCCTATGGGCGCGGTGGTTACCGTATCGGGAACAGGCTCGGAGATGAACGCGGGCGCGGTAATTACCAACGAATCGAAAAAGATAAAGTGCGGACTTTTCGGAGCACAGGCGGATTTCGCGTTCCTCGACCCGAATTATACGATGTCCGTGCCGTTCGAGCAAGTTATCTCGGGAGCGTTCGATACGCTGTCTCACGCGATGGAGACGTATTTCGGCAAGCCGTCCAAAAACAATCTTTCCGACGACATAAACGAGGCGGTAATGCGCGGCGTTATAAAAAATATGCGCGTTTTATTAACCGATCATAATAATTACAACGCGCGAAGCGAACTGATGTGGGCGTCGTCTATGGCGGAAAACGGTATTCTGAAAATCGGCAAGATCACCGACTTTCAAGCGCATCAGATCGAGCACCAACTCGGCGCGTATACCGACTGCAATCACGGAAAAGGTCTGGCGGTAATTCATCCCGTTTTGTACCGCCACATCTATAAGGACGGCTTAGAGAAATTCGCGAGGTTCGCGAAAAACGTCTGGGGTATTTACGACAGAGATTCCGAGGAAGAAACGGCTCTCGCGGGAATAAACGCGCTCCGTAATTTCATTAAGGAAATGGGTATGCCGACAAGTTTTTCGCAAATGGGAATCCCCGAAGACACCGATTACAAAGCTATCGCCAACTCTACAAACATAACGGCGGGGTGCTGCAAAAAACTGACCGCGGATGAGATATTTGACATTCTCAAGGAGTGTGTATGAAAAACACTTACCGCTGAAAAAAGTAGAGTGAATCAACGTGAAAAGTCTTTTTGCGATAATTTTGCGCGCCGTTTTTGTGTTGGGTCTTATCGGCTGCAAATCGGAAAAACCGAAAACGCGGGCAAGGTTCTTGTCGTGTATTTTTCTGCCTCCGGCAATACAAAAACTGCCGCTGAACTGATTGCGGCGCAGACAAACGCAGATTTGTTTGAGTTAGAGCTTGTTCACATTACCCGAAATGCCCGGATGGCAAATGATTTCTCGGACAAGACAGTCGTTCCGTTTTGCTCCTCGTCAAGTTCGGGACTTGGAAAAATCGGAAAGCTGCTTGCCGACGAGGCAGGCTCGGGAAATTGGCTGAACGGACATCGGTTCGCCTCGCGTCCGTCCGAAAACGATGTGAACTACCGGCTGAATGATTTGGGAATTTAAGGCAACACCGCACAAAGACCGCCCTACGGGCTTTGCCGCCCGCTTGCTTGCAAATTTTCCGTCATTTTTGCCCAAAATCTCCTCATAGCCGCCAGCCTTATTCGTCGATTTTGTGCAATCTGACGAAAAATTAGGCGACGCAATCGGACGACAATCTCTGTGCGGTGTTGCCTTAATATACGAAAGGAAAAAAACAACTATGAAAAAATCAATTGAAAAAATCGGGGCGGCTTTTGCAAGCCTGGCGTTGGCACTATGCCTGACAGCGTGCAATAACAGCAATACATCTAATAGCGGCATTTCCGCTCCCTCGCTTATTCAAAGCGGTTCAACGACCTCCTCAAGCGTAAATTCAACAGGTGCAACCTCATTAAAAACGTCATCTTCAAGCGAGAAGAGTTCTGCTGCGGAAAGCGTTTCGGGAAATTCGTCCGAAACGAGCGTTATCGCCGAATCGAGCGAACCCGAGCAAAGCAAGACCGAACCTGTTTCTTCGAAGCCTAACGCTCCCGTTGAGAGCGAGCCTGCACCGAGTGAGCCGCAAAACGGCAAAACGCTGGTAGTATATTTTTCCGCATCGGGAAATACGAAAGCCGCCGCGGAACTTATAGCCGCGAAAACAAACGGCGATTTGTTTGAGATAGTTCCAAAAGAACCGTACACATCCGCGGATCTGGATTGGACAAACAAAGACAGCCGCGTAAGCCGTGAGCACGACGACGTTTCTTTGCGCGATATGGAACTTGAAAACGTCAGTGCTGCCGATTGGGAAAGCTATGACACGGTGTTTATCGGCTATCCGATATGGTGGGGAATTGCGGCTTGGGCGGTCGACCCGTTTATTAAAGCAAACGATTTCTCGGGCAAGACGGTAATTCCGTTTTGTACCTCGGCAAGTTCGGGGCTGGGCGACAGCGGAAAACTTTTGGCTGAAGAAGCGGACACGGGAAATTGGCTTGATGGTCAGCGGTTCGCTTCGCGCCCGTCCGAAAGCGATGTAAATGATTGGCTTGACGGATTGGGAATGTAAGGGGTATAATATGATTACCGCAGCAATATGTCGCTGTTTTCGGCGGTTTAAAAATAATAAAGCAGTAATTACGGGAGGAATTTATTATGGAATTTGTAACATTGAATAATGGCGTAAAAATGCCGATCTTAGGCTACGGCGTGTATCAGGTAAGCAATGAAGAATGCGAACGCTGCGTGTTGGACGCGATAAGCGTCGGCTACCGTTCGATCGACACGGCGCAGGCTTACGGCAACGAGGAAGCTGTCGGAAACGCCGTTAAAAAGTGCGGCGTTCCGCGCGACGAATTGTTTATCACCACAAAGGTATGGATCTCCAACGGCGGATATGAAAACGCTAAAAAATCGCTGGAGGAATCTTTAAAAAAATTGCAGACGGACTACATCGACCTTGTGCTTATTCACCAGCCGTTCAACGATTATTACGGCACATACCGCGCGATGGAGGAAGCATATAAGGCGGGTTGGCTGAAAGCTATCGGCGTGTCGAATTTCTATCCCGACAGATTGGTCGATCTTTGTCAATTCGTTGAGGTAAAGCCCGCGATAAACCAGGTGGAAACGCACGTTTTCCAACAGCAGAAAAAGGCTCACGAGTATATGGAAAAATACGAAGTTCAGCACGAATCGTGGGGACCGTTCGCGGAGGGGCGAAAGGATTTCTTTACAAATCCCGTGCTTATGGAGATAGGCAAAAAATACAATAAGAGCGCGGCACAGGCGGCTTTGCGTTTCCTTATTCAAAGCAACGTTGTAGTCATTCCGAAGTCCACTCATAAAGAGCGCATGGAGCAGAATTTCAACGTGTTTGATTTCACTCTGAACGCCGAAGATATGTCCGCGATACAAAAATTGGACGAGTGCGAGAGCCTGTTCTTCTCGCATTACGATCCCGCAATGGTTGAAATGCTCACGAGCCGGCATTGATAAGAAATTAAGGCAGCACCGCACAAAGAACACGCTTCGCGTTTCCTTTGTGCGGTGTTGCCTTAAATAATATAAATACTGCCGCCCGCAAACATGCTATTATCTTTCTTTAAGAACGAATTTGCTTGTGAGGTTTTGAAGCGCAGTCGCTTGCCCGTTGAGCTCTTCGGAGGAGGCCGCGGACTGCTCGGCGGTGGCTGAGTTGTTTTGAACAACAGACGAGATTTGATCTACGCCCAGGTTTGCCTGC
Source organism: uncultured Clostridia bacterium (assembly GCA_947627465.1). Taxonomy (GTDB): domain Bacteria; phylum Bacillota; class Clostridia; order Oscillospirales; family Ruminococcaceae; genus CAG-115. The sequence goes on from CANQWD010000002.1 coordinate 41,526, forward strand.
TCGATCATCTTGGCTTGCTCTGAGGAAGCCGTCCATATATTGTTAATGAGTTTAATCGTCTGATTTGTAACTTCAACGGAAGAATTAAGCGCCTCAGCGGTTTCTTCCACAATATGCGAACCGCTCGTCACCGCTTCAATGGTTTGCTGAATGAGTTCCGTTGTATTGGTGGCAGCTTCCGCCGACTTGGAAGCAAGATTTCGTACCTCCTCCGCAACAACGGCAAATCCCTTGCCCGCAGTACCCGCTCTCGCAGCCTCAATAGCGGCGTTAAGCGCGAGAATGTTGGTTTGAAACGCAATATCCTCGATTGTCTTGATAATGTTTGAAATTTCGTTAGATTTGTCGGAAATGTGGTTCATCGCCACAACCACTTCCTTCATGTGCCCGTTGGAAAGCGACATCTTTTCACCCGTTTGATTTGCCTTTTGGTTAGCTTCCTCGGCATTTTTAGCGTTAGCGTCAACTTTATTTTTTAGCGTCGAGATAATGTTTGCAAGCTCTTGAACAGAAGATGCCTGTTCGGTGGCTCCCGATGCAAGAGATGTTGCGCCGTTTGAAATTTGCGCGGCGCCTCTATTAACATTATCAGCGGAAATATCGATCTGCTGCATAGTATCAGAAAGTCTGTACGCAAGGTTGTCCAACGCGTCGATTATGCTAACGAAATCGCCGTTAAACTCGATCTGTCTGTGAATGTTAAAGTCACCGTCCGCAAGCTGTTGGCAAAGGCGAGAAATCTCGGCGGTATAACCGTTCAGCGAGATTATTGTGCGGTTGATCGAATCCGCAAGCTGACCTGTTTCATCATCAGACGTGTGTTCAACGCTGGCATTAAGGTTGCCCGAAGCCAAAGCGTTCATAACGGTAACCGTTTTCTTGATCGGTTTTGCAATGCTGTTCGCGGTGACGGTGCAGATAATGATCGCAGCCGCGTTAACGATAAGACCCACAATGATCGTAATAATGACAGCGAATGTGGTCTCGCCCAACCACTCGTTGACCTCAGTCGTAACTCCGATCACCCAACCGTCCGTGCCGCCGATTCGAGAGTAAGCAAGGTATCTGGGAACGCCGCCGTTGACTTGACCGAATACAGCGCTGCTGTCGTCGGTCATGGAAATCGCCTGTTTTTCAAGCTCGCTGCGGCAGTCAAACTCGGCGTTTCCCTTGTGAGTGTGATTGACGTTGTTCATTCCCTCGTCGACATATTTCTGATCCATACATGCGATATATGTACCGTTTTCGTCCATAATATAGGTTTTACCGGACTTGCCTACTTTGATCTCATCAATAATGTCATAGAGCATGGAACTGTCGATTCCGAAATAAACTACGCCGATAAGCTCTCCGTCATTATACCCGCCTTCTTTAATTGGCGCGCAAAAGTATATGATCGGTTTGCCGCCGACGTCCTGCGGACCGAACACAAAGTCTATGTTCTTCATACCTTTTATGTAGCAATGATCGGTTCTGTAATCGATCACGTCGTCAAGAGTTTCATATCCCCAACCATCCTTGTCAATATAACCGCGTTCGGTGAAACCGTAAGTATCGGCTCTGCTTTGCAGAAGCTCAAGCTTTTCTTCTACGCTGAAATCTTCGCCCATACGAGGATCCATACCGATCTCCTTGACGATCGCGACATAACGTGACAAGCGGTTCTCCAAGCGTATACTCGTCTGTACCGCAAGCTCCGAAAGCGTGGATTCAAGCGTTGATTGAGTGCTGCGGAAGTTCAGATAGCTGCCTAAAAAACCGATTACAATAATGCCGATAACAACTACCGACAAAATTCGCACAAGCAGCTTGCTTTTAACAGTTTTTTGTTTTTTCATAATCTAGCCCTCTTTCCTTACAATTTCATGTGTTTATTGCTTTAATTATGGCATAACCGCTGCGTTTTTTCAATATTTAACGCTTAATTAACAAAATAATCACTTAAACGACATAAGCGGTATTATCCGAAACGAGCTAAATGCTCTTTCAGCAGAACCGCTTGACTGTCAAGCTCCTCGCTTGCGGCGGCGGAACTCTGCGCCGCTGAGTCTGTTTTCTCAATGACCGTTTCAACCTCGGCAAGCTTTACCGAGATCTCCGCAAGCATAGTCTTTTGCTCCTCGGATACGTCTGCTATCTCCGATACCGAACCGCTTATCAGATTTGTTTCCCGAACGATCTCATCAAGCATTTCGGCTGTCGAGTTTGCCGCGTTGGTGCCGCTTCCGATCGCCCTTACGGTGTTTTCGATAAGCTCCGCTGTGATCTTTGAAGCCTCGGAGGACTTCGCCGCAAGATTGCGGACTTCCTCCGCGACAACGGCGAAGCCCTTGCCCGCCGCTCCCGCGCGTGCAGCTTCAATAGACGCGTTGAGCGCCAGAATATTCGTCTGGAACGCTATATCCTCGATAGTGGAATTTATCTTTACTATCTCATCCGCGGAACGCGAAATGCTGTCCATAATTTTTACAAGTTCCTGCATTTTTTCGTTGCCCGCGCTTACTTCATCGGCGGCTCTGAGCGCTTTTTCCTTAACGTTAAACGCATTCTCCGCCGACTGAGATACTCTGTTGTTGATGTCGCCGAGATTTTCGGAAACTTCAACGATAAGCCGCGTTTCATCATTGACGGCATGGGCAAGCTCAGCCGCTCCCGCGGAAACGCTGCTTGAGCCGTCGGATATCTGCTCCGATACCGTGTTAAGCTCCGAAAAGGTGGAATTCATCGCTTCACAGATATGCTTTATAGACTGCTCCATAGCGGTAAATTCCCCGACAAACGTAAGAGAACTGTTATATTCAAATCTACCGTCCGCCATATCCGAAAGTATCTTCTCTATACCGTCTATATACGATTTCAACGATTGATTTGTCCTCATAAGCGCACCGCAGATAGTGCCTATCTCGTCGTTTTCGGATTTGGGATAGTTATGCTCCAAAATACCGTTAGACATTTCCGTGACGATATTCTCTATCGCTGACAGCGGCTTCAAGCGCTTTGTGAACTTCAGCCAGAAGAACAGACCTCCGCCGAATATTGCAGCAAGAGAAACTATCACCGCAAAAATAACGATATTGTTAAGCTTTGACATAGCCTCGTTGTAATCCGCCGCGTAAAGCACCTTCCATCCCGTATCTCCGATCGGGACAACGGGGAAATAACGCTTTTTGCCGTCATAGCCCTTTCCCGAAACAACATTTGTGCTTCCGGAAGCCGCGAGAACATCTTTGTAAATAGGCGCGATGTCAACCAACTTCGTAACCTTTTCGGTCTTGCCGTCCGAGTCCAGTTGATGAGAATAATCCTGATTTTTGGCATGAGCCACTATATTGTCGCTTCCGTCGACTAACACCGCGTAACCGCCCTCATCGGCTTTCAGTCCTTGACTTACCGAAACCAATTCGTCTATCTCTATATCGAGACCGCACACGCCCAGCACCTCGTTTCCCGACAACAGAGGGCTTGCGACGGTGATAACGATCTTTCCCGTAATCGCGTCTATGTATGGGTCGGTAACTATCGTGGCACGGGCGCTTTTGGCGCTTTGATACCAACCGCGCTCCTGTGCGACATAATCCTCGGCTACGGGATAAACGCTGCACACCATTCCCACCGTATCGGTCTCCCACGCAAGATATCCGTTCATAATGCTTGCGGACGTGGTGTGAACGACTTCAAGCATGTGATTTTGAAGCTCCTCTCCGTGAAGCTGCTGTTCCGTGGCAGTCTTAGCGAAATCTTCCGCTATTGTCGTGTGTTTCGTGAACCACGTATCCATTTTAGCGGATTCCGCCGCTACCGTGTGATACAGATTTGATTTTATCGAGCCTGTGTACCTGATATTAACGTTCACGGAAAAAATAAGGCTGACAACTATCAGCGTCAAAGCCAACATTCCCATAGAAGACACCAAAATGCTTGTGAGCAGACTTTTCTTTTTCATAACATATCCTCCGTTATATTGGTTTCAGTTTTTATGCTATATATCCGCGCATGTGGATTTTCGAAAATAATGCGCTCGAAAAAAACTCCGCAAAGACTCCGCTACATTTAATTTTAACAACACCCGGTTCGTTTTTCAATATCCGTCACTTAATTGACAAAAAAATCACTTAATCGACATATAAACTTGACTTGTCCGTCTTCTTGTGCTATAATATACTTTGTGAAGAGAATGGGGGATACGGAAATTGACTAAAGTAAAACTTGTTTTGTGCGATGATGACAGCGGAGATTTGAAAAAGCTTTGCGAATTATCGGACGAATACATAAACCAACGCGGTTTATACGGGGAAACGGTATGCTTTTCCATACCCGAGGATGTTCTGAAGTATTCAGAAAACAGCGATGAAAGCGGCGTTACTGTGTATCTTCTCGATGTTGTAATGCCCGAAACCGACGGCATAGAACTTGACAGAAAAATACGCGGGCACGACAAAAATTCGGCGCTCATCTATATCAGCATGTCGGGGGAATATTCGCTGGACGCGTTTTCGGTCCATGCGTTTTCCTATCTGATAAAGCCGTATTCGCGCGAAAAGCTGTTCTCGGAGCTTGACGAATGTCTCAACAGAGCCGAACTTGCTTCTCGGCGGCTTTCGATAAAAACCGCCGACAGTACGGTCCTCGTTGAGTTATCGGAAATTATCGCGGTGGAATATCTCAATCACAGACTGATATTTCACCTCGCAAACGGCAGAAAGATCAAACATGCCTACCGCAGAGAACCGTTTGACATTCAAGCGGAGGAGCTTATGCAAACGGGGGTATTTTTAAAGGTGTCCGCAAGCTATCTTATAAACTGCAGAAACGTTCACGGCGTGAAAGCCGATGAATTCATTATGCGAGACGGTTCCCGATATAAAATAACCCGAAAATACGCTGACGCGCGGCAGCGGTATATAAACAGTGAAATGTTAAACAAGTGATGTTTTCTTTATCAAATGATGCACTAAAGTTTTTATTTGTCTCTGCCCCTTAAAGCAAAACAGAGACACCGGAAAATTTTTTCGCAGATCAGATCAAATGGAGGATAATGTAATGGTTCCTTTTGTGGCGGTTTTTTCCGAGGCGATAATTTTCGCCTTGTACATATTTATATGTTTAACGCTTATGAAGCCGCGTTTCTCGCTCAAGACGCGAATTTTGGCATACGGCGGGGTACTGCTCTGTTCGGGCGGCGCGGTAACTGCGCTTTCGCTTTCGGGGAACGCTATGGAGGCGCTGACGCTGCTGCCGCTTATAGCGTATCTCCCGTTTTCGTTGTGCGTGTATATACTCTCCGAGGGCGGCATATTCGAGACCGCCGCGGCGTGCTCGTTGGGCACGCTGGCTTCGCTTATTTTGAAAACGATAAAAAAAATAGAGCTTACGCTTTCAAATACAGCTGAAGATATCGTCGTTTCGCTTACGATTTTCGCGCTTGCGCTTGGAGCGGCGATCGTCGTGTTTCGATTTATTCGCAAACCTTTCGCTGTGTGCGCGCGTTCAAATATGAAAAATCGTTTGTTGGTTTTGATCCCCGCCGTAACGGTATTCTTACTTCTGTATGTCAGTCTAGACAACCCGGCGCAGATCGCTGTGTTGATAATGACGCTTATCATCGCGGTATCCGTTTTCGCGATCGCGGCGTGTCTTTTGGTTTATTCGGCAAAAGCCGCAGACGCTGACGAAACTGAAAAAAAGCTTGTCGAAAGCTTGGCATTGCAGCGTAAAAATTTCGAGCAGATCTCGCGAAGCGTCGACGAGGGACGGCTTTACCGCCACGATATGCGGCATCATCTGACGGCTCTCGCGGGAATGGCGAAGCAGAACAATTCCGTTGAAATTGTTGAATACATCGAGAAATTAAATAAAACCGCCGAGCTTAGCACTCCCGAAATGTTCTGCAAAAATCCCGCGTTAAACGCGGTGCTGTCGGAACATATCAACCGCGCGAAAAGTATCGGCTGCCGAACGGAATACAAAATTTATCTGCCCGAGGAACTGCCGTTCGAGCTGCCCGACGTTTGCGTAATTTTGTCAAATGCGCTTGAAAACGCGCTGAACGCCTGCGAAAAATGCCCTGAGGATAAGCGTTATATCGAACTGCTGGCGAACTTCTCGGACGACTGCAAACTGAAAGTATCCATTAAAAATTCCTGTGCTGAAACCGTGAATATCGACGCGGACGGTCTGCCCGTTGTCGGAAAAAGGACGGATGGTCACGGCATAGGGCTTCGCGGCGTGAAAAAAGTCGTTGAAACATACAACGGCTTTATATGCTGCACGTGTGAAAACGGCGAATTTCTGTTCTGCGCCGAAATCTTCGACACGAGCGAAAGCGGCTCGACAAACAAAGGCGGCTCTGTGCAAGTTCGCAAGCGTTCAAAGGCGCTGCCCGCGGTTTTGACGCTGCTTATCTGCGCGGTCGGTCTGCTGAATTTATCTCCCCCAACGGCAAACGCGCTGTCCGAAACATTTTCGATAAACATAAAGACTTTAAGCTACGGCTGGAACGACAACGCTGCATTCCGCACGACATATCCCGAGTTTACGGGCGACAATGCCGACAAGCTCAACCAAGCCGCGGATGATTTCATCAATGAAGCAAGAGAAGTTTTCCAACAGTACACTCTCCAAAAATACGAGGGATATGTCGCCGAGGACGGCGGATACCGTATCAACAGGAACGACAAAAAATACCTGTCGGCAAGGTTCTACGCGACGATAAATATGGGCGGCTCAATGGATTACAGCCGCTGCGTGACGTTCGACAAACAGAACGGCAAGGAAGTCGCCCTATCAGATCTGTTCGACGAGGATTACGATTATATCGGCGGGATAAGCGCGGAGGTTATCCGTCAAATGGAAGAACGCAATCAATACGACGAGAGTAAACCTTACTTTATTCCCGGTGGTATGTGGAGCGACGACGAGTGCTTCAAGGAAATTTCTCCCGATCAGGAATTTTATCTGACCTCGTTCGGTCAATTGGTTATAGTTTTCGACGAGTACACGGTCGCGGCGGGAAACGTGGGCGCACCCGAATTTATAATGCCCGCCGAGATATTTTATGACAACACATATTGATACGGATTTTTGATCAACGTATAGACTAACATTTGTGTTATTGTATGGCATTGGGATTTAGTTTTTGTCTGCACTTTGACCGTAAATTAGTATTATACTCGAAATCTCCGTTTACTATAAAATAAGGGCACCTCTAGAAAACTGTTTAAAAAGCAAAAACGGCGTATTCCGCGTGTTTTTGTTTAAACAAGGATTTTAGAAGCGCCCTATATGGAATATTTTGACTTTTAAAGGCGTTTTTGAATTTTTCTGACTATACTCTTTGGCAGTTCTTTTTTATTCGCGGCATTCGCGCAGACGATTTTCCCTATCGGCTTTATACCCGCCGTTTTAAAAAATTCGTCCATATTGCGTATCGCTCCTCGGCTTTGCCCGAATATCCAAGAAAATGGGGCAGGGGTATTGCAGGATATCAAAAGCATATATTTTTTGCCCGAAAGCCGCGGCTTCGGAAAGGTAGACGTTTCCTCCATCGCCGTTCCCAGTAACCTATCGAACATATTTTTAACAGCGGCGGGAACGTTCGCCCAATAAACGGGCGCGGCAAGAATGACAGTATCGCACTCATGCAGTGATTTTTCTATTTCACGAATATCGTCGTTTTGAACGCAGCGTCGCGTATTTATACAAACGCGGCAACCCGTACAAAAGGCGATATTCTTTTTGTATAAATCTATCTTGGTAACTTCGCAGCCGGCTCTCTCGGCTTTTTTTATGGCGCAGTCAAGCATTTTCGCCGTTGTTCCGTCAAAGTGAGGACCGCCTAAAATGGCGAGCACTTTTCTTTTATTCATCGTTACCTCCAAATCATTTAACTTGTTCGCCGAACTTGTATTGAACCAAAACTTCCTTGCCTATTATCGTGATAGCCTTTTTCGGGCAATTTGACATACACCGATAGCACATCGTACATTTGCCGCCCGAAACAGCCTTGCCGTTTTCGTTTAGCTTGATATTCTTCATAGGGCAATGCCGTACACACTCTCCGCAGCCCACGCATTTATCACCGTCTATTTTGGGATTTTTAGTGTAGTCTTTGGTCTTGCCGTAAAACCACAGCCTTTGTCCGAAAAGCCCCGCGATATGATAAAAGAAATTCAAGCCCTCGCGCGGCGGTCTGCCGTTTCGCATTTTTTCGACCGCGCCGTCGATTTTACGAACCGCCGCCGATATTATCTCACGGTTCTTTTCGGGCGGCTTTTTAAGCAATGAAACGTCGCCGATGCAGTCGGGCATTTTCAAATGCAGACCGCCTATAACGTTCGCTCCGAACTTTTTCAAGATCCGCGCCGAACACCCCGCGCCGTCTCCGCTGAACATTCCCATTGTCGCGATTATAAACACGTTTTTTCCACGCCAAAGAGCCGCGTTTTGAGTGATAAAATCCCGCATTATAACAGGCAGATTGCTGTAATAGATCGGATATCCCAGCACGATATTCCTATCCTCTTTGAGCGCCTTTGCCGCGCCCTTGTCCTCAACGGAAAACACCTTGCCGCCCGACTTTTCCGTAAATCGCGTAACGCAAAATTCGGTATTTCCCGTACCGCTGAAATAAATTCCCGTCATACTTGTTCCTCCGTTGATTGCCATTCAATTGCCAAGCGATTTTTCGTTATCTTCGTTTTTGGCAACAGAACGGTACAGCATATTAAAACCGTGCTCTAAAAACTCGTCTTTGGTAAGCCCCATGGCTGTTTTTATATAATCTTCTTTGCTGTCGGCGAGTTTGATAAGCCCCGACATCATTCCCCAAAATCCGAAAATCGTGGACATAATTTCCAAATCTCCGCGAAAATCCCCGTTTTTTATCCCCGAAAGCACGAATTCCGTCATTTTTTCGTTTATCTTCTCTCCCACCCGATAGGTTTCTTTTTCTTCAATGTTGATTTTGTCCAGCGAGGTTTCAAAATAAAAAGGATACTCCTTTTGATATTTCACCAGCTCTCGGCAAATACTGTCGTAACGCGCTTTTGTCGTTTCCTGTTGTTCCAACGCCGAGGACAGGCAGCCGTACAGCTTCTCAATACTTTTCAGCGTCAGCAGACCGACAATTTCCTCTTTATTTTTAAAATACACATAAAGTGTTGCCTTGCTGTAGCCCGATCTTTCGGCAATATCGTCCATAGACGCTGCCTCGACGCCCTTTTCCGTAAACAGATCGTTGGCGGCGGCGGCAATTCTCTCCCTATGTACGCTTAACGGTTCCTTTTTTCGGCGCGCCATAATTTTCTCCTTATCAAAAATAATTAAACTTAGAGTTTAATTATAAACCGTTTGCGGTGAAATGTCAAGACAAAATCGAAATTTTCATACAATTTTCAAAAATAAGGTACAAAGTCAAAACTTCATACCTCAAAACAGAATATTCCACATATAAAGTATTCCCCCCGCCTTCGGCGGGGGGAATACGAAATTAAGGCTATACCGCACAAAGATTGGTCTGTCGGTCAGCCCCTCTGTCGCTCCGCGACACCTCCCCCGCAGGGGGAGACCACGTTCGATTGCGCCGCAGATTTTTCGTCAGATTGTACAAAGTGAGAGAGTTGACCGATGGTCAACCCGCGCAAGGCTGACGCCTTGCAAGCGAACTTTGTGCAAGATGACGGAAAAGATGCAAGCAAGCGGACGGCAAAGCACGAAGTGCGGTCTTTGTGCGGTGTAGCCTTAAAAACGGTTTAATCGGTACATTCCTCATACCGTATTCACGCGTTTAAAGGTACTTTTTCAGATCTTCGACGCGATCGGTCTTTTCCCAAGCAACGTTCAGATCCTCTCTGCCCATGTGACCGTAAGCCGCAACCTGCTTGAACTGCGGTTTTCTCAAATCAAGCGTCTTGATTATCGCGGAGGGGCGCAGGTCAAACTCTTTAACGACCGCCTCGGCGATCTTCTCGTCCGCGATCTTCCCCGTGCCGAATGTATCAACCATTACCGAAACGGGCTTTGCCACGCCGATAGCGTAAGCGAGCTGAATTTCCGCGCGCTCCGCGAGACCCGCCGCAACGATATTTTTCGCTACGTAACGCGCCATATATGCCGCCGAGCGGTCTACCTTTGTCGGATCCTTTCCCGAGAACGCGCCGCCGCCGTGCCGCGAATAGCCGCCGTATGTATCAACGATTATCTTTCTGCCGGTAAGTCCGCTGTCGCCCATAGGACCGCCGATAACGAAACGTCCGGTGGGGTTTACGAAATATTTTGTGTTCTCGTCGAGAAGTTCGGCGGGGATAGTCGTCTTGATGACTTTTTCGATAATATCCGCGCGTATCTGCTCCAAAGAAGCGGAAGCGAGGTGCTGAGACGATACTACTACGGTATCAACGCGGACAGGCTTGTTGTCGTCGTATTCAACGGTGACCTGTGTTTTGCCGTCGGGGAGCAGATACGGAATAGTTCCGTTCTTACGCACTTCCGTAAGCTTTTTTGCAAGCTTGTGGGCAAGACTTATCGGCATGGGCATAAGCTCGGGAGTTTCGCTGCACGCGAACCCGAACATCATACCTTGGTCGCCAGCGCCCGTGTCGTTCTCGTTCTGATCGCGACCCTCGAGAGCGTTGTTAACGCCCATTGCGATATCGGGCGACTGCTCGTCCAATGAAACAAGCACCGCGCAGCCGTCCGCGTCGAAGCCGTACTCGCTCGACGTGTAGCCGATATCGCGGACAGTTTTGCGGACTATCCCGGGAATATCGACATACGCCGAAGTTGATATCTCGCCCATAACCGTCACCATACCCGTAGTGGTAACGGTCTCGCAGGCAACTCTGCCCATAGGGTCTTGCTCGAGTATCGCGTCAAGTATCGCGTCCGAAATATTGTCGCAGATCTTGTCGGGGTGACCCTCGGTAACGCTTTCCGATGTAAATAATTTTTTGTTTTCCATTGTACATTTCCTTTCTTACAATAAAACCAAAGTAAATATACAAAATGCTCGCTTCATAAGGAGCGAGCAGTTAAAAATCTTCCGTTCACTCCTTATCTCTCGGTGGATTTTAAAAATCCCCGCAGGACGTAGCACCTTGTCGATTTCATATCAAAACCGACAGGTTGCCGGACTTCATAGGGACCAGTCCCCTCGCGAATTTCCTTTCGGAAATTCGCTTTCACATTTTCCTTTGGGAAAATGCGCCGCTCTCCGCCAAACGGCAAGATCGCGCCGAAGTCACTCTTGATAAGGCATTTTGTATATTACAGTATAGCACATTACTCTCGGCTTGTCAAGGGGTTTTTAAAAAAAATGTCGAGACCTCGTTAAAACCGCGCTTATGCTCATTATAGAGCTTGTTTATTATCCCACTTGACATATATCGTAATTAGTGCTATAATATATGATATATTACGGCGCACGGCTTGTATAAAACGTCTCCCGCCCGCGGCGGAGAAACCGCGGGTTTTATACAAACTGTAAATAATGTCCGATATATCCAAATGAGGTATAATATGAAAATGGCAATAATTGGCAACGGCAAGGTCGGAAGCAGTCTTGCCGCTATGCTGTCAAACGAAAAGCACGATGTTACCGTTATAGACATCAATTCCGACGCTCTTGAAAAAACTCAAAATACCGAGGACGTAATGTGCATTGAGGGCAACGGAATAGACAAGGATATCCAAAAACAGGCAAACGTCGGCAAGTCGGGAATAGTCATCGCTACAACGCATTACGACGAGGTAAATCTCCTGTGCTGTCTTATAGCGCGCAAACTCGGCGCAGCAAGGACGATAGCAAGAGTGCGCAACCCCGAATACTATAAACAGATAGATTTTATTCGCGACGATCTGGGGCTTACCATGGCGATCAACCCCGAGGGCATTACCGCAGACGAAATTCTCCGCGTGCTTATCACTCCCGAAGCCGCAAAGGTCGAGGTGTTTGAGCGCGGAAAAATGGAGCTTGTGGAATACAAGCTGCCCGAAACCTCGGCAATAGTCAATTGCAGTCTTAAGGACGTTTACAAACGCACAAAGGTCAAATTCCTTATCTGCGCCGTTCAGCGCGAAAGTGAAATTTACATACCCGACGGAGAATTTATACCTCAGGCGGGCGACAGGATAAACATCGCCGCCTCTCACCGCGATATCGAGCAGTTCTTCAGAATGAGCGGCACCGTAAAAGACAAGGTGAAATCCTGCATGATAGTAGGCGGCGGCAGAATATGCTATTACCTCACCAAGGCTCTGCTGAGCATCGGTATGCACGTGAAGATCATTGAAAATAATTTGACGCGCTGCAAAGAGCTTGCGGAGCTGTTTCCGAAAGCGGCGGTCATCTGCGGCGACGGAACCGATCAAGACCTGCTTGTCGAGGAGGGTATCCGCGAGGCGGACGCTTTCGTTGCGATAACGGGTATCGACGAGGAAAATATCATAATGTCGCTTTACGCGAAAAACAACTCGAACGCCAAGGTCGTAACAAAAATCAACCGCGAAAGCTACGTTGATCTGACAAGCAAGATCGGACTTGACTGCATAATCTCTCCGAAAACGCTCTCCACAAACGCCGTGCTTGCCTATGTGCGAAGCCTTGACAACACCGAAAGCAATATTGAATCCATATATCATATTGTCAATAACCGCGTGGAAGCGGCAGAGTTTAAGATACGCAAGGAAATTCCCGGGCTTACCGGCATTCGGCTTAAAGATCTGCGCATAAAAAAAGATACGCTTATATGCTCCGTGCTGCGCGGACGGCAGATGTTCATTCCCGACGGCACCGCGACAATAGAACTTGGCGATTCTGTGGTCGTTATTTCAAAGGAGCACAGGTTTTCGGATATTCATGATATTTTGGAGTAATTTGCGGTATGAATAAAACGCTGGTTTTTCATTATCTTTCAAAAATGACCTTTGTAGGCTCCGCGCTGTTTCTTTTGCCGGCGGCGGTAAGTCTTATATACGGTGAAGCGGACGCTTTCAGATCGTTTATTATCGTTGCGTCGGGTCTTGCGCTGCTGTCGCTGCCGATGTCTGTGATAAAACCCAAAACCGACGAGATGTACACACGCGAAAGCCTTGTGATAGTCGCGATGCTGTGGATCGTGTTCCCGGTCGCGGGAGCCTTGCCGTTTGTAATAAGCGGAGAGATACCGCGTTTTATCGACGCGCTTTTTGAGAGCGTCTCGGGATTTACCACAACTGGAGCGACGATCCTCACCGATGTTGAGAGCCTGTCGCACGGAATGTTGTTCTGGAGAAGCTTCACGCATTGGATAGGCGGCATGGGTATTCTGGTATTTGCGCTGGCTGTGTTCCCGTCGTCGAAAGACTCTTTATTCCTTATGAGAGCCGAATGCCCCGGACCGCAGGTGGGAAAATTCGTTCCTAAGGGAAAGAAAACGGCAGTGTACCTTTATACGATATACGGCGTTCTTACAATTGTGACGGTGATTTTGCTGTGCGCGGGCGATATGCCGTTTTTCGACAGCGTGTGCCATGCCATGGGCGCGGCGGGCACGGGCGGTTTCGGGATAAAAAACGCGGGCATTGCATATTATGATTCGGCGTACATAGATATAGTCATCACAGTGATGATGATGCTGTTCGGCGTAAATTTCAACATATTTTATCTATTGCTTATTAGGCGTTTCCGCGACGTGGGCAAAAATTTGGAGCTTCGCGTATATTTGATAATTTTCGCGGCAAGCTCGCTTCTTATCGGCGCGAATATTTTCCCGATGTACAAGACCGCGGGCAAAAGTCTGCGCTATTCCGCTTTTCAGGTCGCGTCCATTATGACGACGACGGGCTACGCCACGGCGGATTACAACTTATGGCCCGAATTTTCCAAAATGATCTTGGTAATGCTGATGTTTGTGGGAGCTTGCGCGGGTTCTACGGGCGGCGGCTTTAAGGTGCAGCGTCTCATCATCATTATAAAGAACACGGGAAGATTTTTCAAGAAACTGCTTCACCCGAAATCGGTAAACCTGGTCACAAGCGAGGACAAGGCAATGGACACCGCCGTGGTTCACGGCGTAAATTCCTACCTTGGGATATACATTTTCCTTATGATGGGCTCTATGCTCGTGATATCGTTGGACAACCACGGCTTCGCGACGTCGTTCAGCGCGGTGACGGCATGCTTTAACAATATAGGTCCCGGCATTGAGCTTGTGGGACCTATGGAAAATTATTCGTTCTTTTCTGACGTTTCCAAAATCGTGCTGTCGCTCGATATGATTTTCGGAAGACTGGAGTGCACTCCGCTTATGATAATGTTCGTGCCCTCGGTCTGGAAGAAAAAATTCTAAAGGGCACCTTTAAACTTACTTTTTCGGCAGCTTTACGGTAAACTCCACTGTCTCGTTCTCGCTTTTAGCGGTTATCTCTCCTCCGTGAAGCGCGACTATTTCTTTCGCTATTGCAAGTCCCAGACCCGCGCCGCCCGTTTTGGACTGCCGTGCGCTGTCTACGCGGAAAAACTGCTCGAAAATACGGTCGAGCTTTTCCTTTGGGATAGTTCGTCCGTGATTTTTGCATATAATTATCACAAAATCGTCGGCGGCGGTCATTGAGAACTCTATTTCCGTATCGGGATAGCTGTAATTCACGGCGTTGCGAAGAAGATTATCGAAAACGCGCTCCAGCTTATCCGGGTCGCACAATAAATCGACATTTGCTTGAATGCTCGGCTTTACGCCGAGTTTATTTTTTTCAAAAACAGGCACAAACTCGCTTACGGTTTGGTTCAGCATAAGCGAAAGGTCTATCCGCTGTTCCTCGAGAGTGAGCGTTGTCAAGCTGAACCGCGTGATGTCGAAAAACTCGTTGATAAGCTCCTCCAGCCGCTGAGAACGGTCGAGAGCCACGGCGGTGTATTTTTCGCGGCTTTCCGCGGGGATATCCGGCTCGTCGCGCAGCAATGTCAGATAGCCGATAACGCTTGTAAGCGGCGTTTTCAAGTCGTGCGCCAGATAGACTATCATATCGTTTTTGCGCTGCTCGGCTTCCTTTGCGAGAGTGGCGTTACGCAGAGCGGTTTCGCGCGCGGAATTTAACTCGTACTGCGCCTCGGCGAGGTCGGGCGGCAGTTCTATGGGAACGTCGGTCGGGTCGGTCAATTGCTTTGCCGCTCCAACGATATTTTCTATAAATTTAAGCGGTTTTATCATAAAGAAGTATGTGATTATTCCCCACATCACAAGAATTACAATCGGGCAAATTGTTCCGAGATGATCTTTGATAAACAGCAGAAATTGATACATCGGGTCTTCCATGTACCATATTCTTACATTCCTGAAAAACTGTTCCGCGCCGATTATCAGCGTGATAAGCCCCGCCGCCGTACCCGCCAGAGCCAAAAGGTAGTTACGCATATAGCGGCGCGTCAGCTTTGAAAAACGTTTATTCTTCAACGGTATATCCCACTCCCCACACGGTTTTTATGTATTTCGGATTTCGCGGCGGTTCGCCCAGCTTCTCTCTAATTCGCGCTATATGCGCCATTACCGTGTTGGAGCTGTCGAGAAACTTCTCGCCCCAAACCGCCTCGAACAGCTCCTCGCCCGAAACCACGGTGTTTTTGTGACTGCAAAGATACCACAGCACGGAAAACTCTATGGGCGTAAGCACCACTTCCCTGCCGTTCAGCGTGCATTTGTGATTGTCGTTGTTGATGGTAAGCCCGCGGATGTCGATCTCGTTCGCTCTCGGAGCGGAGGAGTTATAGCGCGTATACCGCCGAAGCTGCGTTTTTACGCGGGCGACAAGCTCGGGCGGAGAAAACGGTTTTGTTATATAGTCGTCCGCGCCCAACATAAGTCCCGTTATCTTGTCGGAATCCTCGCACTTCGCCGTCAGCATAATAATCGGGAACACAAAACGGTTCCGCAGCTTCTGAACCATGGAAAAACCATCCACATCGGGAAGCATTACATCAAGCACTGCAAGGTCGATATTCCCGCTTTGCGCGTAATTCAGCGCGTCTGTGCCGTTAAAAAACTTTGCCACTTCAAAGCCCTCGTTTGAAAGGCACACCTCCACCAAGTCCGCGATCTCCTTTTCATCGTCAACGACCAATATTCTCGCGTCCAAAATAACGCCCCCTTACTTTTGACACGCAGCTTTTCGCAAATGATACACGTTCGACATAATTTTACTTTTATATCTTTATTATAACAGAATATCACGCGGCTTGTCAATAGCCGGGGAAAATATTCATTAAATCGTAAGAAAATTTACGGGAGCGCTTCGCTTTATGCGTGAAAATTCTACGGCGGTTGACAATACTGTCAAAAAATGTTAAAATAAAGGCAACACCGCACAATTATTGCTGTCCGATTGCGCCGTCAGATTTTTCGTCAGATTGTACAAAGTTGACGCAGACGGGCTGTCGCCCGTCAAGGAGACTTTGTGCAAGATGACGGAAAATATGCAAGCAAGCGGGCGGCAAAGGCGTTAGCCGGTAATTGTGCGGTGTTGCCTAAAACAAAAAAAGAGAAAAACGTTGTAATAAATCGGAAAAAAATCTGTCTTTATAAGTGAAAGGCAGGTGAGTACGAATTGGATATCTGCGTCAAAAGCGGGGTGACATTTATGCGGGACAATACCGCGCCCGAAAACATAAGCGACGGAGAGATTGTGGAGCTGTTTTTTGAGAGAAACGAACGCGCGATTGCTTATGTAAGCCGCAAATACGGGAGCTATTGCGGCACCGTGGTACAAAATATTCTGAAAGACCCGCAGGACGCCGAGGAATGCCTGAACGACACTTGGCTTAAGGCATGGGAGAGCATCCCGCCCGCGAAGCCGCGCAATTTAGGGGGATTTTTGGCGAGAATAGCAAAGAACATCAGCCTTAACCGATACGAGCGAGATCACGCCGAAAAACGCGGCGGCGGCGAGATAGCGCTTGTGCTGGACGAGCTTGCCGAGTGCGTGGCGGATAAAGGAAACGTTGAAAAAAACTATGAACGAAAAATCTTAACGGAAGCGATAAACGAGTTTTTGAAAACGCTTCCGCGAATAAAGCGCGATATTTTTGTGCTTAGATATTGGTACTGCCTTTCAGCGGCGCAGATTGCCGAAAGAGTGGGAGTAACCCGCTCCAACGCCGCTGTAACCGTTACGCGCACGCGCCGCGCTCTTATGGGATATCTTGAGAAAAGAGGATTGCTTTGAACAATAAAGATCTATTTAACGCTATAAACGACATCGACGAAAAATTCATAACCGACGCGGGAAAGTATCTTAAAGACGACCCGCTTTCACCCTACGAGCCAACCGAAGCCCATCCCGCCGAACGATTGTTTTCACCGCTGAAGACCGCCGCGTCCGTTGCGGCGGCGGCGATCCTGATATGCGGAACGCTGTTTGCGGTGAAGCTGTTTCAACCGAGATTATCCGCAGAACCCTCGAGCGCAAACGAAACCGCAAACTCTTCCGAGACCTACGCTGCCGAGCTTGGCGGGGCGGCGGGCAGCGGACAAACAAACACCTCCGACCACGACAGCGCCCCCGTGACCGATCACACATCACCGGAGATAACAGAAGAAAATTTCGAAAAACCGCAGACCGATGATAATTGGAAAAGCGGCGACGAACCCGTCGGTCCGCTGCCGTTTACGCTGATAGGTCCGGATTATCAGCAAATTCATTACGAGGAGATAACCGATATCGAAAACGGCACATCCAAAAAAGACCTTAACGACACCAACTGGAACGTTATAACCTGCGACGGCTTCGCGTATATCGCGCCCGCCACGGGAATGAATTTTAACAGCGCGGACAATCCCGAACAAATAAACAATATTATGAACGACAACAAGTTTGAAAATGACAACGCCGAATTTAGCCGCATTTATACGGGTGAGCATTATAACGATCTTGTCGTGGATTCCGCGAAATGCGAGTTTTGGCGCATTCCCGCAAACGGCATGAACGAGCGGCAAATGAACGAAAAAGGCTTTCCGCAAGAGCTTTTGTATTACGGAAGCTCCGTGCATTTCCGCGGCACGGTCACGATAGAAGCTTATCTTGTCCGCGAAACGGACGACAGCGGCAATGACGTTTATTATATTGTGCCCAGGTCGGGCGCAGCTCAGCTGCCCGTTATAGATATTGCACACACGGACGCGGAAAAATATCGGTTTAAGGCGAACACCTCAAAACGTTCGATCGGAATGTTTGAATATTCCAACGAAATGCCCGCTATCACCGTTATTGATGATATTGACTTGGGCACTGACGCTTTCAACGTTGATCGATATTTCTCGGAATTTAAGAATTATCTGAAAGTTGTGGCGCGGTTGGACGATATAGACTTGAGTTACCGCGCTGACAGACAATTTGAAGGTATAAGCGCGTCGGTTGAGATCTTGGATATCCAGCTTTCTGACAACGCTTTAGAGCCGCTCAAAGTTTCCGAAATTATAGACGATGCCCAAACATTGGAGGATCTTTATTCGATAAGCAACGAGATAAACGATATGTACGATGGGTTTGGCAACAAATTCCGCGTTTATTCAAACATCAGCTCAATAAGCGACGACATAATCGGCGATGAAATTACCTATGGGGAACTTCGGTCCGGAATGATAATAGCCATGTATGATAAGTACAAAAAGCTCAGCGGGCTTTACACATACAGAGCAGAATAAACCGCGTCGCGCAGAGCGCATAGATACGGGGACAGATTAACATTATTATATAGGTATTCCTCCCAATTTACCTTAAAATTTCGTTTAAATTCAAATAACGCTTAAATTGACATAATCCCAATAATCAACCTACGCTTTAACAACGTTTACGCAAATTCTCAAAAACACTCTTTACTGTCCTCATATCTATGCGCTTTGCGCGTTTTTATATAGTAACGCCGCACAATAACCGCTTCGCGGATTTTGTGCAGTGCCGCATTAAAGCGTTCTTCCAACCGTAATACATAGAGATAAAGCCGGAGCGCCTTTGAACATGCGCCACTGGAAAAGCAAAGGGGAATAAAACAGTGGGAAAAGTAAAACGGTTTTTCAGCCGTATTTCGGGCGGCAGTCTTAAAAGAATGTCCGAACAAATAAACCATATCCATAATGAGACAAATAAAAAACGCCCGGTCATTTTCGCGGATATGATATGGTGTATTTTCCGATACGGCGTGGGGTACAGAGATTACCGCGTGTTTGGGTTTTGGAAAAATCACGGGAAAAAGCGCAAGACCTTTTTAACGCAAAGCAGAAATATCACGCTTTCTCATCGCCTTAATTCCGAGGAATTTTATCCGATCTTTAACGACAAAGCACTTTTTAACAAGCGTTTTGCCGACCTTATCGGGCGGGATTTCATAGATCTGAGAAACGCGGACAGAGAACGGTTCAAGACGTTTTGCGGCGGGAAAAGCTCCGTATTTGCGAAGCCCGTGAATGATTTCGGCGGTCACGGTATTTCAAAGGAAGTTATTGATAAGAACACCGATCTCGACGGTCTTTACGAACGTCTCATAAGCCACGGGCAGTTTTTGGTTGAGGAAACGATAACGCAGCACGAAAAGATGAGTCTGCTGTCGCCTTTTTCGGTAAACACTTTGCGGATAGTCACGGTTTTGCATAACGGAAAAGCGAACGTGCTATATGCGGTCGTGCGTATGAGCGTAAACGAAAACTGCGTTGACAATACTTGCAGCGGCGGTCTGTACGCACCGATAGACAGCGGCGGAACGATCCGCCAACCCGCCTTTTGCGACAGCACGGGGAAGTTTTATTCCGTCCACCCGTACACAAAGACAGAGTTTAACGGATTTGAGATACCCATGTTTCGTGAAGCCGTCGCATTATGTGAAAGAGCGGCTGCACGTTTTCCGCAAATGGGATATATCGGCTGGGATGTCGCGATAACAAAAAGCAGTCCCGTACTTATTGAGGGAAACACGCTGCCGAATTACAGCCTATGTCAAAATTACATGTACATCGAAAATAATATCGGAATTCTTCCGCGTTTGGGCGAGATATTGGGCGATGATTTTTTTAAGGCAGCGAGTTATGGCAACACCGCGCAATTATTGCTGTCCGATTGCGCAGTCAGATTTTTCTGTCAGCGGGTTGAGCTTTGCTCAACGCTTGTACAATGAGGACGAAGCAAGGCTGACGCCTTGCGAGGACGAATTGTGCAATATGACGGAAAATATGCAAGCAAGCGGGCGGCAAAGGCGTTAGCCGGTAATTGCGCGGTGTTGCCTTAAATCAGATTGATATAAAGCGTGAAATTCGGATTTTCGGCAGTCCGAACTTGTCATATTTGTCCCTTTCTTCTCATAGTATAGAGCAGTAAACATTCTGTACAAAGGAGAAGAATATGAGAGCAGTAACCTTTACCAAAAAACAAATCAAACGCGCCGCGGCAATAGCAGCGTTCGCGCTGGTGGCGGCAGCGGCGGCTGTCACGCTGATAGTTACGTCCGTAGGCTCGCACGCCGAAAAGCGGCTTTTGCCTATCTACTCGACCGAATGCGATGAGAAGAAGATCGCCGTGACGTTCGACGTGGCTTGGGAAAACTCCAATACCGATCAGCTTATCAGTATTCTTAAAGACAACGACGCGAAAGCCACGTTTTTCATCACGGGCGATTGGTGCGACCGCTATCCGGACGACGTGAAAAAATTCTTCGACGCGGGTCACGAGATCGAGAACCACTCGGATAAGCACCCGCACGTTCTCGGCGCGAACGTCAACGACCTTATCGCCGACACCCGCGAATGCAGCCGCAAAATAAAAATGCTGACGGGCGAGGAACCCTCGCTTTACCGCGCCCCCTACGGCGAGTACGACGACAGCCTTATCACCACGCTCGACGGTATGGGAATGAAAGTTATTCAATGGGACGTGGACAGCGTGGACTGGAAAAAGAACTCAGCCGCCGATATCAAGAAAAAAGTGCTTAAAGGCGTAAAACCCGGCTCTATACTGCTGTTCCACAACGATCTGGAAAACACTACGGAAGCGCTCCCCGAGATACTTTCCGAGCTTAAGAGCCAAGGCTACGAGTTAGTCGCCGTAAAAGACCTTATTCTACAAGACAACTACACGATAGACTCCAACGGAAAGCAAATTCCCGCACCCGCCGAGGACGCTGTGAAGATATCCGACGAGAAAGTCGAGGAAGTCATGGCGCAGTACTCCGACCTGATGAAGTCCTACAACCTCTCCGACGAGCAAATAGCACAGTCTCGCGAGGCTCTTAAAAACGGCGACGCGTCCGCGCTTCCCAAGGAGCTTCAGCCGTTCGCGAAAGAGGTTATGGCTAGAATTACCGAGGAAAATTCCAACACGTCAAACGCCTTGTCGACCTCGGACAGCAATTCGCAGATAACCGAATCCGTTCCGCAGAAATAAAAAACAGCCGCGAATTACGCAATTCGCGGCTTGTTTATTAAATTTTAGCGTACTAAACGCCTTAAGCGTCGCCCTTTGAAAGCAGCATACGGTCGTTATCAAGTTTCGCGCCGCTTGCTTCCTCGAACTTCTGAAGCAGCATATCAACTGTAAGTTTTTTCTTTTCCTCGCCCTTAACGTCGTAAATAATGCGTCCGTTGCTCATCATGATTAGGCGGTTTCCGTGCTTTATTGCCGCCGCCATATTGTGAGTTACCATCATCGCGGTGAGGTGGTTTTCCTCTATTATTTTATCGGAAAGCTCCAGAACCTTTGCCGCCGTTTTCGGGTCGAGAGCGGCGGTGTGCTCGTCAAGAAGCAGAATATCGGGCTTTTTCAGCGTTGCCATAAGCAGCGTAAGCGCTTGTCTCTGTCCGCCCGAAAGCAAACCGACCTTGGAAGTCATACGATCCTCCAGCCCCAGATCGAGCATTTTCAGCAGCTCGTGATATTCCTCGCGTTCTTTTTTCGTAATGCCCCAGCGAAGTCCGCGCATTTGTCCGCGGCGTTTGGCTAAAGCAAGGTTCTCCTGAATTTCCATAGTCGCCGCCGTACCCGTCATTGGGTCTTGAAACACGCGCCCGATAAACGCCGCGCGCTTGTGTTCGGGCAGACCAACAACGTTCTTGCCGTTTATCTCGATAATGCCGCCGTCAACGGGCCACACGCCCGCAATGGCGTTCAGGGTCGTCGATTTTCCCGCGCCGTTTCCGCCGATTATCGTCACGAAATCTCCGTCGTCAAGCGAGAGCGAAACGCCGTTCAAAGCCTTTCTCTCGTTGATTGTGCCGGGGTTAAAGGTTTTTCTAACATCAGTCAGCGTCAGCATTTTCGACAGCTCCTTCCTCTTCCGAATTTTCCGCACCGAGCAGCTTTGCTTTCGCGGAGTTCCTCGCGGCTCGTCTGTAAGAGTTTTTGGAAGTCTTTTTGATATACGGCACGGCGAGGAATATAGCTACGATGACTGCCGAGAACAGCTTGTTGAACGTTGAGGGAAGCCCCGTAAGCATAACGATCTGCAATACCAAAAAGTATATTATCGCGCCTATCGCCGTGAACGTGAGCCGCGCCACAAAGTTAAAGTGTTTTCCGAAAATCGCGCGTCCGAGCACATCGCCTATAATGACCGCCGCCAGACCGATAACGATCGCGCCGCGCCCCATATTTACATCGACGTTGCCCGAGTACTGCGCGAGGATACCGCCCGCAAATCCCACTATGCCGTTCGACAGCACAAGAGCTATAAGCGTGGACTTTTTGGTGTTGATGCCCTGTGCGCGAGCCATATTCGCGTTGCAGCCCGTAGCTCTTATTGTGAAGCCGTATTCCGTGCCGAAGAACCAATACAGCAAAGCTATCAGCAGACCCACGACCAAAATTATTTTGCCCATTTCAAAGATAACGCTCTGCGGTCCGTTCGCGACGGCAGTAAATCTCTGCGAAACGAACAGCGGGAATTTATCGACGGATACCGGAAGATTAGCCTGACCCATTACCGCCAAATTTACGGAATACAAAGCGATCTGCGTTAAAATACTCGCGAGTATCCCCGGTATTCCGAGCAGCGTATTCATCAGCCCCGTGGCAAGCCCCGCCAGACATCCCGCCAAAAACGAGCAGATCATAGCGACTGGTACCGGCACGCCATGAAGTATCAGCACGACCGCGACCGCGCCGCCCGTCGTTATCGAGCCGTCGACGGTGAGGTCGGCGAAGTCGAGTATTTTATAGGTGATATATACGCCTATCGCCAAAACTCCCCATATCAGCCCCTGCGAAACGTTGCCGGGAAGCGCGCTCGCGAATTGACTCAATTTGCCCAGCAGAATGTCCATTTTGTATTCTCCTATTCGTTTTGCTAATTGTTTTACCGTTTAAATCAACGGGGAACAGAAATCCGCTCCCCGCTGATAAGATGTTTATATTTTATGATTACTCGTCAATAGCCGTGTAATCATCGGGAACCTTGATGTTCATCTCATCGCAGATAGCCTTGTTGTACTTTTTCGTAACGGGAGAGTAACCAATCTCAAGATCACCGGCTTTCTTGCCGTTAGCAAGAATATCCGCTGCCATTTCGCCCGCCTTGTAGCCCATATCGTGATAGCTGATAGTGAGCGTTACGGTGCCGCAGCCCTTGCAGATACCCTCTTCGGAAGCTACAACGGGCTTCTTTGCGGGAAGCGCCACATTCTTGATAGTCTCAGCGGCAGCCGCAAATGTGTTATCTGTCGGAATGTAAAGCAGATCGTTCTCGCCGACAGCCGCCTGCGTCTGCGCCTGGATCTCATTGGAATCCGCAACGGTATATTCCTTAACTTCAACGCCCTTTTCTTTCAGATAAGTTGTGATGTTCTCCGCCTGATACTTGGAGTTCGGCTCGGAGGAGCAGTACAAAATGCCGACTTTCTTAGCGTCGGGGAAAATCGTCGTGAGCATATCCGCCTGCTGGTCGAGCGGAGCCAGATCGGAAGCGCCCGTGATGTTCTTTCCTTTCCAATCATCGCCGCCAAAAGTGACATCATAAGATGTGATAGATGTGCCGACAACGGGAATAGAATCCGTAGCGGAAGCCGCCGCCATCAGTGCGGGCGTAGCGTTCGCCATAATCAGATCGACGCCCGCCGCAACGAAGTTCGTGGTTATGGTCGTGCAGTTTGTAACCTCGTTATTCGCGTTCTGCTCGTCAAACTCAACGTGATCCTCGCCGAGCTTGTCTATGAGAGCCTCCTTAAAGCCTTTCGTAGCCGCGTCGAGCGCGTCGTGCTCAACCAATTGGCAAATACCCACCTTGAACTTCTTATCGCCGAGGTCGGGCATGCTTACCGTATCGCTATTTGCTGTGCTCGATTCGGACGAGGAAGCCGA
The DNA here is from genome assembly GCA_947627465.1 of uncultured Clostridia bacterium. GTDB lineage: Bacteria > Bacillota > Clostridia > Oscillospirales > Ruminococcaceae > CAG-115. Next base: position 65,829 of record CANQWD010000002.1, read on the forward strand.
AACGTCAGCGCTTGTATCGGAAGCTGCCTCGGAAGCAGCCGATTCCGTCTTGGAAGCCGCGCTGTCGTTAGCCGCGGTACTTGAGGTGTTTTCTCCGCACGCCGTCATCGTACAGAGCATTACCGAAGCGGCAGCAGCCGCCATAATTTTTTTAAGTCTCATTTTCTTCTCCTTTTGTTCTGCTTATCTGTAATTTTATAAAGTAAATCAATTTACCGCCCAAAAGCAGTAAACCACAATTTAAATTATAACACAAAAAGCCGAATTTGGCAACGGAATTTTGTGCTATAATACGAAAATCCGCGATTTTTTGTGAAATGTGCAACATTTTCACAACTCCAATTTGTGAAAATCAGCCTGTTTCACAAAAAAACGCGCCGCATAAGCGACGCGTTTGGTATCAAATTACATTACTCGCCCTTGTCCTCATCGATAGTAACCTCGGGTTCAGGCTCTGCCGGCTTTTCGGGAAGCTTCGCGCCGCACTTGGGGCAGAAAGTATTGTCGTCGTCGGTTTTTGTGCCGCAAGACGGACAAGCCACAACGCCTTTCAAACCGTCAAGCTGTTTGTCGATGTCGGTAAGCTCGGCGTTTATCGCGTCAAGCTCCGCAATAAGAACGTCAAAAGCCTCGGTGTCTTTCTCGCCCGATTTTGCCATCTCGTAAACCAATGCGCCAAGCTTTTCGTTTTTTGCCTTGATATCGCCGGTAAGCTGAGTCGCTTTGAACTTCAGCTTAGAAACGCGGATAGCCTCGTCTGTCTTTTTTCCCGCTGTTGCCGCAACATTTTTGGTGGTGTTGATAACGTTGTCTACAAAACTCATCGTAAAATACTCCTTTCGACACAGGACCTTGTCGTCCTTTGTATCTATTATATCATGCTTTTGTGTTTTTTTCAAGTGCTTTTGGAGAATTTTTATAGAACAAAACGGATATATTTTTCTTTGTCTCGGGCACAATGCACAAAAAACGGCTGTTTTGAAATGCCCAAGGTGTGAAAAAGGGCAAAAAAGGTTACAAAATTGTAACATTTTCGGCGAAAAAGGTTACAATGACGTTACATTCCTTGACAATTTGGATTTTTTGTTGTATTATTGTATAAGTATAAATTACGGCTTCTATTATCAAATTACAAATTTTTATTGAAAATATTATGATTGGGATAGGTCTCCGCCGTTCCGCTCACAGAACGGCGGAGATTTGTCCGCGGACTTTAAGAGATGTATGCCGAAAACATGCATTTTGTATCAAAAATGAGGAGAACTCTATGCTTACGGAAACAACACTTTGTATGGGCTGTATGAACGAAAAGACCTACGACGGTCCGTGCAAGCTTTGCGGATACAGCGATCTCGACCCGTATATCCCGACCTATCTCGCGCCGAAAACGGTTTTAAACGACCGCTACATTGTCGGACGTCTGCTTTCCTACAACGGCGAAGGCGCGGTCTACATCGGCTACGACAAAATTGCGGGCGCTAAGGTAACGATAAAGGAGTTTATGCCCGACACGCTCTGCACGCGCAGAAAGGGCGAAACCCTTATCGCGGTAAATTCCAGAAACAGCCCCCTTTACAAAACGAACATGTCCGAATTTGAGGACTTGAACCGCACCCTGATGAAGCTTCGCGGCATGACGCACATTCAAGCGGTTTTGGACGTTTTCTGCGAGAACAACACCTGCTATGCCGTATTTGAGTTTATAAACGGCATTTCGCTTAAAACCTTTCTCGCAAATTCCTCCGGCGGTTTGACGTGGGATCAGGTAAAGGAACTTTTCCCGCCTATTTTCACCACGCTTTCCGTGGTTCACCAAGCCGGGATAATCCACCGCGGAATTTCTCCGCAGACTATCTTTGTTACCGATAAAATGGAACTGAAGCTCACAAGCTTCTGCATTTCCGCGGCGCGCACCGCCAACACCGAAATAGCCTGCGAGATTTTTAACGGTTATGCCGCGCCCGAGCAGTACACAAGCGATGAAATGAACGGCACCTGGACGGACGTTTACGGAATTGCGGCGGTGCTGTACCGCGTTTTGACAGGCACCGCGCCCGCGGGAGCAAACTCCGCCGGAGCCGCGGAATTTCCCGAGCCTATGCTCGTAAACCGAAACATTCCGTCGAACGTTTCAAAGATCATTATGCGCGGTATCGCGTTTTCTCCCGAGCAAAGAATACGCGATATAGGCGATTTTGTAAGCCGCCTGTTTGCCCCGCCGAAATACGCGGGGATGAACGGAACGAACCCGCGCGGCTCGGAGGACGTTACGCAAAATCTTTCCGCCAAAACGCAGCGCAGACTGGAAAAGCAGCGCAAGGAACGCAAAAAAACGATCGCCGTTATGATAATTTGCGGCGTGGTTCTGATAATTTTCGCGATCGTGTTCGCGCTGGCAATGTCGGGAAAACTTACCCCCGAGCCGCTGCCGGACTCGGTTCAGAGCAGCGTTTCGGGCGAGAACATTTCGTCGGAAAGCGGAACGGCTTCGGAAACCTCCGACGCGGCGGCAAATTCGGACGCTTCGGAAAGCGAAGTCTCCGAAACTTCCTCGCCCTCCGATCTTGGGGAACTCATCAAAGTCCCCGATTTTACCGACCGCCGCTATGACAGCACCGTAACGCGCTTCGGCGATATGTTTACGTTCGTTCCCACCTACGACTATTCCGAGGAACATAAGGCAGGCTTTATGTACGACCAATCCGTTGCTGCGGATACGATGGTGGAAAAGGGTGCCGAAATAAAGGTAAAAGTAAGCAAGGGCAGCAGCACGGTAGTGCTTCCCGATTATACGGACAAAAAGAGCGCGGATTACGTCGCGGAGCTTACGGCGCTTAATATAAAATACTCTATTGAGACCGTCATCGCCGAGGGCATTGATTACGGCATCGTAGCATATTGCAGCAAAGAGGTCGGCGACCTTATCGACGTGAGCGACGGCGAGACGGTAATAGTATATGTTTCGGGGGTATGATAATGGATCTGAGTAATATCCGAGCGAAAATCGATAAAATAGACGACCAAATCCTCGACCTGTTTTTGGAGCGCATGGAGCTTGCGTCGGACGTGGCGAAATACAAAGCCGCGAACAATATGGTGGTTTTCCAAAGCGACCGCGAGAAGTTCATAATAGACAACGTTAAAAGCAACTCTCCCGAGGCAATGCGGAAAAGCGCGGCGTTCCTGTTTATGAACATCATGGACATTTCCAAGGTCTCGCAAATAAACGAAATAACGCCCGAAGCGGATATCCCGCACACCACGCAGGCGAAACGTCAGCCGTCCGTGGCGGTGCAGGGCGTCGAAGGCTCTTACGGGCACGCGGCGGCAAAGCAGCTTTTTAAAAGCGGGAGCGTCAGCTACTACGCGGCGTTCCGCGAAGTTTTTGAAGCGGTGGAAAACGGCGACGCGGATTACGGCATAATTCCCGTGGAAAACTCCACGGCGGGCGAAGTTGCCGTGAATATGGAGCTTCTGGAGAGCCACGGCGTTTACATCTGCCAAACGACCACGGTGGAGTGTGCGCATGTTCTGGCGGCAAAACGAGGCGTTTCGGAGGACGATATCAAGATACTTTTCGGACACGAACAGGCTATTCGCCAATGCGCCGATTATATAAACAAACGCGGCGGTCTGACCGTTATCCCATATCACAACAACGCGGCGGCGGCGCAAATGATAGCGGAAAATCCGAGCGCGAAGCTTGGCTGTATCTGTTCGGCGGAATGCGCCGAGATGCACGGCTTGGACATAGTACGCAAGCACATCGCGACAGACCCGAACAACTGTACGCGCTTCATCTGCATTTCCAAAAACGTCGAGGTCTACGACGGCGCGGACACGGTCGCGGTGTCGGTGTCTATACCGAATATCGCGGGTTCGCTTTACAGACTGCTTACAAAATTCGCGGTAAACGGAATGTCAATGACGAAGATACAGTCGAAGCCGCTTCCCATGGATATACGGCTTAAATTCCCGAACGACTATATGTTCTATATAGAATTTACCGGAAATATCGAAAGCCCCGCGGTACGCAAGCTGTTAAAGAATTTCGGGGACGAGCTGAATTACTTTAAATTCCACGGAAATTTCAAGGGGTGAATTATGGTTTCTGCGATAATAGTTGCGGCGGGAGCGTCGGCGCGAATGAACGGCGTGAACAAGCAGCTTGAAAAGATAGCTGACACGCCCGTTTTTGTAATGAGTGCGCTGAAATTCGATAAATCGGAAAAGATAGACGAGATAATCATAGCGGCTCCGGCGAACGATACCGAACGTTATGAAAAAATTGCGCGTAATTATGAGGTGACGAAGCTTGCGGCGGTAGTCGCGGGCGGCGAAACCCGTATGAAATCGGTTCGGAACGCGCTTGCGGCGGTCTCGGCAAAAGCGGATTACATAGCTATACACGACGGCGCGAGACCCCTTATCGAGACAGCGGAGATAGATAAAGTGATAGCGGACGCGGAAAAATACAACGCGGCGATCGCCGCAGTTCCCGCCGTGGACACGATAAAAACGGTTGGCAGCAACGGCTTTGTCGAAAACACTCCGCCGCGGGAAAATCTTTATTACGCGCAAACTCCGCAGGTGTTTCAAAAGAAGCTGTATCTATCCTGTCTTGAAAAAGCCGACCAAACGGCTTTGAAAACGATCACCGACGACAGCTCCGTTTTGGAGCTTTGCGGAGAGTACGTCAAAATAACCGAGATCGAGGGTTGCAATATGAAAATAACGCGCCCCGAGGATCTGATCGCCGCGGAAGCGATCTACCGCAACAAACGGACGGTGAACGTGATATGAGGATAGGATTTGGATATGACGTTCACAGGCTTGCCGAGAACAGGCGCTTGATATTATGCGGCGCGGAGATACCGTATGAGTTGGGGCTTCTTGGACACTCGGACGCGGACGTTGCCGTTCATGCGCTTATGGACGCGGTTTTGGGAGCGTTGGTTCTCGGCGATATCGGGCATTTGTTTCCCGACAGCGACCCGCGTTTCAAGGACGCGGACAGCATGAAGCTTTTAAAACAAGTCATTGGAAAAATGACGAACAGCGGATACGCGCTCGGAAACCTTGATGTCACGATAATCGCGGAACGCCCGAAGCTTGCTCCGCACATTATCAAAATGCGCGAAAACCTCGCGGCGGCGTTTAATTGCGATTTAAGCCGCGTCTCCGTAAAGGCGACGACCGAGGAGGGCTTGGGACTGGGCGGCGCGGGTATCGGCGCACACGCGGTCGTGCTTCTCGAGAAAATTTAAACAAAATTGCGTGAAACAAAACCACGGGTTTTGTTGAAACAGTACATTGAAACGCCTCCCGCGTTTGGCAAAAACGAACGCGAGGGCTTTTTTATGCGGAATTTCACAATGTAAGCATTTACACAGCTTCGGCGCATTTTTGTTTCATTTTTGTGGTAATTTTAAGAAAAAAGAACAAAAACTATTGACAAACAGCTAAAAAGGTGATATAATATGTTTCGTTGAAACGGAATTGTACAATTTTGAAACAAAAAGGTGATAAAATGAAACTCAGTCATAAAGAATTTGACGTTCTGGCGGCGCTCGCGCAAACAGACGGCGCAATAACTCAGCGCAAGCTTGAGGAAACAACAAGACATTCGCTGTCCACGATAAACCGCGTGTGCAAAACTCTTTCCGAAAACGGATTTATCAAGGACGGCAAAATAACCGACTCGGGACTTGAAGCGCTGGAGCCTTACAGAGCGAAACGCGCGATATTCATTGCGGCGGGGTTCGGTTCGCGGCTCGTACCCATCACGCTGAACACTCCGAAGCCGCTTGTGCGCGTAAACGGCAAGCGCCTTATCGACACAATGCTCGACGCGTGTCTTGAAGCGGGGATAAGCGAGATATACATAGTGCGTGGATATCTCGCCGAGCAGTTCGATCAGCTTCTTTATAAGTATCCGATGATAAAATTTATCGAAAACCCTTCTTATAATGAAGCGAACAACATCTCCTCGGCAATGGCGGCGCGTTTTCTCATGCAGGACGCGTATGTTCTTGAAAGCGACTTGCTTGTTTCAAATCCGAAGATCATACGCAAGTATAACTACAGCTCGAACGTTCTGGGCATCTGGAAAGACCGCACGGACGACTGGTGCGTTACCGAAAAGGACGGCTGTATCGACGAACAGAAGCTCGGCGGTTTGAGCTGCTATCAAATGTACGGCGTTTACTACCTTAAATCCTCGGACGGCGCACGGCTTTCCGAGGACATCAAAACGGCGTTTGAAGCTCCGGGCGGCAAGGAAATGTATTGGGAGCAGGTGCCGAACGTGATGTTCCGCGGCAAGTATAAAATAGAGATCGTGGAATGCGACGAAGCGGATATTGTTGAAATAGACACGTTCCGCGAGCTTAAAGCAATAGACAAAACTTATAACGTTTAATGCCAATTGACAATTTCGATACGCGCGAAGCGCGCTCCGAAATTATACATTGTCAATTGTACATTCTCCATTTTAAAAAGGAAGGAAACTATTTATGAAACTGAAAAAACGTATTTTATCGGGAATTATGGCGGCTGTAATGTGCTGCGGAGCGCTCACGGGCTGCGGCAAAAAGGAGGAAAAGTCGATAACTATCTATTCTTCCGCCGAGGACTACAGAAACGAAAACGCGCGCAAAATGCTCACGGAGAAATTTCCCGAGTATAAGATAAACCTTGTGGATATCGACACGGGCGCGCTTGCGGCGAAAGTTGCCGCCGAGGGCAGGGACAGTGATATCGACATTATTATGGAACTTGAAACGACCTATCTTGAAAAGTGCAAGGACAACCTCGCGACGCTCGACGATGTTGATTTTAGCGTGTTTGAGGACAATCTGGTGCCCGAGGACAAGAAATACACACCGTGGCTTTTGATGAGCGGATGTGTGATTTTGAACAAGAAAATGCTCGACGAGAAAAAAATCGCGGTGCCGACCTCTTACGACGACCTGCTCAAACCCGAATACAAGGGGCTTATCTCAATGCCGAACCCGAAAAGCTCCGGCACGGGCTACATTTTCCTGCTGAATATGGTGAACGAGCGCGGCGAGGATAAAGCTTTCGAGTATTTTGACAAGCTCGCCGAGAATATGTCCGGACAGGGCTTCACGACTTCCGGATCGGGTCCCGTTAAGGCTCTGCTTCAGGGCGAAGCCGCTATCGGTCTTGGAATGACGTTCCAAGCGGCGGAGGAGATCGAAAAAGGCTCCGACCTTGAAATTACATGGTTCAACGAGGGCGCTCCCTACACCACCTACTCCAGCGCGGTAATCGCGGGCAAGGAAAAGGACGAGGACGTTATGAAAGTGTTCAAATACATTGTAAGCGACGTTTCTCCCAAGGACAAAGAGCTTTACAATCCCGAAAAGGTGTTCAAGAACCAGAAGTCCGAGATGAAGAGCTTCCCCGAGAGCGTACCCTACGGTAAAATGGACGGCATACGCGACGTTGCCAAAAAGGACGCGCTGCTTGACAAGTGGACGCACTAATAAAGGCATAAATTATCTGTAAAAGCAATAAATTCACAGCGTTTTTCCAATATTTACCAAAAGAATTTTCTATTGTGAGGTACTAATTATGAAAAAAAGAATTTTAACCGGAATAATCTCCGCGGTAATGTGCTGCGGAATGCTCGCGGGCTGCGGAAACAACAACGAAGCTTCAACGAGTGTGGGCGTTTCGTCCGAAAATAACAGCGGCGAGAGCGGCAGCACAAGCGACAGTAAAAGCAGCGGCAAAAAGAAAACCGTGACGATCTACTCAGCGGGTGAGGATTACAGAAACGAAAATATGCGCAAAATGCTCAAGGAAAAGTTCCCCGAGTACGATATTCAGCTTAACGACATCGACACGGGATCTTTCGCGGCAAAGGTAGCCGCCGAGGGCAAGGACAGCGATATCGACATCATTCTCGAACTTGAAACGACCTATCTTGAGAAGTGCAAGGATAGTCTCGCAGAGCTTACCGACATTGATTTCAGCCCGTATGTTGAGGAGTACGTTCCCGCGGACAAGAAATTTGTTCCCGAGCTGCTGCTCAGCGGTTCTATGATCATCAACAAAAAGGTGCTCGACGAAAAAGGCGCTGCCGTTCCCGAAACCTACGACGACCTCCTTAAACCCGAATATAAGGGGCTTATTTCAATGCCGAACCCCAAAAGCTCGGGCACGGGCTACATTTTCCTGCTGAATTTGGTAAACGAGCGCGGCGAGGACAAGGCTTTCGAGTATTTTGACAAGCTCGCCGAAAACATAAGCGGCGGCGGTTTCACAACAAGCGGCTCCGGACCCGTCAAGGCGCTCATTCAAGGCGAAGCGGCGATCGGTCTGGGCATTACATATCAAGCCGCCGAGGAGATAGACAAGGGCGCGGAGCTTGAAATCAAAATACCGGCCGAGGGCGCTCCTTACACCACCTATTCAAGCGCTGTGATAGCGGGCAAGGAAAAGGACGAGGACATTATGAAGGTGTTCAAGTACCTTATAAGCGATGTATCGCGCGAGGACAAGCGGCTTTACAGCCCCGAAAAGGTGTTTAAAGAGCAGGAAACAGCTATGAAGAGTTTCCCCAAGGACATTAAGTACGGAAACATGGACGGAATAGACAATATCGAAACTAAGGAAAGATTGTTGGATAAATGGAATCATTAAAGGTTACGGCGTTAAACAAGAAATTCGACGGCAAGAACGCGCTCTGCGATGTTGATTTTGAAGCGGCGGGCGGCGAGTTTTTGTCGATACTCGGTCCGTCGGGCTGCGGCAAGACAACGCTTTTGCGTATTTTGATAGGTCTTGTTAAAGCGGACAGCGGTTCGATCACGCTTGACGGCAAGGATATCACGAACGCTTCTCCCGACAAGCGCGAAATGGGAATTGTTTTCCAGAACTACGCGCTTTTCGAGAACATGACGGTGCGGCGCAACGTTGAATACGCTATGCGTTTTCGCCCCGAATTAAAGGCGAGCGCCGGCAAAACAGCGGCGCGTCTTATAGAACAAGTAGGACTTTCGGAACACGCGGATAAATTCCCGAACGAACTTTCGGGCGGACAAATGCAGCGCGTGGCTATCGCCCGTACTCTCGCGCTGTCTCCGAAGATAATACTGCTTGACGAGCCGATGAGCGCGCTCGACGCTGCGACAAGGCTTTCTCTCCGCGAAGAGCTTAAGCGAATTCAAGCGGAAATGCACACGACTATGATATACATAACCCACGACCAAGAGGAAGCGTTCGCGATGAGCGACCGCATAATGGTTATGGGCGAGGCTCACATTCATCAGATCGGCACGCCGCAGGAAATTCTCGCGAACCCCGCCGACAATTACGTCAAGAGCTTCGTTATCGATAATCTCAATAAAAAGATAGCGTCGCTGATGAAATTTGCCGGGGGTGCGCAATGATAAAGAAACGTTCTCCGGGCTTAAGCGCGGCAAAGATACTCGTCGGCATATTTTTTGTGACGGCGGTGCTTTACCCGCTTTGCAATCTGCTGATAAGACTTAAGGACGCGAATTTCAATAAAATATTTTCAAATCCGCTTGTCAGCAGAAGCGTTCTGCATTCGATTTTGGTATCTCTGACGGCGACGGTGATCTCCGTAACGCTCGCCTTTATCATCGCTTGGTGTATGTCAAGAACCCGCGCGAAGCTGAAACCGCTGTTTAGAGTTTTGCTTACTTTGCCGATGCTTGTGCCGTCCATTTCGCACGGAATGGGCTTGGTGATACTGTTCGGCTCGAACGGCAAGATAACGCGGTTTCTGGGGCTTTCGCAAGGCATTTACGGATTTTGGGGAATTGTAGTGGGAAGCGTGATGTACTCGTTCCCCGTGGCGTATCTGATGATCTACGACATTCTGCAATACGAAAACGCCGCGCCCTATGAAGCGGCGGCAGTGCTGGGTATTCCGAAAATGAACCGTCTCACGGCTATCACGCTTCCTTATCTCAGGAAGCCGCTGTTAAACGTCATTTTCGCGACATTCACAATGATAGTGACCGACTACGGCGTTCCGATAATGGTTGGCGGCACGTACAAAACGCTCCCAGTGCTGATGTACGAGGAGGTTATCGGACGGCTCGACTTCAATCAAGGCGCTGTTTTCGGCACAATGCTGCTTATTCCCGCCATACTTGCGTTTTTCGCGGATATGTTCTGCAAAAACCGCGCGAATTCCGTTGTGACAAAGCCCTTTCTAATTCAAAAAAGTCCGCTTCGGGACGCGCTTTCAACGGTATTTCTCGCGCTTGTGTCGGTTTTCGTCGTTTACCCGATCGTATCGTTTATACAGCTTACTTTCGCGCAAAAATACCCAATCGATATGACGTTTACTATGCACAATATTGAAAGCACGGTAGATAAAGGCGCGCTCGGGTATCTGCAAAACTCCGTGATTATCGCGTTTCTGGTAGCGGTTATCGGCACGGTTATCGCGTTTGTCAGCGCGTATCTCACCTCGCGTTCCCCGTCGAAAAGTTCTCGGGTGCTTCACCTGTTGTCCATTACTTCGCTTGCCATTCCCGGTATAGTGCTGGGTCTTTCATACGTGCTTGCGTTCAAAGGTTCGTTTATTTACGGAACGTTCGCGATACTGATACTTGTGAACTCCATCCACTTCTTCAGTTCGCCCTATTTAATGTTCTACAACAGTATGGGCAAGCTTTCGGGAGACTTGGAAGCCGTCGGCGCGACGCTCGGCATAGGACGCTTTAGAATGATACGCGACGTGTTTATTCCGACGCTTCGTTCCACGATTTTGGAGAGTTTTTCGTACTTCTTCGTAAACTCGATGATGACTATCTCCGCGGTGGCATTCCTTGCCAACGCGAATACGAAGCCCGTTGCTTTGATGATAAACCAGTTTGAAGCGCAGGTGCTTCTTGAAGCTGCGGCGTTCGTATCGCTTACGATACTTGCGGTAAATCTGATACTGAAAGGCATAATCGCGCTTATCAAAAAACTCGCGGACAAAAGAAAACGCCGTGCTTAATCAAACCCCAAACGGCGTTTCAGAACTAGATTTAACAATAACAAAACCGCCCTCTTACACGGAGGGCGGTTCGGTTTGCGAAAAATCTTTTTTAAACTTCCAAAATGCCTAACAATAAGCAAAGGCAGTTCAAATTCAATCAGTCAACGATGTAGTCCTTGATCTCATCGAGGAACTCGCCGCAGTCATCGGAGTGAATGCGAAGCTCCAACTCCTTGGAGAGATCGAGCGAGAAGATACCCATAATGGACTTAGCGTCGATTGCGTATCTGCCGCTTACGATATCAACGTCGAAATCAACGCCGGTAACGAGACCTACGAAATTCTTTACATCATCGATTGTGTTTATACGGATCTTTGCGGTTGTCATAACAATACTTCCTTTCGTTAAACGGGCGCGGCGGTCAAGCCGCGGCTCTTATGTTTTTGGTTAAACCTGATACTTATAATTTACCACAAATTTCCTCTCCTGTCAAGAGGAAACTTGATGGATTTTGCAAAAAAAACATAATTTTGTTAATCTGTAATAAATTTTTCGGCTTCTTCAATGAAATCTTTGCACTCCTTATCCTGTCCGTGAAGCGCAAGCGTCAGCGTTTTGGTAAGGTCGAGGCTGAAAATGCCCATAATGGACTTCGCGTCCACCGCGTATCTGCCCGAAATAAGATCAACGTCAAACGAAGCCGCCAAAGCCAGCGCGTTGAACTCTTTTACGTCGGCAATGGAATTCAGTTTGCATTTACATTCTATCATAAAATCGCCGCCTTTCTTTGTTCTGCGTATTATCGGAGAATTTCCTCTCCTATAAATAAATATAGCAATTTTTTGCAAAATAGTCAATAGGTTATTGCAAATTTCGGAAAATTCGAGTATAATATAAATGTAGAACATTACTGCTTTGTGAAGATTGCATAAATTTTTGCGGTAAAATTTGACATATTACACTAATTTACAATTAAGTGCAGATAATGGAGATGATAGATCGTGAGTTTGAAAATCGCCGCGGCGTTTGCTTTGACGGCGGCAGCGGCGGGAATATGCGCTTGGGACAATGTGCGGCTTACCGTGTCACGCTATACGACGGAATTTGACAAGCTCCCCGAGAGTTTTGACGGCTTCACTATTGTTCAGGTCTCCGATCTGCACAATCAACGGTTCGGGGAAAATCAAAGCAAATTGATATCGTCAATCAAAGCCGCAAAACCCGATATGATAGCGATAACCGGAGATCTGTTCCACACCGAGCATCGAGGGCGGGCATACCGCTTTTTGGAGCAAGCCGCAAAGCTCGCGCCGTGCTATTATGTTAGCGGAAATCATGAACAGAGGTTCGCGGACTATTTCACAAATATCAAACCGAAGCTGGAAAACTTGGGAGCGCGAGTTCTCGATGATGAGCGCGTTACGCTGTCGCGAAACGGCGAATGTATCTCGATAATCGGACTGTCCGACCCTAGCTTCAAACGCACCGTGCCGCCCGACCAGCTTACGGAGGACAAGCTTTCTCGTTTGGAGACCGAGGGTTTCACGATACTGCTGTCGCACCGCCCGGAATTGTTTCACGTTTACGCGCGGCACAACGTCTCACTTGCTCTTACGGGGCACGCGCACGGCGGACAAATTCGTTTCCGTAAACGGGGGCTGTTCGCGGTTCATCAAGGGTGGCTGCCGAAATATACCGAGGGTATAGTTGTCGAAAATAATACCAAAATGTTGATTTCGCGGGGCTTGGGCAACAGCACTTACTACCCAAAAATCAACAACCCGCCCGAACTTGTTGTGGCAGAGCTTCGGCGAAAATCCGCGTTGACTTGAACACTTTTTAATACTTTTTGTATATTTTCGCCGTTATATTGTAAATTAAAAAAATAGCGATTATACAAAAGGTATATTCGACAGTAAAGATTACTTTTCGACAAGATACGAGCCTTTTATTTCTCGTCTGCGGCAGACAAACCGCAAACATAAAATTCCCAATCTCATGTAAAGAGGTGACATCAAATTCAATGACATATAAAGTTATAACTTTAGGCTGCAAGCTGAACTTCTGCGAAAGCGCGGCAATTGAAAAAGCGTTTGAAGAAAACGGTTTTACGAGGTCCGAGGACAAGGCGAATGTTGTTGTCGTCAATTCCTGCGCCGTGACGAGCGTGGCAGTTGCGAAAGCCCGGCATACGCTCTCGCGGATAAAGCGCGAAAACCCGAACTGCGTCGCGGTGCTTTGCGGGTGTTTTCCGCAAAGCTACTCCGAGGACGCGAGTTTGAATTTCGCCGCGGATATCGTTACGGGAAACGCGGATAAATCCAAACTCCCCGAGCTTGTTAAAGAGTTTCTGAAAACGCGCGTTAAAACCGTGAAAATAAAGCCGCTTTCACGGGAATACGACGTGGAAAGCGCCGTTCCCGACGAGGACAGGACCCGCGCGTTCATCAAGATAGAGGACGGCTGCGACCGCTTTTGTTCTTACTGCATTATCCCGACGGCTCGCGGACGGGTGCGCTCTCTGCCGCTCGAGCTTGTTGAAGAACAGGCGCGGAAATGCGTTGCGGACGGTCACCACGAGATAGTCCTCACAGGCATAAACCTCGGCTGTTACGGACAAGATCTCGGTTTGCGGCTCTCCGACGCGGTGAGCGCCGTTTCAAAATCGGGAGTGGAACGTATACGTCTAAGCTCCCTTGAACCGGAAATGATGACCGATGATGAAATAACGCGGCTCGGCGAGATAAAAAGCCTTTGTCCGCATTTTCATCTGTCGCTTCAGTCGGGCAGCGACACGGTTTTGAAGCGGATGAACAGAAAGTATAATTCCGAACAATATATACATGTTGTCGAATTTCTGCGAAAAAAATTCCCGACCTGCGCGATAACCACGGATATAATAGTGGGATTTCCCGGCGAAACGGACGAGGAATTTATACAAAGCGTAGAATTTGCTCGAAATATGCGGTTTGCGAAAATTCATGTTTTTCCGTATTCTTTAAGAAAAGGCACCGTCGCCGCCGAAATGCAGCAGGTGCACCCAAGCATAAAAAGCGAGCGAGTTGAAGTTCTCACGGCGGCGGCAAAAAAACTCGAGCGGGAGTTTTACGAAAGCCAAATCGGTACAAAACACACGGTTCTTATCGAAAAACCGCAGTCTAAGGATTATTCGCACGGATTTACGGAGAGTTATATTCCTGTTAGAATATACAAAGAGGAATTGCCGAGACACACGCTCGCGGACGTTAAAATAACGGAATGCCGAGACGGATATTGTATTGGTAAAATTGATTGACAAAAGCCGAGTCTTGTGCTATAATTATGATAAGATTGCCGCATTGTTGTCTAAACAACGGCGGCTTGAATAAAAGGAGACAAAAAATGGTTTATCGAATTTATGTGGAAAAGAAGAAACTTTACGCGGTGGACGGCGCGGCAGTGCTTGCCGACCTCAACACCTCGCTGGGCATCAAGTCGGTGGAGAGCGTGCGCGTAGTCAACCGCTACGACGTTGAGGGGCTTTCGCAGATGAATTTCGACAGCGCGGTGCCCGTCGTTTTCTCGGAGCCGCCTGTTGACGACGTTTATTACGATTTGCCTTCTATCGGCGGAGAGGGCAGAATGTTTGCCGTGGAATTTCTTCCCGGACAGTTCGACCAGAGAGCCGATTCGGCGGCGCAGTGCATACAAATGCTCTGCAAGGGCGACCGCCCCGACGTTAAATACGCGAAGATCTACATCTTAAAGGGCAAGATCTCCGACGAGGATTTTGCGCGTATCAAGAAATACCTTATCAACGCCGTTGAGGCGCGCGAATGCGGCTTCGAGAAGAAAGATACGCTTAAAGTCAGCTACACGATACCGACTTCCGTTGAAACTTTAAGCGGCTTTACAGCCAAAACCGATGAGGAACTTGCCGAGTTCGTGAAAAGCTACGGGCTTGCAATGGACAACGACGACATTAAGTTCTGTCAGGACTACTTCAAGAGCGAGCACCGCGACCCGACTATCACGGAAATTCGCATGATAGATACTTATTGGAGCGACCACTGCCGCCACACCACGTTCGGCACGATTATCGATAAAGCCGACATCAAAACTCCGTATATAGAAAATACCTATGCCGAATACCGTGCCGACCGTATGGAATTGGGGCGCGGCAACAAGCCGATATGCCTTATGGATATAGCGACCTTGGCGGCAAAAAAGCTTAAAAAGGACGGGCTTTTGAAAGACTTGGACGAGAGCGAGGAGATAAACGCCTGCTCCGTGAAGATAACCGTGGACGTTGACGGCAAAGACGAGGAATGGCTGTTGATGTTCAAGAACGAAACGCACAACCATCCCACCGAAATAGAGCCGTTCGGCGGCGCGGCGACCTGTCTGGGCGGCGCGATACGCGACCCGCTCTCGGGGCGCTCCTACGTTTATCAGGCAATGCGCGTAACGGGCGCTTCGGATCCGCTGCTCCCCGTTGAAAAAACGCTTGAGGGCAAGCTGCCTCCGCGCAAGATAACCACGACGGCGGCGGCGGGATATTCCTCTTACGGAAACCAGATAGGCTTGGCGACGGGACACGTTGCCGAGATTTACGACCCCGGATATATGGCGAAGCGTATGGAAATAGGCGCGGTAGTCGGTGCGGCTCCCGCTGAAAATGTCCGCCGCGAACGCCCCGCACCCGACGACGTGATAATCCTGTTGGGCGGCAGAACGGGACGCGACGGCTGCGGCGGCGCTACGGGTTCTTCAAAGGCGCACTCCGTTCAATCGCTCGATACTTGCGGCGCGGAAGTCCAAAAGGGCAACGCTCCCGAAGAACGCAAATTGCAGAGATTATTCAGAAATCCAGAAGCCGCGAAACTTATCAAGCGCTGCAACGACTTTGGCGCGGGCGGCGTTTCCGTGGCTATCGGCGAACTCGCGGACGGTCTGGAAATAGATCTCGATAAAGTTCCGAAGAAGTACGACGGACTTGACGGCACAGAGCTTGCGATCTCCGAAAGTCAAGAGAGAATGGCGGTCGTTGTCGCTCCCGAGGACGTTGAGAAGTTCCGTGCGCTGGCTTCCAAAGAAAATCTGGAAAGCACGGCTGTCGCTGTTGTTAAAGAGGAGCCTCGCCTTAAAATGACGTGGAACGGCGTTACCATAGTTAATATCTCGCGCGAGTTTTTAAATTCCAACGGTGCGGAGAAGCACACCAATGTTTTTGTTCCCGAAGTGAACGTCAATTATTCTACGGGCAGGCACAACACTTTCGAGGATTGGGAAAATCTGGTTTCCGATCTGAACGTATGTTCTCAAAGAGGACTTGTTCAGCGTTTCGACAGCACCATAGGCGCGAACAGTGTTCTTATGCCGTTTTCCGGAAGATATCAGCAAACGCCCGTACAAGCTATGGCGGCGAAGCTGCCCGTGCTTGGCGGCAAAACCACGACCGCTTCCATTATGGGCTGGGGCTTCAATCCCGCCGTTTCAAAGCAGTCGCCGTATCACGGAGCAGTCTGCGCGGTGGTCGAGAGTATCGCTAAAGTAGTCGCGGCGGGCGGTTCTTACGAAAAATGCTGGCTGACTTTCCAAGAGTATTTTGAGAGAACTCTCGGCAAGCCCGAACGCTGGGGCAAGCCGTTCGCGGCGCTGCTCGGCGCGTATAAGGCGCAGATAGAAATGGGCTGCGGCGCGATAGGCGGCAAGGACAGTATGAGCGGAACGTTCGGCGAGGCGGACGGCGAACTTATTGACGTTCCTCCGACGCTTGTTTCGTTCGCGGTTTCCACCGCAAAAGCGGAGAACATCATCTCCGCCGAGTTCAAGTGCCCGTACAGCAAGATAGGCTACATCGCACCGCGCTACGACAAGAACGGGCTGCCCGACTTTACAAGCGTTAAAGAAGTTTTCAAAACCGTGGAACGCCTTATCAAAAACGGCAAGGCTTTGTCCGTTTGGAGCGTGGCGAACGGCGGTTTGGCAGAGGGCTTGTTCAAAATGGGTCTTGGAAACAAGATAGGCGCGAACATTATAGAAGATTTGTCGGACGAGGAGCTTTTCACGCCCGTTTACGGAGCGTTTGTCATAGAGCTTGACCGCGAGGACGACATCGGCGGCGTTCGCATAATCGGCGAGACCGTACCCGAATACGAGATAACCTGCGGCGGCGTGAAACTTGACATGGCAAAGCTCGAGGAGAAGTGGGACGGCGTTTTGGAGCCGATATTCAAGCAGAAAACCACCTACGCGCCCGCACCCGAAAAAGTGGCTTACACGAAAGGCTGCGAGCTGCTTCAAAATCACAAATCTCCGAAGATCGCCAAGCCGCGCGTACTTATCCCCGTGTTCCCCGGCACGAACTGCGAATACGATATGGCGCGCGCGTTTGAGGACTATGGAGCTAAATCCGATATCTTCGTTATTAAAAACCTTTCGGCGGCGGACATAGAGGACAGCGTGAACGAATTCGCTAAACTTATCGAGCGTTCGCAGATGATCGCAATTCCGGGCGGCTTTTCGGGCGGCGACGAACCGGAAGGCTCCGCGAAGTTCATCAACGCGTTCTTCCGCAACCCGAAGATCGCCGAGGGAGTGGAAAATCTGCTCCACACGCGCGACGGCTTGATGATAGGCATCTGCAACGGCTTCCAGGCGCTGATAAAGCTCGGGCTTGTTCCGTTCGGGCACATTCAGCCGCTCACAGCGGAAAGCCCCACGCTTACCTACAACGAGATAGGACGTCACCAGTCGCAGCTTGTTTATACGAAGATCTGCACGAACAAGTCTCCGTGGCTCTCAAACTGCAAGGTGGGCGATATCCACGCTATTCCGATCTCTCACGGCGAGGGACGCTTTGCCGCAAACGGCGAAGTCATGCGCAAACTTATCGCAAACGGACAGATACTCACCCAATATGTAGACTTGAACGGCAACCCCACAATGGACACGATGTTCAACCCGAACGGCTCCATGTGCGCGGTCGAGGGCATAATCTCCCCGGACGGCAGAGTGCTCGGCAAAATGGGACATACGGAACGCCTTACCGAGTATGTTGCGAAAAACATCGACGGAAACAAGGAACAACTGCTATTCAAGAGCGGAGTGGAATATTTCCTGTAATTCGGAGAATGCGAAACTAAGGCGATATTTTTCAAAATCAAACCGCGATCCTTTTGGTCGCGGCTTTTTCTTTTATTTCCGATTTATATATAGCAATTGCGAAAGCTGCGGCATATAATGAAGTATCAAACGTTAAGGAGGCGAGATTATGAGAGTGCTGTTTATAGGCGGCGACAAGCGTATGGAATACGCGGCGCAAAAGCTTTCGGAGCACTTTGAGGTATCGGTTTATGGTGAGGGAGCGTCCGGGGTTTACAGCGCGGTGATATTTCCGCTGCCGCTTACTAAGGACGGCAAAAACGTATTTTCGCCAAATTCGGAAAAACCTGTCGCGTTTGAAGAATTGTTTGAAAAAACAACCGAATTGTTTGATATGAACACAACGGTTTTCGCGGGCGGCGAGTGCCCCGCGCTTACCGAATTTTGCGGCAAACACGGCTTGCGCCTCATAAACTACTTCGCGTTTGAGCCGCTGACGCTGCAAAACGCCGCTCTCACCGCTGAAGCCGCGCTGTGTCTGCTGTCACAAAGCACGGACGGCGCATTGCTCGGTTCGCGGACGCTTGTTTTGGGCAGCGGCAGGATAGCCGTTTTTTTGGCGGAACGTTTACGCGCCTGCGGTTCAAATGTCACGATAGCCGCTCGAAATTCCGCTAAGCGCGAGCTGCTGCGGCTGAACGGCTTTGAGACGATCACTTTGGAAATGATGTCGCCAAGCGTTCTTAAATCGTTCGATTATGTTTCAAATACAATTCCCGCGCCGCTGTTTGACGAAAAGCTGTTTTCAAAAATGAAATCCGGCGGCGTTTATCAGGAACTTGCGACTTTATCGACCGAGCGGCAGCTTTCCATGGCTTCGGCAGCTGAGCACTGCGGTATAAAATATATCAATGCGGGCGGGCTTCCGGGGAAATTTTTCCCAAAAGCCGCGGGAGAATTTATCTCCGCAGCTCTGAAAACAGAGTTAAACTTGAAAGGATAATGCGTATGAATGATATAGAAAAGCTGTCGGGGCTTCGGGTGGGGTTTGCGGTGTGCGGCTCGTTCTGCACGTTCGCAAAAGCTTTCGCGGCGCTTGAGGAACTTGTCTCCTTAGGCTGCGAGGTAACGCCCATAATGTCCCAAAACGCGTATTCCTTGGATACGCGCTTCGGCACGGCGCAGCAGCACGCCGCGCGGCTGTACGAGATAACGGGAAAGACCGTGCTTCACGATATTGCCGCGGCAGAGCCGATTGGTCCCAAAAAGATGTTTGATGTGCTTTGCGTGGCTCCATGCACAGGAAACACGCTGGCAAAACTTGCCCTGGGTATCGTGGATTCGCCGGTTTGTATGGCTGTAAAGAGCCATTTGCGAAACGAACGCCCCGTAGTGCTTGCCGTTTCCACAAACGACGCGCTTTCCGGAGCGGCAAAGAATATCGGTATTCTCCGAAACTACAAGAACTTCTACTTTGTGCCGCTTTATCAAGACGATTGTCTTGCAAAACCGTTCTCGCTGGTAGCCGACTTTAAACAGCTTCCGAGAACTATTCTGGCGGCATTGGACGGACGTCAAATACAGCCTGTTTTTTCCTCCGCGTCTTGATTTTAACTATCCCTTTTTCGGAACACTAAACCGTAGACATTTTTTGATCGCTGTGCTATAATATATACAGAAACAAGCGAACGCTTGTTTTATTTCCCCAATTTTTATACCCCTTTCAATTATTTTGTGTTATCCATAATTTTTGCGCCTCGTACAGAAGTACAAGGCGCATTTTTTTATCTTTCTACCGTTCCGAAGCCGCTTATTTCCACGCCCAGCCAGAACTTCTTCTTGCGGAATTCGGGCGGCACATCTTCGCTGTCTTTATATGATACGAACGTTATGACGTTCGTCACAAAAAGCTGCGATATCGTTTTGGGCAGGTCGCTCAAATATCTGCGCCCGCCGAATTCGTCCAAAAGGTTTTCGGAATATGAAGCGGACATCCGCCCGATAACGTTGTTCTTGTGAATGATATCATAAAGTGCGCCGTTCAATTTAAGGGTTATTTCATCGCCGCACTTGACGTTCATTGATATGTAAGCCTGCCGCCGCACAGCCTCGGCGATATCTCCCCCGACAAACGAGAATTCGTCCACATCGTCGGCGTTGCCCGTCGCAAAGCCCACGCACTCGGCCTGCGCCTTGTACGTTTCACGAACCGTGCGTATCCAGCGGTCGTTTTTGTTGCGGCGAAACGTGTTTCTGCCGCTCTGACTTAGTATGCCCAATTCGCTTTTCGGGAGAGTTTCCGCGAAATACAGCGCCTTGCCCTCGTTTTCGGCAACGTCCCCGCCAAGCAGATAAACCTTATCGAACTCGCTGCCCTGCGCTTTACCGATAGTCGAAACAGTGAGCATATTATTTCGCGCGTTAAGTATCGCCGACGGAATTTCACCGCCGAGCAGAATTTTATCCGCAAGCGCGGCGCAGTCCAAAACGTCCTTGTTTCCGCCGATATACTCGCACAGCGCGTTAAAATAAGCCGACGCGTGCTCGGGATCGTTCTCGCACCGCGCCGTATAACGCTTCACGAACATCTCGCGCTTTATTGCGCTTTCCCGATGATCCCACAGGATATCGGCGAGATATCGTCCGATCGAAATACCCTGTTCGTTCTCACGAATAAGCGTGTGGGGTATCTTGTTTTTGTGAAGCAGCCAGCTTACATACTCCGCGTCTCCGCTTCTGCGGCAGAGAATAGCCGCCGTGCCCGACTTCTCGTCAATTTTTAAGTCCTCAACAGCCGAGGTTTTCGGAAGCTCCGAAAGCTGTTTCCTGCATATTTCCGAAACAGACGCGCTTTCCGAGCTTTCCGTTTTTCCCGACTTGGTCGATTTGGCAAGCAGCGCTTCGCGGAGCATTTCCGTCATTTTTTCAAGGTTCTCCGATTGACGGCGGTTTCCCTCCAGTAAATATTTCTTAACGTCCTTTGAAAGCGCTGCGCGTATCTCTCGGTACAAGTCAACGCAGTTTACCGAACAGCCGCTCTGCGAACCGTAGGAAAGCGCGGCGCGTTCCTTATCGGCAAGCAGCAGATAGCCGCCCTTTGACGCCTTGAGAATATTCACCGCGGCTGTCGCTCGTTCGTTGGTGAGGTAGTGAAGCTCGTCGATAACCAACACGTCGAAGTCCGCGAACCGCGCTGCTTCAAATTTTTCGTTAAAGAGTTCCACGCGCTGCGTGTAGGGAATTTCGTGCAGTTCATCGGCGGTCATTCCGACGTCCGAAAGAAACTTGGTCGCCAAAATATCAAACGTCCCCAACGTAACGCCCGAAAGATCCGCTTTTGACGCGATAAGACGCGCCTTTATCTCCTCGTAAGCCGAATCGGTCCTGCAAGCCGCGAGTATCTTCGCGCCTTTTTTTGCCGCGAACAGAATACGCTCCGACGCCGTGTAGGTCTTGCCCGCTCCGGGTGCGGCGTTCACGACGATCTTCATATTCAGTTCAGCTTCAATAATCTTCACGCGTGAGTCATCGCCCGAAAGCCGCTCAAATTCTCCGTCGTCGGAACGCAGATTTTCCATTGCTTCTATCTCCTCGTCGGAGAAAACGTCGGTATCTTCCGTCAAATCGCTGTCAGGTTCGCGGAAAATATCCGTTTTATCGTCAATTCCGAGCGAGGAAAGCGGCTTGTCCGACGGCTCGTCCTCGCCGAGATAATCAAGATCTCTTTTGGGGATAAAGGGCTTGCACTTGGAAAAATCCGGGCACTTTTCGTTTTCGCAGCGGCACTGATACTCGATTTTGCCGTTTACCAAAGCCACTCCGTGAGTTAATTCGCCCGTGGCGTTTTTGCCGCAGTCCTTTTTGGAGAGTATCTGCTTTTGCAGCTCCGTTAGGGTAAGCTCCGTCATATTGTAGCCCGCGTGTTTTTGCAGAAGCGTCAATGCTTCGCCGTCAATGACGCGCGCCACGAACGCCGCGTCCTTTTCGGGGAGATCTTCTTTTTCGGAAAAGCTTTTCTCGTGCCTTATGTAAATGTTGCTTTTCTGATCTATGTTTGACTTATACATTCCGCACCTCGGTTTCCGATTTTTCCGAAGCCTCGGCATTTTCCGCGCCCGAAAGATCATAGTAGAATGTAAGTCCGCCTACGCGCGCGACCGTGTCCTTAAGATCGTCGGGAACGGCTGTGGAATGCAAAGTTATCTTCGCCGTTTGAGTTTCGTCAATTCGCGCCGATATTTCAATGCGATCGTTCAAAAATCCCTTTGTGGGAACGTTTATCTTCTTCAAAACAGTCTTGCTGCCGCCGCCGACTATGATAACGTGCGCTTCGGCGGAATTATCCACGACGGAAAACGCGTGCGTTCCGCTTTTGGAGCCTACTCCGTCCTCGTCCTTTTTCAGCAGCTCGAACACCGTATCGTCGCTCATCATTACGCCAAGGCTCTCGCCAAGCTTGCTTTTTCCTCCGACAAGCGGCATCATTGCCGCGCCCTTCGCGGAAACGAACTGGCTCTTCTCGGGCAGAATAAGATTTTCCTCGCCGAAAAGATTGAGCATAGCGTTCGCGAACGGTCTCAAATTCGCCGAGCCGCCCGCAACTATAACAGCGTCAATTCCTGCGACGGACAGCCCCGCGCGTTCCATCGCGGAGTTTATTGAGGACAATACCCGATCTTTAATAATGGGCTTTATCATATCCTCAAACAAGGCGTTGTTTATAGTCACGGTTTTAGTACCCAATTCGCCGTAATCGCGTATCGTGAGCGGATAATCCTCGCCGTCCTCGGAAAGCTGTATTTTGGCGCGCTCGCACGCGAAAATCAGCTTGTCGCGCTGTTCCGACGGCATTTCGTCAAAATCGGTGACCTTGGATTTATCCTCCGTGCGTTCGCACATCATTGCGTGAACGCGCCGCGCAAGCTCGCGGTCGATGTCGTCGCCGCCTATCTTTTCTCCGTAGACCGAAAGCTCGCGCACTTTGCCGCCCTTTGCTTCGAGAATACTGATATCAAGCGTGCCGCCGCCCCAATCCACGACCATCACGCGTTCCTTGCCCTTAAGCTTGCCGCTTTCCGAAAGATACGCCGCCGTAGACTCCGAAACAAATCCGTTTACTCGAATATCCGCGCGGATAGCCGCTTCAATGAGGTCGCGGCGCGCTTCCGCCGAAAAGTCAACGGGAAACGAGAACGCCGCTTCGGTGATATCTATGTTGTATTTCTTCGCTACAACGCGCTTTAAGCACTTGAAGTATTCAGCCGCGATCTGCTTAGGCGGGCAGGGCTTGCCGTTGATCTCCACGGCTTCCCCCGTGCCAAGCAGCGACTTGAACGACGATACAAGTCGATAGTTTTCGGAAAAGGAATCGTGGTTTTTACGAACCTTGTTTCCGAAGAATACCCTGTTATCCTCGGAGATCGCCAGCAGCGACGCAAACGGAAACTCGCCGTCCTCACCCAAAACGACGCATTTTTCTCCCAGCTCGTCGCGCATAAGACTTACGATCGACGTATTTGTTGTACCGAAATCTATGCCGACAACGTTACCTGTTTTCATTTTAATTCTCCCCTTTTATGTTTGTCTGTACTCTGTTCTATTCACCTGTTTCTCCCCGCCGGTAAGCAAACGCGGCGGGGAGATAATTATTTATGCGTGTTATTCCAGCGCAAAGCCGAACCTTTTCAAAATTTTGAAGATCCGCACAAGCCCCGCGTAATTCGCTTCAAAATTATCTTTGTTAAACGTTTTATCGCTTGAAGTGAAATCGTGGTACTCGGCGCTTAAAGCGTCGCCGAGATTTTTGCGCAAGGTCTCAAGCTCCGCGTTACCGCCCAGCTCGTTCATTTTAAACGCCTGTTCCAAGCGTTCACGAAGCTCCGCGTTTTCGGTGCGCGCTTCCGAAAGCTCTTTTTCAAGCTTTGAATTCTGTTCGGTCAAACGTTTCAGCTTGTCCGCCATATCATCACCTCGGCATTTTCAGGCAGCCGCGCGGATTTCACGCGGCGCTGACTTTACATATTCACGGATTCTTCGCAATAGCGAGTGATACCGCGGATAAAGCTCTGCACCCTTTCTTCGGGAACGTTGGTTTCTACCCACAAACCGTTGCTGAGCTGTTTGGGCTTGCTCATATCGTTTTCGGCAATAACGTCGTCCGACGTGAAGAACTTGCCGATCTTCGCGTTGGAATATATAAGCTTCATTGAGAACGGGAACTTGATTATCAAGCTTTCGCACGCTTCAACGATAGGATCTGCCGCCTCGGGTTCCGGCTCGGGATCGAAGTCCGACATTTCCATATCGAGTATTTCCGATTTGGCCTCGGAGCTTGGTTTTATGACAATTTTTTCGGGTTCCGGTTTTGGTTCGGGCTTGGGTTCCGGTTTTGGCTCGGGCTTGGGTTCCGGCTTAGGTTCGGATTTTGGCTCGGGCTTAGGCGCCGGCTTCTGCTCAGGTTTAGGTTCGGGTTTAACCTCGCTTTTGGGAACTTCAACAGCAGTTTTTTCAGCCGTTTTGTTTCCTGGCAAAAAACCCAGTTTCACTGCTTCCCCCTTAAATTCAGCGAACTTGGTTTTTAAACTTTCAATGCTCTTAATGTTCTTCTTGGTCTCTGCGAGAATTTCTTCCGCCTTGTTCCAATCGTCCATATCAATTGCGTTGTGTGCGGTTTTGCGCTGTTCAGAAAGCATTGTTTCGATACACTTCTCCATTAACACGATGCCTTCGGACAATGCCGTATTTTGAATGTTGTTTGCCATAATATTCACAGCCTTTCTCTTAAGAAATTCCCCTTTAAATCGTATGCGCGTGCCCCGATTTAATATGTCCTTTCTTAAAAATTTAATTTCTCAATTATTATTATAGCACATTTGTTGTGAAATTGCAAGAATATTTCAACATTTTTTATCAACTTTTGTCAATGTAGCGACACACTTTGAGGATTTGGCGTCTGCTTACCCGCGTTTTCCGTCATCTTGCACAAAAATTGTCTTGACATGCTTTAGTCTGCCTGCATTGATTTTGTACAATTTGCCGAAAGAATTGCAGCTGTCTAAAAACGTTTTAAGCAGTTCAACAATGCGTTTTTGGTTAAAGGGAAATGTCACTCGTAAAATCCATGATCGGATAAAAAAATCCCGCAGACAAGGGGGTGTCTGCGGTAACTGAAATCAAATGCCGCCTGTTTGGGGAAAACAGATAATCGGCTGAAAATAATTGGGGAAAATATATTAAGAAGTACGCGGCAAAAACCGCAATACTATCTCACACATATCTTACAGTATAATTATACCATTTTATTCGCAGATTTGCAACACTATTTTTTAACAAAATTTAGTCACATTTTTTTTGCACTTTGCACAATATGACGAAATATCAGAACAAAAAATGCATAGATTTGCTGTCAATGTATATGTTATTGCAAGGCATTGAAGCTTTGCACATTGAAAGAAAATCAGTACAAGCTGTTAAAAATACCCGAAAGCGTCAAAATCAAGGGAATTGTGATAATGCTTGCAATGGTAGAAAGCGCAAAGTGGTTTGAAGCGCGCTTCTCGTCCCTGCCGAATTTATAAGCAAACATTATCGTCGCCGAAGCCGTAGGAGCCGCCGCGGCTATCAAGACAGTATTCACAATTGAAGCGTCAATGCCGAAAATCCGCATGGGAACAAACAGCGCTGCCAGCAAAATGGGCACGATCAACAGCTTTACGCTTTGCAAAAGGTAAACGCGGCGGCTTTTGAAGCAGTCGGAAAGCCCCGCTCCGGCTATCGTGGCGCCCGAAACGATCATCGCAAGCGGCGTATTCATTGAGCCGAGATAATTCAGCGGCTGCTGAATAACTTCGGGAAGCCGAAAGCCTGTGAAAAAGAAAATCAGACCTAACACTATAGAAAGGATCGCGGGTGAAACAAGTATCTTCAGCAGCGCGTTCAAACGCTCTTTGGCGGTTTTTTGTCCGCTTCCGCCCATCAAAACAACGCCGTGCGTCCACATAAACACATTGAACGCCGTGATAAACGCGGTAAGATACAACACTCCGTCCGAACCGAATGTCGCTTCTACAAGCGGAATTCCCATAAACGCGCAGTTTGAGTATGAAAGCGCAAAGCGTTCCGTTTCGTAACCGTCGTGGTTCGCGCGGACGATTATTGTCGCCGCACCGACCAATATTCCCTGTGCCGCAAACGATAAAATAAGCGCCACAAGGAGACCCCGAAGCTTTTCGGGGTCGAATTCGGTTTGATAAGAATTAAAAATAACAATAGGATTTATTATTGATATCGTAATATTCGATAACTGCTTGGCTGCTTCGTCGCCGAGGAGTTTTCCCTTGTACAGTCCATAGCCGACGCTTAAAAGTATCAGCATTATAACAGCCTGAACCGCAACAATTAACGCCGATTCCATAATTTATTTCTTCACCGTATTAAACATTATGTGATTAAGCTTATTTTTCAGCGGAACAGATACTGCAGCCGTGCACGCGATTTTAATGCTGTCTCCGGGCAAAAACGGCAGCACGCACAGGTTAAGCGACGAGAGAAGATCTTTACCGGTAAGTATCATAAACCACGCCGTGCCAAACGCGTAAAGAACAGCGGTTGCGGCTATCATTCCGATAACTGTTGTGACCGCGCGCGGAATCTTGTTTACTTTCATTTCCGCGAACAGTCCCGCTATAATAACAAGCGGAACATATCCGATTATGTAGCCGCCAGTAGGTCCGAGCAATTTTGCGAAGCCGCCCGTAAATCCCGAGAAAACGGGAAGCCCGACCGCGCCCAAAAGAATGTACACGATAACGGCAATCATTCCGCGCTTAGCGCCCAGCACCGTGCCCGCAAGATAGATAGCGAACGTCGCGAGCGTTATCGGGATAGGTCCCACCTGTATCGAGAACGGCGCGGCAAAGCAGATAAGCGCGGCAAACAGCGCCATAAACACCATACTTCTTGTTGAAAACAGCTTTCCTTTTTCGTCTGTCATAATAAATCCCACCTTTTTGGTTTATTGTTTGCGGTTGACAAATTCGCATTTAAACTGTCAACTGTCAACTTTTCAATGTCAATTGAGTTTCATCGCCGAGAGCTTTTCCTCGGAAACGTATGCCGAAAGTCCGCGCGTTACCATATTCACCGCCGTTTCCGTGATGAACGAAAGTTCCTCGCGGCAGTCGCCGTCAAACCACGCGGAATACAGCGACAGCACTCCGGAGATCGAAAATTCCGCCGCGGCGTTCAGCGCTGCTTCGTTGTCCGTAAGCGCGCCCGCGTTTTTCAGCGACACCGTAATAACTCTGCACAGCATTGCTTTTATCTTGCCGTTGTTGAACAAATCGGGATTTTGACGCATTAGCTGCTTAAAAAAATCGCTTCGCTGCTCAATAGTCGCACTAATATCGCGGATCGCCGCGCCGATGTCCAGAATGCTGTCGCCGCCGCGTCTCAGAATAGCTGAAAATTCGCCCAAAACCTCGTTTTCAAGTTCTTCTATAACGTCTGTTGTGGAGCGGTAGTGGCTGTAAAACGTTTTGCGGTTTATTTTTGCGCGGGCGCAGACCTCCGAAACGGTTATCTTTTCGAGCCGCTTTTCGCCCATTAGTTCAAACAGCGCGTTGCGGATAAAGGTTTTGGTTTTGACTACGCGTAAATCCTCGCCCATTACTTGATCTCTGTCTTCCCCTTTTTGTTTTTCTTTGCCTTTGCGGTATCCTCAACATCCGCGGGAGCCTCGTGCTCCGTGTTGCACTTCGCGATCGCCGATTTCAGCACGCGTATCTTAGTGCGGTCCGAGCCTGTTTCGATAAGCACGGTATCCTTGTTTACGGAAACCACAAGCCCGATAATGCCGCCGTTTGTTACGACTTCATCGGCAACCTGCAAGGAATTGAGCATATTCTGCATTTCCTTGGAGCGCTTTTTTTCGGGGCGTATGATAAGCAGCCAGAACACCAGCACCATAAGCGCCAGCGGCACGATCATCGTCAACATTCCCAACACTCCGCCCGTTGTTCCGTTGGCAGTCGTTTGCGCCGCGCTTGACGTCATAATAATAAAATGGTTCATAAATTCCTCCTATGTTCTTTTGTTCCTAATGTGATGTGTTTATAAATTACCGCTTAAGGCGGATTTTTACAGTATTGCAATACCCGCTTCGGAAAGCGCCTTTGTAACGTCCTCGAGCGCCTGCCCCGAAAGCGCGGTCGGCAGACGAACGGCGAACTGCGCGCCGCCCAATGCCGAATTTGCCTTTTCTATAAACCTCTTGGCAGTTCGGTATTCCACGGAGCCTTCTTCAGCCGCGTTGGATGTTGCGGAAGCGTTTGCAGAGGAACTCGAAGTACTCGAGGTTTCCGCGTTTTTCAGAATTTCCTCGGTCACGTCGTAATTGACCGCGATTTTGACTGTCGAAAGTTTCTCCCCATTAAGGATAAGCTCCGCGTCGGTGCAGTCGCGCGTTTCGGCAACAACGCCGGCTCCGCTCATTTCAAGCCAAAGCTCCGCGCCGCCGTTTTCGGCGTTTTCCTTTGCGGAATTTACAACGTTCCACAAGGCTTCCGCGCGTTTTGCGCTGTCGTTCAGCGGAAGATCGTTGAGGTAGGTGGAAATGTCCACGCCGTGGAACGCGGGATAGCGGGTATTAACGCAGATTATCTGCTTAAAGCCCGCTTTGGAAAGCTCTGCGGAGACATTCCCGATATAGCCTACGGTCTTTTCTTTAAACGGCGAAAGCCACGGCTTGCCGCCCTTGCTTTGCGCGTTGTCAAGCCAACAGCCGCCGCCCTGAGCACCCGCAAGCTCGTAGTTACCCTCGGTGTAGACCGCGCCTATCTTATCCATAAGAGTGTTTATTCTCGCCGCGGGAGTTAGCCCCGCAGCGCTTATTTTCTCGGCGATCTGCGCCGCCGTGAGAGTTCCCGTCACGATCTCGGTATCCTTGACGCCCGCTATTTCGGTTTTATAGAGCATATAGCCGTCGGCATTCTTTAAAGTTACCGCCGCGACGGAACAGCCCGAGTTTTTGGCTTCCTCAACGGCAGCCGAAAGACTTGCCTCGCTTAAAGCCGCGTCCTCCGCGAGATAATATACCTTGTCGGTCGTCAGAGGTGCGGGCGGCTCGCTTTCTTCAACGCTTTCGGTACTGGAGACATTCTCTGAAACTGTCTGTTCGCTTGTAGTTTGCTCGATTTGAGAGTTTATAATGGCGGTGATCGCCGAGGAGACGTCAGATTCCGTATTGGAGCCTTTTTCTTGAATATACTTGATAAGCGGCTTGCCAAGTCCATAGCCCAGCACGCCCAAGCCGCACACGACAATTATCGTGATTATCACGCGCAAAACACGCTGCGCCTTGCTTTTCTTTTTGTTGTAGAGATTAAATTTGCTGCGTTTTATTTTGATGTTTGTTTTCTTTGGTGGCATTATACGGAAACTCTCCTTTCAAATCGTTAAAAATCGGCCGTGTATCCGATGAGTATGTTAAGCGCGAGAGACATTATACCTATATAAATAAGCATTATCGGATATCCTCGAAAAATACGCGGAATTTTATCGCTGTCAAGCCGCTCGTGCGCTATGTTCAGCAAAAAGCACGCGAGAAAGAAACCGACACCCGAACCGAAGCCGTAGCCGATATAGCTCGGCAGGTCGCTGCCGTAGTTGGAGTTCAGAAACAGCGCGCCTATGACCGCGCAGTTGAATATCGCGAGATGCGCGTATTTTCTTACGTTTTTGTAGGTCTTATGAAAGAATTTCCACAGCACGAACAGCCCCGCAACATACAGCACGCCGATAACGCCTATATATATCAGCGGCATAAAATAATATCCGTTTGGCAGAGCCAGCATCGGCTTATCTATGAAATAAGTGACGACAGACGCTATTGTCGTCATCGCGGTAACGCCGAACGTAAAGCCCGTGACGTGCCTGTCGTTTCGCGAAGCGTAGATCGCCACGTTCGCGCCGAAAGCTCTGTCAAAGATAGCGTTTTGCGTAAAAATGGAGATCATCGCGAGACTTATAATTTTTGCGATAACGCCGCTTAACGTCATATCGTGCCCTCCCCTCGTCTGTCACGGGAGAGCTTCTTTTTCGCGCTGACGCGTTTTCCCGTAACGGCGCGGCACACCGCCGCCAATATCCCGACGAGCATAAAACCGAAGAACGGCGATTTCGCGGCGGGCATGAGCGGATCAAACCAGCGCATTCCGAAAAACGTTCCAAACGCCAACAGTTCGCGGATAATCCCCACGATAAACGCCGCCAAAGCGTAACCCAGAACATATATAAACGCATCGACCGCCATTGCGCCGTAGGGCTTCAAATAGAAGCGCGTCTCGGTCTTGGCGAGCAGCAGGGAATTTACGGTAAGCAGTTCTATATAAAGCATAACGTTTTTTGTCGTTTCGGGAAACCATTTTTCCAACAAAACGACCGTGGGTATAAACAATCCCGCCGCGACCACGGCATAAAGCATCGTTCTTACCGAATAGACTATCTTTCGCGGAATGAAGCGGCACAGCAAAATGCTCGTGTAGCTCATCATAAAGAAACTCAGCACCAGCACCAGCGCGCGTTCTCCGGATGTCGCAGCAACGATGATCGGCGCGGTGACAAGCCCGCTCATCAAAACTATGTTCTGCCTGAGCAGCCCGTCAAGGCTCACGGAGCGTTTACTTTTGTTCATTCTCGTTATCCTCCTCCGCGGGCTTTGAGCCGTTTTGCGCGGCTTTGTCTTTTCTTCTGCGGGAACGGCGCATCTTAGTAACCTTGCCGTCGATGGGCGGCATATTGTAGCGGTACTTTTCGGGAAGCTCTATCTCCTGCGTGTCGGTAAGCTTCATGGAACCGCCCTGTATCTGTGTTTTTGATTTCTCGAACATATTAAGATAGGTTCTTTTGAGATACACCACGTTCTCCACTATTCTGTCAAAGCTCGAACACAGCGCACAGGTAATAAGCAGCGCGAAAACAAAGCTGCCCTCCGTTTTTCCGAACGCTCTGAATATCATCGCGGTGCAGCCGAGCATAACCCCGTAAAGTATTTTGCCCGCCGTTCGCTTTGGTATTCTGTAAGGCTCTGCGGCAAGAAAGACCGTTCCGAAAACCAGATAGCCCGATGAAAACTCATACGCCACCGACTGCAGCCCGTTAATTCCCGCTCTCGGGAAAAAGAACGCGAGCAGTCCCGCCGTCAAGAGACACGGAAAAGTCACAAAAAAGCTGCTGCTTCTGCGGAACGCCATACACAAACCGCACACCAGAATAAGTCCCGTAAAGACCGCGCCTATGGGTCCTGATACAAGCCCCATCAAGGTGTCGCCGACGCTTTGCGAGGGGACGCTGTGAATGTACAGCGAGTAATCTATCGAGCGGCTGACCGTGCCCGAATATTGCTCGAATACCGAGATCTTATCGCCGAATTTCGGGAAATACAGCATATCGGCGGGGTAACAGACGATAAGAAAAGCCGTTGAAATAGCGGTCGGGCTAAAAATTATATTGTCCGAACCGCCGAAAAGATGCTTGCCTATCACAACGCTCAGCAGCGCCGACATAACGATAAGCCAAACCGGGACGGTCACCGGCATCATCAGCGCGGAAGCCAATCCCCAAAACGGCACAGCAGAGTCCTTAACATCATATTTTATTTTTCTGAACAGACAGCATAACGCGTCCGTTATCATATATATCAAAACGCTCATCACCGCGACGAAAGCGGCGCGCGCGCCCTGCAAAAACACAGCGGGGATCAGCAAAAGCGCCATTATCATGGTTCTTTCAAGATACACGCGGCGCGGTTCACGCTCGGCGAGTTTTATCATTATTGTTATCCTTTCAGCGCGGCGTTAAGCTCACGCATATTCTTTGCTTTAAACAGGCTGGTTCCCGCGACAAGCACGTTTGCGCCCGCGGCAATGGCTGTTTTGGCGGTTTCGGAGTTTATACCGCCGTCCACTTGAATGTCAATTGAACAGCCATGCTCGTCGGCATAGCGGCGAATCTTTTCGACCTTCGGCATCATATCCGCCATAAAGCCCTGTCCGCCGTAACCCGGCTCCACGGTCATCACCAATATCATATCGCACTGTTCCATAAAATCCAAAGCGCGTTCGGCAGGGGTAGCGGGCTTTATCGCCACCGACGCTTTCAAGCCGCGCTCGTGTATTTTCTCCAAACACAACGGCACATCGCAGCCGCTTTCCGCGTGGATAGTTATGATGTCCGCGCCCGCGTCGGCGAAAAGATCTATCTGCTTTGTCGGGTCTTCCACCATAAGGTGAACGTCCAACGGCATTGAGGTCGTTTTTTTTATGCACTTAAGCACGGGCGAACCATAGGTTATCTGCTCCACGAACCGTCCGTCCATAACATCAAAATGTATCCAATCAACGCCCGCGCTCTCACAGCGGCGAACCTCGCCCGCGATATTGCCGAGATCGCATGAAAGCAGCGAAGCGGAGGTGATTATATTTTTCATTACAATCGTACCCTTTCCAATTCAAAAGCCGCAGTGATCTATCATAAGGCAAACCGCCGCTTTTACTCCATACAATATATATTTTATAATAAACCGCGCGTGAAGTCAAGAGCGAAACCTTACTTTTTTTCGATTTTTTAACAAGTGCGTTAAAATGTTCCAAACCGAGCCAAAAAATTTAAAGATATTTGGTTATTTTTCTTTTTTGTTAGACTTGAAAAAAATCAAAATATGTAGTATAATAGAATTTAATATAACTACGAGGAAGACAAAAGGGGAGGTAATTTTCTGTATGTTAAACACAGATTTCGACAAAAAATTCGTTAAAGAAGGACTGACATTCGACGACGTTCTGCTTATACCCGCGAAAAGCGACGTTACGCCGAATATGATCGACATCAAAACTCAGCTGACCAAGACCATTCAGCTGAACACGCCCATTATGACGGCGGCTATGGATACCGTAACGGAATCCAAAATGGCAATAGCGATAGCGCGCGAGGGCGGTGTGGGCATTATTCACAAGAACATGAGTATCGAACAGCAAGTGGACGAGGTAGACAAGGTGAAGCGTTCCGAAAACGGCGTTATCGTGAACCCGTTTTTCCTTTCTCCCGTCGACACCGTAACGGATGCCGACAGGCTGATGGGTAAATACAAGATCTCGGGTGTGCCGATCGTTGAGAACGGAAAGCTCGTGGGAATTTTTACCAACCGCGATCTGCGCTTTATTTCCGACCCCAATCAAGTCATCGGCGAGGTAATGACAAAAGAAAACCTCATTACCGCGCCCGTGGGCACTACTTTGGCTCAGGCTCAGGAAATTCTTCGCAAGCACAAGATCGAAAAGCTGCCGCTTGTCGATGAAAACGGCAATCTTAAGGGGCTTATTACGATAAAAGATATCGAAAAATCCGTGCAGTATCCGCACACCGCACGCGACAAGAGCGGTCGTCTGCTTTGCGGCGCGGCTATCGGCATCACTCCTGACGTGCTTGAAAGAGCGGGTGCGCTTATTAAAGCGCAGGCGGACGTACTTGTTCTCGATTCGGCGCACGGACACTCCAAGAACATTATGGTAACGCTCGATAAAGTCAAGAACGCGTTCCCCGACATTCAGATAATCGCGGGCAACGTCGCGACCGCCGCCGCCGCCGAAGATCTCATAAAAGCGGGCGCGGACGCGGTCAAAGTCGGCATTGGACCCGGCTCGATATGCACAACTCGAGTTGTGGCGGGTATCGGCGTGCCGCAGATCACGGCGGTCTACGACTGCGCGTGCGCGGCGGCGAAGTACGGCGTTCCCATTATCGCGGACGGCGGCATCAAATACTCGGGCGATATCGTAAAAGCTCTGGCGGCGGGCGCTAACGTTGTAATGCTCGGTTCGCTGTTGGCGGGCTGCGAGGAGGCACCGGGCGACGTGGAGATCTATCAGGGACGTTCGTTCAAGGTTTACCGCGGAATGGGAAGTCTTGCGGCTATGAAGCAAGGCTCCGCCGACAGATACTTCCAAGGCAACGCGAAGAAACTCGTTCCCGAGGGCGTTGAGGGGCGCGTTCCTTACAAGGGAAACGTTGCGGATACGATCTTCCAGCTTGTCGGCGGTATCAGAAGCGGTATGGGCTACTGCGGCTGTCCGACTATCCCCGAGCTTCAGGAGCGTGCCGAATTCGTTAAGATCACCGGCGCGGGACTTAAAGAGTCGCACCCGCATGATATTTATATTACCAAAGAAGCGCCGAACTATTCCGCGTCAATTTAAGGCGTACTGCATAAATGAATACATAAGCCGTGCTTTCCGTTTTTATTGGCAAGCGCGGTCTTTTTTTGCCAAATGTGCGGTTGCCATAAATTGAATTGTTCCGCAAAAACCGCTCCAAGCATTTGGAGCGGTTTAATAAATTAACGAATACCCCGATCAAATCGAGTTATCAGAAATCAACCTCGGTGTCGTAGTAGCAGCACTTAAGCAGTTTCTCCATCTCCTCCTGAGAGGGCTGTCTCGGGTTGGAGCCTGTGCATGCGTCTCCGATAGCGTTCTTAGCTATTTCGGGCAGTCTTTCAAGGAACACGTTCTCGGGAACGAAGCCCTGGTCGCAGGGATAACTGTCCGCGCCGTAGTTCTTAATGCAGTGCGGGATCTTAAGCTGATCGTTCATACCGCGCAGGTACTTGATAAGCAGCTCTACCTTTTCATCGTCATTGCTTCCGCCGAGGTGCATATAGTCCGCGATAACGCCATAACGCTTTTTAGCCGCGGGATCTTTGGCGTTGAACGCGATAACTTTCGGCAAGTACATTGCGTTTGCCGCGCCGTGAATGATATGCGCGCCGTAGTCGGCGAACGCAGCGCCGGTCTTGTGCGCCATGGAGTGCACGATGCCGAGCAGCGCGTTCGAGAACGCCATGCCCGCGAGACACTGTGCATTGTGCATATTCGCACGGCTGTCTGTGTCGCCGTTGTAGGACTTGATAAGGTCAGCCTGTATCATCTCGATAGCGTGAATGGCAAGAGCGTCCGTGTAGTCGCAATTAGCAGTGGAAACATATGCCTCGATCGCATGAGTTATTGCGTCCATGCCCGTATGAGCGCAGAGCTTCTGCGGCATTGTCTGGGCAAGATCGGGATCGACGATCGCCACATCGGGCGTGATCTCAAAGTCGGCAATCGGATATTTTATGCCCTTATCGTAGTCCGTGATTATCGAAAACGCGGTAACTTCCGTAGCCGTGCCGGAAGTCGAGGAAATAGCGCAGAAGTGCGCTTTTTTGCGCAGTTCGGGAATTCCGAATACCTTGCACATATCCTCGAACGTGCAGTCGGGATACTCGTACTTTATCCACATTGCCTTAGCCGCGTCGATAGGCGAACCGCCGCCCATTGCAACTATCCAATCCGGCTCAAACTCCAGCATTTTTTGAGCGCCGTTCATAACGGTGGTTACGGACGGATCGGGTTCAACTCCCTCAATGAGCGATACCTCCATACCCGCAGCCTTTAAGTAATCCTCGGCTTTCTGCAAAAAGCCAAACTTCTTCATTGAGCCGCCTCCGACAACAATGACAGCTTTTTTACCCTTAAGATTTTTCAAATTCTCAAGAGCGCCCTTTCCATGATACACATCACGCGGTAAACAAAATCTAGCCATAATTATACCCTCCTAAATCTCTTTGTGAAAATTTGTTGAAAACTACCAATTATTTTCACCTTGCACTTTAATTTTACCACACTTTTTAAAATTTTTAAATGATTATTTTCGCATACTCATATATGTTTTTTGATATAAACAAAAGTGCTGCAACACAACGAAAGATCCCGCCGATTTTCGACGAGATCTTTCGCTGTGTGTTTTTATATTAGAAGAAAATTTTCTGATGTCCTACATTGTTACGAGGGGTAGCAGTAGCATACAGAGTAAACCGTGATGCTGCCGTTCTTTGCGCTGACGTGAATTTGATCCAGCTTGCCGAAGTCGCTGCCGAAAGCATTCACGATTTTGTCGTATCTGAACTTCGCGAAGCAGTGACCGTTGGCAGAACCATATTCATTAGCGTCTACCTTTGCCCAATTTGCGCCGCCGCTCCAGCTTTGCAGAACAAGTTCAAGTTCACGCTCGGTTCCCGAATACTCAACATAGAAGTAACCGTTGCGCTTGATGTTGTTCGCGTCGAATTGACCGCCGTTCTTTTTAGTCATTACGGAAACTGCCTGATTCCACCAGCTTGCGCTTGAATTGCCCCAGAACGCCGATACGTAAGCGTCGCCGCTCGAGCTGCCGGTGTTGCCTGTATTACCCGTGTTACCTGTGTTGCCTGTGTTGCCTGTGTTGCCGGAAGAATTTCCGAAATCATAGCAAAGAGAGTAAACGGTAACGGATTTGTTAGTAGAGCCTACATAGATCTTGTCAAGCAGACCGGCAAAGTTGTTGGAACCGAACGCCTTTACACAGTTGTCATAAGAGTACTTTGCGTAGCTGTGACCGTTCGCCTTGCCTGTTTCGCTTGCTTTGACCTTAGCCCAGCTTGCGCCGCCGCTCATGCTCTGCAAAATAAGTTCGCCGCGCGTGCCGCTGTACTCAACGTAGAAATGTCCGCCTGCCTTGATGTTGTTTGCGTCGAATTTGCCGCCAAATCTCGTTGTTGCAACGTCGACAGCCTGACCCCAGTTAGACGAGGATGATTTGCCGTAGAACAGCGAAATGTACTGATCGGTTGCACCGCTGCCCGTGTTGCCCGTGTTGCCTGTGTTGCCTGTGTTGCCTGTGTTGCCCGTGTTGCCCGTGTTACCCGTGTCGCCTGTGTCGCCTGTGTCACCCGTGTTTCCGGTGCTGCCGCTTGTGCCGCCGGGGTAAACGGAACAGATCTTAGAGGTATTCTTGATGCCGTTGGTATCATTAACCAGTGTGTTGCCCCATTCGGTGAGGGAGGTGCCGTTCCAATTGTTTGCAATGTCAAGATAAGCGAGATCGCTGTTGTTGCCCTTCCAAGACCAGCCGAGATAGCCGACGTTCTTTTCGCGGCAGTAGCTCATAATGGTGTATTCGTCAACGTCGCCGTTGGAGTGACGTCCGCCGAACTCGCCGATAATAACGGGAACACCCGTGCCAAGCGCGTTGTTGATGTTGGTCTTAACGGTGTTTGCGTCGCCTCCCGCGTATTCATACATGTGAATGGAGAACGCGAGGTTCTTGTTGGGATCCGCCTGATAAACAGACTTGCCGTAGTCCTTGATGGAATCGGGATACTGACCCCAGCCCGCGCAGTCAACGATGAGCATGTTCTCGATGCCCGCGCTTCTGAGAGACTTAACGGCTTTTTTGTTGCCTTCCGCCCACTCGTAACCGTTCCAAGTGCCATACCATTCGTTTGCTATGTTGACTATAACGTATTCCTTGTTCGCGTTAAGGACATCCTTGATCTCTTTCCAGTAATCTACCGCACGATCGAGAGAATAGGTGTCGTCCTTGCCCGTCGCGTCGTGCACTTCAAGTATGCACACCAGCTTGTTGTTCTTGCAGAGATCGATTATCTTCTTGACCTCGGAAACGGAGGTCTTTGTGTATTGCTGACCGTTGGAGAGCACCACGCGCACGGTGTTCGCTCCTGTTGCCGCAGCGCCCTTGATGGATTCTTCGGTGTTGTTCGGGAACCAAGCGTGAGAAACATTCACGCCTCTCATAACGAACTCGTTGCCGTTCGCGTCGAGTATCTTGGTGCCGTTGGTGCGGAAGCCGTCCGAAGTCGTTGTGCCGCCCGTGTTGCCCGAGTCGCCTGTATTGCCCGTGTTGCCCGAATCGCCCGTGTTACCCGAGCTGCCCGAGGATTTGCCGAAATCATAGCAAAGAGAGTAAACGGTAACGGATTTGCTCGTAGCGCCTACATAGATCTTGTCGAGCAGTCCGCTGAAGTTGTTGGAGCCGAACGCCTTTACACAGTTGTCGTAAGAATATTTCGCGAAATAATGACCGTTTGCACTGCCTTGTTCACTCGGAGATACTTTCGCCCAGCCCGCGCCGCCGCTCATACTTTGAAGAATAAGCTCCAGTTCGCCCTTAGTGCCACTGTATTCAACATAGAAGTGACCGCCGCTCTTAATGTTGTTCGCGTCGAATTTGCCGCCAAATCTCGTTGTAGCAACATCGACAGCCTGACCCCAGTTGGAGGCGCTTGCGTTGCCGTAGAACAGAGAAACGTAATCGGAGGAAGAACTGCTGCCCGTGTTGCCGGTATCGCCCGTGTTGCCGCCGCTATTGCCGCCGCTTGAGCTTTTACCGTAAACCTTTATCATCGCGTTGGCGATATCGGGATAAGTAAACGAGTTGGAATTTCTGTTGAAGATACCGAAATGTTCGCCGCCGTAGCCCGTTGCGTTGTTATCCCACCAAACGCACGCCATTCCGCGGTCTTTAGCCATTTGCGCGTAGATCTCCGCGTACTTTGCTCTGGCTGAGTAGTTGTTCTTGTCGGTCGCGCCGAATTCGCCGATAACAACGGGGATTCCCTTGCTTACGAACGCGGAATTAAGCTCGTCGAAAATGCCTTTAAGCTCGTTGTAGTCGCTGTCGCGCCAGTCGTTATGACCGTTGCCCTCGTAAGCGAAATCCCAAGGCTTGTAAGCGTGAATGGATACCGCTACCATATCGTCGTTAGCGAGCTTCTTCCAGCCCCATACCTTGGGCGAATCCGCGGAAGCGCAGTAGGTAGGCATCATAACAAGACGCTTGGAGTTGTTGCCGCCTGTCGCTCTGATAGCGGCTCTCGCGGCTTCGTTGGTCGTGTTCACCGCGTTATAGAACGTCTCGTTGCCGCCCCAGTCGTCGCCGCAGCGCGGTTCGTTGTTGACCTCGAACACCAGTTTGTCGCCGTAGTTCTTAAAGCGGTTGCCGACTTGCGTCCAGATAGCTTTAAGCTCGTTTGCGATACGCTGATTCTGCCAATCGTCGTAGGAGATCATAGTCTGGAGATCGTTGTGATGAACGTTGATGATAACGTACATACCCGCGTCCAGACCGTAGTTTACGACTTTCTCAACTCTATTTAAATAAGAAGAGTTTATCGTGTAGTTTGACGGGTTCGAATAGTTGTCGTCCCACCTTACGGGAATTCTGATAGTGGAGTAGCCCTGCTTTGCAATGGCGTTCACCATATCTTTGGTGATACGCGGATTGCCCCAACCCGTCTCGTTGTTTTCGGATTCAAGCGAGTTGCCCATATTCCAGCCCGCGCCCATATCGGCAACTATCTGCGCCGCGGACATTCCGCGCATAGAACCTGCCGCATCCGCAACCGTGTTAGTTGCCGAGAAGTACGTTCCAACAACGCCTAACAGCATCGACAACGCGAGCACCACGCCAAGTAACGGATTACATTTTTTAAGTAACGGATTACATTTCCGAGGATTCGACTGTGTCATAGCACATTTCCTTTCTTCAACATTATGCAAATGTATTTTAGTGAACTTGCTGCCCGCAAAGCAAATATTGCGTATTAAATCCCCCTTTCAACCGTTCGAGAAAGTATGCCGTCGATCAAAAACATAAATTTGATTTTGATGACAAGCTTTATAAATCTGTTATGCAAAATCAGCATACATCTATGTCGTTGAATACATTATAGCACATGTAATCGTTTTTGTCAACATTTTTTCACAAAAAACTTTAAAATTTTTAAAAAATTTTCCTAAAAGTTTAGCTAAATTACTTAAATAATGGATTACGCAACAAATTTTATCAAACTGCTTTATTTATGTAGAGTGTATTATTAA
This sequence comes from uncultured Clostridia bacterium, assembly GCA_947627465.1. Classification (GTDB taxonomy): domain Bacteria; phylum Bacillota; class Clostridia; order Oscillospirales; family Ruminococcaceae; genus CAG-115. Next base: position 105,661 of record CANQWD010000002.1, read on the forward strand.
ACGACTTTACATTTTTATAAAATCTGTGTTGGCGCACGGATTTTTTATAGGTAAAATAAAAGCAACACCGCACAAAGAACGCGAGTGTTGACGTTCCGTCAACCTGCGCGTTTTGTACGGTATTGCCTAAAGTTAGCCGCCGGCGGCGCGATTTTTCCTCACGCACTCTATAAATCTCAAAATATCGTCGGACGGGTCAAGCGGGTACAATATCCCGTATGGTATGCTGCGCTCCCATTCAACGGGTATCGAAACGAGCGCCGGATGAACCTCGCGCCAGCATTCCAAAGTAAGCAGGGCGCTGCCCGTTTGCACGGCGCGGTTGAATACGTCAAGATCGTAAAACTGAGGTGCGTCCTCTATTTTTATTTGCGGGTGATTTTTTTCAAGATAGGCGCGGATATCATCGTTCACCTCGGAATCGCCGCGCTTTACCATTATGAGCGTCTCGCCGTAAAGATCTTCAAGCTTCACGGAGCTTTTGTGCGTCAACGGGTGTTCGCGCGGCACGGCTATCATTTTCTTGTATTGACCGAGCGGCTCGAAATTACACAGCGACAGCCACTGCTTTGAATCGCATACGCCTATCAGAAAATCTAATTTCTCGCCCAACTTCCCTATTTCGGAGAGAATACCCTCGTGGTCGTCCTCAAACGGCACAAGGTGCAGTTTGTAGTCTGGAAATTCGCCGTTCAGCTTGTACCACAAGTCCATAAACGGTTTGGCGGGATTTAAAAGCGACGTTCCCACACAAAAAGTCGTGTTGTAAGCCTCGGTCGCCGCCTGCGCTTCGGCGACGGCTTTTTTTGAGTATTCGATAATGCGCTTTGCAGTTTTGTAAATAATTTCGCCCGCGGGCGTAAGCTTAACGCCGCTTGAATTTCGCTTAAAAAGCTTCAATTCAAGTCGGCTTTCGAGAGCGTTTATCTGCTTCATTACAGCGGTCGGTGAAATAAACAGCCGCTCCGCCGTCTTTGTAAAGCTGCCGCAGTCAGCCGCCGTAATAAATGTTTCAAGCGTTATGTCATACATACTATGGCACCTCTTTTCTATAAACTTTAGGTTAATACCATTATAACACATCGGATATTCCGTGTCAAGGAATTCTGTGGTATAATAAAGACAACAAACTTACAGCGAAAACGCCGCAAGTTTAATTTATCTATTATTAGTGATAAAAAGGGGTGAAATAATGTCAAAGATATTGATAGCGTATTATTCAAGAGCCGACGAGAATTACGTAAACGGCGAGATCAAAGATCTGCCGGTCGGGAACACGGAGCTGGTAGCTCGGAAGATCGCGGAATATACGGGCGGCGAGCTTTTTAAGGTGGAGCAGAGCGTGCCGTATTCAAAAAACTATAATGAATGTATCGCCGAAGCGCAAGCCGATCAAAAGCGAAACGCGCGTCCCGAGCTTAAAAGATGTCCCGAAAGCATTGCGGAGTTTGATACGATCTATCTCGGCTTTCCGAATTATTGGAGCACGATGCCTATGGCGATGTTCACGTTTTTGGAAAGGTTCGATCTTTCGGGAAAGACTATCAAACCGTTCTGTACTCATGAGGGCAGCGGTATGGGAAAAAGCGAGAGCGACATCGCAAGGCTCTGCCCGAATGCCACGCTGAAAAAAGGCTTGGCGATACACGGCGGAAGCGTGGAACGTTCAGTAAGGGAAATCAAGAAATGGTGTAAACTTTAAGGAGGATGTAACTATGGAAGAATTAAGCGTTTTCAAGATCGGCGGGAAGAACGATGCGTTTGCAAAATATTTTGTTGGTCAAAGCTATCTTAATATGCTTTCGACCGAGCAGGTGCCCATTGGAAACGTGACATTTGAGCCTCGCTGCCGCAACAACTGGCATATTCACCACGCGGATAAGGGCGGCGGACAAATGCTTCTTGTGACAGCGGGAGAGGGCTGGTATCAGGAATGGGGAAAAGCTCCTCGAAAGCTGAAAGCGGGCGATGTGGTGAACATTCCCGCGAACGTTAAGCACTGGCACGGCGCGGCGAACGGCTCGTGGTTTTAGCACCTTGCCGTTGAAGTGCCGGGAGAGAACTGCAAAACCGAATGGTGCGAACCCGTAACGGACGAAGAATACAATAATTTGGAGGCGGCGAAATGATCGGAAATTTTACTTACTGCAACCCCACAAAGCTCTATTTCGGAGAGAATTCTCTTGAGAATTTAAGCGGAGAGCTTGCAAAATACGGCAAAAACGTCGTGCTTATCTATGGCAAGGAGTCTATAAAGAAAAACGGTATTTACGATAAGGTTATGAATATTCTTAAGGAAAGCGGCAAGAGCGTCGCGGAGATCTCGGGCGTTATGCCGAATCCCACGCTCGACAAGCTATACGAGGGAATTGAGATTGCGAAGTCTCACAAGGCGGATCTGTTGCTTGCCGTTGGCGGCGGTTCGGTTTGCGATTACGCGAAAGCCGTGTCGGTTTCCGTAAACTGCGAAAAAGACCCGTGGCAAAAGTACTATGTAGACTTTGAAGAACCGACTTGCGAAACGATACCCGTGGGCTGCGTTCTTACAATGGTTGGCACGGGCAGCGAGATGAATGCGGGTTCGGTTATTACGAACACAAAGGAGAAAGTCAAGGTCGGTCACGTTTTCGCTGATGAAAAAATTATGCCGCGCTTTTCTATCCTAAATCCGAAATACACGCTTACTCTGCCGCATTATCAAATGGTTTCGGGAATTTACGATATCTTCAACCATATCTGCGAACAGTATTTTTCGGGCGAGGACGACAACACAAGCGATTATTTAAGCGAGGGTCTTATGAGGTCGCTTATTCACTCAAGCCACATAGCCAATAAAGAGCCTAACGACTACGAAGCGCGAAGCAACATTATGTGGACGGCGACTTGGGCGCTCAACACGCTTGTGGCAAAGGGCAAAACCACCGACTGGAACGTTCACATGCTGGGACAGGCGGTCGGCGCTTACACAAACGCAACTCACGGAATGACGCTTGCCGCCGTTTCTCTCCCCTACTACAAGCACATTATGCCTTACGGTTTGGCGAAATTCAAGCGCTTTGCCGAAAACGTCTGGGGAGTAAACGCGGACGGCAAGTCCGATGAACAGACGGTTCTCGACGGTCTTTCTGCTATGGAAAGCTGGATGAAAGAGCTTGGTCTTGTTATGAATATCGGCGAGCTTGGCGCAGACGAGAGTATGATCGACGGCATCGCTTCGACGGTATTTCCGATGAGCGGAGGTTACAAACAGCTCGGCGAAGATGATATCAAGGCAATTCTTAAGGCAAGTTTATGAAAGGAGCGATTTTATGAAAAAACAAACAGCGGGCAGAGATAATTTGGGCAAACTCGCTCCGAAATTCGCGGAGCTTAACGACGACGTTTTATTCGGAGAGGTATGGTCGCGCGAGGACAAACTCTCGGCGCGTGACAGAAGTATGGTGACTATCGCCGCGTTGTTTTCGGCGGGGCTTTTCCCTCAGCTTAAAGCGCATATCGCCATAGGCAAAGAGCACGGCATTACCAAAGAGGAGCTTGTTGAAGTTGTAACTCAACTCGCGTTTTACTGCGGCTGGCCTAAGGCTTGGAGCACTTTTCCGATAATCGAGGAAATTTACGGGGAGGAATGATCATGGGCAAAAGAGTGTTGATCTTATCGGGAAGTCCCAGAAAAGGAGGAAATTCCGATCTGCTTTGCGATGAATTTATGAAGGGCGCTTTGGAATCGGGGAACGAGGTTGAAAAGATACGCGTATCCGAAAAGAAGATCGGGTATTGCCGCGCGTGCTATTACTGCACCTCGCACGGCGGCGAGTGCGCCGTAAAAGACGATATGTCGGAGATCATGCAGAAAATTATTGACTGCGACGTTATTGTTCTTGCAAGTCCAGTGTATTTTTATTCGATCGACGCACAGCTTAAAACTCTTATAGACCGCACCGTAGCGCGATGGACAGAGGTAAAGAACAAGGAGTTTTATTACATAGCTGCTGCCGCCGACAAAGAACAAAGCTCTCTTGAATGCACCGTTCAATGCATGCGCGGATACGCGGACTGCGTTGAGGGCGCTGAGGAAAAGGGCGTTATCTGCGCGGGCGGTTTTTACGAGCCGGGCGCAATTAAAAATTCCGAATATATGAAAACCGCTTATGATATGGGAAAGCGCGTGTGAAAAAGCGCTTGACAATTGGGTTTGCAGCGATATCCGAAATCAGCGCGTTTTCAAGCTTTGATTAAAAACAACATATTTTTGCGTTCCCCCGCCTGCAACGGGGGAACGCAGCGTTTTATGCAAAGCAAATCCAACACGGTATTTTTATAAATACTCTTGACAGCCATTTTCCTATATATTATAATATAAACAGAACAGAAAATAACGCTTTCGGCAAACGTTCCGCACAGCTATCGGAACAATCACGGAGATCTATACGCTGTTTACAATATTTTATTAAGGAGAAACATAATGTACGAATTGATACAAGTCGGCGCGCACACCTATTATATAGACAGCCCCGTAAAGGCGGGAGTATATCTTGCGGAAAACGGCGCGTACCTGATAGACAGCGGCAGCGACAAGGACGCGGGGCGCAGACTGCGAAAGATACTCGATGAAAACGGTTGGAAGCTTTGCGGAATACTAAACACGCATTCCAACGCCGATCACATTGGCGGAAACCGCCATTTACAGCAGCAAACCGGCTGCAAAATATTTTCAAGCGGCATTGAAAAGGCGTTCACGGAGTACCCGGTTTTGGAGCCGTCGTTTTTGTACGGCGGTTATCCCTGCGCGGAATTGCGCCACAAGTTCCTGCTCGCGCAGTCAAGCGATGTGACGGATTTTTCCGACGCGGATTTTCCGAAAGAGATCGAGATCGTTCCGCTGCCGGGGCACTTTTTCAATATGATGGGATTTCGCACTCCCGACGACGTAGTGTTTTTGGCGGACTGCCTGTCGAGCCGCGAAACGATTGAAAAATACAAAATAAGTTTTATTTACGACGTTGCCGAGTATCTGAAAACCTTGGAAAGCGTCGAAAAAATGAACGCGAAAATGTTCGTTCCGTCGCACGCGGCGGCGACGGACAATATCGCGGAGCTTGCGCGGTTCAATATCGAAACGGTGCGGTCGGTTGCCGATAAGATCGAGGAAATTTGTGCAAAACCGCTCTGCTTCGAGCAGATTTTGCAAACGCTGTTTTCGGATTTCGGGCTTAAAATGACGTTTGAACAGTATGTTTTGGTCGGCAGCACAGTACGCTCGTATTTGTCGTGGCTGCACGATACGGGACGTGTTGAAGCGTTCTTTGAGGACAATAAGCTGCTTTGGCTTACCAATTTATCTTGATTGAGGGGAAAATTTATGAAGCTGTTTCATTTATCGGATCTGCATTTGGGAAAGCGCTTTTTTGAGCGTTCTCTGATAGACGACCAAAGGGTCGTTTTGGCGCAAATTCTGAAAGCGGCGGAAACCGAAAAACCGGACGCGGTCATGATAGCGGGCGACGTTTACGATCGCTCCGTGCCGTGCGAAGAAGCCGTGGCGCTGTTCGATGATTTTTTGTATGCGCTGTCAATCATGAATACCGCCGTGCTGATCATCAGCGGAAATCACGACTCGGCTGAGCGTTTGAGTTTCGGCAGAGAGATAATGGTTCGCGGAAAAGTCTATATTTCTCCTGACATCAACGAAAAAAACTACGAAAAGCTGCTGAAGCCCGTCGTGTTAAACGATGAATTCGGCGAGGTGAATTTTTGGCTTTTGCCTTATTTAACGCCGTCTTCCGTGAGAACCGCACGCGGCGGCGAAATTTCCGACTGGACAAGCGCGGTGAGCGCGGTCGTCTCTGATATGAGTATCGACGTTTCAAAACGCAACGTCATCATAGCTCACCAATTCGTAACGGGAGCGGAGACCTGCGAATCCGAGACGTTTTCCGTGGGCGGCACGGACAATGTGAACGCGGACGTTTTTGCGGACTTTGACTACGCGGCGCTGGGACATCTTCACGGAAAACAATGCGTCTCAAAAGAAACCGTGAGATACTGCGGTTCGCCGCTTAAATACTCGTTCTCCGAGGTAAATCATCATAAGAGCGTAACGGTGGTAACGCTTGGGAAAAAGGGCGACGCGTCCATGTCGGAAATACATCTCGACAAACCGCTCCATGAATGGCGCACGCTTCGCGGGAAATTCGCGGAAATTACGGAGAACGGACGTTCCGATGATTATATAGAAGCCGTGCTCACCGACGAGCAGGAGCTTCCGAACGCGATGAGCCGTTTGCGCGAATTTTTTCCGAATATTATGAAGATGAGTTTCGAGAATTCGCAAACCGCGGAGAGCGGCAATACCGAATTTACCGCGAATGTCAAGGAGCTTCGCCCCGAGGACGTTTTTTCGGAGTTTTACAGTCTACAGCGCGGCTCGAAGCTTACCGAGGAGCAAATGGAAATAGTGCGCGAGATATTTGAAAGCGTTTCGGGAGGACAAAAATGAGACCTATAAATCTTAAAATGACAGCCTTCGGCTCCTACGCGGGCGAGACCGAAATAGACTTTGAGCTTCTCGGAAAGGAGGGCTTGTATCTTATCACGGGCGACACGGGCGCGGGAAAGACCACGATATTTGACGCTATTACTTTCGCGCTTTACGGCGAACCTTCGGGCGAATACAGAAGCGAGAAAATGCTCCGTTCGCGCTACGCCGCGGATACAGAACCCACCTCCGTAACGCTTAGGTTTGAATGCATGGGACGGGAATACACCGTGTCGCGCACGCTTGCTTACAAACGTCCTAAGCAGCGCGGCGACGGCACAGTAAACGTAGGCGCTTCATGTATTTTGTATTTTCCCGAAAGCGACGGCAGAAATCCGCTTGAAAAGGAAAACGAGGTTACAGCCGCTATAACGGAGATGCTTGGGATAAACCGCAGCCAATTTAAGCAGATAATAATGCTCGCGCAGGGCGATTTTCGCAAAATGCTGTTTGCGAAATCAAGCGAGAGGCAGGATATCTTGCGTAAAATTCTCAACACGGAGGTTTATCGGCGTTTTCAAGAGACGATAAAGCTCCGCGCCGACGACGCCGAAAAAGATCTGAACGTGGAAAAGATCGGCGCTCTCCACGATGTTGATTTGATAAAATGCGCCGATGACAGCGCACTTTTTGCCGCGAAGACGAATACCGCGGAACATTCGCTCGCGAATTTGTCCGATTTGGACGAGCTTTGCGAATTGCTGAAAGACGAGTGCTCAAATGACGAGGAAGCAAAGAACGCTCTAAATCTCAAACTTGAAAATGTAAGGAAAAAGTATGAAACAATAACGGGTGAGATATCCGCGGCTCAAAAAAACAACACAATGCTAGAGGAGATAACCGTGCTCAAATCGCGGCTTCCCGAGTTTGAAAACGCCGCGGACAAATCCAAAAAAGCAGCCGCAGAAGTACGCGCGAAAAACGCTCCCGAGATCGAGCAATGCGGCAAAAGCTTTACGCTGCTCGAAAACAGTCTCGCCGATTACGACAGGCTAGAGGAAATGAACCTTGAACTTGACAGGCTGACGCGTGAAATAATATCAAATCAAAACGCGCTTTCCGAAAAAAACGGCGAATGCGTACATATTTTTGAAAATACAGAGAAACTTAAAGCCGAATACGAACTTTACAAAAATACCAACGAAAATATTGCGAAGCTGCAAAGCGCAAAGGAAAAAGCCGTTCGCGAACGCGCCGACATATCCGCGCTGATAAGCCGCATTGAAGATCTTCGTTCAGCGGCGGATAGCCTTGAAGCGGCGCAGAAGAACTACATAGCCGCCGCTGAACGGGCGCGTTCTCAAAAAGAGACCGCCGCGATTATGCGGCGGCAGTACAACAACGAACAGGCGGGCATTCTCGCGGAGACTCTTGAGGAGGGTGCTGCCTGTCCTGTCTGCGGTTCGCTTCATCACCCGAAATTGGCGGTTAAATCGCCGAACGCTCCCGAAAAAAGCGAGGTCGAAGCAGCCGAGGCTTCGGCGGAAAAAGCGCTGGACAACACGAATAAATTAAGCGCGGTATGTGCGGAACTTAAAGGCAAAGCGGATGAAAGCCGGCGTTTTGTCGAAAATGCGCTTTCGGCTTCGGGGCTTGAATGCGGTATCGAAAACGCTTCCGAAAAAGCGACTGAGCGGCTTTCCGAAATAGAAGATCGGCTTAGCAAGATCGACGGAGATCTTCGCGCTGAAGCCGCAAATCAAAAACGCCGTGAGATAATCGAAACGCAGATACCCGAGCTTTCCGAGAAGCTGGAAACGTTAAAAGCGGAGTGCGCGCAGCTCGAAAAAAATCTGACCGCCGGCGAGACAAGTAAAAGCGAGCGTCAAAATCAACTCAACGACCTTAAAAACTCGCTGCGTTTTGAAAGCAAGACCGCTGTGAAATCGGAGCTTGACAAGATATCTTCGCATATCACCGAGCTTCAAAACGAGTGTTCTAAGGCGGACGAGATTGCCGACGGGTGCGCTAAAACTCTGAACGACGCAAACACTCAAATATCCACGATAAGCGCTCAAATTCCAAAAGATTACGTAATGACCGACATTGACGAAATGAACGCGCGGCAAGCGCAAATTCTCGGCGAGGAAAAAGCGCTGTCCGAAAAGCTGAAACAAATCGAATTTAAGCTGACGGGAAATTTTCAAAGCTTGCGGGCTATTGAGGAAAAAGCCCCTCGGCTTAAAGAGCTTGAGCGCCGCTTTGAACTTTTGTATGGGATATCGGCGGCGGCAAACGGAAAAACGAGCAGCAAAATGACGCTCGAATCCTTTGTGCAGGTGGAGTTTTTCAGGGATATTCTGCGGCGCGCTAACGTTCAATTCGGCAAAATGTCGGGCGGCAGATACAGGCTTGTTGTAAAGGAAGTTCCCGATGACAACCGTGCCGACCGAACGCTCGATATTGACGTTTTCGACCACTATACGGGCAAGACGAGCGATGTGAAGTCGCTGTCGGGCGGCGAGAGCTTCATAGCTTCTTTGTCGCTTGCTCTCGGGTTGTCCGAAGCGGTTCAGCAAAACGCGGGCGGGATACAGTTGGAAACTATGTTCGTCGACGAGGGCTTCGGTTCGCTTGATGCGGAAACATTGCAGCTCGCGATGAACGCCCTGAACGGTCTCACCGAATCGGGAAGACTTATCGGAATGATCTCCCACGTTGAAGAACTCAAACGGCGCATTCCAAAGCAGATCGTGGTTCACAAGGCGGGCGGCAGCGGCAGTACGGCTGAAATAATCATAGATTGAACCGCTTATTGACAAACCGCGCCGAATTTGTTATAATATCTTTGGTGATGAAAATGGAATTGGAAAAGCTTGACCGCGCCGAAGCGTTCCGTTATATGGGACACAAAGGCGGAGAAATTCCCGAAAACATAACCGCTCTCGCCGACGAGTGCGAGGAACGGCTGTTAAAAAACGCCGCGCCGAAATTCGTATGGCGCGTATTCGACATCGAAAAAACCGCCGAGGGCGTTTTGGTAAAAGGCACGCCGCTCGTTTTAAAGGGACGGAGCATAGCTTCGCATTTGCGCGTTTGCGAAAAGTGCGTTTTGATGGCGGCAACGCTCGGTACGAGCGCGGACGCGGTCATTCGCGGTTATGAAAGCGGCGAAATGGAAAAGGCGGTTATCGCGGACTGCTTAGCAAGCGCCGCGATAGAACAGGTGTGCGACCTCGCCGAAGCGGAAATTCAAACAGCGCTTTCGGGAATGCACTTCACGTGGCGGTTTTCTCCGGGCTACGGCGATCTGCCTTTGGATATTCAAAGCGATTTTCTGAACGTTCTGAACGCTCAAAAGCGCATTGGACTTACCGCTACGGAAAATCTGATACTCGTGCCGCGAAAATCCGTGACGGCGATCTTGGGCGTTTCCGAAAACAAACTGCCGAAAGGACGGCGAGGGTGCGCCGCCTGTAATTTAAAGGAAACTTGCGCGTTCAGAAAGAGCGGCAAGCATTGCGGAGGTTAGCAGCAAAATGGACTTTAAAACCTTACTGAACAAAGAATTTATCTCGCTTGACGGCGGCATGGGAACAATGCTTCAGGCACGCGGACTTAAACCGGGCGAAACGCCCGAAGCGCTGAATTTGGAGAAACCGCAGATACTTATCGACATTCATAAAGAGTACATTGCGGCGGGCGCGGATATCGTTTACGCGAACACGTTCGGCGCAAACCGCTATAAGCTGGAGCACTGCGGCTATACCGTCGACCGCGTTATCCGCGCGGGTATTTTGAACGCGAAAAAAGCCGTCGCCGAAAGCGAAAACCCCGAGGCTCTTGTGGCTCTCGATATCGGTCCTATCGGGCAGCTTTTGGAGCCTACCGGCACGCTGACTTTTGAAGAAGCCTATGATATTTATAAAGAACAAGTCGAAGCGGGCGGTGAAGCGGACGTTATCGTTTTTGAAACAATGACGGATCTGTACGAGCTGAAAGCTGCCGTTTTAGCCGCCAAAGAAAACTCCAACTTGCCTATAATCTGCACTATGACGTTCGAGGAAAATATGCGAACGTTCACGGGGTGCGCATTATCCTCAATGGCTCTGACATTAGAGGGCTTGGGCGTTGACGCTGTCGGCGTGAACTGTTCTCTCGGTCCCGCGGAGCTTTACCCCGTCGCCGAGGAGCTGTGCAAATGGACAAATCTTCCCGTGGTTTTGAAGCCCAACGCGGGACTTCCCGACCCCGTCACCAACGAATATAACGTATCTCCGAAGCAGTTCGCCGAGCTTATGGAAAAGATCGTGCCGCTCGGCGTGAAGATATTCGGCGGATGCTGCGGCACAAATCCCGAGTTTATCAAAGAACTTAATTTAATGCTGAAAACGCAGAAATTCAATAAAATCAATCACGAAATACCCGCCGCTTGCTGTTCGGCAAGCAAAACGGTCGTGATAGACAGACCGAGAATTATCGGCGAACGCATAAACCCCACGGGCAAAAAGCGCTTTAAGGAAGCGCTTCTCGCGGGCGATATTGACTACATTATCGGACAGGCTATCGAGCAAGTCCACGGCGGCCAGAGCCCGGCTGGTGGCGCCGATATTCTGGACGTAAACGTCGGACTTCCCGGCATCGACGAGGGCGAGATGATGATACGCGCCGTGAAAGCCGTTCAAGGCGTGGTGGACGTGCCGTTACAGGTTGACAGCACAATTCCCGAGGTCCTCGAGAAGGCGCTCAGAGTATACAACGGCAAGCCGATAGTAAACTCGGTAAACGGCGAGGAAAAGAGCCTGCAAACGGTTTTGCCGCTTGTTAAAAAATATGGCGCGTGCGTTGTGGGCTTAACACTCGACGAAAACGGAATACCCAAAACCGCCGAGGGACGTTTCCAAATCGCGGAGCGTATTCTTGAACGTGCCATGGCTTTGGGAATACCGAAAGAGAACGTGTTCATCGACTGTTTAACGCTCACCGTTTCCGCCGAACAGGACGCGGCAATGGTGACGCTTGAAGCCGTCCGCCGAGTTAAAACGGAGCTTGGACTGAAAACGGTTTTGGGAGTATCGAACATCAGCTTCGGACTTCCCGAGCGCGTTATCGTCACGCATAACTTTCTCACAATGGCGCTGCAAAGCGGGCTCGATCTGCCCATCATCAACCCCAACGTCGCGGATATGACAGGCTCGGTGAGAGCGTTCAACGTGTTGGCGGGCTATGACAAAAACTCGCTTGAATACGTGGCGGCTTACGGCGCGAAAAAGGACGCTCCCGTTTCGGCTAACGCCGCAAACGCTCCGAAACAGGATATAGACTTAAATTACGCGATTGAAAACGGAATGAAAGCCGAGGGCGCGAAAATCACCGAGGAGCTTCTGAAAACCACCGACCCAATGGAGATAATCAACGGGCTTTTGATACCCGCGCTTGACAAAACGGGATCGGAATTTGAAAGCGGCAAAATTTTCCTGCCGCAGCTTATCCTAAGCGCGGGGGTCGCTCAATCGTGCTTTGAAGTGATAAAAAATCACTTCGCGAAAACAGGCGCGAAATCCGTATCAAAAGGCAAGATAATTCTGGCTACCGTAAAGGGCGATATTCACGATATCGGGAAGAATATCGTGAAGGTGCTGTTGGAAAATTACGGATACGACGTGATAGACCTCGGAAAGGACGTGCCATACGAAGCGGTCTTAAACACCGCCGTTGAACAGAACGTGCATTTGATAGGGCTTTCCGCGCTTATGACCACCACTCTCGCGAGTATGGAAAAAACCATTGCTTTGCTGCATGAAAATAACGTTGACTGCAAAATAATGGTTGGCGGCGCGGTGCTTACTCCCGAATACGCCGAGAAAATCGGCGCGGATTACTACGCCAAGGACGCTAAAGAGAGCTGCGATATTGCGAAACGCGTCTTTGAGGAGTTTTACCCGCACGGATAAATATTTTACGATCAAGTTTTTCCCCGAATTGCTTCGTGCTTCGGGGGATTTTTTTGTCGATAATATTGACATCTCCGACAATTTGTGATATAATAATGAAGTTCATGAGAAACGCGGCGGATCGCTTTTATAGGCGTTGCTGAACGGGAAACCGGGAGGCGGCAAGGGAACAGGAGTGAAATTCTTCGGCAGCAGCCACTATCGTTTAATACTAATTCATGATCGGAGTATAGACAAGATTTGCTGCGAGACCGTACCTAGCGCGAGGAAAAGCTCCTTGGCGTACTGTATGTACGCCAAAGGAGCTTTGACGAAGCGATAGGTGCGGGATTGCTGCAAAGATGTCTATACGTAGATTATGAATTAGTATAAGCCTTAACACAGGCTTTAAAGTCGGAATGCTTGCCCCGCCGTGAACGTTTTTTCGCGAACGCGAAAAAACTCGCGAAAAGGCTCTTGGGCGAATGAAGAGCTGCTTTCGCTTTCTTTTCGGACAAATAAAACGAAAAGAGGACAAACAATGAAAAGAACAACAAAAATGCTCGCGGCGGCGGTGCTTGCCATGACATTGGCTCTGACGGGCTGCGGCGAAAAGACAACGTCTACGTCCGCTCCGACAGGCTCCGCGACAAATTCTTCGGCAAGTTCGATTGAAAATTCAACGTCAAACTCGACCGAGAATTCAACGGCAAGTTCGACGGAAAATTCCGCGGAAAGTTCAGCGGAAAATTCCGCGGCAAGTTCGACCGAAAATTCCGCGGCAAACTCGGAAGAAAATTCGGAAACAGGCGCAGTTTCCAATATCTGGGCGAACGCGCAGTACACCGAGGACACTGAGCTTGGCGAGGGCGCGCACACGATCAAGCTTGAAGTCAAAGCGCTTGACAAGAGCGTAACGCTTACCGTGCACAGCGAAAACGACAATCTTGAAAAGATACTTGTTGAGAACAAGCTGGTTGAGGGCGATAACAGCGAGTACGGTTTGTATATCAAAAAGGTTATCGGTATCTCGGCGGATTACGACGCGGACGGCGCTTATTGGGCGCTTTGCAAGGACGGCGAGATGACCGCGACGGGCGCTTCGGGCATAACGATAGCGGACAACGATCACTATGAGCTTGTCTACACGCCCGCAGATAATTCGGCGAACACAGGCAGCGCCGCTTCCGACGCGGCAAGCTCCGAGGCTGTTGACGCCGCCGCTTAATGAACGAGCCGAAAAAGCGCAAAAAGCCGCTTATCACTGTTCGTGAAACGGTGGTTTTCGCGATGTTGGGGTCTATAATGTACTGCTCCAAAATAATGATGGAATGGGCGCCGAACATTCATCTTCTGGGAATGTTCACGATAACGTTCACGATATGCTACCGCGTAAAGGCTCTTATCCCGATCTACATATACGTTTTGCTGAACGGTGTGTTTTCGGGGTTCGCGATGTGGTGGATTCCGTATCTGTACATTTGGACGATACTGTGGGGTGTTACAATGCTGCTCCCGAAAGATCTTCCCGACAAATTCGCGTGGATCTATCCGATTATATGCGGACTTCACGGGCTGGCGTTCGGGACGCTCTACGCGCCCGCGCAGGCGATAATGTTTCATTTGAATTTCAAGCAGACTGTCGCTTGGATTGCGGCGGGGCTTCCGTTTGACGCGGTTCACGCCGTTGGAAATTTCGCCGCGGGTTTTTTGATTTTCCCCTTGGTGAAGCTGATACGCAAGATCGAAAAGCTCAGCTGACAATCAAATAAAAAACGCGCCGTATGTTTATCGCATACGGCGCGGTTTCGTTAATTATTCAATAATTATTTATACAAGTTCTGTGCGCTATAGCTTGTGTGGAGAATTTCGTGTGCCTTGTGGGAATTAGGTTCGCCGAAGAACTCTTTATAGAGCGTTTGAATGTCGGGGTTCTCGTGAGAACGGCGGAGCTTCGCGTTTTCGTCGATACCGTAAAGCACCTTAGCGCGTTCGGCTCTGATATCCGTGAAGTTGCGCACGCTTGCGGGCTGGATTATCTGTCCGCCGCCGTTTACGCAGCCGCCGGGACACGCCATGATCTCGATGAAATCAACGTTTATCTCACCCGCCTTGACTTTCTTCAAAAGCTCCTTTGCGTTCGCAAGTCCGCTTGCCACGGCAACCTTTACGGTCTTGTCGCCGACGGTGTACTCGGCGGTCTTGATACCCTCAACGCCGCGCACTTCCTTAAATTCGATAGGCGCGTCGTTGTTTTCACCGGAGAGCTTCCAAGCCGCTGTACGCAGAGCCGCTTCCATAACGCCGCCCGTCGCGCCGAAGATAGCTCCCGCGCCGGTATAGCTGCCGAGCGGGCTGTCTGGCTGCTCGTCGGGAAGATCGCGGAACATAATGCCCTCTTTCTCGATAAGACGCGCAAGCTCACGTGTGGTTATCGAAATGTCCACGTCGGGGATACCCGCCGCCGACTGGTCTTTTCTGATCTTCTCGAACTTTTTCGCGGTACACGGCATTACCGATACGGAAACTATGTCCTCGGGGTTTTTGCCGAGCTTCTGCGCGTAATAGGTCTTTACGACCGCGCCGAACATCTGCTGCGGCGATTTACACGTTGACAGGTTCGGGATAAACTCGGGGAAGTAGTTCTCGCAGTAGCGTACCCAGCCCGGAGAGCAGGACGTTATCATCGGCAAAGTGCCGCCGTTCTGAACTCTGTCAAGGAACTCGTGCGCTTCTTCCATAATGGTGAGGTCAGCCGAGAAGTTGGTGTCGAACACTTTATCGAAGCCCAATCTCCGTAAAGCCGCGTACATTTTGCCCTCAACATTCGTTCCGATGGGATATCCGAACGCTTCTCCCAAGGACGCGCGAACAGCGGGCGCTGGCTGAACAACGACCGTCTTTGTCGGATCGGCGATAGCGTCCAATATCTTGTCGGTATCGTCCTTTTCGGTGAGCGCTCCCGTAGGACAAGCGATTATGCACTGTCCGCAAGATACGCAAGCCGTTTCCGCAAGGGTCATATCAAACGGCGAAGCGATCTGCGTAGCAAAACCGCGCTCGTTCGCGCCGATAACGCCGATACCCTGAGTAATTCCGCAAGCCGCAACGCAGCGGCGGCAGAGAATGCACTTCGAGTTATCGCGAACCATGTGCGCCGCGCTGTCGTCTATTTCAACGGCGGGGTTTTCGCCCGCGAATTTGTTCTCGTCAATGCCGTATTCATTGCATAGCGCTTGAAGTTCGCATGTACCGCTTCTCTTACAGGAAAGGCACTCTTTCTTGTGGTTTGAGATGATAAGCTCCAATGTGGTCTTGCGGCTTTCCAGAACTTTCGGAGAGTTGGTAATTATCTCCATTCCCTCGTTTACGGGATAAACGCAAGACGCAACGAGCGTTCTCGCGCCCTTAACTTCAACAACGCAGATACGGCACGCGCCTATCGCGTTGATGTCCTTTAAATAGCACAGTGTAGGTATTTTTATTCCCGCATATCTCGCGGCTTCAAGAATGGTAGAGCCTTCGGGAACGGAATAATCCACACCGTTGATCTTGATGTTTACATTAGCCATAATTCTTTATTCCTCCCAAATTCTCATATCTTCTGAATTGCGCCGAACTTGCAGTTGGACGCGCAGACGCCGCACTTTATGCACTTGTCGGTGTCGATAGTGAACGGGCTTCTCAGCTCGCCGCTGATAGCTCCGACGGGACACTTCTTCGCGCACAGCGAACAGCCCTTGCAGAGGTCGGTGCGGATATAGTACGCAAGCAGACTCTTGCACACGCCCGCGGGACATCTCTTGTCCTTAACGTGAGCAACATACTCGTCGCGGAAGTAGCGCAAAGTCGACAAAACGGGGTTGGGAGCCGTCTGTCCGAGACCGCACAGCGCGTTATCCTTGATGTAATAGCACAGCTTTTCGAGTTTGTCAAGATCCTCCATAGTCGCCTTGCCCTCGGTGATCTTCGTGAGAATTTCGTACATTCTCTTTGTACCGATACGACACGGCGTGCACTTTCCGCAAGATTCATCGACGGTGAATTCCAAGAAGAACTTCGCGATATCCACCATACAGTTGTCCTCGTCCATTACGATAAGTCCGCCCGAGCCCATCATTGAACCTATCGAGATGAGGTTGTCGTAATCTATCGGGATATCCAAATGCTGGGGAGGTATGCAGCCGCCCGACGGTCCGCCCGTCTGAGCCGCCTTGAACTTCTTGCCGTTGGGTATGCCGCCGCCGATGTCCTCAATTACCGTGCGAAGCGTCGTACCCATAGGAACTTCGACAAGACCCGTGTTGTGTATTTTTCCGCCGAGCGCGAATACTTTCGTGCCCTTGGATTTCTCCGTACCCATTGAAGCGAACCAATCCGCGCCGTTCAGAATTATCTGACAGACGTTCGCGTAAGTTTCAACGTTGTTGAGTACGGTGGGTTTTCCGAACAGACCCTTGACCGCGGGGAACGGCGGACGGCATCTCGGCTCGCCGCGCTTGCCCTCGATAGAAGTCATAAGCGCTGTCTCCTCGCCGCAGACGAACGCGCCCGCGCCAAGTCTTAAGCCAAGTCTGAAGCTAAAGCCCGTGCCGAAAATGTTGTCGCCAAGCATTCCCGCTTCTTCCGCCTGCTTTATCGCTATCTCCAAACGTTCAACCGCTATCGGGTATTCCGCTCTTACGTAAATGTAACCTTGATTAGCGCCTATCGTATAGCCCGCTATCGCCATTGCCTCGATAACGCTGTGCGGGTCGCCCTCCAAAACGGAACGATCCATAAACGCGCCGGGGTCGCCCTCGTCGGCGTTGCAGCAAACATATTTCTGCTCGTTCTGTGAAGCCTTTGCGAACTGCCACTTTCTGCCCGTCGGGAAGCCCGCGCCGCCGCGTCCGCGAAGTCCGCTTTTAAGCATTACGTCTATAACGTCGTCGGGAGACATTGTGGTAAGCACCTTATGTAGCGCCTGATATCCGTCTCTCGCTATGTATTCCTCAATGTGCTCGGGAGAAATAAGTCCGCAGTTGCGCAGAGCCACACGATGCTGGTGCGCATAGAACGAGGTCTCGTTAAGCGATTTTATAGTATCGCCGTCTACGGTCTCCGCGTAGAGATACTTCTTTACGGGAACACCGTTTTTAAGGTGGCTTTCAACTATCTCGGGAATATGCGAAAGCTCGGTCTTGGAATAAAACGTACCCTCGGGATATACTATCATAATAGGACCGAGCGCGCAAAGACCGAAGCAGCCCGTTTTGATAACGTTCACCTTTCCCTCAAGACCTTGAAGCTTTATCTCCTCCTCCAATTTCTCAATTATCTTCATAGAGCCGGACGACGTACAGCCCGTACCGCCGCAGACCAAAACGTCCTTAACGCCGTTGTCCTTGCCCTCAACGCGGACGTTTACGACCTCCGCGGCTTTGGCTTTAACGGCGTTAAGCTCGTCAATAGTGTTAATTCTATCCATAGTCGGATTTTCCTTTCTATGTATCAGTTGTATTTTTCAAGTATCTTGTCCACATCGTCCACGGTAAGTCTGCCGTAAACGTCCTCGTTGACCGTGAGTACGGGAGCCAGTCCGCACGCGCCTATGCAGCGGCACGCGTCCAGCGAGAATTTTCCGTCGGGAGTTATCTCTCCGCTGCCTATGCCGAGCTTTTCCTGAAGCTTATTGAAAATGTCGCCCGACCCCTTGACATAGCAAGCCGTGCCCAGGCACACGGATATCTTGTACTGACCTTTGGGATTTATCGAGAACTGTGCATAGAACGTTACCACGCCGTATACCTTTTCAAGCGGTATATCCATAGCTTCCGCTATCATAGTCTGTACTTCGATGGGAAGATAGCCGTAGATGTCCTGTGCTTTTTGGAGTATCGGCATAAGCGCGCCCGGGTCGTCCTTATGTTCGGCGATCACCGCGCGCAGCCGCTGCTCCTGTTCGGGCGTTCCCGAAAAGGGAACCGCGCTCTTTTTTAAAGCCATATGAATGTAGCCTCCTACTGTATGTGGATTTATCGCATATATAAAACACGATATGTTACTATATATTATAACATATAAGCCACAAAAAATCTAGATTTAAGTATCTAAATGTGAAATATTTCCTTGTAGAATTTACAGTATTTTTTTTGTAGATTTTGCACAAAACTTGCTAAAATATAGCAGTTCGATTGGTTATATTAGTCAAAGCTAACTCTGTTTGACCAAAAAGCCCCGCGTCAAATTGACAACGGAGCCGTTTAATTATTTTGCTTGAAACCAAAGTTTCTTTGACGTAATCGCATTCACACGTCACTTGTGTTCCTTTTTGAAAAAACGCACCCGCAGTAATTCTGCCTATACAACCCGTATTCGCGCGAAAGCTCGATAGAACGCAGATATCCGCCCTTTTTCTTAAAATCGTTCGGGAGGTTTTTCACATTGTATATTTCCGATAATTCCTCGCCTATTTCATTCAGCTTTTGCGCGTTTTTAAGCGGGCTTATCGAGAGCGTGGAGCAGAAATAATCAAAGTCGTGCTCCGCGGCGTATTTCGCGGCGCGTTCCAGCCGCAGACGGTAACACACAAAGCACCGCTCGCCGCCCTCGGGTTCGTTTTCAAGACCTTTAACCGCATTAAAAAATTCGCTCGGTTCGTAATCATCAACGACGAGCGTCACGGGATTTTTTACGGGAAGCTCCGAGACGAGCCGCCGCAGTTCCTCGGCGCGTTTTGCAAATTCCTCGGTGGGAGAGATGTTCGGGTTATAGTACAGCACCGTTATTTCAAAGTATTGCGAAAGGTACTCCAAGCAATAGCTCGAACACGGTGCGCAGCAAGCATGCAGCAACAATTTCGGAGCGTCCTTAAAAGATGAGATGAGCGCGTCCAGTTCGCGCTGATAGTTTACATTCTGCATATTACCGCCCCGCAAATTTATCGCGCTGTTCCACAGCGAGCCTGTCACAGCGCTCGTTTTCCGCGTGCCCCGCGTGTCCCTTTATCCAACAAAATTCCACCTTGTGAACGTCCAGCAAATTCAGCAGACGCTCCCACAGATCGGGATTGAGCGCGGGTTTGCCGTCCGATTTTTTCCACCCGCGTTTGCGCCAGCCTGCCGCCCAGTTTTTCGTAATTCCGTCCACGACGTACTTGCTGTCGGTCGTCAAGCGTACCTCGCACGGGTATTTCAGAGCCTCAAGCGCCGTGATAACGCCCATAAGCTCCATACGGTTGTTGGTCGTATGCGCCTCGCCGCCCGAAAGCTCCTTTTCATAGCCGTCGCAGCGGAGTATCGCCCCAAAGCCGCCGGGACCCGGATTTCCGCTGCACGCGCCGTCTGTAAATATCTCCACAAATCTCATAATAACTCCGTTTAAATGTAATCTCCGCAGCCGACGATCTCGATAAATTTCTCAAACGAGCCGCACAAGATCTTGATCTCGTCCTTGTTTAAGTCCATATCGTCGGGTATGGAAAAGAATTCGCCGCCGACGGTCACTCCGAATTTCGAGCCGCTGAGATCCGTGCCGATAAGCGCACAGCGCGGCAGCTTTTGGCGTGTCTCGTAAAAGTCGTTTAATTCCGTCAATTTCTCAAAAGACCACAACTGCAAATAACCCTCGTTCCCAACGGAACCCTCGCCTCCGTTATATTCGCCGAGAAATTGCAGGTAATCGTTCGGCAGCTTTACTCCGTTTACTTCGGCTATGGACGTTTCGGAGCTTTCATTGAACTCAAAATCCTTAAAATATCCCGAAAGCTTTTCTTTCATATTTTTAATCCCCCACTGTATGTTAATTATTATACACCTTTTTCTCCGAAAAGTCAATATCAAGGCAAAATAACCAATCGGCGCACAATGCCTTTGTTAAAATTTCACAAAAAGCAATTTATGCCTTGCAAATCTCTGAATAACATTGTATAATATATATGTATGCCGCAGTAGCTCAGTAGGATAGAGCGGCCGCCTCCTAAGCGGCAGGCCGGAGGTTCGACTCCTCTCTGCGGTGCCAGCGGCATGATGCCGCTTCCATTCCCATTGTTACGCACAATGGGAATTTTTTGTTTTCGCTGTAAGGTTGGAGTGTTGATTTGTTTCGGAACAAACGGCGGCATGATGCCGCTTCCATTCCCATTGTTACGCGCAATGGAAATTTTTTGTTTTCGCTGTAAGGTTGAAATGCTGCTTTGTTTCGGAACAAACGGCGGCATGATTCCGCTTTCATTCCCATTGTTACGCGCAATGGAAATTTTTTGTTTTCGCTGTAAGGTTGGAATGCCGCTTTGTTTTGGAACAAACGGCGGCATGATGCCGCTTCCATTCCCATTGTTACGCGCAATGGAAATTTTTTGTTTTCGCTGTAAGGTTGAAATGCTGCTTTGTTTCGGAACAAACGGCGGCATGATTCCGCTTTCATTCCCATTGTTACGCGCAATGGAAATTTTTTGTTTTCGCTGTAAGGTTGGAATGCCGCTTTGTTTTGGAACAAACGGCGGCATGATGCCGCTTCCATTCCCATTGTTACGCACAATGGGAATTTTTGGTTTTCGCTGTAAGGTTGGAATGCCGCTTTGTTTTGGAAAAAATACAGCGGCATATAGCGCTTTAACATAATCTCTCCCCCCGCGTAGCAAGGGAAAAGCCGATGAAACCGTGCTTTGAATAACAAAAATATGATTTGATCGACGCTTCCTACGTTTTTACAAAGATATGTAACAATTTTTCAAAATCGGTGTCTATAGTAATGAAAGGCGAAAGCCTTTTGGATATGCGCATATTTGACCGGGAGGTAAAATGAACGAGGAGAAGCAGCTTCGGGAGCTTAGCGGCGGCGATGTTAAGGCACTCGAAAAGATAATGAAAAAATACTCCGGATATGTTTGCACCGTCATTCGGAACTTTTCGCGCGGGGCGCTATCCGAGGAAGATATTGACGAAATCTCCGTCGAGGTTTTCTATAAGCTGTGGGAACGGCGCGGAGCACTCGATATTAAAATCGGATTGTCGGCGTACTTATCCGCCGCTGCGAGAAACGCTGTCAAGAACCGTTTCAGAGATCTTCCGCCTCCGTTTGAGGATATAGCGGAGCTTGAAATTCCGTCCGCGTTTTCCGTGGAAAATATCGCCGAACTTTCCGCTATGACGGAATGTCTTAACGAGGGTGTTGAACAGCTCTCAAAAAAGGAACGCGAGATATTTCTTCGATTTTATCTTTACGGCGAAAAGACCTCTCAAATCGCGAACGCGATGAACATTTCCGAAAGCTCTGTGCGGACAAATCTTTACCGCACCAGAGAAAAACTTAAAAAATTTATGATTGGCAGGGGGTACGATTATGTTTGACGAATTTTTGAAAAACTGTCCTATGGACGATAAAATCATGCCTTCAAAAAAGCGCGTCAGAAAAAACGCCGCCGCCGTAAAATCTCTAATCGAAAAGGAGGAGAGTTCTATGACAAAACGCAAATTCAAACTTAAGCCGCTCATTATCGCGGCTGCGATAACGATTGCTTGCGCGGCTTCGCTTATTACGGTAAACGCCGCCACAAATGGCGCTGTGGTCAATTTCTTCTTGGGCGGCGAGAAAATCAAGGGCGATTATGACGACTATGTGGACAGAAACGGCTACAGGCATATTTCTTTCAGAGCGACGCTGCCGGTTTACGAGGAGAATTACGCGGTGATCTACGACGTTGACGCACCGAGGGAAGAAGCTGTTCGCGTTATAACCGATGATACCGACCACGAGTTTATGGAAAAACTTCGTCAATATCGTAAAGCAATGGATAATTACTTCGATGCCCGCAATGCTTGGTGCAAGGAGCACAACATTACGAAAAAAGACATTGAAGATCCGCATTTCGATTTCGACGGCTTTGATCTTACCTATCCCGAACCTGAGGACTTCGGCGCTGCTTGTAAGGACAACGAGCTTTGCTTGTTCAATCTCGGATTTGTTGCGGAAGACGGCTTATGGGAGTCGTACCAAGGATCGATCGGCGGTAATTTTATGACCACCGGTACTGCCGAGGGGCATCCCTCGGGAACCGGTGTCGACGAAAATGGCAACGAAGGCGGCGTCGTTTACGATTGGGAAACCGAAACCAAAATATGGAATGAAACGTTCTATTACTACGTAGGCAAAGAATAACAAATAATAGTCAGACCCATTGCTGTTTGTAAATGGGTCTGATGGCGTTTTATTTGTTAGAGAACAGCTGATTTAAGGCAACACCGCACAAAAATTGTTCTGTCAGTCAGCACTTCTGTCGCTTCACAACACCCCCCCACAGAGGAAGATCACGCCTTGCAAGCGAACTTTGTGCAAGATGACCGAGTGACCGAAAGTCACGCTAAAATACGCAAGCGGACGGAAAATACCTACAAATAGATTTTTGCAGGCAGAACACGTAGGGAGCTTTGTGCGGTGTCGCCTTAACTTCTCCCCCGGCGAAATTTGTGTCAATTCATCGCCTATGGCTTCTCATTGGCGCAAATTTTGCTTTTGTCGTTACGGCATCTTTTTACCGACAAATCATTGACGAATTCGCAAAAATGTTCAAATTAATTTGGAAAAACCCTTGACAAATCGTCTGCGATATGTTATAATATACTACTACGGAGATATCCGTATGTTAGACAGTCGGGTCCGTAAAGGCTTCGACGGGGATCTTGAAGAACGATAAGCGAGTAGTGAGGGCGAAATCACTTTAATAGTCGCAACTTAAATTTAAACGCAGACGACGATCTCGTTTTAGCGGCTGCCTAAGTGCGCCGCCGTCATACCCCGAGTTACCGCGGGCGGGGATATGGCGTCACTACGCGGTGAACGACCGTTGCGAATAGCCTTATAGCTTCGGTTGTACTAAAGGCTGCCAAACGCGAAAGCCTGTTTGTCGGCGTTCGCGCGCGGGAGATCTAAACGACAAACTGTACTCGGAGAAAGTCGCTTGGACGGGTTTTCGGACAGGGGTTCAATTCCCCTCGGATCCACCAAACAATGAACAAACCGCATTGCAATGCGGTTTGTTTCTTTTTATCCCCGAAAAATCCCCATAATATCTTAAGATTAGGGTTATTCAATATCTATTTTGTTCAACACTTCAAGAGCCTTTTCCTCTTGATTAGGATATAGGTGACTGTATACTTTCCATGTCAATTCAACATTATCGTGTCCCAATCTCCTAGCAACTTCTTGTATACTTATATTGTTGTTAGCAAGCAATGAAGCGTGGCTGTGTCTGAATTCGTGAATGGTAATATGCGGTAAATCTGCCTCTTTAGCAAATTTGTGGTTTTTCTTATCAAGCGTAGTATCTCTGAGAGGTTGTTCTCCACCGCAGATACGGAAATCTTCGCTGAACAAGTCTCCCGCAACCTTTTGTTGGCGAGTTTTATGTTCGGTAAGTATTTTCAAGACTTGCTTGGGTAACTGTAAATCTCTAATGCTGGATTTCGTTTTGGGAGTGGTTTCAAGGTCTTTGTTATCCTTTAGTTTTTGTGTTATTTGTCGTCTGATATGAAGAACATTTCCCTCTAAATCAGACCACTTCAATGCGTGTATTTCGCCTTTGCGACAACCTGTAAAAAATGCAAGGTTAAAGAACACATAATAATCCCAATCTTTTACGGTTTTACAGTACTTTTTGGCTACCGCAATGTACTTTTGAAACTGTTCAGCTGTGTAATATCGAAGTTTCTGTGTTTGATTTTCAGCATTACTGCTATCCTTGAAATTTCCCAATACCAACAAGGGATTTTTGGGTATGTACTGCATTTTAACTGCAAAATTCAATAAGGCGGATAACTTTGCGTATGTGGTCTTTTTGGTTTTGTCAGACAACTTTAAGTTGCTTATTGTTATTTTCCACTCTGCAAGTCGCGGCTGAGTGAGTTTATCAAGTCTACACTCACCTAAAAACGGTTGAACTCTAAGACGGATAATTTTTTCTATTGTATCAAGTGTTGAAGATTTAACCTCAGTTTTATGATACTTATAATATTCCTTTATAAGATCATTGACGGTCATTTTTGATTTAGCAACTTCCTTTTTGTTTTTAAACTCCGTTATAAGCTGCTGTTCAATCATCTGCGCTTCTGCTAATCCCCAAGCAGTACGCTCAACTTGCCGAGGATTTCCGTTCATATCAGTATAGTTTACCCTCACCCGATAACCTTGCAAGCCGTCTTTTTTCTTGTTAATTTTATTTATTGGCATAATATCACTTCCCTTATAATTTATTATACTATAATTTTGTATAGAGAGTCAAGCAATTTTATAAGGAAATTAAGGAAAAGCAAGATAAAGTATATAAACAATACATAACCACCAATATCTAGATTTAAAGTTTGTGCAGTTTAGATCCTGACAATAGCGCCCCAAAGAGTTACAATAGCACCAACACAAAGGAAGAAAGACAGTTGGAGGCTATGAAAATGAGGACACAGACATTCGGGGTTGAGCTTGAGATGACGGGTATCACAAGAAAGACAGCGGCAGAGGTCGCGGCGGTATACTTCGGTACGAGGAGCGAGTACATAGGCGGCGGTTACGACAAGTACGCCGCGAAAGACAGCGCAGGGCGGCTGTGGTGCTTTGCATCCGATTCCTCTATTCACGTTCAGAGCAAGAACGGACAGCAGGCGCAAGGCGTGGAACTTGTAACGCCCATTCTCCGTTACGAGGATATCGAAACGCTTCAAGAGCTTATTCGCAGACTTCGCAAGGCGGGAGCTATGGTAAATTCCAGCTGCGGTATTCATATTCATGTCGGCGCGGATCGGCACACGCCGAAATTGCTCCGCAATTTGGTGAACATCTTCACAAGCAAACAGGACATTATTTTTAAGGCTTTAGCGGTTGATCCAAATCGTGAGAGATATTGCCACAAGCTCGAAAACAGGCTCTCTGAGAGCTTAAACAAGAGCCGCCCGAACAGTATGAACAAGGTCGCGGATATTTGGTATTCGGGCTACGGCGGCGACAGAAACGCTCATTACAATTCAAGCCGCTATCACGCCGTGAACTTGCACGCGGTATTCACAAAGGGGACGGTCGAGTTCCGCTGCTTTAACTCCACACTTCACGCGGGCAAGGTTAAGGCGTATATTCAGTTCTGCTTAGCGGTTTCTTATCAAGCGATAACACAAAAATGCGCCAGTTCAAAGGTAACCGTCAGCGATAACGAAAAATACACGTTCAGATGCTGGCTTCTCCGAATGAGGCTGATAGGCGATGAGTTTGCCACCTGTCGGAAATTTATGCTTGAAAACCTTGACGGAGATATCGCTTGGAGATACGGTCAAAGCGCCTAAGAGGTGAAAATTTTCGGGAGGGAGTTCCTCTCTCCCGAACACCTGTTCGGCTTAACGATTTTTAAAAAGGAGATTTGGTTTTATGAAGAGGATTTACATCGCATACGGTTCAAATATGAACTTAGGACAAATGACAAGCCGCTGCCCCGATTCCAAGCTGCTCGGTACTTCACAGATAGAGGGGTATTCACTCGAATTTCATGGCAGAAACGGCGGAGCGGTTGCAACTATCGTACCTAGAGAGGACAGCCGTGTTCCCGTTGTGCTGTGGGAGATTTCCGAGCGTGACGAGCGGAATTTAGACAGATACGAGGGTTTTCCTAGGTTATACTTTAAGAAAGACTTTAAGGTCTACCTCGGCAAGCGCAAGGTGAGCGCGTTCGCGTATATTATGTCGAGCGGCTACGAGGTGGGCATCCCGAGCGAGTACTATTATAATGTAATCTTAGAGGGGTACACGGATAACGGGATAGACACCAAGCCGTTGTTTGCCGCTCTTTTCGCCGCAAGGGAGCATTGTTCCGTCCGATAACTTCTTCTATATTTCCGCCTTTTTATTGAGCCTTATGGTGCGCCGTGAGGCTCTTTTACTATTTTTTACAGACAGAGGATAGCGTTCGGAAAAGTGCCGACTATTTCAGTCCGTCTGAAAAGTTTTAAATGGGTGTTTTCAGACAGTATTTCGTGGTGTTTGACGGCGGTATTTTCAAGTTTGAAAATGTATAACTTTTACAGTCTGTAGAAAGGAGTTGAATTTATGGAGGATTCGGTGAGTTGGGGTTATGCCCGTGTAAGCAGCACTTCTCAAAGGCTCGATAGACAGTTGGAACAATTGAAAGCCTATGGGATTGACGATCGACACCTAAAGACCGAGAAACAGTCGGGCAAGGACTTCGAGCGTGCTGAATTCCTGTCGCTTGTCGGTACAGACGAGGTCGCACCCGCAATTAGAGCGGGCGACCGCTTAGCGGTCTGCTCTCTTGACCGTCTGGGGCGCAACTATGCGGAAATTCAGTATTGGTGGCGTTATATCACGCAGAAACTTCATTGCGAGATTGTTGTGCTTGATATGCCGCTGCTGAACACAGGCGGCGATGACGGTCTTGACAAGAATTTCATTGCCGATCTGGTGCTGCAAATCTTGTCCTATGTTGCCGAGAAAGAGCGTCTGACTATCCGAGAAAGACAGCGGCAAGGCATTGAAGCGGCAAAGGCTAAAGGCACAAAATTCGGCAGACCGCCTATTCAAAAGCCGGACGGCTTTGACGAGGTAGCGGCAAAATGGCGCAGCGGGGAGATTACCGCCACAGCCGCCATGCATGAATTAGGATTGAGTAAGTATAGTTTTTACAAGTTAGTAAAGGAGACCTGTTATGTTTAATTTTTTGGGTATTCAGTTTGGAAATTGTGACTTTAAACTACAGCAGATAGTTCCCGACGAGAACGGAAATCCCGTTCAAAAGACGAGTGAAATTTTATTTTGGGTTGTAGCCGATGTAAGGAACGGAGTGCTTTATATTCCTGTTTCCAAGCTTGATATGGAGTTGAACAAGACCGTTGTTCCCTCTCAGATTTTGGCTTGCTACTCCGACCGCACCCGCACGCTCTTGCAGAAGACTTCCAAGGGCACGGCGACTATTCCGTTCGGCGGTATCTTAAAGCGCTGATTTGAGAGAAATTCACCGTACAATTCAAGGCGGGATTTCCTTGATACACCGTACATTTATATTTTTGAGCCGCATGCGGGTTTCCGCAGGCGGCAATTTTTTGTTTAAGATACATTGCTAAGCGATTTTTTAAGTTTGGCAAGCTGTTTTATAAATTTAGTCAGCGATTTTTCGAGTTAAGGAAGCGATTTTTTTAATTTGCCCATCTGTTTCTTCGCATGGACAACTTTTCTTGATTGCAGAGCCGTTTGCGCCGATTGCATAGACGGTTTAGCCTTATAGAAAATGTGCCCGCTTTCGTTTTGCCCTCTCGCTGTCCGCTGTGGGGCTTGTCCGGCTCGGTGGTATTGTTTACCTGCCGCCGTGCTTTTGGGCGCACACGGCGGCATTCTTGCGGCTCCGGGGCTGCCTGTTGATTCAAGTTGCTTCTCTGCATTATCTGACACAATTCCCTACATTTTTTGATATTATTTTAAAATATTCGTTATAAAAATCGCGATTATGTCTTGACAATTCGTTAAAATTATTGTATTATAGATATATCGGGAGGTGCGTATTATGTATATGTCAAGAAAGGCAGACCGCTTTCTGGAGGAGTGGAAGCAAGATCCCGACAGAAAGCCGCTTATTATAAAAGGTTCCCGACAGGTGGGAAAAACCGAAACGATACGGCATTTTGCCGCCGAGAATTACGAAAGCGTTATTGAGATAAATTTTGTTGAAGAGCCAAAATACGAAACGATAACCTCGGACGGCTACAAGACGGAGGATATCATTCACAATATTTCACTGCTTGATCCATCGAAACGCTTCATTGAGGGGAATACGCTTGTTTTCTTTGACGAGCTGCAAAAGTTTCCCGATATAGCCACCTCGTTGAAATTTTTCAAGCAGGACGGGCGGTTTGACGTGATATGCAGCGGCTCTATGCTCGGCATTAACTACCGTAAAATCGAGAGTAACAGCGTGGGCTACAAGAGCGACTATGTGATGTACTCTATGGATTTCGAGGAGTTTTTATGGGCTAAAGGCTATGACGATTCGTTTGTTGAAGGTCTGTACAAACATATGACGGAGCTTGAGCCTTTCAGCGAAACGGAGCTTGCCGTGTGCCGTTCGCTGTTCCTCGATTACTGCGTTCTCGGCGGAATGCCAGCCGTTGTGAGCAACTATATAACCAAGGGAACGTTTGAGGGTTCGCTGGAAACACAGCGGCAGCTTATCGCCGATTACAAAGAGGATATCCGAAAATACGCCGAGGGTATCGATCAGACACGAATATTAAATGTGTTCAATCGAATTACTCCGCAGCTTGCTAGAGAAAACAAGAAGTTCCAGATATCAAAGGTTGCTTCGGGGGCGCGGTTCAAGGATTATCGCGGGTGTATTGAGTGGCTTGTCGACGCGGGTATGGTGAATATATGCTACTGTATGAGCTTTCCCGAACTGCCGCTCGGCGGCAACTATGACGACGATAAATACAAGCTGTATTTCGCCGATACGGGCTTGCTTGTGGCTATGCTCGATGAGGAGGCACAGGACGATCTGCGGGCTAACAAAAACCTCGGAGTTTATAAGGGCGCGCTGTATGAAAACATTGTCGGCGAGGCTCTGGTGAAGAGCGGTTATTCGCTGTACTATTACAAGCGCGAGGATTCGCCGCTTGAGGAGGATTTCTTTGTGCGGACGGCAGACCTGCTCGTACCCGTTGAGGTAAAGGCTGTAAACGGTCGGTCAAAGTCGCTGCGAACGCTTATCGAGTCGGAGCGTTATCCCGATATTCGCTGCGGTATCAAGCTGACGGGCGGTAACATCGGTTACAGCGACAGTATTTACACTTATCCCTACTTCTGCGCGTTTCTGCTAAAACGCTATCTGAAAGAAAATAAATTGAAGTAATATGAAAATATGCCGCGCTCAATGTGCGGCATATTATTTATTTAAGGCATTTCATTTCGTGTCCCGATAGGATTTCTACGGCTTAACAGTCGATCTTAACAATAACGTTTCGGAGTTTGTTTTGTTAAGGATTTTCGCGCAGATTTCCCCGAAAATCGCCGCCCCGCGCCGAGAAATCAAAGGCAAAAGCACTTTCGGTATAACAAAACGGCTTTATGAAAGGGGTTTCGGTATGATTATCAAAGACTTAAAGGATTGTGGCAATAAAACACAGCACAGGCTTAAGGAGCTTGAAATGTCAGGCATTTTCGACACAGCGGAGATAGATTTTCTGCGGCGAAAGGCGGCGGCTCTGCGTGAGCTTCAGCGTTATGTTCAATTCGGCAATTGGACACGCAAGGCTTCTCGTGAGAAATATCTTGCTCTTTTTAGTAGCAAATTCGACTACAAGCTGATCGCGGAGCGTTTCAACACCACACGGGAGAGCCTTGAAGTGTTCGCCGCGCGGCAGAACAAGCGGCTTGAGCGCGCAATCGGCGAGGCTTTGCGGCTGATAGAACAAGACAGTATCGAAGAGGGGCTTGACTGTTTCTATGCGCGGACGGGCGAGTTCTCGGCGGCGGAGTTCGATTACAGAGTATCCGAGCTGCTGCCCAAGACTTCACAGAAAGACAGTTTTTTAGTGTCGGATTGCGCCGAGGAGGTCAATGTTCTGCGTTCTCTGATGAAGTCTAACGTCCGGAAACGGCTTAACAGCGCGGATTGTGGCAAGCTGTCCTATCTAGAGTTCCTGTTGAACACGGAGGAAGAAGCGTTCCGGCAGCAGAAAGCGGAGTTGATAAGAAAGCTGCGGCAGAAAGACAGCGTAACATAACTCATAGCGGGTTTTCCGCTCACAATATGCAGTTTTAGCGGATTTTCGACTATGAATATACGGCTCGGAATTTCGGAAAATTGGCTTAACAGCACCATTTTCAAGGCAAATCATTCCATATCGGAGTACGGTTATACATATCGCAAAAGCACAGTCTAGGGGGAGCTAAAAAAGCTCCCCCTACTTATATGGCATTTTGTTATCTGTCAGACCGAGAATATAATCTACACTTACCCCGTAGTGCCGCGCCAATTTTATAAGCACCTCGGTCGGTATATCAAGATCGCCGCGCTCGTAGTTGCTGTACACGCGCTGGCTACAGCCGAGTATCTCGGCAAGCTCGCGCTGTTTAAGGTCGCTGTCCTCGCGTAGGTCGCGTATTCGCTTGTAATGCGTTGTCATTCGTTCATCACCAATTTTATTATACAATATTTGTAAAAACCTATTGACTTTTAGCGGAAAATCCGCTATAATATATATGTGACTGCCAAGCGACATTATTCGACATAGGATTGGCGGCTTTGACAGTACGAATTTTTTTTGATTATGGACGCAGCGTTTGCGTTCATAAATTCAACTGTAAAGGAGAAAAAATAATGAAAATCAAGAAAATTTCCGCAGTCGTAATGACTGCGGCGGTGCTGGCTGCTGCCGCGCCGATAACAAGCGCGCTGCCGAACCCGCTCAGCGTTACGGCAAGCGCGGAAACGGCTAAAAAGTATAATCCGGGCAATGTGTTCTACTATGGGGGCTATGGCGAGATCGGTGACAATTGGGGGTTTTCAGACAATAAAAATAGTTTCGATAGCTACTTTGAATGCACCGTAAAATCCAACGGCACACTTAAGATTAGTGGTTGGAGTTTTTGGGACGGCATACCGAGAGTAGAGATGTTCGATACCACCTTCTATAAAAAAAGCCTTACCATACCAAGCCAAATCGGCGAGTATACCGTAAGCGAAATAGGGTTGCCCGATGACAAAAGCTCTCCTTTGGCGGCGCAGAAAGTCGTTATACCCGAAACTATCGAAACTATCGGAACAAACACTTTTTGCAATTGGTTTTATCTTGAAGAGGTGGAGTTCGCCGGCAACTCCAAACTGAAAACCATAGGCAAGTGGGCGTTCTGGAACTGCCGTTCTCTAAAGTCTATCACCATACCGGCATCGGTAGAAACCATAGAAACCTGCGCGTTCGCAAACAACGTGGCGAAAGATAACGAGAAGTATCCACTTAAAGGCAAATGGCAGCGTAAAATTGGAGAATATGAAGAATTTGATTTTACAAATACATTCTCTTTGACAAGTGTAAAGTTCGCCGAGGGTTCAAAGCTAAAAGTGATAGACCAATGGGCGTTCCAAAAGCAGCCTAAGCTTAAATCCATAGTTCTGCCAAACAGTCTTGAAAAAATTGCTGCCTATACATTCCATAGGTGTGAGAATTTGACGGAGATCAATGTGCCTAAAAACGTCAATGAGATAGGTGTGAACGCGTTTAACGGTGCTACTTCCGAAGACGGCAAAACATCTGCTCTCGCCAAGATAACCGTTGACAAGGACAACCCCAACTTTAAGTCCGTTGACGGCATTGTTTTCAGCAAGGACGGCAAAACAATTGTTTCGTATCCTCCCGCTAAAAGCGGCGATAAGTACGAGATACCCTCCGAGGTAAACCAAATAGCCGAAAATGCTTTCACCAACGCTCATAATCTTACATCAATAACCATTCCCGAAGGTGTGACAGAGATTTTGGACGATACGTTTTGGGGCTGCTCCTCGCTCAAAAAAATTAAGCTGCCTTCTACTTTGAAGACTATCGGTGCGCGTGCTTTTGGTAAGACCGCGTTCACCGACCTTACCGTACCTGAGAGCGTTACCGCAATAGACGCTCACGCGTTCGACAGCGCGGCATTAAAGACCATTTACGGCAAGGCTGGTTCTTATGCCGAAACTTTCGCCAAGGAAAACGGCTATGCCTTTAAAGAGGGAACTGCTCCCGAATCCGATGACACCGACACGACCAACACTTTCACCGATCCGAACGGCGCGGCGGACGTTCAGGTAATCGCCAACCCGAACGCTATTCCCAAGGAGGCAGTATTCTCCGTAAAATATGACGATGCTAACTCGAACGACAGCCGAGTAGCTTACAACCTTTCGTTCACCTACAACGGCGCGGATTACGAGCCGACCGAAACCGTAACGGTAAAAATTCCCGTTCCGATCACCATGCGCGATATTGCCGATACTCTCAAGGTTTATCACTTGCAGGACGGCAAGTTTGTAAGCATGAACGCTAAGGTAGAGGACGGCTGGCTGGTATTCGACACCGACCACTTCAGCACATATGTTGTAACCGCCGAGGAACTTGAAACAGTCGCTCCGGGCGGCTCGGAAAGCACAAGCGGCTCAGGCTCGACAGGAAATCCCAACACGGGCGTAGCTCTCGCTATCGCTCCCGTACTGCTTGCAGGCGCGGCGGTAGTCGTTCTTAAGAAAAGAAAGTAATTTTTCATAAATTTTTCCCCCATTCGGCGCATACTCGGTTTCGGGCGTGCGCCTTTTTTTGCGCTCAAATTCGCGCGTTTTTGGGGCGCACGGCGTGCGGTCGGGAAAGTACCCGCCCCGCCGCGAAAAACGCGACACGCGCGAAATTTGACGGCTTTTCGGCGGCAGTCCTTTCGGGGGCTGCCGCCTTTTTTCGCAAGTGTCTTTGCTCGCTCTCGCCTTACATTATATTAACTTGATTATAGGTGCAACAACTCTGCCACTTTTGTTTTAGAGTAGTGGCGGTAAGAAAAAAACATAGCAGCAGTCCATTATTTATTATGATATTTTCACATTTAACAGTACGGTAAGTCATTATAGGAGCATAAGGCACTATACGTAAGCGGGAATACATCAGACCAACAGCATTTAAAACTCACTTTACAAAATAGGAATTATAGTGTATAATATAAAGTATGAAGATAGAAAA
>CANQWD010000003.1 GCA_947627465.1 uncultured Clostridia bacterium
GTGAAAAGCGAATCAAACTTCACACGCTCGACCAACGATAATGTCTCTTGAAAATCCTCGTAGGTCTCGCCAGGAAAGCCCACAATAATATCAGACGTTATTGCCGCGTCGGGTACTTTTTCACGGATATAGTCGATTATTTTGAAATAATCTTCCCGTCCGTAATGCCGGTTCATTTCCTTTAATATACGGTCGCTGCCGCTTTGAACGGGCAAGTGAAAATGCCGCGTAACCTTTTCGCAATCGGCTATCGTGTCGATAAGCTCATTTGAAAAATCCTTAGGGTGGCTCGACATATAGCATATTTTGAACTCGCCGTCGAGAGCGTTTATCTGCCGCAGCAGCTCGGAAAACGAAGTACCAAGCTCCTTGCCGTAGGAGTTTACGTTCTGCCCCAAAAGCAATATCTCTTTGGCGCCGTTTTCAAGAGCCGTTTTCACCTCCGCGACAATGTCGGACAGTTTCCTTGAACGCTCTCTGCCGCGGACATAAGGCACTATACAGTAGCTGCAAAAGTTGTTGCAGCCGTACATTATCGGCACGCTTACCTTTAAAGAGCTTTCGCGCCGCACGGGAACGCCCTCGGCGATAACGCCGTCACCCTCGGGAATGAAGAATTTACGCTTATGCACCGTCAACTGCCCGTAAAGAAGCTGCGGCAGAGTGTGAAGCGCGTTTGTTCCGAAAACCAGATCGACGTGCGGAAAACTCCGCTTTATTTTCTCCGTAATGTGCGCTTGCTGCACCATACAGCCGCAAACTCCGATTATCATTTTGGGATTTCGCGCTTTCTCGTGCTTTAACGCGCCCAAATTTCCGAAAACCCTGTCCTCGGCATTTTCACGAACAGCACAGGTGTTGAAGATCACCAAATCAGCGCCGTCGGGCGTTTCGGAAAAACCGTAGCCCATTTCGGCAAGCATACCCTTGATCTTCTCGCCGTCAGATACATTCTGCTGACAGCCGAACGTGTGAACGTGAGCCACGGGCGGCGCTCCATTTGAATTTATTTCCGCGACTTTTTTCATAAAATCGCGCTGCAATGCCATTTCTTCGGCACTTATCTTAGTTGTCATAACTTTTCCTCTGCATTTGTTTTGCCCTAACTTTATAATTATATCACATTTTTCGCAAAAATTCAAGGCATTTTTTTCGTTCTGTTTTTCTGTAAAGTTTGGGTGCCGAGGACTTCTTAAACTCGCCCGGCACCTTGGCGAACACCGCCGCCGAGACCTCCGACGCTCCCGCGTTAAGAAGCATCTCCGCAAGCGCGGAAAGCGTACTGCCCGTAGTCGTTACATCATCTATCAAAATCAGCTTTTTACCCGCGACATCGGCGTACTTTGAGATATGAAAACACCGCCTCGCGTTTATCGCACGGCTTTTGCGCGTGAGAGTTTTCTGCTCTATCTTATCGAAGTCGGCGTCGATCGCGTTTTCAACGGGAATATTCATGCGAATGGATATTCTTTCCGCGATCACGGCGGCGGGCGCAAAACCTCTGATATCAATACTTTTAACGCTGCTCGGTACCGGCACCAACGCGTCGGCGCACGCGTTTTCGGCAGTCAGCATTTCGCTCATCAGCAGTCCGAACGCGTCCGCGGGATAGATATAGCATTTTCCGAATTTAAGCATGTGCACCGCGTCGCGGGCAATCCCGGTATACCAGCAGTAAGCGTAAAGCCGCCGGAGATTTTCGGGCGGGAACGGCTGTTCGCGAATTTTCGGAAGAAGCTTAAAACATTCCTCGCAGTAATATTCCTCCGGCGCTATCACTCTGCCGCAAAACGGACAAAAATTCGGCGCAATAACAGAAGCGGCACGGCGAAGAAATTCATAAATCGCAAGTCTATTCAACGAACCTGTCCTCCAGCATGGGCGCAAGACACGAATAACGCTCGGCTCTGCGGTCGTTGCGCACCATTTGCTCTATTTTCGCGGGCGTACCGATAACAATAAGCGTTTTCTTGGCGCGCGTTACGGCGGTATAAAGCAAATTTCTGTACGACAGTCTGTACATCTGATTGGGGCTTGGCAGCAGCAAGATCACCGCGGGATATTCGCTTCCTTGACTTTTATGAACCGTCACGGCGTAGGCATGCTCGATTTTTTTCAGCATATCGGTGTCATAATGCGCTTTTCTGCCTTCAAAATCTATCTCGCAGCGCCTGTTGGTCCTGTCCGCGTCGATTATTTTTCCGATATCGCCGTTAAATATACCGTGCGATTTTTCCGCACCTCGCCGCCACTCAACATCGTAGTCGTTCTTGGTCTGCATAATTTTATCGCCGTCGCGCAGGATAGTTTTTTCAAACAGCAGCATTTCGCGCTTGTTCATCGCAGGCGGGTTCAAAGCCGCCTGAAGTTCGCGGTTAACTATCTCCGTACCGACCGTGCCTATTCTTGAAATACAAAGCACCTGAATATCGTCCAGCGGATCGTAACCGTAAGCCTTGGGAAGCCGCTCCTTGCAAAGGCTGATGGCAAGGCGCAGAGAATCCGCGTCGTTTTCGGAATACATGAAAAAAGCGTCGCGCGTTTTATCCTGCAAATCGGGCATCTCGCCGTGAATAATACTGTGCGCGTTCAGCACGATAAGACTTTCCGCCGCCTGTCTGAATATTTCCGTAAGCTCTATCGAGGGCACTTTGCCGCTTTGCAGCAGATCGTGCAGAACGTTTCCCGCGCCCACCGACGGCAGCTGATCGGTGTCTCCCACCATGATCAGGCGTGTGCGGCTTTTCAGCGCACGGAGAAGCGAAGCGAACAGCATTGCATCCACCATTGACATTTCGTCTATGATAACTGCGTCGCAGTCCAACGGATTTTCCTCGTTGCGCTTAAACGAATTGCCGCCCGCCGCGAAATCCACTTCCAAAAGCCTGTGTATCGTTTGCGCCTGCGCTCCCGTAAGATCGCTCATACGCTTTGCCGCTCTGCCCGTGGGCGCGGCGAGCTTTATCTTCATGTGACGCTGCTTCATCAGCGTTATCAGAGCCTTGAGTGTGGTGGTTTTTCCCGTACCCGGACCGCCCGTTAAAATAAAAACGTGTTCGTTCATACAAGCGGTTATCGCTTGCTTCTGCGCGTCGTCGTATTCAATGCCGTTCACCTGCTCTATACCCGCGATCTCAACGGAATAATCGACGTTTTCGCTGCCGCGTTTTATCATTTCGGAAAGCTTGTCCGCTATGTAATTCTCCGCATTGTAATACTCCGAAAGATAGATGTAACGCGTGTCGTATTTATCCGAATTTACCACAGCGCCCCGACTTTCGGCGTATTGCAGCGCGGAATAATAAAGCTTGTCGCCGACGAACAAATTCTGCGTGACAAAATTCGCGAGATCGCTTTCGCGGACGCAGCAGTTTCCGTCGTCCGCGTAAGCGTGAAGCCCCCACATAATTCCCGCGAAAACGCGTTCCTCGCTGTCCGCGGGAAAATTCATATCCGCGGCTATTCTTTCCGCGTCCTTAAAGCTTAAGTCTATGCCGCTTTCGCATAAACAGTATGGATTGCTCTGCACGGCGCGGATAAGGTCGGCGCCGTATGATTTCCACGCCGCCGACGTTACGTAATGAGGAACGTTATATTTTGAAAAGAACGTCATCACCTTGCTAAGTCCCGCGATGTTGCGGAACTCCTGCCCGATAAGTTTCGCTTTATCGGCGGGAATGCCCTTTACGGAAGCCAGCTGGATAGGGTCGTTTTCGAGAATTTCCAAGGTCTGCTCGCCGAACGCGTCCACTATCTTTTTCGCCGCCGACGGTCCAACGCCTTTGATAACTCCCGAGCCGAGATATTTGCGGATAGCCGTAACGTCGCGCGGAATAGACCGCTCGAATATCTCCACCTTGAACTGCTTGCCATACTTTTGATTTGTCACATAGTCGCCGTACATTGTAAGACGCTCGCCCTCGCGCACGTCGCCCATATTTCCCACCGCCGTGAAAAGACTGTCGTCAATGCTCATATCCAGAACGATGTAGCCCGTTTCCTCGTTATAATACACGACGTCCTCAACATCGGCGGTCACACATTTCATTTGGTTTTCGTTTTTATTTGCTTCAACAACTTCGTTCAAAATTCCTCACCGTTCTTCACTGCCGATAAAACCGACCTCGGCGTATTTTTCCGCAAGCGGGCGCAATTCCTCGCCGCTTTTTTCAGTAATCACAATAACTCTGCCGATAAACGCGGATTTACGAGCGTTATCCAAAAATTCCTCGATATTCTCTTGATCGCGCACAAAGACCTCAAACTTCCGTGAGCCGCCGTCAAACAGAGCGTTCCACAGCACCTTTAGCAGCACAACTAGCCCGAAGATAGCCAGAAACATCATTGCAAATATGTACAGAAACCGCATAAAAATCACCTCTTGGAGCATTATATGCGTTCTGTTTTTAAGCGTGATTTATCTTTCCAGAAGAATACAATTCCAACCGTCCTCGTTTTTTCGGGAAATCTCTTTCCAGCCGTTTTCCTTAAGCGCAGACTTCACCTCGTCTGCGCGTTCGTCAATAATTCCCGAAACGATAAGCTTTCCGCCGTCCTTTAAAAATCCCTCGAACAGCGGACTCATCGCAATTATAACATCCGCTACGATATTCGCACATATAACGTCGTATCCGCCGCCGATTTTTTCGCGGAGTTTTTCATCCTCAATAATATTGCCGCAAA
Source organism: uncultured Clostridia bacterium (assembly GCA_947627465.1). Classification (GTDB taxonomy): domain Bacteria; phylum Bacillota; class Clostridia; order Oscillospirales; family Ruminococcaceae; genus CAG-115. The sequence continues at coordinate 4,684 of CANQWD010000003.1, forward strand.
ACGCGGTAAAGCTCTCAAAGCCGTTCTTTTTGATATTCTCGGAAGCGGTTTTTACGGCGTTCTCAAAAATATCGCAGACTGTCGCTTCTTTCGCGCCGAAAAGGAGCGCGGCTATCGTTAAAATTCCGCTGCCGCAGCCGAGATCGAGTACTCTGTCGCCGCTTTTCACGATGCCTTCCAACGTTTCCATAACCATTTTCGTGGTATAGTGCTGTCCCGTACCGAAAGTGGAAGCCGGGTCGATCTCAAGTATCTTGTCGCCGTCATTCGGCTTAACATCCTCCCAAGACGGCTTTACGATAAGGCTTTTGCCCACTCTGAACGGTTTGTAATACTGCTTCCAGTTATTCGCCCAATCTTCTTCCTTGACGTTTTTAAGTTCCATTCTGATATTTCCGAAAAAGCCGTCGGAGTTGTTTTGGGCGTAACCGTCTACAAGCTCCCGTATTGAAGCGAGCATCTCCGCCCCCTGCGCGTTATCATGAACATACACCGTAACGTGCGGCTCTACGGTTTTAAGCCCCATAAGGCTGTCATCAACGTAATCCCAATTCGCGTCCTTGTTTTCAAGGAAGTCCTCAAAATCCGCGCTGTCGTGAATTTCAAAGCCGGTAATTCCGCGCTCGCAAAGCGCGCCCGTTATTCCGTCTATCGCCGCCGACGATGTGTAAATATCAATTTGTATAAAATTATCCATCTTTCCTCCAAGCCGTTTTTTTACTACAAATGGTACGTCAATTTAAATTACAGAGTTTTCGCTGTAAGTATGCCGTATTATTTTATTATACCATATCTTGTAGAAAATTTCAAGATATTAGCCAAAATTTTGTAAGATCCTATCCTCAAAGCGCAATCGTTCACAAATTTCATGCCAATGAAATGACTTTTGTTAATATTGCACAAACCGCAAATATCCTAAATTCTTCCAAAAAGATAATTCACAAATAATTAGGCAAAAAGATATATTGACATTTTACAAAGAAAAATGTTACAATTTCAACGAAAATAAAAAAAAATTTGCTTAAAGGCAAGCATATTTTCTTTTATTTTTCGTCTAAATATGTCAAAATATAAATGTTGACAAAAAGACAAATATTAAAGTTTGGAGGCTTTTATATGAGCAAAAACATGGACGAAAGAAAAATTCAAGCGGAGTTGGGAGAACTCATCAAAGCAAAACGCAAACAAAAACAGCTTACTCAAGAGGAGCTGTCCGAAATTGCGGGAATAACCGACGTTTATCTTCGCGACCTGGAGCGCGGAAGCTATACGGCAACTTGGGTAATATGCCTAAAGATCTGCACGGTTTTGGATATTGATCTAAGCGACATACGAAAAAAATACATAATTCCCGAGATCAATGAGACCCAAAAGCACATGAGAAAACGGGACAATGACACAACATTTTGCTGAAATTGTTCTCCGCCGGTAAGACTACACTATAATTTTTTTGAGAATCCAATTTCCCCGCCGCATGGCGGGGAAATTTTTCTCTAAAAAATATTGTTTTTTCATGAGGATTATGCTATAATTAAATCAGCGATATTTTGCATCGCTGAAAGGTGGCAATCAATATGTACAAAAGGATCTTATCAATTCAAGACATCTCTTGTGTGGGACAATGCTCGCTTACCGTTGCTCTGCCTATTTTGAGCGCAGCGGGTCTGGAAACGGCAATTTTGCCGAGCGCCGTGCTTTCCAATCACACGGGCGGATTTTCGGGCTGGACTTTCACGGATCTTACCGAGGATATGCCCAAAATACGCGAACGCTGGGAACAGGAAAGCATTCTGTTTGAGGCTGTTTACACGGGATATCTCGGCAGCGCAAAGCAGATCGGCTATGTTAAGGATATTGTGAAAAGCCGTTTGGTAAACGGAGGAAAATTCATCGCCGATCCCGCCATGGCGGACAACGGCAAGCTCTATCCCGGGTTTGACGCGGCTTTCGTGGAGGAAATGAAGAAGCTGTGCTTTTCGGCGAACATCATTCTTCCAAACGTCACGGAAGCCGCTTTGCTAACCGACACGGAGTACAAGGAAACCTACGACAAGTCTTATACCGACGAGCTTACGGACAAGCTGCTGAAAAACGGCGCGAAAACCATTATATTCACGGGGATAAGTTACAAGCCCGAAACTACTGGGGTTCTTGTTGTCGAAAACGGAAAGGCTCAATATTACGAGCACAAAAAGATTGCGGGCGGCTGTCACGGCACGGGAGACGTTTACGCATCGGCGTTCGTGGGAGCGTTGGAAAACGACTTTTCCGCGTTTGAAGCGGCGAAAATTGCAGCGGACTACACCGTTGAATGTATCGAAAAAACGCAGGACGACAAATCGCACTGGTACGGCGTTAAATTTGAGATGGCAATTCCGTCGCTTATAAAGGCGCTCAAACTCTCATAAATTATTCGATTATAGAAAACAAAGGAAAAAGAACTTCTTTAGAAATTGCCTATATAAATTCCCGCTTTGACGGGGATTTTTTTTGAAAAAATGCACAAATAAACCGAATATTTTTTTATATCAAAAAATCACTGCTTTTAAGATTTGTGCATTATGACGAAACATTATATTGACATTCACACAAAAATATGGTATAATTATTATAACTAAGGGGTGGTAATTATGAACTATTTTATGGGTGTGCCCGAAGATATGATACAAAGCGGATTTGCCGAGTTTTACGAGGACGACGACGATACGCTTATCCAAGCTATTCAAAAATACAACGACTATGAAACGGACTGCCGTATCGAATACAAACTGGCGGAAAGAATTATCGCTCAATATTGCGTGATAAACCCGATTCTTGTAATCATTATTGTTATTCTGAACGCAGAGTACATCTTTAAAGGTTTATTTATAAATATCCTTGCGGTCGCACTTTTGGCGGTGTGGGCGGCTGTATATTTTGGATTTGTGCTATTTAAGCGGCGAATGCTGATAGGTACGCTTTTTACGCTGCCGCTGGTGTATTTGGATCTTACTTTTTTGACGCTCGCCGTCTTTAACGCGTTTCTTACGTTTCTTTACGACAAATTAGACCGCCCCTTGCGCGATAATCCCACTTACCCACAATTCCGAAAAATCGACGTCAAATACCGCCGCGGAAAACGTTCCGAATATCACGACCCAAGAGCCAGACAATAAAAAAACGGCTTCGAGCTTTAACGCCCGAAGCCGCTGTTTTATGCGTTTAATTGGAAATTACTTGTTCCAATCGTAGAGCTTGCGGATCTCTGCGCCTACCTTTTCGAGCTGGTGCTCAGCCTCGATACGACGGCAAGCGTTGAAGTGCAGTCTGCCTGTCTTGTTCTCGTTGATCCACTTAGCAGCAAAAGTGCCGTCTTGTATCTCGGTGAGAACTTTCTTCATCTCTTTCTTGGTCTCCTCGGTGATAAGGCGCTTGCCCGTCTCGTAGTCGCCGAATTCCGCGGTATCGGAAATGGAGTATCTCATCATAGCGAAGCCGCCCTTGTAAATCAAGTCAACGATGAGCTTCATCTCATGAATGCACTCGAAATAAGCGTTCTGAGGATCGTAGCCCGCTTCTACCAAAGTCTCGAAGCCCGCCTTCATCAAAGCGGTAACGCCGCCGCAAAGAACAGCCTGCTCGCCAAAGAGGTCGGTCTCGGTCTCCATTTTGAATGTAGTCTCGAGAACGCCCGCGCGTGCGCCGCCGATACCCGCCGCGTAAGCCAAACCGGTATCGAGCGCTCTGCCGGTAGCGTCCTGATGTACGGCAACCAAGCAAGGAACGCCTTTGCCCTCAACGTACTCGGAACGAACGGTGTGACCCGGACCCTTAGGCGCGATCATGATTACATCAACGTCAGCGGGAGGAACGATAAGACCGAAGTGAATATTGAAGCCGTGTGCGAACATCAAGGTCTTGCCCGCGGTGAGGTTCGGCTGAATGGACTCGAGGTAAAGAGCCTGCTGCTTCTCGTCGTTGATAAGGATCATGATGATGTCGGCAGCCTTTGCCGCTTCTGACGCAGTCATAACCTTAAGACCCGCTTCCTCTGCCTTTTTCCAGCTCTTGGAGCCGTTGTAAAGACCTACGACAACGTTTACGCCGCTGTCCTTGAGGTTCAAAGCGTGTGCGTGACCCTGAGAGCCGTAGCCGATGATAGCGACTGTCTTGCCGTCCAACGCGGACAAATTACAATCTTCGGAATGATACATCTTTGCCATAATAATTATCTCCTTTTGATAATGTGATATATTTGCAACGCCGGCAACGGTATTGTTACCGTCTGTTGTGTACTCAAACTATGAGCCGTCAGCCTTTCAGCGAAACTGCCTGTTCGCCCTTTTGAAGCGCTATGGTGCCCGTGCGTACTATCTCCTTTATGCCGTAAGGACGCAGCAGTTCCTCAAAATTATTTAGGTTCTGCGCGTTGTCGGAGATCTCTATCGTCACGGAATTTGTCGAAATATCGGATATCTTTCCTCGCGAAAGTTCGCAAATGCTGATTATTTCGGGACGCTGCTTCGGCGTGCAGCTCACCTTTATGAGAATAAGCTCGCGGCTTACCATACTGTCGGGCGAGAGCGTTTTTACCTTAATAACGTCAATAAGTTTATTAAGCTGCTTTTCGATCTGCTCCAATGTGTATTTGTTTCCGTCCGCGACTATCGTAATGCGCGAAACGTTTTCATCGTCGGTAACGCCCACCGCGAGACTGTCTATATTGAAGCCGCGCCGTGCGAACAGACCCGCCACGCGTGCCAAAACGCCCGCGTGGTTCTCTACTAAAACGGAGATCGTATGTTTCATATTTAACTTACACCTCCGTTAAAGTATCGTCTTTTCGTGCTCGGGAACCGCCACTTCAAGCAAGAACGGCTTGTCCGATTTGATCATCTTCTCTATACCCTCGACCGCTGTTTTCTCGCTGTCGGCGAGCATGTGAGGAATTCCGTAAGCCTCGGCTATCTTGCAAAAATCGGGGCTGCCGTCAAGCGACACCGCGATAAGGCGGCTGTCGTAGGCTTTTTCCTGAACCTCGCGCACCATTCCCAAGAAGCGGTTACGGATAACGATTATCTTAATGTTTATGCCATGCTGAATTGCGGTCGCTATCTCGTTCATTTCCATTTGGAACGATCCGTCGCCGCACACCGCCACGACTTCAAGCGACGGATCGGCGGTTTTCGCGCCGATAGCTGCGGGCACGGAATAGCCCATTGTCCCCATTCCTCCCGAGGTGAGGAAACGCCCGTCCTTAAGGGAAATATTCGCCGCAGTCCAAATCTGGTTCTGTCCAACGTCCGCGACAACTACCGAACGCTCCGGCAAGTATTTATCCAACGTTTGAATAAACCACTTCGGATTTACATAGCCGTCCGCTTCGGGCTTAGGCTCGGTCTCGGCGCGGTTCTTGTCCAATTCCGCACGCCATTCCGTATGTGTCAGCGGCTCGTCAAAGCCGTCTACCTGCTCCAGAAGCTGCTCCAGAACCAACGTTATATCGCCGACTATCGGAACGTTCGCTTCAATATTTTTGCCTATCTCGGCGGGGTCGATATCAATATGCACAACGGTAAAATCCTTGCGGTTCTCCATCGCCGACATCGCCCTGTCGCCCACTCTCGCACCCAACAGGAACAGCGTATCGCAAGAATTAACCGCGATATTCGCCGCCTTTTTTCCGTGCATACCTATCATTCCGTAGTAGAGCGGGCTGTCGGAGGGCATTGCACCCAACCCCATCATAGTGCTTACAACGGGGATATCGTTCTTTTCGGCGAACTCGCGCATAAGCCGCGCACCGTTTCCTGTGAAAAGACCGCCGCCCGCGCAGATAAGCGGCTTTTCCGCTTCTTTAAGAGCCGTTATCGCCCGCTTTATCTGATAGCCGTTGCCCTTTGTGCTCGGGCGGTAAGAGCGAATATCAACGGTTTCGGGATATTCAAAATCTATCTCGGCTTTCTGAACGTCGAACGGCACGTCGATAAGCACCGGACCTCTCCTGCCCGTACCCGCAATATAGAACGCTTTTTTGAACACGTCCGCCGTGTCCTGCGGTCTTTTTAATAAGTAGCTGTGCTTTACGAACGGCTCCGCGGAACCCGTGATATCGGCTTCCTGAAACACGTCACGCCCTATCTGCTCGGAATCGACCTGTCCCGTGATAATGACCATCGGCACAGAGTCCATATAAGCCGTCGCTATCGCAGTGATGAGGTTCAGCGCGCCGGGACCGCTCGTTGCCACGCAAACCGCGGGTTTTCCCGTAATACGCGCGAAACCGCTTGCCGCGTGTCCCGCGTTAACCTCGTGCCGCACCAAAATATGCCGTATATCGGATCTATATAATTCATCGTAAAACGGGCAGATCGCCGCGCCCGGATACCCGAAGATATCCATAATCCCCTCCGCCTTAAGGCACTCGGTCATAGCGCGCGCAACTGTCATATGTACGCTTGACAAATTCAACATTCCCTTCTAAATTACTCACACTCTTTATTATAGCAAATTCTTTCGCGCTTGTCAACTATATTTAGTGGATTTTTCGAGAAATTACACAAAGTGTGCAAAACATCGCCGTAAATCAAAAGGCGCGAAAACTCGCGCCTTAAAATATCAATAAGAAACGTAGTTCAGCGGATTTACCGCAACACCGTACTCACGAACCTCAAAGTGAAGGTGGTTCGCCGTCGACCAGCCCGTAGAGCCGACCTCGCCGATAGCTTCGCCCTTGGACACGGTTTGCCCCTCTGAAACATAAATCGCTTGGCAATGCGCGTAAAGCGTTGATATTCCGCCGCCGTGGTCGATAATTATGTAATTTCCGTAACCGCCGCCGCAGCTATCACGGTAGTTCTTGCCGAAATTGTGCGGGCAAGTGTTGGAGACGGAAATTACCGTGCCGGACGCAGCCGCGTAAATGCTTGCACCGCCTATACCGCTGTCGCCGATATCTATACCGCGGTGCATTCCGTTGCGCCAAGGGTCGTATCCGAAGTATGTGGATATGTATGTGTAGTTCGTCGAAACAGGCCACATCAAGCCGTCGCCGCTGTAATCGGGGCGCTGCGTCACATCTTCATCGCTGTTTGCCGCCGCTTCCTGAGCCTGTCTGATAAGCTCCTCAATCTTCTCGTTGATAGCGTCCGCCTCGGCCTGCGCCGCCGCTATATCACTTTCGAGAGCGCTTACCTTTTCTTTCATTGCCTCGTTATCCGCCGCAAGACCGTAAAGATAATCTTTCTTCTCCTGAGCGGTGTTCTGGAGACTTTCCTTTTCGCTCTGCAAATTTGCCGCTTCCGTTTCATAGCTTTCTTTTTGGCTTTGAAGCGAAGCTTTTTCGGTCTCAAGGTTTTCGATCTCGGTGTTGAGATCGTCTATCAAGCCCTCCTGCTTTGTGATGGAATCCTTAAGCTCCATCATAAAATCGTAATTCTGATTACCGATATTGTTTACAACGCTGGAATAAACGAAATATTCGTACCAGTCGTCCGAACCGTTCAGCACGGGTATCTGCGACGACGCGTTGTTCATATACATATATCTCGCGAGCTTTCCGAAGCGCTCGAGGTTTTTCTTGTTTTCCTCTTGCAGCTTGCCTATCTCGTCTTTTTTGCCCTCGATCTCGGTCTCCTTATCGGCGATCGTCTGCTCCACATTACAGATATCGATAAGTTTTTGGTCGATATCCTCCTGTTTTGCGGTAATAAGTTCACCGCAAATCTGTATCTCGTTATTTACGCCATCGATCTGCTTGTTGACAAGATCCATGGCATGCTCATTACTGCTGATATCATCGTCCAGACCCTCGATCTCAGCCTGACGCTCCTCGTTTTCCTGTTGTATCTCCTTAGCCTTGTCCTCCAACTCGGAAATGCTCGAAGCTCCCGCCGCTTTAATATGAAGCGTGCAGTCGCCCGCATAGAACATAACCGCGGAAGCGCACACTAAACCCGCGCACAGTTTTCCCCAAAACGGCACGCCTTTTCTGTATGATTTTACGATCCCCATATTTACAAAACCGCCTTTCTCCACATCATGCCATTTCTTCTATTAAATACGGCACTAAATTCCCCGCGCCGCACTTCCCTATATACTATATATTATAACTCTTTACTCTCGGCTTGTCAAGAGGGCAATGAATCTTTTTGCTGAAAATTGTATGAAAATGGGGCTATAATATGACGAATTGCTTTTCAAGCGCACGTCAAAAAACGGCGCGCTACGTGCTCAGTGCAGACCGTCGATATCAAAACAGCTTTAAAAACTCAAATATATTATCGGTAACGCATATATTTTGAGAGTTAAAATAGTATTCCACCTCCCTGCCGCAGCCCGACCATGTATAAGTCTCGTAGCCGGCGTATTTTCCGTAACACACCGCGTGTGAGCTTGGAACGCCGAACGTCTGTAAAAAAAGCCACAAATGCTGTCCGCGCAGATCGGGCACACTATTTTTTAATTCAACGACATCAAGTTCTTTTGACATAATATTCTTCCTCACAATTCCAAAATTTTTATCGGTTGTTTCTATTATAATACCCAAAACGCAATTTGTAAATAATGTATATTTGCGTTTTGGGTATTAATAAAGCAATAATACCCATTTCTCGTATACAATAAATAAGGGGTGATAAATATGGAATTTGGCAAGAAATTACGAATGATATTGGAATTTGAAGGCATACAGCAAAAGGAATTTGCCAATATAATTAATGTTCATCCGTCTACCCTAAGCGGGTATATAAATGAAGGAAAGCAGCCCGACTTTGAATTGGTCAAGACCATTGCCACCGCTCTCGGAGTTTCGACGGACTATCTTCTTGACTACACCAATGTTTCGCAAGAACCGCCGCTGTCCACTCAAGAACTTGTGATATTGACAAAATTCCGCAAGCTGTCAAAAGAAAAACAAGACCTATTGATTTCGCTTATCGAAATGCTCTCCGAAAAGTGAAGCAAAAATTTTTTTTCGTTTCATTTGAAAAAGTCGATTTGAGCATTTTTTGTAGATATTCAACAAAATATATATAATTTTTTATAGATACTCCACAAAATTGCATATTTCACTTGAAAAAAATAAAAAAATTTCTTGCAAAAATCGCAGCAATAGTGTATAATTTTAAATGTAGGTAATTTTTTGCTTATAATTCAATTTTTTGTAGGAGGAATTTTTAACAATGGCGTTAAAAAATCAGTATTTGACAGACCTTTTGGAAACAGTCAAGAAAAGAAATCCCGGCGAGCCGGAATTCATTCAGGCGGTGACCGAAGTATTTGAAACGCTTCAGCCCGTTGTTGAAAAGCGCCCCGACCTCGTTGAGGCAGGCGTTTTCGAGCGCATAGTAGAGCCGGAAAGACAGATCATCTTCCGTGTTCCGTGGGTTGACGACAAGGGCAAGGTTCAGGTAAACCGCGGCTTCCGTATCCAGTTCAACTCCGCTATCGGTCCGTACAAGGGCGGTATCAGACTTCACCCGTCGGTATATATGGGTATCATTAAGTTCCTCGGCTTCGAGCAGATCTTCAAGAACTCGCTTACCACGCTCCCGATGGGCGGCGCTAAGGGCGGTTCGGACTTCGACCCCAAGGGCAAATCCGACGGAGAGGTTATGCGCTTCTGCCAGAGCTTTATGACCGAGCTTTGCCGTCATATCGGTCCCGACTGCGACGTTCCCGCGGGCGATATCGGCACGGGCGCACGCGAGATCGGTTATATGTTCGGTCAATACAAGAGAATTCGCGACGAGTTTACGGGCGTTCTCACGGGTAAGGGCTTGACATACGGCGGCTCTTTGGCGAGAACGGAAGCTACGGGCTTCGGTCTTTGCTACTTCACCAATGAAATGCTTAAGGCTAACGGCAAGAGTTTCGAGGGTCAGACGGTCGTTATTTCCGGTTCGGGCAACGTTGCGATTTACGCTACAAAGAAAGCTACCGAGCTTGGCGGCAAGGTCGTAGCGCTCTCCGACTCCAACGGCTATATCCACGATCCCGACGGTATCGAGCTTGACGTCGTTAAGCAGATCAAAGAGGTTGAGCGCGGACGTATCAAGGAATACGTTTCCAGAACTTCTCACAAGAACGCGACCTACACCGAGGGCTGCAAGGGCATTTGGACTATCAAGTGCGACATCGCTCTTCCCTGCGCTACTCAAAACGAGATTGACAAGGAAAGCGCCGAGGCTCTCGCTAAGAACGGCTGCTACGCAGTCGCTGAGGGCGCGAATATGCCGTCCACTCCCGAAGCTATCGAGGTTTACTTCGCAAACAAGATGCTGTACGGTCCCGCTAAAGCTGCGAACGCGGGCGGCGTTGCGACTTCCGGTCTCGAGATGAGCCAGAACTCCATTCGCTACGGCTGGACGTTTGAAGAGGTTGACGAGAAGCTCCACAACATCATGAAAGAGATCTTTAAGCAGTGCGACAGCGCGGCTAAGGAATACGGCATGGAGGGCAACTACATGGCGGGCGCGAACATCGCGGGCTTCCTTAAGGTTGCCGAGGCTATGAAGGCTCAGGGCTGCGTTTGATCAATTGACGATGTACAATTGAAAATTTACAATTCGGCGGTGAGCGAACACTCACCGCTTTTTCATTTAATTTCTCTCGAAAACACTTGCTTCTCTAAAATATTAGAGAGCCGATGAAACCGTGCTTTGAAAAACAAAATACAATTTAATCAGCTCTTCCTTAAAATGCATAATAATCTTGTTCATGGATTACGATATTATTTATATGTGATTTTTGATCTTGTTTAACGCGCCCTTTTCCAAACGCGAAACCTGCGCTTGACTTATCCCGATCTCCTTAGCGACCTCTACCTGCGTTTTACCTCGGAAAAACCGCAAATCGAGAATTCTCTTTTCGCGATTGCCAAGTCCCGCTATCGCTTCTTTCAGCGAGATCTCGTTGAGCCAATTCATATCGTCGTTATGATCTCCGAGCTGATCCAAAACGTAAATAGTATCTCCCGATTCGGAAAACACAGGCTCGTACAGCGAAATAGGTTCGCTTATGGCTTCAAGAGCAACCACTACATCCTGACGCGGCACGCCGAGATCTTTCGCTATCTCCTCTACCTTTGGCTCGCTGCCCTTTTCCGCCGTCAGCCGTTCACGCGACTGCATTGCGCGGTACGCCAAATCGCGCATTGAACGGCTGACGCGCACAGGGGCATTATCACGAAGATATCGGCGAAGTTCGCCCATAATCATAGGTACGGCATACGTGGAAAACCGCACATTTTGAGATATATCAAAGTTATCTATTGCCTTGATAAGCCCGATACAGCCGACCTGAAACAAATCGTCGGCGCGCTCTCCCCTACCCATAAAACGCTGTATAACGCTTAAAACGAGCCGCAAGTTTCCGCGTATAAGTTCGTCGCGCGCCTGCATATCTCCGTCCTTTACGCGCTTGAGCAGTTCGGTTTTCTCCGATTCCTTAAGGACTTTTAAATTTGCCGTGTTCACTCCCGCAATTTCAACTTTATTGTAAAACATTCTCCCGACCTCCGACAACTTTTTTCTGAAAATATTATTGTCTGAAAACGAGAACGTTATTCTATAAAAAATGGGTTAGGAAATTTTTAACAAAAAACGCCGACGCTGCTTATTTTGTACGGCATTTTCATAACAAAACACTCCCCGAAGCAAATCGGGGAGTGAAATTTTATAAAACGATCAACCGAACAGCGTTTCGGTAAGCCAAACATGCGCGGTATCAAGAGCCTCGTAAAAACCGATAAACTCGCCTTTACGAGCCTTATCAGCGTCTGTGAGATTTTTGGGCATAAGCTGCACCATGATCTTATTTGGAACGTCCGCGTCCGCGATCTTCTTCGAGTCTTTAATCGTCAGCTTTGCCGCGAAAGCGTCGCCGCTGCTGCCGTAAAATATCGTGCTGCCGCTTCTGATGAGCGGAAAACCTCTGTAATACAACAATTTTTCGTCTGCCATAATAACCTCCTGTTCTGCCCCGCGTTAAGGGAAACATTCGCAGAGCACGGGGACTTTGCAAATGTCTTTATACTCCCCACTACGGCAAAACACACAAAATTTCTGCCTGACATTCTTTGCACATTTTGCTGTAGCGGCGAGTATATAATTAAAATAATTCTAAGGCAACACCGCACAATTATTGCTGTCCGATTGCACAGTCAGATTTTTCGTCAGATTGTACAATGAGGACGAAGCAAGGCTGACGCCTTGCGAGGACGAATTGTGCAATATGACGGAAAATATGCAAGCAAGCGAGCGGCAAAGGCGTTAGCCGGTAATTGCGCGGTGTTGCCCTAAACCTACCAATCGGATTTGATCTCGCCGCCGTTTATAAGCGACTTAACGTTCTCTTGCAGCCGCTCCGCGTAAACCGCGCGAACCTTGAAAACAGTCTTGCCGTTCAACGAAACGACGCATTTTCTGTCGTCGCTTTCATAATACGAAAGAGTGTCGCTGCCATCGCCGTTCTTATAATTGAACGTGACGGACACGGCAAGCTCGCCGTCGGCTTCTACGCTGTAAAACTCCTCGCCTACCGCTCCAATAAGCGTTTCGTAAAAATCGCGGAACTTGTCTCCGTCAAGCTGCTTGCCGTCATAGGAAAACGTTTTGTCGTCGCCGTCAATATCAAATTTGAATTCGCCCTCGGGTACTTTTATCTCAACGCTTTCACATGAATAAATATACGGCGACAGCGGTCTTTCGGAAATAATATCTTCGACTTTAAACGTGACCCACGGCGCGTTTTCCAGCGCTATCAAATAGATACCGGGCACGCCTTTAATCGCCGCGTAATAGCCTTTCAATGTCGAAAAACCTACGCTTTCTCCCGAAACGGCGCTGTCCTCGCGAACCTCGTTTCCGATAAGCAGATGATATTCTTTATTGCCATACTTAAATTCCACTTCCGTCCGCGGCTTGTCAAGACCGCATTTTTCCATATTCGAGACGGTCTGCTGAAGAAACTCACAGCCGCTGACAGTCAAGCCGTATACGCCGTTAACTATCTCACTGCCCTTTGTCACATCGACTTCGGCGGTAACGGGAGAAACAAATCTGTGTGTATTGAACGTCGTGACCTCATCTTCGCCGCTTGTCTGAGGCTCCTCTCTTTGGATTTGCCGAATTTCAACAGGCGTTTCAAGATCCTCGCGCGTTATCTTCAAATACTCCAAGTCGTTCGTTTCATCCGTGCCGCGCGTTTCGGTAAGCGTAAGCTGCGCAAATTGCCTAACGTCAGACTGAGTTGCCGCGATTGCGTAGTAATTCACCAGCTGAACCGTTTTTTCATCATCGGCGCGGTAATAAACGCTCGACTCGTCGGCGGGATTTTTTATACCGAACTGCATTTTTATCTCCGAGCCGTCCTCAAATTTCAACAACGCAGTAGACGTAGGCTTATCCAAGCCGTATTTTTTCAGATCCTCCGCGTTTTCCTCAACCAAGCTTTTTTGCGGCAGACTCGTAAGATTGGAAATGAAATTTTTTACCGTGCTGTCGCTTTGCGGCACGCCTAAAAGCTCCTCGCTCGTCCAATAGTACTCCTCCGTTGAGGAACTGTCGCCGCTCGCTTCGACCGTGCGCGTTTGACGCGTAAACGTAAATGAACCCTCGGAGTTTTCCACCTTTACTGATAGCACCGTTTCGGCTTGTTTATCAAGAACATACGCGTTTACTCCGCTTGAACTTTCTTCGCCGCTCACAACAGAAGCGTCGACGCTCGGCTTGGTGAGCAGCAAAAACGCCAGAACTCCGCCGAGCGCGAGAAAAACCGCCGCCGCGACGATCAGCATTTTAACGTATTTGCTCATCATCTGTGCCTCCTGCGAACCCAAATCACAATTCCCAAAACGATGACCGCTATGGGAATTACAATGCAAAGCACAACAGAAAGCGTGTTCGCGGTTTTGACGTTTACTTCAAACGTCGCGGACAGCAGATTTTTTGCCTTGATCGTAACGCCCTGTTCTCTGCCAGAGGTGCTGTCCAAGATCCCCACAAAAAACTCGGCGTTATTTGAATTGCTGTAACTCATCGACAGCGTGGAGGCAAGCAGCTCCGAACCAAACGCGCATACGCCGCTTTTTTCTCCGTTTTCGGATGTTTTCCGAGAAATGACCGCCGCGTTAAACACGCCGTTCTCGGCTTTCTCCAATTCAAACTTCTCTGCATCTTCCCTATCCATGGGATATAAAAACGCTTTATCATAGGATTTTAACAAAACCGTACAATCTGCGCCGCTGTCAATAATATTTACAGGTCGCAAGTATATTCCGTAGGTATAAAGTTTGCCGCCGTAAACATTTTTTGTGTATTCCGTATCGCAAAGCTGCTGAAAATGCACAAACGGCGTTTCGCTGCTGATAAGGTAACTGCTGTCCGTCTGCCCCACGACCTCAAAACCCGTCTCCAAGCCCCAATCCTTAAGGAACTCGTCAATGTTCGGAGTTTTCGGCTGCTGGGTCGACGCGAAATACAGCACGTTTTTACCGAATTTGCCGCCGTTGTCAAGGAATTTGTCAAGCTTTGCCAGTTGTTCCTTATCATAGTCCATAGTCGGCGCGAACAGCACGACATAATCTATTCCGTCGTCTATCTCGCTTGTGGTATTGAGCGGCAATTTCTCAACGTCATATCCGTTTTTGGAAAACAGACTTTGCAGCGTAGAGCTGTCGCCCTCGCCGTAGCCCTCGGCAAACGCCACGCGGTAAACCTTGTCGCTTGTGACGTACATCATCGCCGAAATCGCTTCTTGCTCCACATTCGAGCTTTCGGGCACATAAGCGCCGTAGTACTGCAAATACGTCTGATTATAATTAAAGTAATCTGACGGCGAAATTATCTTGTGTCTGCCCGTTTTCCCGCTCTCGAAAACAATATAGTTTTCGTTGAGCGTTTCACCCTTGAATTTCGCGGTGTAGTTCGGATTTTGGTCGATATCCAGATACTCGAGCGCAAAATGTTCGCTTGCCATACGCATTTTTTGCAGTATCTCGTTTACCTGTTTATAAGAGCTGTCCTGCGATTCAAAGGTTTTTTCGCTGTTCAGAACCGTAACGGAAACGTCGCTTTCCAACGTTTCCAGAAAATCCTCCGTGCTGTCGTCCAGCGAATACAGTCCCACCGTTGTGAGGTCCACGGAGGTATTCACGCGCTCGGAAATAATTCCGATTATAACGTTCAGCACGACGACCGCCGCGACAAACAAAACGGTAAACGCCGCCGAAATTACGCCGTGCTTGAACTTTCGCTTATTGAACGGCTTTTTCGGCTTCGCGGCTTTCATGGCTTTCGCTGATTTCGCTGATTTCTTTTTTTCCTTAACCTCTTTCGTTACTTCGGCTTCTTCGGCAGCTTCGCCCTCTATTTCTTCTTTGACTTCTTCTGTAATTTCTTCCTCAACTTTTTCTTCGGAAGTATTTTTCTCACTCAAATCCCGCACCCCCTTAACTCCAGCGGCGGCGCTCGGTCGTCCGCATCGTAAGGAAGTTGAAAATAACGACAATGCTCAAAAAGAACACGATGTTTGTCAGCCTGAATATACCCGACGTAAACTCGCTGTATTTATAAAACACCGACAGCTTGTTGATGACGTTCTTCGCGGTTTCGTTGGGAATGTAGCTCGAGATAACGTCAAACATACAAATCGCGATATTCGCGCCGATAGAGCCTATCGCGGCTATCATCTGGTTTTCGGTGAGGTTTGAGATGAAGATCCCGACAGAAATGAACACCGCGCCCATCAGCAGCATTCCGAGGAAATTTCCCCAAAACACCGCCCACGCAAATTCGCCGCCCATATCTTTCACAGCATTGGAAAGGAACAACGCGTAAATCGGCATTATCAACTCTGCGATGAGAAATACGCAAAACGCCGCCAGAAACTTTCCCGCAACTATCCCGAAAAGGGAAACGGGGCTTGTAAGCGTAAG
The DNA here is from genome assembly GCA_947627465.1 of uncultured Clostridia bacterium. Classification (GTDB taxonomy): domain Bacteria; phylum Bacillota; class Clostridia; order Oscillospirales; family Ruminococcaceae; genus CAG-115. The sequence goes on from CANQWD010000003.1 coordinate 20,600, forward strand.
CTGATCCGTTTTCTGCCGCTTGTCGTCCGCCATTGTGCGCATTGTAAGCACGGGAATCAGTATCATCATAATAAAGAACATCATCGAAAAAACGACGTTCATATCCGACTGCCCCGTCCTAAGACAGCCCATCCACAAAAACAATCCCGAAAACGCCCAGAATACAGCCAAAAAAACATATCCGAGCGGCGAGGTGAAGTAGGATGCTATTTCGCGTTTTGTTATCGCAATCATTTATCCGCGCCCTCCTCTTTTTCGGAATTTCCGTAAAAATCGCCCGTAGTAAGCTTCAAGAATATTTCCTCAAGCGTAAGCTCGCTGCCGCGCATAAGCAGAATTGGCAAATTACGCGCCGCCATTCGCTTAAACACCTCGCGGCGAACGTCCGCGCCCTCTTTCGCGTTGATCTCGTACTCGAAAACGCGCGGCTCTACCTCGCGGCAAACGTGGACTTCTTCCATTTTGGGAATTTGCTTTAAAAGCTCCGTAACTTCCTTTTCCGCGCCCTCTATCTGAACCGTCAGCTTGTGATCCTCCGAAAGATTACGCGAAAGGTTTTCGGCGGTATCGTTTGCAATAAGCTTTCCCTTATCTATAACGATTATCCTGTCGCAAACCGCCTGAACCTCGGGCAAAATATGCGACGATAAAATCACCGTGTGATTGCGCCCCAGCTTCTTCACAAGCGAACGTATCTCGATGATCTGCTTCGGGTCGAGACCGACCGTCGGCTCGTCAAGGATAAGCGTATCGGGATTTCCGACAAGCGCCTGAGCCAGACCCACGCGCTGTTTATAGCCTTTTGAAAGGTTGCGGATAACGCGGCTTTGCACGTCCTCTATATGCGTTAGGCTTTTTATCTCGCCGAGGTGCGACTTTTTTGGCATTTTGCACTTTTTCAAGCCGTAAACGAAATTAAGATATTCGTCGACCGTCATATCAAGGTAAAGCGGCGGCTGTTCGGGAAGATACCCGATATTCTTTTTCGCGCCCAAAGGGTCGTCAAGCACGTCAATGCCGTTTATTTTCGCATAACCGCCCGAACTTGAAAGATACCCCGTAAGCATATTCATAGTCGTGGACTTTCCCGCGCCGTTCGGACCGAGAAAGCCCAAAATTTCGCCCTCGTCCGCTTTAAACGAGATATTATCCACAGCCAGCTTGTTTCCATAGCGCTTGCTGAGATTGTTTACTTCTATCATACGCTCCTCCTTTACTTGCAAGGAAAATTATAGTACACAAAAGTGTAAGCTATGTGAACCGCGTATGAAAGTTGATCAGCTGCCGATTGCAGCCGACAAAAGCTCTATTCCTTTCTTAATTCTCGCCAAAGCGTCCTCTTTTCCGAGGATTATCGACAGCTCCACGCCGCCGCCCGGAGTAAACTGCTTGCCCGAAAGAGCAACTCTCAGCGGGAACAGCACAACGCCGTTTTTAACGCCCATCTCGCCGATAAGCTTGAACAGCGCCTCGTGAACGTTTTCTTGTGTAAAATCGCTTATGCCCTCGATAACGGGAAGTATCTTTTTCAGCGCGTCGAGAGATGTCTCGAGCGTTGTCTTCATCTTCTTGTTGACATACAGATCAAGAGAATATTCGGGAAGTTTGTCGATAAAATCTACTTGCTCGGGAATATCGGTAAACAACTCGCAGCGCGGCTGTAAAACCGAGCAAAGCAGGCTGACGTCAATGTCCTCGCGCTTGCAGGTCTGACGGATATACGGCGCTGCGATCTTCGTGAACTCGTCAAGCGGCAAAGCGCGAACGTAGTGCGCGTTTATCGCTTTCAGCTTGGCGGGGTCGAAGATCGCGGGAGATTTGGAAATTCCCGACAGATCAAACGCTTCTATCATCTCGGGCAGCGAGAAGATCTCGTTTTCGCCCTTGGGCGCCCAACCGAGCAGCAAAATATAGTTGAGTATCGCTTCCGTCATATAACCCTTATCGAGCAGATCTTGGAACGACGCGTCGCCGTCGCGCTTCGCAAGCTTGTGCTGAGCGTCTTTCATAATATGCTCAACGTGAATATACATCGGCGGCTCCCAGCCGAACGCTTTGTACAGCAAGTTGTACTTCGGCGCGGAGCTTAAATACTCGTTTCCGCGCACCACGTGGGTAATTCCCATAGTGTGGTCGTCGATAACGTTCGCGAAATTGTAAGTCGGCATACCGTCCGTTTTAAGAAGAATTTGGTCGTCAAGAATGGAGTTCTCAACGGTAATGTCTCCGTAAATCTCGTCGTGGAACGTCGTCGAACCCTCCTCCGGGATAGCCTGACGAATTACATAAGGCACACCCTCGGCGAGGTTTTTGTCAATTTCCTCTTGCGAGAGATGACGGCAGTGACGGTCGTACATCGGATTGATGTTCGACGCTTTCTGAACCGCCGCAAGCTCCTCCAAACGCTCCTTTGTGCAAAAGCAGTAGTACGCCTCTCCCTTTTTCACCAGATCCTCGGCGTAGTCTTTGTACATTCCCATACGTTCGCTTTGGATATAAGGTCCGTAATCGCCGCCCACGTCGGGACCCTCGTCCCAATTCAGTCCGCAGTCACGGAGCGTCTTGTAAATGACATCCACAGCGCCCTCAACATAGCGTTCGCGGTCGGTGTCCTCTATTCTGAGAATGAACTTGCCGCCCTGCTTTTTCGCCAAAAGATAGGTGTAAAGCGCGGTTCTCAAATTTCCTATATGCATATAGCCCGTGGGACTGGGCGCAAATCGTGTTCTGACTTCTGCCATTTTTCATTTTTCCTTTCTTATATAGTATGAAGATATGTCCCGCTCGATCTGAGCCTTAAGCTCGTTAAGATCGGCGAATTTCCGCTCGGGACGAATAAATTTGCAAAGCGACACCGCGACGTTCTCGCCGTAAAGGTCGCCGTTAAATCTTAAAATATGCGTTTCGCAGATTACGCCGCGGCTGTCGTCCAAAGTCGGACGAATACCGATATTCGTTATGCCCTTGTAATTTCTTCCGTGCGCCTGAACGTAGCTTTGATAAACGCCGAAACGCGGCATTACATTGGTTTCGGGCAAAACTTGATTTATCGTCGGAAAGCCTATCGTCCGTCCGCGCTCGTTACCATGAATTACGGGCAGCTTGAACAGCCACTCGTAACCCAAAAGCCTGTTTGCCTGTTCGATATCGCCGTTACGGATAAGCTCGCGGATATGCGTGGAACTAATTAGTTTTCCGTCAAGGCACACGTCCTCGACGATCTCCGCGTGTATCCCGTATTTCACGCCCAATTGCTTTAAACGTTCGGGAGTGCCTTGTCCGCCAAGCCCAAATCTGAAATTCCGTCCGCAGCAGACAAAAGCGGCGTTTAGTTTATCGCGCAGGATCTTTTTCACAAAATCCTCGTCGGTAAGCGTGCAGACCCGCGCGAAATCTGGCGCGTAAAGATAATCCACACCCGCCTTATCAAGCAGCTCGCGCTTGTTCTCAAAAGAAATAATGTCCTCCGGGCTTTGAAATTTAGGAAGCGTGGTGTCACAGTTAAACGTAAACACAGCGGATCTTAATTCCCGTTGAGCCAGCGCCGCGCCGATCACTCCCATGTGCCCCAAATGAAGCCCGTCAAAATATCCCAGCGCGACAGCCGTTTTTTCGCGGGCGGGCGCGCCGTAAGTTATGTCAATCAAATCAATCACCGTTAAATCGTTTTACGGAAATCAATTCACTGTTCGTTATTTTCGCAACGCCAATAAATTTTTCTCCGTAAACTTTGTAAAAGCCCTCGTGAAATTCCCCGTGAAGCCGTCCTGCGTCAAGCCGAACACCGTTTAAGTAAAGCCGCTCCTGTTCGCTGTCCAAGCGCAGCTCGGGATATTCGGCAAAAATGCTATCGATCGGCTTTAAAAGCCGTATCAGCTTCTCAAACGGCATAGTTTTCAATTCGTCAAGCGGAAAGCTCTCTGAAAGCGTAAATCCGCATGCTCTTGTCCTCACAAGGCTCGTCATCACCGCGCCCGTGCCGAGCGCCGCGCCGATATCGTCCACGAGAGAACGAATGTAAGTGCCGCTCGAGCAGTCGACTTCGATAACGCCGTCCGTACCGTCGAACTCGATAAGCTCCAGCCGCGAAATATTCACGGGACGCGGCTTTCTCTCCACCTCAATTCCCTTTCGGGCGAGGTCGCACAGCTTTTGTCCGTCCACTTTCAGCGCGGAATACATCGGCGGCACTTGTAAAATGTCGCCCTTGAATTTCTCAAGCGTTTCAAGCAGCGTTTCCCGGGAAATATTCACCGTTTTTTGTTCGGAGCATTTCCCCCAAACGTCAAGGGTATCGGATGTAAACCCGAGCCGAAATCCCGCTCGGTAACTCTTCCCGCTCTCTGGCAGAATAGATACCGCCTTTGTCGCGTTCCCGATAAAAACAGGCAAAACGCCCGTTGCCATCGGGTCTAGCGTTCCGCTGTGCCCGACTTTTTTCGTCTTGAAACAGCCGCGCATTATCGCCACAACGTCAAACGACGTAAAATTCTGCGGCTTGTTCACAATAATTATACCGTTCATTTGTTCAAAGCCCTTTGAACAGCTTCGCACGAAGCCTTGACGATCTCGTTCTCGGCGTTTTGCAGGCCGCCCCAGAACGAGCAGCCGCCCGCTCTCGCGTGACCTCCTCCGCCGAACTTCGCGCAAACTTCCGCCGCGTTTACAAGCGCGCTCGTCCGCAGCGAAGCCTTAAACTCGCCTGTTTTCTTTTCCTTAATGCAAATGCCTACGTCCACGCCCTCGATCTGCCGTGGAATATTAGCCAACGCGCCAACGTCGTCGCTGTCCACGTCCACGCTGTTGATAAGCGCCTGAGTGACGGTAATGATCGCAACTCTGCCGCCCTCGAAATAGCGAATGGTTTTCAGCGCCTCTTGCTCGAGCTTTATGCGCCCTTGCGTTTTGAGGTCGAAGTTGATGTAATTTATCATCGCGTAGTCCGCGCCAAATTTCATCATCTCCGCCGCAATAAGGTGGGTCTGCGGCGTGGTGTTCGAGAATTTAAAGCACCCCGTATCGGTAGCCGTGCCCGTGTAAACGCAGTTGGCTAGTTCCTTGTCAAACGGCACTCCGAGCGCGTTTATCACCTCGTACATCAACTCGCACGCCGCCGCGTATTCCGCGCGGACGAGAGTGCGTTTCGCGTATTCGGTGTTGGTCTCGTGGTGATCTATACACAGCTCCGCCGTATCGCCGACTTCTTTCATATCGCCAAGCAGCTTCGTATCGGCAACATCCACGCAGACCACGGTTTTCGGCTTGAAATCCTGCTCTTTTGCCGCCTTAAACAAATAGTCGAATTTATGCGGAATTTCCTCCGGGCAAACCGCTTTTGCGTGTTTCCCGAGCCGCTGCAAAGCTCCACACAATGCGTAGCCGCATCCCAGCGTGTCTCCGTCGGGAGAAGCGTGCATCAGTATCAGAAAATCGTCGTTTGCCTTAAGGAACTCCGCAGCCTGCCTTACGTCAATCTTCATCGCCGTCCTCCTTGTCGGAATTATCCTCCGCGGGTTTAGGCAAATGCGCGATTATATCTTCAATGTGTTCGCTGTATTCAAGCGAGTTGTCGGGCTGAAAAATAAGTTCGGGAATTTTCCGCATACGCACAGTGGAAGCTATCTGCTTTTTAAAGTAGCCGCTCGCCGCTGTCATTCCCTCGACCGCCTTGTCCGTGACCTCCGAACCGCCCAAACAAGCCACCCAAACCTTGCAGTAGCTCATATCGTTTGTAAGCTCACAGCGCGTCACCGTCACGAAATTCTTGGAAACGCGCGGGTCTTTAACGCCGCTGACCGCCGCCGAGATCTCGCGCCTAATGCCCTCGCTCAATCTTTTGATATTAAAGTTAGCCATATGCCCCCCAATTTCAGTTGACAGTTCACAGTTGAAAGTTGACAGTTGTTGTCACGACCCGAAGTGATGATACATCGCCGAAACTGTCAACTGTAAACTATTCTCTGTATTCTTCCATAACGTATGCCTCAAAGATGTCGCCCTCTTTGATGTCGGTGAACTTTTCAAGACTTATACCGCACTCGAAGCCCGCCGCAACTTCCTTGACCGCGTCTTTGAAACGCTGCAAGCCCGCAATTTTGTCGTCGCCGACCACAATACCGTCGCGGACGATACGAACCTGACCGTTTCTCGCGACCTTGCCGTCGAGAACGTAAGAGCCTGCAACAATGCCGATATTCGACAGCTTCATAACCTTGCGGACTTCCACGCGTCCAAGCTGAACCTCGCGGAACTTCGGAGCAAGCATACCCTTCATAGCCGCCGTAACGTCCTCGATAGCGTCGTAAATAACGCGGTAAAGGCGAATTTCAACGCCCTCGCGCTTAGCCGATTCCTCGGCGGACGGGTGCGGGCGAACGTTAAATCCTACGATAATAGCGCCCGAAGCCATAGCCAGCATTACATCGCTCTCGCTTACCGCGCCAACGCCGCCGTGAATTACTTTAACGCGAACCTCGTCGTTCTGTATCTTCATAAGCGATTGAGTAACCGCTTCAACCGAGCCTTGAACGTCCGCCTTAACGATTATCGGCAATTCCTTGACTTCGCCTTGCTCTATAGAACTGAACAGATTGTCGAGCGTAACTTTCTGATAGCTCTTGAACTGTTCTTCCTTAGCCTCGCGTTTACGCTTCTCAACGAGTTCGCGCGCAAGCTTTTCGTCCTCGACCGCGTTGAACGTGTCTCCCGCGCTCGGAACTTCCGAAAGACCCATTATCTCTACGGGAACCGACGGTCCCGCTTCTGTAACTGTTCTGCCCTTATCGTCGCGCATTACGCGGATACGTCCAACGGAAGCGCCCGCGATAAGGATATCGCCCGTGTGCAGCGTTCCATTCTGAACGAGCAAAGTCGCGATAGGACCTCTCGACTTATCAAGACGCGCTTCGATAACCGCGCCCATAGCAAGTCTATTCGGGTTAGCCTTAAGTTCCATAACGTCGGCGGTAAGACCAACCATTTCAAGCAGCTTATCCATGCCCTCGCCCGTTTTCGCGGAAACGGGAACGCAGATGATATCACCGCCCCAGTCCTCGCAGACAAGGTCGTATTTGGTAAGCTCTTCCTTAACTTTTTCGGGATTAGCGCCCTCTTTATCCATCTTGTTCATAGCGACGATTATCTGAACACCCGCCGCTTTCGCGTGATTTATCGCTTCGACCGTCTGCGGCATAATGCCGTCGTCGGCGGCTACTACAAGAATAGCGATATCGGTGATCATAGCGCCGCGCGCTCTCATTGAAGTAAACGCCTCGTGACCCGGAGTATCGAGGAACGTAATGTCGCGGTCGTCAAGATGAACGCGATACGCGCCGATGTGCTGCGTAATGCCGCCCGCTTCGGTAGTCTGAACGCTCGCGTGGCGGATATAGTCCAAAATGGACGTCTTGCCGTGGTCTACGTGACCCATTACAACAACGACAGGCGAACGCGGCTGCAAATCCTCGGGAGCGTCGGGAGTATCTTCAAACAAGCGCTCCTCAATTGTAACGATAACCTCTTTTTCGACCTTAGCGCCCAATTCCTCGGCAACCAAAGACGCGGTATCGAAATCTATAGTCTCGTTGATGTTCGCCATAACGCCAAGCCCGAACAGCTTTTTGATTACCTCGGAAGCTGTGACTTTAAGACGCGTCGCCAGTTCTCCAACGACTATCTCGTCGGGGATCTGCACCTTAAGCTGCTGCTTGCGGGCGCGTTCAAGCTCCAAACGCTTCAGCTTCTGCGCTTCGGTCTCGCGCTGCTTGCCGTACTGCTTTCCCTTTTGCTGCGACTTCTGATTTATCTTCTGCTTGTTGCGGAAGTTATCGTTGTTCATACGTCCCGCGGGCGCAATAGTCTCGTAGCGCTCGTTATACTTGTCAAGCTCGACGTAGCTTCCGCGCGTATCAACGCGCTTTGTTATCTGCTCGCCGTGCTGAACTGCTCCGCCCTTTTGCTTCTGCTTGGGAGGATCGTTCACCTTCAGCTTACTGGAATCGATAGCGGGCTTGGCGGGATTTTTCACCGCCGCAGGAGCTTTTGGCTGCGGCTTCGGCTGAGGATTTCTCTGCTCCGGCTTCTTGTTTTCGGGCTTGCTTATGCGGTTATCGCGCGGCTTGTTGTCCTTGATCTCGGGCTTCTGCACGGCCTTGGGAGCTTCGGGCTTGGGCGCGGGCTTTTCTTCCGCTTTAGGCTCGGGCTTCGGCTTTTCCTCAGCCTTGACCTTCTGTTCTTCCGCCTTAGGCGGTTTAGCTTGCTTAGCGGGCTTTTCCGACTTTTCCGTTTTATCCGATTTCACGGTCTTTTCCGTTTTCTCGGACTTCTCCTTTACAGGCTTCTTTTCCGACTTTGCGGGCTTTTCTTCCGCCTGAACCGCTTCCTCGTCCTTTTTAACCGCTTTCTTTCTTGCGGGCTTTTCCTTAACTACGGCGGATTTCTCCGTCTTTATGTCCTTGGTAGTCTTAAACGTCTCCATAACGTTCTCGACCTCATATTTTTCCGTGTACTTTTGCAGAACATACCCAACCTCGTCCGCAGTCAAAGAGCTTTGTCCTTTTCTTGCGGTATCGCTCGGAAACGCCTTATTGAGAAGCTCTATAAGCTCCGATTTATCGACGTTCAGATCACGGGCAACGTCCTGCAATTTATATTTTATCTGTTTACTTGGCAATGTAGATTTCCTCCAAAATATTAGTTTATGTTCTTCTTTATCGAGCCGTAAAGTCCCTCGTCCGTGACGAAAAAGACCCCCGCTCTTTTGCCTAGAGCGTCCTTCACGTCGTCCATGGTGAAGTCCGCCTTTTGAACCTCAATATCAAATTCCCGCGCGTGAAAAAGCGCCTCTTTTTCGGTTTTCTGCGAAACGTCGCTTGCTAAAAGCACGCCGCCCGCCGTTTTTCTTCTCATCTCATCGCAAACGGCGTCAAAGCCGATAATCAGCTTTCCCGCGCGTCTGCAAAGGCACAGCGTAGATAATGATTTACTGTTTATTTGCGGTCAGCTCCTTTTCAAGATCGTCGTAAATTTCCGCCGGCACTTGGCACTTGAACGAGCGCTCGAGCTTTCTGCCCTTTCGCGCCAGTTCCAGACACTTCATATCATTGCAAATATACGCGCCGCGCCCCGGCTTCTTTCCCGTGGGATCCACGGAAAAATTCCCGTCCTTGTCGCGGACGATCCTGACAGCGCCCTTTTTCCCGATCATCTCGCCACAGCCGACGCATTTTCTTTGCGGCACGCGCTTGACCGCGGTATTTTTCTGCATAACCGCTCCTTACTCCGCGCCTGCGGTCTGTTCGGAAGATTTTCCTTCGGTGCTTTCAGTCTGAACGTCTGCCTGCGCGTCGGTCTCTTCTTCCTCGGTCTCGGGATGCAAATACTTTTCCTCAAGCGGCACCACTTCAAAATCCTCGGGAGTTACGTTGCTCTCGGACTTGATGTCGATCTTGTAGCCCGTAAGCTTAGCCGCGAGCCATGCGTTCTGACCCTTGTTTCCGATAGCGAGCGAGAGCTGATTATCGGGAACGACCGCTTTGCATTCGCGCTTGTCAGGATTGGGGTTCGTGATAACTACCTTTGAAACCTCTGCGGGCTTCAAAGCCTGCTTTATAAACTCCTCCGGCTCCTCGCTGTAAAGCACCACGTCCACCTTTTCACCCTTGATCTCCTTGGTGACCGCGTTTATACGGCTCTTTTGAGGACCGATACACGCGCCGAGCGCGTCAACGTTGGGGTCGTTGCTCCAAACGGCTATTTTGCTGCGGCTTCCGGGAGCGCGGCTTACCGCCTTTATCTCGACGGTTCCGTCGTAAATTTCGGGGCACTCCAACTCAAACAAACGCTTGATAAGCCACTTATCGTTGCGCGATATTTTTAGCGTTTGATTTTTCTCGCCCTCCTTGAACTCCTTGGAAACGCCGGAAATATAGACCTTGATAACTTGACCGACCTCCAACGTTTCTCCGGGAATTTGCTCCGTTCTCGGCAGCATTACCTCGTTGTGGTTGATCTCCAAAGTAGCAAATCCGGTTTTCGGCTCGATTTTCGTGACGGTCGCGGACACCGCTTCGTCCTGATACTGTCCCCATATCTCGCTCAAGCGCTGACGTTCCGCGGTAGAGAAGCCTTGACGAATAAGATCCTTTGCATTCTTCGCGGCAATACGCTTAAATGTTTTCGTGTCGATAGGACAGCGAACGTGGTCGCCTACTTCAAGTTTCGGGTCAATCTTGCGCGCTTCCTCAAGTACGATCTCCTTTTCCGGCTCATAAAGCGTATCCACTACCTCAATAACCTCTTTGAGAATAGCCACGTCAAACCTGCGGTTCTTCACGTCGACTTTAACGTCCACATAGTCCTCGTCGTCGTCGAAATGCAGATTGGTTTTAAGGCTTCTCTCGATAGCGGACTTTATTTTCTCGCCCAAGATCTCGATATCGATCCCCTTTTCCTCGGCAAGCGCCGCGAGGTTTTCAAAAATATCGCCGTAATCTTCCCCTTTTGTTGTTTTTCTTTTAGCCATTTTCCCTTAGTCCTCCAAATCTTCAGTATTATTAACCAAAATTCTGACTTAGCCCATCAGCTCGTCAAAATCGTCAAAGTCGTCGTAGTTTACGGCAGAGACATCCGAAACGCCGATATTTACAGTTCCGAAATCTCCCGTGACAGTAAGCCTTTCCCCGTCAAAAGCGTCCAAAACGCATTTAACGCTCTTTTGCGGCAAGCCCTCGACAAGTTTGTAAGTTTTAAGCATTATCTTTTTTCCAACCGATAGCGGCAACTGTTCAATTCGCCGAACAGCACGCTCCAGCCCCGCCGAGCCTATCTCCAGATAATCTATCTTGCCGACAAAATCCTGCTTATCTATCTCCGCGTTGATTATGCCGTCAATGGACGTGCAGTCGTCTATCGAAACGCCGTTTGGTTTGTCGATCAATATACGCAGATACCAAGCCGCGCCCTCTTTGATGAAAACCACGTCCCACAGCGAGTAGCCATGCTCCTCGACTATCGGGCGGACGATTTTTTCAGCCGCCGCCTCAACCGCGCCGAAACCTTTTGCAAGCGCCATTTGATCACTCCTTTATAAAACTCAAAGACCGAGGTAAGTTCCTCGGTCTTTGCTTTGCTATGATAATATTATACCACAATATTTCGCAAAAATCAAGGGGTTTTTTATATTTTTTAAAATTCATTGACGGCATAAAGCAGCGCGAGTTTGATTTGCACAAAAAGCTCGTTTGAAAGCCGCGTGTATTCGTCCGAAAGTCCTTTTTCCTCCGCATAAAACGGCGGCGAATCGTTCCACGAGCCCATACCGCCGAAAACGTCCGCTTTATCCGCCGCGTAAAACAACCGCCTGTTTTTTTCGGGTAATTCGGAAATTTTATCGTCATTATCGCAAAATCCGTTTTCGAGAATATCCAAAGCCTTGTTAAAATATCCCGCCCAAAACGACTGATCTATTTTTTCGGCAAACTCGGCAATTTCGCAAAGAACTTTTTTGAACTCGTCCGTGTTGTCCTCGAACATCGGCTTTTCCTTTGGCGCGTTATCCCACTCGCTCTCGAAATATTCAATGTTCCAAAGACGTATGCTTTTGTCAACTTCCCACCTCGGAGCAAAATATGTGACCTCGCCCGAATTATAGAAACACGCAACGCACCCGCCCGAGGAATTGCTGAACCCGTGAATTTCCCGATCACATGCGCTTACAGGGAGCAGCATAAAAATATCGTCAAGCCCCGTTGACTTCAAACGCTCGAACCACTTTTCCGCGGAATTTTCGATAATTTCACCGTTTCGGTTAATAAACACAAATTTCTCGGCGTTTACATACTGAGGACATTTGTAATTCAAAGCCGTTCCGTTTTTCAAAGCTCTCCTCGCAGCCGCCGTCAGCAAGCAAAGCTCGCTCGTTTCGCCGTTCATTTCATTTCCTCTTTCTTCGGCTTGCGAACGTACCGAAGCATTTCTTTTTCGCACGCACCGAATTTTCGGTAATTCTCCCTTCCCTGCCGCAAAGTCAAACCGTGATTTGCTCCCGACGGCTCGTCAAGCAATTCTTCATCGCAAACTTCTCCGTCAACGCGAACGCCCTTTATCTCATTATCGTTGATGATGAGATACGCATCGTCCTCCCAAAAGCACACGGGACAAATATCGTAAGCGCCGCGCTCGTCCAAAGTAAGGCACCCGCAGCAAAGGCATGGCAATTTTCCCATAAACACCTCCGAAAATGTGATACGAAAACCGCTCGGAGCTTTCCGAGCGGTGATAGTTATCCTATTGTGGACGGTTTACACGCCAAATCTCAGCGTGTTCACCTTAACGCCCGGTCCCATAGTGGAAGAAACGGTGCAGCTCTTGATATACTGACCCTTTGCAGCCGCGGGCTTAGCCTTAACTACCGCTTCCATCAGCGTGTTAAAGTTCTCCTCGAGCTTCTCAATGCCAAAGGACGCTTTACCGATAGGGCAGTGGATGATATTCGTCTTGTCCAAACGATACTCGATCTTACCTGCCTTAGCCTCCTGAACAGCCTTGCCGACATCGGGGGTTACTGTACCCGCCTTGGGGTTAGGCATAAGACCTCTCGGACCGAGAATCTTACCGAGACGACCAACCTGACCCATCATATCGGGGGAAGCGATTACAACTTCAAAATCCAGCCAACCGCCCTGAATTTTAGAGATGGTTTCATTATCTGCGATATAATCCGCACCCGCAGCCTTAGCATCCGCTTCTTTTTCGGGCTTGCAGAATACAAGCGTTCTTACGGTTCTGCCTGTTCCGTTGGGCAAAATAACCGCGCCGCGAACCTGCTGATCCGCGTGGGTGGAATCTACGCCCAAACGAACGTGCAGTTCAACGGTCTCGTCAAACTTTGCCTTAGCGGTCTTGCAAACAAGATCAAGAGCCTCTCCGGACTCGTAAACCTTTGCGGAATCAATGAGCTTCGCGCTCTCATTATACTTTTTTCCGTGTTTCATGTGATATCCTCCTTGTGGTCAATCGGACTTTTGTCCTCCCACTTCAATATTAGTCAACAACCTCTACGCCCATAGAACGGCAAGTACCCGCGATCATCGAGATAGCGGTATCAACGGTAGCCGCGTTAAGGTCGGGCATCTTCATTTCAGCGATCTCCTTAAGCTGCGCGTGAGTGATCTTCGCAACCTTGGTCTTGTTGGGAACACCCGAGCCGCTTTCGATCTTGCAAGCCTTCTTGATAAGAACGCTTGCGGGCGGCGTTTTGGTGATAAACGTAAAGCTTCTGTCCGCGTAAACCGTAATAACAACAGGGATTATAAGACCTGCCTTATCCTTGGTGCGCTCGTTGAATTCTTTAGTAAACGACATAATATTAACGCCGTGCTGACCCAAAGCGGGACCAACAGGCGGAGCCGGCGTAGCTTTGCCGGCAGGAATTTGCAATTTTATAAATCCTACAACTTTCTGTGCCATGACAACTGTTCCTCCATAAAATCATTAAACGATTCAGATTTTTTTGATAGCGGCAAGCTCCAACGCGGTCGGGGTAACTTCTCCGAACATATTCTCCACATTGACTACCGCCGTCTGCTTTTCGGCATCGATCTCCGCGATATCACCCTCAAAGCCCTCAAGCACGCCTTGCTTGATAGCGACTCTGTCGCCGACTTCAAACGCGACCTCGGTTTCGGTTCTGCCCTGTTCAAGCTCTCTGACTTCTTCCTCGCTGAGCGGCGTAGGCTTTCCCTCGGGACCCACAAAACCCGTAACTCCTCTGGCATTTCTGCAAATATACCAGCTTTCGTTGGTTTCTACCATCTTTACAAAAACATAACCGGGATACACCTTATCCTCGACCTCGGCAACATCGCCGTTGTCTTTTTCGACGGTTCTTTTAACTGTCGGGATAACAACCTCTTCAATCAGGTTCTGAAGATTTCTGTTTTCAACCAGCTTGGTAATATCCGCAGCGACCTTATTCTCATATCCCGAATAAGTGTGCAATATATACCATTTTGCTTCCGAGTAAGCCATATCAACCCTCCATAAATCAATGGAACGCCAGCTTGTTCAGCAAGCCAAACAGCGAATCCAAGCCGAAAATAACGACCGCCGCAACCAAACACATTATCAATACGACAACTGTGTTTCTTGTGGTTTCTTTCGGCGTAGGCCAAACGACCTTTTTAAATTCGGCTTTTGCGTCCTTGAAATACTTTACAATGCCTTTTTTCTTCTTTGCGGGCTTCGCTTTTTCCTTAGACTTATCGTCTTTAGAACTTTTCTCAGCCTTGGTTTTCTCATCATCGGGAGAGTTCTTTACGGTTTTCAAATCTTTAGCCATTCCGAGTCCTCCCTATTACTTGGTTTCCTTGTGAAGAGTGTGTTTTTTGCAAAATCTGCAGTACTTGTTCATTTCAAGTCTGTCGGGATCGTTTTTCTTGTTCTTCATGGTGTTGTAGTTGCGCTGCTTGCACTCCGAACACGCCAACGTAATTTTAACTCTCACTTTCGGCACCTCCTATTTTCTTGCACATTGATGTGCATTATTGCCTCCCTCGACGCCCTATTGCGATTTAACGGGGAATTTTGCTTTCAAAAAAAGCACAAAAAAATATACCCCATTCGAGGTAATATCATTTTACCACATATAAATCCGTTTGTCAAGTACTTTTTTCAAATTTTATACAAAATGTAGAAAAAAACAGCTGCGGTTCTTCAATCGCGGCGTAAGAATACGAACGGCTTATTCCGCCTATTCTTCATTCTCCCCGCCGTCCTCCTCAAACAACACATCATATAGATGTTCCTCGCTCTCAACGAAGCAGCAGCCGTCCTGCGCGTAGAGCACCACGACCGTTGTTCCCTTTTTCAGAGTACGTCCGTTCGCGGTGACGGCTCTGAAAAGATAACCGCGTTTCCCGCGCTTTACGGAAATGACCCCGTAACCGTACTTTGTAACGGTCTCGCGAACCAGCGCTGTCATTCCCTCCAAGTCTTTTTCGGTCGGTTCGCCGCTTTTATGAAGTTTGTAATATATCGGCGAAAAAGCAGCGCTGATCAGGAAATTCACGAAAATACCGCCTACTGCCGCAATCGGCAGCGATATCCACACCTCGCTTATAGCCAAATCGACAAGCAGCCCGATAACCCCCGCCGCAAACACGGTAATGATAAGCCGCAGCATATTCTTCGGAAAAACCGTCTGCCAAAGATTTTTGTCGGTTTTATCCTCGAACAGCGTTCCCGAATCGGGAAAAAATGATTTTCCGTAAAATATCCACGCAATGGTCTGCGCGATAAGATACGCGCCCGAAAGCGCGATCAGTAAAATACAGAAGGTTTTCATTTATCGTCCTCTGGGAGCTTTTCTTTTAATTCAAGCCGCACCTTGTTCACGCGAAGCTCCGACACATCGAGAACAGTCACGGAAAAATCGTCCGCTTCAAACACGGCGCCATTTTTTGGAATAGAACCAAACAGCTCCAAGACCCACCCCGCAACCGTGTGGGATTCGCTGTCGATCTCAAACTCCGCGTCGCGGTTCTCAAGAAAACGCCGCAGCGAGTTCAGCGAGACCTCGCCTAGCACTTCAAAAACGCGTTCGGACTTCGCCGTGATCGGACTTCTCACCTCGTCGCTCTCGTCCCAGATCTCCCCGACAAGTTCCTCAAGAAGGTCCTCCATCGTAACGATACCGAGCGTTCCTCCGTGCTGATCGAGCACCACGCTCATGTGGCACTTTTTCTTCTGCATATTACGCAAAACCTCGGAGATTTTCTGCATAGACGGCACATAAATCGTATCCTGAATAAGCTCGCGCACGGAAAGCTCCTCGCCTTTTTCCTCGTAAGCCTTGATGAAGTCTTTCTCGTTTATGATACCCAATATATTGTCAAGATTTTTTTCAAATACGGGCATACGCGAATACTGTTCATTAAGAAACTTTTCACGAACTTCCGCTGCCGAATCGTTCACCTCGACAGCCACCACCCGAACGCGCGGCGTGATTATCTCGTCGGCTGTTATCTCGTCGAATTGAAGCGCGCTGCGAACAAGATCGCTTTCCTGTTCCTCCAAAACGCCCTCGTCCTCGATCTCGTCAATGATAGCCATAAGCTCTTCCTCAGTAACGCTCACGCTCTCTTTCTTGCGGAAGATCTTCGCCATGCCCTTTTTCAGCAGAATAAACAGCGAAGAAAACGGAGTGAAGATCAACATTAAAAAAGTGATGACCGCCGAAACGCCTATGCAAGTCGTCTCCGCGTAGTCTTTCGCAATACTTTTAGGCATAATTTCCCCGAAGATCAGCACGATAAACGTTACCGCCACGGTAGACACCAACGAGCCGTACTTCTCGCCGACAAGCTGTATACACAAAATCGTGGAGATAGAGGAGGTGGCAATGTTCACGATATTGTTTCCGATAAGTATGGTCGTAAGAGCCTTGTCATATTTTTGCAAAATATTCAGCGCCCGCGCCGCGCCCCTCGAGCCGTTTTCCGCCATACCTTTAAGGCGTATTCTGTTTACGCTCGAGATAGCCGTTTCCGAAGCGGAAAAGAAAGCCGACAGCGCAATAAGAATAACGATAAGCACAATTCTCATACAGTCGTCTCCTCCGACAGCGCGTATTGCCTTATAGCCTTAGTCACGCCGCCGCTGTCGCAGTCCGCGCAAATATATCTGCACTGCTTTTTTATTTCGGGATGTCCGTTGTCGGGGCAAAAGCTCCAGTCCGCCGCTTTCAGCATATCCAAATCGTTGAAATAATCGCCGAACGCCATAGTCTCCGCGGAGGACACGCACAACTGCTTTTGCAGAGCCTTTAAAGCGTTGCCCTTGCTGACGTTCGCCGCCATAACGTCCATCCATACCTCGCCCGACACCTGAACGTTCAGCCTGTCTCCGAAGATCTTGTCCAGCTCGGGCTTTCCATGAGAGTATGTTCCGCGCTCGTCACAGATCGCCAGTTTGAATATCGTTTCGTCAATGTTGCGGAAGTCGTCGATTTCGCGATGATGCCTGTAAAATCTTCCCACCTCGTCGGAAAACTCATCGGAGGACTTCAAATGATAAACTCCGCTTGCCGCACAAACCACGAGCCGAAACCCGCCGATCTTTTCGCACGCGTCCAACAGTTCCAAAAAAGTTTCTCTATCCAGCGGAGAAACATGCGTAAGTTTTCCGTTTAAGTAAGCCGCCGCTCCGTTGTCGCAAATAAACGATATCTTATCGCGGTATTCCTCGGGAAAAAGATGATCGACGGCGGAATAGGTCCTTCCGCTCGCCACCGCAAAAACTATCCCGCGCTTTTTCAGTTCGTCAAAAGTCTCAAAAAAATCCGCGGGCAGATTTTTATTGCTGTCAAGAAGCGTACCGTCAAGGTCGCTGGCTATCAGTTTTATCATATATATCAATGCTCCCCAAAATGCGAAATCTCAAAAATATGCTTTAACTTCAAAATTAGCATAAGTACATCATAATCGTCAATTATCAATTGATAAGTCCTTTGTGCTTTCCATGAAGAATATCCCCGTTGAACACCCCACCGTCATATTGCTTTATCGCGTCGTTTATGTTCTCGAAAACGTCCGCGGGAATGTTCTCGTCGGCAGCCATTTTTTCAAGTGCAGACACAAAATTTCGGTTAAGATATTCCGTATCTTTGAGGCTGACGCGCATATTCACACGTTGACCCGTATCGGCGTTGGTAAGGCAGCGAATATCGTGATCCAGCGTGTTAAGCAGCTTCGGCAAAGCCTGTTCGCCCGTCTGAAAGATCCGCGAACGGTAAACCGAAAGCCTCCCAAGACTTTGAATACTGCACTCGGACGGCAGACTGTCAAACATCGTCAGCATCGCGAGAAGATACTCCTCAAGCGAGCAGTACCTCAAAGGCAGCCCCGACGTCAGCGTCAGGCTGTCAACATTTACCGCTGTTAGCTTCAAAGCGGTGTCCAAAGCGGTTTTACAAGTATTCAGCGGACAAACGTCAATAGGCATTGGCGCCAATTCTACGCGCAGATCGTTATATAACCGCGCCATCTCAAAGGGCGTCATAAACTCAAACTCCGAACGGACGCGAAACGCCGCGATCTCTCCGTTCACACGGCCGCGTACAAGCCTTAAAGCCTTTCCCATATGCTTCTCTATATAAGGAGCTTCAAAAAGAATCGGGATATCCGTTTTTATTCGCTTGGAAATATCCGTGTACGTAAGCAAAACGTACTTGAAATCAAAATACTCCGTGAGCCGCAAAAACATGGGATCCACCATTCGGAAAATGTAAAAAACTCCCTCGGGCAATCTGTGCAGCTTCACCAGTGTGCGGAAATCAAGCTCAATATATTTTACGCCCGCGTCTCTCAGCGCGATAATATAATTAAAGATCAAATCGGGATCTGCGTTGTCCGTAAGCGGATAGGCGCAAAGACTGTTATCAACCAAAACAGTTTTCATAATTTAAATTCGTCCTCACAAAATCATGACAAGCTGATTCCAAACGCGAAACCTGACGCATAATAATCGCTTGTGATATCGACTTCTCTCACTGCCGCTCCCACCGAAAGCGCGGCGATCATCTTGCCGTTTCCGATGTAAATTCCGCCGAACTGCGCCTCGCCGTTCTCGCCGAAGAACACAAGATCGCCTTGATTTAAAGAATCCCGTCCGACGCGCGTTCCCATCTGCGCCTGAGATTGAGTGGTGCGCGGACAGGTAATGTAGCCGTTTTCACGCAAAACGTAGTAAATAAAACCCGAATTATCGAAGCCGGACGGCGATTCGCCGTTTTCCGCGAAAGGCGTTCCGATAAGCGCACTTGCAGCCAAAGAAATTCGGCTTCCGATATCGTCTGTCTCGGGTTCGGAGGAATCCGTGACGCTCTCGGAAGAATCGCTCGTCTCGCTTTCGGAAACTGACGTCTCAAAATCGGATGTATTTTGCGGCTTGGAAGGCTCCAAATCGCTCTCGTCGGGCACACTCACAGAGATCTCCTCGGGCACGGATGAAGCGTTTTCTCCCAAGCCCTTCCCGCCGACAAATCCCGTAAGAAGAACTATGCCGATAACGGTAAGCGCGAACAAAGTCACAATTGCAATTATTAAAATGTTGTTTTTATTTTTCATTTATACTCCCCATAAAGCGGCGGTTGATAATTATAGGTCACCTTTAAAAATTATACAACCAAAAGCTGTAAAATGCAAACAAAATATTATGACGTAAAATAAGTAATTTCAAAATATTATGAGATTTTCTCGCTCTTTGCGGCACTTTACTTCGGAATTGCGGAGATCTTGTTATCAAAAACCGTAATGCAGGATTTTGTCAAAAGATCTGTAACCTCCAGCGTAAGGAAGTTTATAATAAATTTGGAACCGGGAAAAACTCTGTTGTTTATGTTCGCTCGAAGCGCGTCCTTATGCTGAATATCCTCGTCAAGCTTCTCAATAAGCGCCTGAAGCTCTTTCATACGCATCGAGTGGAACAGCTTGTTTTGCGTTTCGCTGCGGAACTGCCGCTGCTGCGGTTCTGTGAGTGCGCCGCCCTGCGCTTGCTTGCGCTGTTTCAAAAACGCGAGGTTTTTCACGGCTCCCTCAAAAATGCGGGTTGATTCTTTCAGATCGGCTTCAGCCTCGCGCTTTCTGGAAAACAAAACCGAACCGTCGCCGATGTATATCTCGGTTGGCGTATATTTCTGCGAACCGACAATGCCAGCGTTCACATCGTGCATGGAAGTTACCTTACCGCCCGCGATAACGCCCGTAGAACCCTTAGCCGTAACGCCCCCGTAGCAAAAAACGTTGCAGAACGCAAACTGCTTTGAGGTAACATCGCCCTTTGTAAAGATCTCGGAATTTTCGCAAAATCCGATATCGGCGTTTCCGTCGCAGGACAGCTTGGAATTTATGCAGCCGCCAACGATTGTAACGTCGCCGCCCGCGGTGACTTCGCCGCCGAAAACGCTGCCGTCGATTTTGACGTTCTTGCCCGCGTTTACAAAAAATCCCTCCATAATGTTGCCCCTTATGTGAACGTCTCCGAAAAAGCTGATGTTTCCGACGGAAATATCCAGATCGGTGTTTATGGTGACAGCCTCCTCGACCTGAAACGTTCCGTTGCCGAAAACTATGTGACCGTCGCACGCCGCAACGACCTGAGTTCCGTCAAGAGTTACAAGCGTGTTTTTGCCGAGCTGCGCTTTTGCGGGAGTTCCGGGCTTTGCGGGTATCTCTTTGCCGAAAATATCCATACCGGGAGTTCCCTCTCCGGGAGGTATGATATCCGCGATCACCTCGTTCTTACGAATGGGGACAATGGCATTCAGTTCACGGAAATCCGTCACGCCAAACTCATTCTGGTGCGGCTTAAGCTTATGCTCCTTATCAAAACGGAACGTTACATAGCCGTTTTCACCGTCTCTCGGGTCTGTCGCCCGCGCGACAACGATCGTGTGATTGTATTCCTTGTCTTTCAGCACCCGCTTTAATTCATAATCGTTTAATCCATGAACGATCCCGACGCTCTTGACCTCTGCCTCCGCCATAGCTTCGGTAACCGCCGCGCCGCCGCCCTGCGGCGCGTAAACGGTCATAACGGCAGTTTTTCCGTTATCATTGGACTGAATAACAACTCTGCCGTCAATCTTTACGCTTTTATGTTCGTCTGCCATATATTTTCACCCCTCAATCGTTTCAATAACATTTATTACCTCGCGCAAGGAATCGGATTTTGCGTAAATAAGTTTCAAAAGCTCGCCGTCGGGCTGAGATAGATCGGGCACCATAATTGTTTTGCAGCCTGCAGCAGAAGCGGATTTAACGCCGTTCGGCGAATCCTCGAGGGCAACGCACTCGCCGGGAGACAACCCCAGCTGCCCCGCCGCGTATATGTAAATATCGGGCTTGGGTTTACCCTGTTCAACCATGGTCGCGCAAACTATCTTGTCAAATTTTTCAAACAACCCCACGCGCTTCAGATAATTCTCAGTACGCTCATAGTCGGTAGCGGTGGCTACCGCTGCGGGAATGCTCTTTTCATTAAGGTATTCCAAAAGTTCGCGCGCACCGTCTTTAAGCTCCAACGGGTGATTTGAAAGATATTCGTTCATAAGTTCCATTCGCCGAGAACGTATTTTCACATAATCGAAATCCTCCCCGAACAGACCCTGAAGATACGGGATAGCAAACATTCTGTGAAGAGAACGTATTGACAGCGCGTTTTCATGAGTCATGGGAAATCCCGCTTCGTTTGCCGCCTGTACCCAAAAACGAACAAGCAGTTTCTCGGTATCGAGCAGCAGCCCATCCATATCAAAAATTACAGCCTTAACAATACCCATTCGCAAAATCTCCAATTTTTCCCAAAAATATGGCATTTTATATTCTATATTATTATAACACATTTTCACGAAAAAGTCAACAATTATAGAACGATTTTTCAAAAGCCGCGGATTTTCGGCAAAAAATTCGGATAATATTGTATTTTTTTCAAAAAACCTCTTGAAATTTGCATTTGAATATGATATAATTAAAAGGTATGGTATTGTAAGCTATTATTATCTATTGGAGGATGTATACAAATGGGTATTTTTGAGATCATAAGCGCGATCATTTTGATTATCGCATGCGTATTTATAGTAGTTGTGGTATTGCTAAAGGACACAAAAACACAGATGTCGCAGACCATCTCGGGCACCTCGTCCGACAGCTTCTACCAGAAAAACGCGGGACGTACCAAGGAAGCAATGCTGAACAAGGCTACGATCGTTGCTGCGGTCATCTTCTTCGTACTTGCGGTTGCGGTAAACCTCATAAACGTTTACGGTAAAAAGGCAAGCGCCGACGACACGTCAAGCACCGCCTCGGTTGTTGAATCGACGGCGGACGACGAAAGCGCGGCGGACGATGAGAGCACGACGGAAAGCGCGGCGGACGATGAGAGCACAGCGGAAAGCACGGCGGACAATGAGAGCGCAGCGGACAACGAAAGTGCGGCAAGCGAAACAAGCGAAGCGGAAAGCAACACATCAGCGGAATAAAAAGTCAAGACAGGCTGATAAAGCCTGTCTTTTGTTTTTAAGAAAGGACAGTCAATGAACAAACAGAAAACCAACATTCTTCTCGCGCTGTACAAGGCAGGCGAGAACGGACTTACCGAAAAAGATATCGTGAAAACCTTGGAGCTTCCGAAAAAAGCGGAAAAAAAGCTTGAGGACGACCTTGAGGGTATGAAGAAGTTCGGCGATATCACGAATAAGAAAGGCGTTTGGCGGCTCAAGAACGCGGAAAAGTACTTTCAAGCGACGATAACACGCGTAACGCCGCGTTCGGGTTTTATGACCGATGAAAGCGGCGAGCTGCCCGTGGAATATTTTGTGCGCGGAAGAGATATGAAAGGCTCGATTCCGGGTGACATCGTTTTGGCGAAGAAAACCGCCGAAGCCGATGAAAGCCACAGAAACCCCGAAGCCGTCGTTTTCGCTGTTTTACAGGAAAGCGAAAATCTCCTTACGGGCGTGATAGTCGCCGAGGGAAACCGCTTTATGGTAATGCCCGACAGACTTTGCGACGAGCCGCTTTACATAGCGAAAGCAGGCTCCAAGCCGCTCCACGTCGGGGATAAAGTCGCGTTCACTATAAAGAAGCGCGGCGAACGTCACTTTGACCACACAGTTGCGATCGCGGACGCGTTCGGCTCTGCGGAAAACGCGAAATCAAGCGCGGAAGCGTATATGCTCGTAAACGGCTTGCACACGGAATTCCCGGACGAAGTGCTTGCCGAAGCCGCGAAGCTTGATATGGATGAGCCGGACGCCGAGGAGATCGATCGCCGCATAGACTTGCGCGGCGAACCTATCTTCACAATAGACAGCGCGGACACCAAGGATATCGACGACGCTGTCTCGATAACCAAGGTGAACGGCGGTTACAAACTTGGAGTACACATCGCGGACGTTTCTCATTACGTCAAAAAAGGCTCGAAAATCGACGAGGAAGCGTTTTATCGCGGAACGTCCATATACTATGCCGACCGCGTAGTTCCGATGCTGCCAAAACAGCTTTCCAACGGCATTTGTTCGCTTAATCCCAATGTGGACAGGCTCGCGTTCTCTTGTCTTATGGAAATTTCGGCTGACGGACTGCTCAAAAGCTACCGCTTTGAAAAAACCGTAATACGAAGCCGCGTAAAGGGCATTTACTCCGAGGTGAACAAGATTTTGGACGGCACTGCCGACGACACAATCAAGGAAAAATATTCACGCGTTATCGAGCGTATCCCCGTTATGAAAGAGCTTGCCGAGATTCTCGAAAAAAATCGCTTTAACCGCGGCGCACCCGACATTGACACTCAGGAAAGCAAAATAATTACCAATGAGGACGGCATTTGCGTTGACGTTAAGGTTCGCGAACGCGGAATATCCGAGCGCATAATCGAAGAGTTTATGCTAATTGCGAACAACGCGGCGGCTGCAATTGCAATGAAGCACAAATTCCCGTTCGTTTACAGAGTTCACGAAGCTCCCACCGCCGAAAAGCTTACACTTCTTAACGAGACGCTAACAGCTCTCGGGGTAAACCCGGAGGGGATTACAGAAAACTCCAAGGCGGGCGACCTTGCGAAAATTCTTCGCGACAACAAGGATTCCGACAAATACATCGTCATAAACCGCATTGTACTGCGTACCATGATGAAAGCGCGTTACTGCGAGGAACCTCTCGGACACTTCGGACTTGTAATGCCCGAGTACGCGCACTTCACCTCGCCTATTCGCCGTTACGCCGATCTGTCCATTCACAGAATCCTCACTGACTTTGTTTATGCGCTTTCAAATGAGAAACTCAACAAAAAATACACAAAATTTGCCGCCGAAGCGTCGCTCCGAGCAAGCAACACTGAGCTTTCGGCAGTTCGCTGCGAACGTGAGTGCGAAAACTTCTATATGGCCGAATATATGAAAAATCATGTCGGCGAGGAGTTTGAGGGCTTTATTTCCGGAGTTTCGCCCAGCGGAGTTTTCGTGGCGCTGGACAACACCGTTGAGGGTATGGTTTCCGTCAAGAGCCTCCCGCTCGGCGATTACGACGTTCAGCACGGAGTTATTCTCACAGGCGCGGCAAACGGAAAAACCTATACGGTTGGAGAAAAAGTTAAGGTAAAATGTGTTTCCGTGAATGTAAACGGCGGGTTTATCGACTTTGAGTTTATTTGATCGTCGAACGCTAACAATATAATCCCCCGATTAGTTCGGGGGATTTTTTACAAGCGCGAATACAAAAAACGGCGCGAACCAAAGTCCGCGCCGTCCATTATGTTCTAATTTTCATCGAAAGAAGTTCGATTAAGAATTAGCCTCTTTTCTTCTTGCTCATTACAGCAGCAACGGTAACGAATGCAACTGCAAGACCAGCAGGAGCGATTGCGAGTGCAATACCGGTGTTCTTGTTGTCAGGTGTAATTGTGCCGCCAGCCTTGAAAGTGATCTCAGCCTCAACAGTGAACTCGGTCTTCTCATCCTCGTTGGTGAGCTTTACATAAGCGCCGCCATCCTTAGAGGTATCGAACAAAGAGATGTACTTGTCATCGAGAGTCCAAGAGGTCTTGAACTTGTCAGCAGCATCATCGGCTCTAGCGATAATCTTATCCTCGTCTACGCCCATTGTGAACCAAGTGGTATCCTTAGTAGTTTCAGCGGTAGTAGAGAACTGTACGCTGAATGCTTCAGTAGAAGTGAAAGTAACCTTCTCAACGTCAGCCCAAGTCTTGCCGGTCTCACCAAACATAGCCTTGTTAAGATCAGGACCCTCGATCTTGCCGGGAACCTTGATAGTTACCTTTGTAGCATCGCTGGAACCACCGGGAGTCTCGGTGTCGCCGGGCTCAGCAGCGAAAGCTGTTGTAAGGGACATTGTTGCTGCAACTGCAAGTGCAGCGGAAAGAATTTTCTTTTTCATAAATATTTCCTCCATAAGTTTCTTTTAAAGATATATAAATAATGGCGAAAAGCCAATATTTAACTCTTAAACCACCCGTCAATGTTCGGGATATCCAAACCATAATGCGTTTGATAAGGAAGAACTCCATGCGCTCCTTTTTTCGGAACAATAAGTCCAACCATATTATAAGCAAACATCAAAGCTAAAACAAGACCGTCAACCGCAATAATTATTTTATTGACCTTTTGACGAACTCGCGTTTCCGCATTCACCGAAGCATTCTTTCTGCGCATCTTCGGATTTTTTACGGTCATCTTTTCTTTGACCTTTGCCTCACTCTTTTCCAAAAGCTTTCCCCTGAGCATTGAAATCGCTTCGGGAACCGCAATCAGCAAAAACGGCATTGTGTAATATGAAAACCGCTCAAATAAAGCGTGTTTTGTCATAACGATCTGCCAAAATCCCATCATAAGCGTTAAATGCAAAAGAAGATTTTGGTATTTCGACAACTTAAACTTCATTGAGAACGCCAACGCAATCATTGCAACGCAAATCACAAGCATAAAAATCGCATAAATATAAGATATACCGTACTTTATAAATCTCGAATTCAAATATTCCTTGTGAAAATGCGAAAGCAAGACTTTAAGCACCGCATCGGAAGCCGCAAAATAAACGACAAGTCCAACAGCGTATATCGGAAGCGTTTTCAAATTCAGCTTAATTAGCGAAATGAAAAGCACAGGTATCAAATAAAGAACCGGCAGATGGAACGTAGCCGCAACTGCAACAAGCAGAATAAACAACCACATATCCTTGTTCTTCCACAGGTTTTTGTGTTCACCCTCAATAAACCGCTTCATGAACCCAAACGCAAAGCACATAATCGACATTGCGATTCCTTGCCTGATGTAGTTCAGCGTGAGGTAAAACAAATATGTGTTTAAGAAAATAAACACCGACATAAACGGATTTTTTGAATACCGCCATATCATATACATCGGACCTGTTAACGAAATCACCGAAACCACCGTAAACAGCACGCTTGGTTTATTCGTAAACAGTCCCAAGAACTTGTTAAGTAATATATAGCCGATCTCCCAATCCTCATATTTCAGATTTGAAAATCCGCTTTCCGCCATATTAGCAAAGCCTTTGGCGTACATGTAATAGTCGGTTCCGATATTCGCTCGTATCGAGGAAACGACCACACATTGGATAAAACAAAGAATCATAAAAAAAGTCCTGTCCATTTTGTTTTCAGACTTTTTTTTCGTGCAAAACAGCAACGCATACACGCAAACGGCAAAAATATTCAATAAATAAACAAACATTTTCTCCGTCTCCTCACAAAATGCTGATTTTCAAATGTGAGAAACGACGCTGTTCGACCGACTTTTCTCTTTCCAACAACTACATTATAGCACATAGAAAAAAATAAGTCAAGCGTTTTTTCTCAAAATTATGTCCAATACAGCAATTTTGTTTATTTTATATTACATTTTCACAATTACAGTCCGCTCATTTTGTGCACTTTAACCCAAAACACTGCGTATTTTAGATTTTTTTACCAATTAAACCGCATTTTTTTCTTAAAAAATGCCAAAGTCGAATTTATATTCGATCGTATCTCAACAGTCTAATATTTTCCTCAAACGCGTTTTCCAGCCAATATTTTTCGGGAAGTGCGTTTTGACGGTTGGTCGGAGCCGCGTTTTCCATAAGTTCAGCCAGCCGCTCAATATCATTATACGCATAAACGCCGCCCGTATTCTCCGCCAGGTCGCTGTTTCCCTTAACTTGACTTACGATAATATCCTCGCCGCAGTAAAGCGCCTCCAGCACATTAAACGGCAGCCCCTCGAAACGGCTTGCCGAGATAAGACAGTCGCATGTCCTGTAAAGTAAATTTACTTTTTTCGACTGCCCCAAGAAGATCAGCTTGTCCTCCAATCCCAAATCGCGCGCCTGCTGTTTGCATTCTTCCAGACGGTCGCCCTGTCCCGCGAAAACCATTTTGTAATCCGTGCGCTTCAGCTTAGAGCATGCTTCTATGATAGCCGCTTGATTTTTCCGCGCGGAAAACTCCCCGACGCACAAAAACAGCTTTTCTCCGTTCTCCGCGCCCAGCTCCGCGCGCTGTTTTGCGATATCGCTTTGGGAGACCTCGGGAAACTTTTTGGTATTCAGCCCCATTCCGTTCAAAAAAACAATCTCGCGCCCGAGCTTGTACCTTTGAGCGATCTCAAGATCTTCCTTATTCATCACCGCGAGCAGCGCTGTGCGTTTTCTGACAAGCTTTTCACAGGCAAGATAGACTTTGCTGCGTTTCGAGCCGTCGTCGTTGAACAGATAACCGTGACAAATATTTCGGCACTCCGCGCTTTTTACTCCCGAGAGCTTCGCCGCCATTCTACCAGCCACTCCCGCTAAAGTGGCGTTTGTATAGACTGCGTCAAAGCGTTCCTTTCGTATCAAGGACGCCAGCTTGAAGATCACCTTTATATTCGCGGGCGAGGTTATCTTTTTACGGAAACCGAGCGTAGTATGAACGACCCCGTCATGAACAAACTCGCCGTTTGCCGCCGTGTAAACCGTAACGCCGTTTTCAAGAAGATATTCTATATAAGGTATATGAAAATTCCGAAAATGCGAGCTTTCGGACGCGATCATCAAGACTTTTTTCATAGATCCTCCAACATATTAAAGAATAAGGACGCGGGTAAATCCACACGTCCTTACCTTATTATAATAGCAAAAATTATCAATTACTGACCGCGCTTAACTTTTTTCAGCAATGCGCCGAACGTAGCGAATATAAGCTTGATATCCCACCACAAATTGCATCCTCTAACATAATCCAGTTCCATCTTCTGACGTTTTCCGCCGGAATATGTAATGCCGTCGCAGCAGTAGACCTGCCAATAGCCCGTAAGTCCCGGACGAATTGACAGCAGCAGATCCTTGTCGCTGCCGTAGAACGCAAGCTCTTTTTCCTGAATGGGACGCGGTCCCACAATGCTGAGTTCGCCTCTGAAGATGTTCAGTATCTGCGGAAGCTCGTCCAGACCGGTTCTGCGCAAGAACTTGCCGATCTTGGTAACGCGTGGATCGTTATCTACCTTATACTCGCGGTAGTACTGTTTAAGCTGCTTCTTATTGAGCCATTTTTCAACCTGATCGGCGTCGTCAACCATTGAGCGGAATTTAAATATGTATATCTCCTTGCCGCCCTTGCCTATTCGCCTTTGCTTGTAGAACACGTGCTTTCCCGAGCGCTCCGCTTTTATCAAAATAGATATCACAAGGAACACCGGTATCAACACTATCATGCCCAGTCCCGAACCGATTATGTCAAAAACGCGCTTTATCGCTTCATAAGCCCGCTTGCTTTTTTGTTTCGGAACCTCGCGTTCTTTAACGACTTGCCCCGCGCCGCCCGCATATCTCAAATCATAATCTACGATATCGGGGCGCTCTGCGATAACTGCGGCACTGCCGCCTAAATACTCCTGATTAACAGACTGCAATTTAATACTCCTTACATTTTCCATATTTTCCCCCATTTCGTACAAGGACCCTATTTATATGTACGGGTCACAGTCCCAAAACCTCTTGTATATATTATAATACAAAAAATCCGTTTTGTAAAGGGCAAAATGTCAAAATTTAGGCTACTTTTCAATAAAATTATTAGTTTTTTTGCCCTATTGTAAAAAATTACCAAATATTTTTACTAAAATTTTCCAAAACATGCTGTAAAGCCCCGCATAAAATTACGGTTTCCTCTTGACAAATCAAGGAAATCGGAGTATAATATAAAGCGCGGGGAAAACCGAACCTAAGGTCATTCCGAGGGAACGCCCCCGCAGTCCGTTTTTTGGCAATTTCTGACGGCAAAATTTTATTGAGCCGAAAGACATCAAACAAGTATGAACATGCGGAAACACCGCATAATATATTTGTGCGTCTTTCGGGGCGCACATTTTTAGTTTAACGCCGAAATTTGTGCGCCTAAAAGGCGTTCCTTCGTTAAGGCAGAATTTACAAACGCTCTGCGGTCGGGAACGCCACGAACAAAAAGAGGACAACGCTTATGGAAAACGAAAACAGAATAGCGATAATCTCGATGATAATCGCAAACGAGGCTTCCGTGCCCGAGGTGAACGGGCTGCTGCACGAATACAACAGATTTATTCTGAGCCGAATGGGGCTGCCGCTTCGCGAACGGGGTTTGAACATAATAAGCGTTGTCGCCGACGCGCCCGCCGACAAGATCTCGGCTCTTTCGGGAAAGCTGGGCAGACTTGCGGGCGTGACTTCAAAGGCGGTCTACTCCAAGACCGAAACGAAAAAGAAAGAAGGATGAACAAATTATGAAACTCAAAAAAATCATTTCAAGCGTATTGGCAGCGGCATTTTGTGCGCTGTCACTGACAGGCTGCGGAAACGGCGGTTCTTCGACACCCGAAAGCTCCGCAAGCTCCCCTGCCGGCTCGGTGAATTCGAGTGAAAGCTCGGTAAATTCGGGTGAAAGCGCGACTTCAAGCGCCGCGGGTTCGGACGTCTCCGCTCCCGAAAGCGCCGCGTCAACTTCCGAAAGCGGCACGGCTTCAACTCCCGTGGAAAACGGCTCGGTTAAAGTAGTCGCTCTCAAAGGTCCGACTGCAATGGGCTTGGCGAAACTTATGGAAGATAACGAAAAGAATAATTTAGGTTATAACTTTGAAATAAAAGCCGCTCCCGACGAGATCTCGCCTATGGCGGCGCAGGGCACCGCGGATATTTTCTGCGTTCCCGCTAATTTGGCAAGCGTCCTCTGCAATAAAACCGAAGGCAAGGTTCAGGCGATAGCGGTAAACACGCTCGGTGTGCTTTACATCTGCGAAAAAGGCGAGACCGTAAAATCCGTCGCAGACCTCAAGGGCAAGACGATCTATTCTGCGGGCAAAGGCTCTACTCCCGAATACGCGCTGAACTTTATCCTGAAAAACAATAACCTCGACCCCGAAAAGGACGTTACCATTGAATGGAAAAGCGAACACGCCGAGTGTCTCGAGGCAATGCTTAAAGGTGAAAACTGCGTTGCCATGCTGCCGCAGCCGTTTGTAACCACGGCGCAGATCAAAAACGACGCGGTAAAAGTCGTTCTGGATCTTAACAAAGAGTGGGACGCTCTCGGCAAGGACAGCTCGCTTATCACAGGCGCGGCTATCGTTCGCAAGGAATTTGCGGAAAACAATCCCGAAGCGCTCAAAACGTTTTTGAAGCAATACAAGGACTCGGTTGATTACGTAAACAACAACGTGGACGACGCGGCGGCTCTTATTGAAAAAGCGGATATCGTTCCCGCCGCCGTTGCGAAAAAAGCGATACCGAACTGCAACATCGTTTGCATTACAGGCGAAGAAATGAAAACAAAGCTTTCCGCGTATTTGCAGGTGCTGTTTGACAGCGACCCGAAATCCGTAGGCGGCAAACTCCCCGAGGACGCGTTCTATTATATCGCCGAGTAATCGATGCACAAGCTCAAAAAGTTCGGCGTTACCGCCGCCGCGGTTTTATTTTGGCTGGCGATATGGCAAATTGCCGCGCTCAAACTTGACAGCGAGATAATCCTTGTTTCTCCGATAAAAGCGGCAAAGCGCCTTTTCGAGCTTGTGCCGCTCAGCGGATTTTGGCAAAGCGTGCTGTTTTCGGCGGCGCGGGTGCTTGCGGGGTTCGCGCTGGGATTGGCGGCGGGAACGCTTTTAGC
This sequence comes from uncultured Clostridia bacterium, assembly GCA_947627465.1. Taxonomy (GTDB): domain Bacteria; phylum Bacillota; class Clostridia; order Oscillospirales; family Ruminococcaceae; genus CAG-115. Next base: position 51,287 of record CANQWD010000003.1, read on the forward strand.
TGTGGCTTCAAAGAAATTCCGTATCGTAAGAGCGCTTTTTTCGCCGCTTATCTCCGCGATGAAATCCATTCCCGTTGCGTCGTTCACCATTCTCGCGCTTATTTGGATCGGCTCAAAGAACCTTTCCGTGCTTGTATCCTTTTTGATATGCGTGCCGATAGTCTGCGGAAATATGCTGGAGGGTTTAGATAATTTAAACCCAAAACTTACGGAAATGTCCCATGTTTTCCAAATATCGCCATGGAGAAGATTTGTCGGTGTTTATTTATCTCAGCTTCTCCCCTACTTCCGCTCCGCGGCTCGGCTCGGTATAGGACTTTGTTGGAAATCGGGGGTTGCCGCGGAAGTGATCGGCATACCGAACGGCTCGATCGGAGAAAAGCTTTATCAATCAAAGGTTTATCTGGAGACCGCCGATCTTTTCGCGTGGACAGCCACGGTGATCTTATTGAGCTTTTTGTGCGAAAAACTGTTTACGGCGCTTCTGAATTTACTGCAAAAACGCGTTGAAAGAATGTGAGGACGTTATGCTGAAAGCCGTACAAATCCGCAAGAGCTTCGGAGAACTTTGCGTTCTCGAAAACTTCACGCACGAATTTGCCGAGGGAAAGAGCACTGCGGTTTTGGGAAAATCGGGCTGTGGAAAGACCACGCTTCTGAATATTCTTATGGGATTGCAAACGCCCGACAGCGGCGAGGTCGTTCGCGACGGCAAGATAAGCGCGGTATTTCAGGAAAACAGACTGTGCGAAAACCTCACCGCCTCCGCGAATATCCGCTTAGTCACGGGAAAACGGCTCTCCAAAGCGCAAATTGCCGAGGAACTTGCCGCCGTGGGGCTTTCGGGCTGCGAAAACAAGCCCGTGCGGGAGCTTTCAGGAGGAATGAAGCGCAGAACTTCGCTCCTGCGCGCCCTGCTCGCCGAATACGATATTCTTTTCGCCGACGAGCCGTTCAAAGGCTTGGACGCTGACACAAAGCGCGAGGTTATGCGGTATTTCAAGGAAAAGACCTCGGGCAAGACCGTGGTTTTGGTAACTCACGACAATGACGAGTGCGAGGCTCTCGCCGACGATATTATAAGACTTTAAAGGTGACGGAATGGAATTTGTCATAGGGTATGTAATGATTGCCGTACTTATGCTGTTTATGGGCTTCAGCATTGCGCATATCGGCATAATGACGCTGATTTTGCTCGGCGTTTTCGTCGCGCTTGTCGGGCTGTTTTTTACGGTCTGCCTTGTATTTTTGGCGGCGTCAAAGCGGGTAACGGCTGTGTTCGGCTTTATAAACGAAGAACCTCGCTTTCCCGTGGCTGTTTACAAAGTCGGCGGCGAGGAAATTCCGAACCTTTTCCCGTGCGAGATGATAATGCGGAAAAAGCTGTACGTGCCCGACAAAGAGATCAAAATTCTTCGCTGTAAGCTGCGAAAAGTCGTCATTGACGCGAACGCGCTCATAACGATCATCTCGGGCAGCGTGATTTTCATTCCGTCGGCGGTGTTCTGCGTTATTAAGATAATCGAATTTTTCGCGGAATTATAAGCGGAATTATAATTAAGAGGTGGCAAAATGATAATAGACGCGCACGCGCATATCTTTCCGGATAAAATTGCCGAGAAAGCGTCCGACGGCATAAGCGCTTTCTATGACGGAATGAAAATGGACAGCCGCGGCACTTTGGGAGAACTGCTAAAAAAGGGCAGCGAAGCGGGCGTTGACCGCTTTATAGTTCAGTCCGTGGCGACCGTGCCGGCACAGGTGCCCTCGATAAACGATTTTATAGCGAAAAGCGTAAAAGAACACCCCGACAAGCTGACGGGTTTTGGAGCGCTGCACCCCGATTTTGAAGATATATACGGCGAAACCGAACGGATAATTTCGCTCGGGCTTCGCGGAATAAAACTCCACAGCGATTTTCAAGGCTTCGATATCGACGATGAAAAGGCGTTTCCGATCTACGAAGCCGCCGAGGGCAGACTGCCTGTTTTATTTCATGTCGGTGACAACCGCTCAGACCGTTCCTCGCCCGAACGCTTGCTGAACATTGTAAAGCGTTTCCCGAAGCTCACCGTTATCGGAGCGCACTTCGCGGGGTGGTCGATGTGGGACAGGGGCGCGGAGCTTTTTGACCACAACGGCATCTACACGGACTGCTCCAGTTCGCTTTACGCAATGGCTCCCGAGCATGCCGCCGAGCTTATCCGAAAGATCGGCGTTCACCGAGTGATGTGGGGCACGGATTACCCTATGTGGAACGCTAAAGAGGAGTTGGAACGCTTCTCTAAGCTCCCCCTTTCCGACCGCGAACGCGAACTTATCCTAAGCGAAAACGCTCGGCGGATTCTCGGAGAGATTTAACGCAAAAAGTCAGAGTATATATTTTCAATTTCTCCCCCCGCTAAGCGAGGGGAGAAATTGTTATTAAGGCGCGTTTTTATTTGAAATAAATCTTATCCGAAAAAAAGACTTTTTCTTATATTCTAAACATTTGGCGGCATAAAAGTCTTCCGCTTTCCGTCTTGAATATTCCGTTATAAGCGTTAAGAATACCGTCTCTCGAGACGTTGTCCTCGTAAAGATTGACAAGGAAATCCGCTTCTATAAGAATTTGCAGATCAACGCCGTCAATATTTTCATAAGTATGATGATGTCCGACAAGATAGCATACCCGCTCGATAACGTCAAGCGGAAAACCGCATTCCGCAAGCATACGCTTCGCCATCGGAGGTCCCATTTGCTCTTGCTGCTTGCCCGTGCAGGTTCCGTAAAGCTTCTCGGATATTTTTATCCCCACATCGTGAACCACCGCGGCGGCTTCAACAGTCAGCCGCGTTTTTTCATCAAGGTTCTCGTTCGCCGCAATCAGCGCGGCAAGCTCGTGAACCTTTAAAAAATGTTGTATTCGCTTCGGGTCGCCCGTGAAGTAGTCTATCATCTCGTTTTTCAATTTATTGAGCATTTTTTACACTTCCAACTCTTTTTTATGCCTTACATGTTTACAGTATATCACATTCCCGCGAATATTTCAACCGCTTTTGGAAAAAATACTCTAAAGCTGAAAAACATTTGCCCTATGCAGTAAGACTAAATCTATAATAATTAGCCTTGAAACAACGTAAAAAACTATACTTAAGGCAACACCGCACAATTACCGCCCTTCGGGCTTTGTCGGCGTTTGCTTGCAAATTTTCCGACATCTTGCACAAAGTCTCCTTGACGGGCGAAAGCCCGTCTGCGTCGACTTTATACAATCTGCCGAAAAATTTGACGGCGCAACCGCTCGACAATAATTGTGCGGTGTAGCCTTAAAAAGGAGTAATCGAATATGGAAGAAAATGTTCACGAGCGGCTCTCGCCCAACTTGCCGTTAAGCGCGCTGTTGGACGAGAATATAAGAAATATCAAGATTTTCACGGACAATTCGTCCGACATTAACATAAAGCCCGCCGCTGTGGGGCAAAACCGCATAACCGTGCTCACCTGCGAGGGAATGACGGACACGGACACTTTGGCGGAGCTTATCTACAACAAGCTGAACTCAATAAGCAACGACGATCCTCTAAAACCCGCCGAGCTTATGTCTAAGCTTTTCAACGAGTATCTTACCGCCGCCGAACAAATTGAAATTAAAACCTTGGGCGACTTGGTTTTGAAATTGCAGTCGGGTTTCGCGATAATAATTATAAACGGCTGCACCTCGGCTATCGGAATAGGTATTCAGGGTTACAACACCCGCGGCGTCGACGAACCGTCAAGCGAACTTAACGTCCGCGGCTCACGCGAGGGATTTGTCGAAGCTGTTAGAACCAATATGTCAATGATAAGACGGCGCATCAAATCACCGACCTTGGTATTTGAAATGCAGCAGCTCGGCTCGCGCTCCAACACAGATATCTGCGTATGCTATATCTCCGACAAAGCCGACCCGAAGCTTTTGCAAAACGTCAAGGAACGCATAAAATCGGTTGACCTCAACACCATCCTGGAAAGCGGCTACATTCAACCGTACCTTGAGGGCGAGGGCGGGTGGTTCTTTTCGGAGTGCGGCACCTGCGAACGTCCCGACACGTTCGCGGCAAAGCTATACGAGGGCAGAGTTGGTATACTTGTGGACGGCACGCCGTTCGCGCTTATCGTTCCGCACTTGTTTATCGAGAGCTTTCAAACTTTGGACGATTACACGCAAAAGCCGTTTTACGCCGCATTCATTAGAACTTTACGTGTGATAGCGTATCTTATCACGCTGTTTTTGCCGGGCGCGTATGTCGCGATAGCAAGCTATAACCCCGAAATGCTGCCAAGCTCGCTTATTCTGAACCTTGCCGCCGCCGAACAGACCGCGCCGTTTTCGCTTATGGTGGAATGCCTTTTTATACATTTTATGTATGAAATTCTACGTGAAGCGGGAATACGGCTGCCGCGTCCTATCGGGCACGCTATCGGAGTTGTCGGCGGACTTGTCATCGGCGACATCACGGTGAGCGCGGGACTTGTGGGTGCTCCAATGGTTTTGGTGGTGGCGCTTTCGGGACTATGCAGCTTTGTTGTTCCGCAAAATTACGAAAAGATCGTGGTGCTGCGGTTTCTGTATATTTTCGCGGGCGGCATTTTCGGATTGTACGGACTGCTTTTGACAGCGGGAGCGGTCATAGTAAAAATGTGCTCGCTTGACACCTACGGCGTGCCGTATATGGCGCCGATCTCGCCGTTTTCGCCGAAAGCTATGCGCGATATGCTTATCCGCGCCAACTGGAAACGAATGGCGAAAGGCGACGTTACCGTTCAGAGCTTGAACGGCAGCTCATATAAATAACCGCCGCTCACGAAAGGAAATCACTATGCAAAAAAAATTTCCGAAAATCAGCACCTCGCAGCTGTTCTGCATTTTAATGCTTTCAAGGATAAGCTCCGAGACAGTCTATCCGAGAACAGCCTCCGCGACTGCTCTGCAAGCCGTGCTTGCCGTGATTATATCCGAAGTAATACGGTTTCTGTTGGCGCTGCCGCTTATCGTGTACTCGTTTAAAGGCAGCAACATTCACCGCTCCGTTTACAACAAAAACAAGGCTCTCGGGTGGACGGGAGCGGTTTTCGCGGCTTTGCTTCTGATAGCTGCCGCTTTGCGGACTATGTTTAATCTCTCGCAATTTGCCGTAAAAAATCTACTGATAGGCGGAGTGCTTTGGGTGATATTCGCGCTGGCGGCAATTTTCGCGGTTTACATCGCTTTGGCGGGCACGGAGGCTTTGGCTCGCGCGGGGGCGATCTTTCTTATTGCGGCGGCAATCGTGACGATAACGGTAATGCTTGGCGATATTCCGTATATTACCCGCCGCTCCTTTGAGAGCTTTACGCGTTTCGGCGATAATTCTTCCTTAATAAAAGACGTTATCGAGCGTGTGATGCGCGGCGGCGACTATCTGATTTTCGCCGCGCTTCTCCCCTACGTCTCGCGAAACCGTAAAAGTGCGCTAGGAAAAACGGGGATATTGTTCGCTGTTTTCTCAACGCTTGCCGCGCTGATAATTTGTTCGTTCAACGGTCTTGTTTTGCGTGAAATGTACGGTGAATGCGAGTTTCCGTTTTTAGCGGCGGCTTCGCTTTCGGACATCTCGCTGTTCAAAAGACTGGACGGCTTTGCGGCGGCGGTGTGGTCGCTGTGCGGCGCGTTCAGAAGCGGCGTTATGCTGCTCTGCGCGGAAAACGCCATTATGGAGGTTTTCCGCGCGGGTCATTCGCCCGTTCCAACTGATAAGGAGGCTGTCGAATGAAAAAAATCTGCCTTGTATTAGCTCTTGCCGCGCTTCTCGCTTTAACTGGCTGTTCCGACAGCACGGAACTTGGAAACCGAGCTATCATTCAAGCGGCTGCCGTGGATTACGACGGACGTTATCACGTCTGCGCGATGCTTTTCAGCAGCAGCGGCAGCGGCGGTGGTACAATCGACGCTTCCGGGGAGAACGTTATCCGCGTGAACGGTCAGGGAGAAACGCTTTCGGAAGCTATCGACGACATCTCGCTCGTTGACGGCAAGCGAATATATATGTGCGAAACAAAGCTGCTTATCTTAGGCGGCGGCTTTGAAAACGCAAACGCTCTCGACGCGCTGAAAACGCTTTACTTCGACCTGCGGTGCAGTCTTAACATGCCCGTTTGCTGCGTCGAAAAAAACACGAGCGCGGAGGAACTCGTCAGTTTGCAGTTTACCGAGGGCATAACATCCGCCGACAAACCCCTCTCGCTTATCGAAAACGCCAATAATATGGGCGTTTCTCCCAAGACCACGCTTCTTGATCTTCTTGCCGACAACGCGGACGGCAAAGGCTCGCTTTTGCCAATGCTGACGATCGCCGAAAACGGCAGCGGAATGACAAACTCAAACGACAATAAAACCGCTGTGTTAAGCGGCTCGAAAGGTTTTTCGGAAGGATATCTGCGCTCGGCGTACAACAAGGAGAAAACCGCCGCGATCATGCTTATCTCGGGCAGATCCGACAAGATCACACTGAACTACTTCCTCGGCGAAAACGAACGAACTTGTGAAGCTTACTGCGTAAAAGTTACGGATGAAGAATATCACGGCGGAAGCATTCGCCGCGTCTCGGCGAAATTCCGCACACGAAGCGGGGGGCATCTATCCGCGGACGAGCGAAAAGCGGCGCTCTCCGCGCTTGCGGAACTGGTGGAAACGGTATAAAAAACTATATCGAAAAATTGTTTCGCTCCCCTTGACATTCTCAGCGAAATGGTGTATAATAAAGAAACGGGAGCTTGTTGACAGGCTGAAAGGAAGGTGCAACCTTCGACCGAGAACCTGATTTGGATAATGCCAACGTAGGGATGCCGAACGACGTTTCGGAATAACATATTTGCTTATTCGGCGGTTTTATGCGCCGAATGGGTTTATATTCTGCGTTGAAGTTTAAGTTACCCTGTCGGGTAGCTTATTTTTTTTGTGAGGTGCTTTAATGGTAAAAATAAACGGAAAACCACTTGAAACTGCCGGAAAGACGGTTGAGGAATACCTAGCTTCTGCCGGATACGACAAAGCGCGTATCGTGGTGGAGCTTAACGAGGTAATTATTCCCAAGGAAAGCTACGCCGACACCGTTCTGAAAGACGGAGACGCGGTTGAGATCGTCGCTTTTATGGGCGGCGGCTGAAAAGTTTGCAAACTTCTCTTTAAGAAAGGAATTTTGAAATGGAAAACGATAAATTGGTTATTGCGGGGCACGAGTTTAACTCACGATTTATTCTAGGTTCGGGAAAATATTCGATGAAGCTTATCGAAGCCGCCGTTAAGGACGCGGGCGCGGAAATGATAACGCTTTCGGTAAGACGCGCGAACACAAAGGAGCATGAAAACATTCTGGACTACATACCGAAAAACGTAACGCTTCTCCCTAACACAAGCGGCGCGAGAAACGCCGATGAAGCTGTGAGAATTGCACGTCTGGCACGGGAACTTGGGTGCGGAAATTTCGTTAAGATCGAGATCATGCGCGACACTAAATATCTTCTGCCCGACAACTCCGAAACGATAAAAGCTACTGAAACGCTTGCAAAAGAGGGCTTTGCGGTGCTTCCGTATATGTACCCCGATCTTAACGCCGCCCGCGACCTCGTAAGCGCGGGTGCGGCGGCTGTTATGCCATTGGCTTCGCCGATAGGCTCCAATAAAGGGCTGGCGACAAAGGATTTTATTCAAATTCTTATTGATGAAATTGATTTGCCGATAATCGTTGACGCGGGCATTGGCAGACCGTCTCAGGCGTGCGAAGCAATGGAAATGGGCTGCGCGGCTGTTATGGCGAATACCGCGCTTGCCACCGCGGGAGATCTTCCGTTGATGGCGGCGGCTTTCAAGCAGGCTATCGAAGCGGGACGAAAAGCCTATCTCGCAAGACCGGGCAGAGTTTTGACGCGCGGCGGCTCCTCTTCCGACCCGCTGACAGGATTTTTGCGCGATTGAGAGGTATTATATATGGAAAATCAATTTTTTGTGGATTCAGAGACGCTCTCCGAAAAGGCTCTCGAAAAGAAGCACAGACTTGAAAACGACCCGTCCGTTCGCGCGGATTTTACTAAATATATGGAGGGTATGGAAGTGATCGAGTCGGACGTTTGCGATAACGTCATGTCTCACATGGAAAGCTACGACTACTCCAAATACACCGCCTTAGACGTTGAAGCGGCTTTGCGGCACGAAAACTGTACAATCGAGGACTTCAAAGCGCTGCTGTCGCCCGCCGCCGAGCCGTTTCTGGAACAAATGGCGCAAAAAGCGCGGCTTGAAACGGCTAAGCATTTCGGCAACACCGTTTATCTTTTCACGCCGCTTTACATTGCCAATTATTGTGAGAACTACTGCGTTTACTGCGGCTTTAACTGCTACAATCAAATCAAGCGTATGAAGCTCTCGATAGAACAGATAGAGCACGAGATGAAAGTCATCGCGGACAGCGGAATGGAAGAAATTCTCATTCTGACGGGCGAAAGCCGCGCTCAAAGCGACGTTCACTACATCGGCGAAGCTTGCAAACTGGCGCGGAAATATTTCAGAATGGTGGGACTGGAAGTTTATCCGGTAAACACCGAGGAATACAAGTATCTTCACAAATGCGGCGCGGACTATGTTACCGTGTTTCAAGAGACATACGACAAAACGAAATATGAAACGCTTCATCTTTTGGGTCACAAACGCGTTTGGCGTTACAGATTTGACACTCAGGAAAGAGCTTTGCGCGGCGGTATGCGCGGCGTAGCGTTTTCAGCGCTGTTGGGGCTTTCCGATTTTCGCAAGGACGCTCTCGCTTCCGCTTTGCACGTTTATTTTCTGCAAAGAAAATTCCCGCAAGCCGAGATGTCGCTGTCCTGTCCGCGGCTCCGTCCGATCATAAACAACGACAAGATAAGTCCGCTTGACGTTCATGAAAAGCAGCTTTGCCAGATACTTTGCGCTTACAGAATTTTCCTGCCGTATGTCGGGATAACGGTTTCCACACGCGAGAGCGCGGAATTCAGAAACGGCATTGTGAAAATAGCGGCGACAAAGGTTTCCGCGGGAGTTTCAACGGGCATCGGCGACCACGAAAGCAAATACACGGGCAAACAAGAGGGCGAGTGCGGCGATGAACAGTTTGAAATTAACGACACGCGCAGTCTTGAGAAAATGTACGGCGACATTACCGGTGAGGGATTGCAGCCCGTGCTTAACGATTATCTTTATGTGTAACGGAGGACGCTGTGAAAACGTTTGATACTTCATTGTATTTTATCACCGACAGCACGCTTTTCGACGAGGACGAGTTCTTTCGGCGCGTCGAAGCGGGTCTGCAAGGCGGCGCTGCGCTTCTCCAATTGCGAGAAAAAGACCGCACCACCCGCGAATACATAAGACTTGCCGAAAAAGCGCACACGCTTGCGAAAAAATACAACGTTCCGCTTATCATCGACGACAGAATTGACGTTGCAATGGCAATCGGCGCGGAGGGCGTTCATCTCGGACAAAGCGATATGCCGATAAAAACGGCGCGGAAAATTCTCGGAGAAGATTTCATAATCGGCGCGACCGCGAAAACCGTTCCACAGGCTCTTGAAGCATACGAGCAGGGCGCGGATTATCTCGGGTGCGGAGCGGTTTATCCGACGACCACTCACGTCAAGACTGTAATTACTCCCGTTGAGACTATCGCGGAAATTTGCCGCGCCGTACCTATTCCCGTAAACGCGATAGGAGGCTTGAACGCGGGAAATCTGAGAGTTTTGAAAGATGTGCCGATTGCGGGAATTTGCGTAGTCTCGGCGATTATGAAAGCGGACGACCCGAAAACCGCCGCGAAAGAGCTTCTTCAGCTCTCGCGTGAGCTTATATTAAAGGAGCGCGGAGTATGAAGAAAACGGTTCTTACAATCGCGGGTTCGGACAGCTCGGGCGGCGCGGGCATTCAAGCCGACATCAAAACAATAACGATGAACGGCGCATACGCGATGAGCGCCGTCACCGCTCTTACCGCACAGAACACCACGGGCGTGCGCGGAATTATAGAAAGTTCGCCCGAATTTCTGGCTCAGCAGCTTGACGCGGTTTTTGAGGATATCTTCCCCGACGCCGTGAAGATCGGTATGGTATCTAACGCGGAGCTTATAGAAGTTATCGCGGAAAAGCTGTCGGAATACAAGGCGCAAAACGTCGTACTCGACCCCGTAATGGTCGCGACAAGCGGTGCGCGGCTGATAAGCGAGAACGCGGTAAACGTGCTTGTAAAGCGGCTTATACCGCTGGCACGCGTGGTTACGCCGAACATTCCCGAGGGAGAAATCCTGTCGGGAATAAAAATCGAGACCGCCGACGATACGGAAAAAGCTTGTCGGGAAATGTCCGGAAAATTCGACACGGCGGTGCTCCTTAAGGGCGGTCACGGCGTTGCCGACGCGAACGACCTTCTCGTTGAAAACGGCGAACTCTGTTGGTTTCTCGACGAGCGCGTAACTAACCCGAACACTCACGGCACGGGCTGCACGCTCTCCTCGGCTATTGCCGCAAATCTCGCCAAAGGTTACGATTTGAAAAGCGCCGTTGAAAAAGCAAAACGCTACCTCATAAGCGCTTTGAAAGCAAATCTCGATTTAGGAAAGGGCAGCGGTCCGCTTGACCACGGATTTAATTTAACGGGAGAATTCTCGAAATAAGAAAGGATATGAATATGGAAAAATACGCAACACAAATGGACGCGGCAAAGCGCGGCATAATCACCGAGCAAATGAGAGCCGTTGCGGAAGCGGAATACCGCACGCCCGAGGAAATTCGCGATCTTGTAGCCAAAGGGCAGGCAGCGATCTGCGCGAACAAGCTCCACAAGTGCTTGAAACCGAACGGCGTAGGTTCGATGTTGAAAACGAAAATCAACGTTAATCTCGGCGTTTCGCGCGACTGCAAGGACTACGACGTTGAAATGAAGAAAGTTATGGCGGCGGTAGATATGGGCGCGGAGGCTATTATGGACTTGTCCAGCCACGGCGATACACAGCCGTTCCGCAGAAAACTCACCGCGGAATGCCCCGCTATGATCGGCACGGTGCCCGTTTACGACAGCGTTATCCACTATCAGCGCGACCTCGGAACGCTCACCGCAAAGGACTTTATAGACGTGGTGCGGCTCCACGCGGAGGACGGCGTTGATTTCGTAACGCTCCATTGCGGAATTACGCGCAAAACAATCGAGCAGATAAAAACGCATAAGCGGAAAATGAACATCGTATCGCGCGGCGGTTCGCTAGTGTTCGCGTGGATGAGCATGACGGGCGAGGAAAATCCGTTTTACGAATTTTTTGACGAAATTCTGGATATCTGCCGCGAATACGACGTGACGATCTCCCTCGGCGACGCTTGCCGACCCGGTTGCTTGGCGGACGCGGGCGATGTTTGCCAAATTGAGGAGCTTGTGCGTTTGGGCGAGCTTACGAAACGCGCTTGGGCGAAAGACGTTCAAGTAATGATCGAGGGACCGGGACACATGCCGCTCGACCAAATTGAGGCGAATATGAAGCTTCAGCAGACAATTTGTATGGGTGCGCCGTTCTATGTGCTCGGTCCGCTCGTTACGGATATCGCTCCGGGCTACGACCATATCACGTCTGCTATCGGCGGCGCGGTGGCGGCTTCTGCGGGCGCGGCGTTCCTGTGCTATGTAACCCCCGCGGAGCATTTGGCTCTGCCGAACGTCGAGGACGTTAAACAAGGGATAATCGCTTCAAAAATCGCCGCGCACGCCGCGGATATCGCAAAACACATTCCGCACGCGCGGGATATCGACGATAAAATGGCGGACGCTCGGAGAAATCTCGATTGGGACGCGCAATTTGAATGCGCCATCGACCCAGAGACCGCCAAAGCCATTCGCGACAGCCGCAAGCCCGAAGACGACCACAGCGACACTTGTTCTATGTGCGGAAAGTTCTGCGCCGTCAGAAGCATGAACAAGGCGCTCGGCGGAGAATATATCGATATTCTTTAATCTAACATACATACAAAACCAAATCCCCCTTAATAGGGGGATTTTTGCTATTTAAACCGCTCGATTATATTCATCCAGATCCCGATAATAACCATAAGCACCACGCTTAAAACTATCGGAAACCATACGTTCGCTATCGGCAAACCGGCGGCGTTTTCGTGCAGGTTCATTCCGTAAAAGCTGAAAACTATCGTCGGCATTGTAAGAATTATCGTTATCGTAGTCATCCGCTTCATTATAATGTTAAGGTTGTTGGAGATTATGGAAGCGAACGTATCCATTGTGCCGCTTAAAATGTTGGAATAAATGCTCGTCATCTCGATTGCCTGCTTAACTTCGATCATAACGTCGTCAAGCAGATCCTGATCTTCCTCATAAAGCTTCAAAAATCTGCCGCGCATAAGTTTTTCCAGCACAGTCTCATTGGATTTAAGCGAGGTGGAAAAATAAACCAGCGATTTCTCCAATCCTTGCAGCTGAATGAGACCCTTGTTTTTCATCGAGAGATACATCTTTCCCTCAACAAAATTAGCCAGCTTGTCGATCTGCTTTAAGTACTGCAAGTATCTTGCCGCTACCCGCAGCAGCACAGTAAACACGAACCTCGTTCTGAGGTCGGGGCGAACGCCTTTTACAACGCCCTTTGCGATCTCATCCAAAACCACGTTTTCCTTTGCCGACACCGTGATAACATGCTTATCGGTCACAATAAGCGACATTGGTGTTGTTGAATACAACAGCGTCCTGTCGGGATCGTTGTCCTCCTCGGCTATCGGATAATCGACGACTATAAGCGTAACGCCGTCGTCGGTCTCAATACGTGACGGCTCTTCCTCGTCCAACGCGGCACGAATGTAATCTCTGTCAATGTGAAGATCCTCCTCGATATCGGATATCTCCGTTTCCGAAGGATCGGTAAGCGCGATCCAGCATCCCGCTTCTATGCCTTGCGTTTCGGTAATTTTTCCGTCAACACTTCTGTAATAATTTACCAATTGGGTCAGCTCCTTTATTTAAGCCGCACAAGCGCGGCGGCATTTTTTATTCTGCTTCGACTTCGACCGTCTGCGCTCATAAATCTCACCTCTCGATAAATTACTTTTTAATTCCAATGTCATTCAAATTGGAATTATATGTTGTTTTTATTATAACACATTTTTCCTTATAATTCAACCCCATTTTTGAAAAAGTCTTTTTTTGCGCGGATTTAAAATAACGTTTTCTCCCCCGCTTCGCGGGGGAGAAAACGAAAAAATATACTTTTTATACGCTCTTTTCCCTCGCATTAGGCGGGGGAATACGAATTATGAAATCACTTTTTGTTTTGATCCTTATTTTGTGATTTGTTTGTTTTTTTATCGGGAACATCCTGCTTATCGATTTTCTGAGCTTTTACCTCCAGCTTTTCCGCTTTGTCCTGAAGCGCTTCGATCTTTTCGGCGATCTTTTCGCTTTCCTTTTGCAGCTTCTTTTCGCGGCGTTCGGTTTTGTTGTAGCCCATCAGCTTTCGAGTGCGCTCCACGCTTAATTTGCGTATCTTGTCACGCAAATGAAGCTTTTGCGGTGTTTTTTCTTTTCTTTCGTCATCGTAAACTTCCTGCTCGTCGGATCCAGCATAAACATAATCGGACGTTATATAGTCCACGTTTCCGACATAGAGCGCAGTACTTTGCGGCAGATTTTTCTTTCGGAGCTTGTTCTCCACAAAATCCTTAAACAGCATATAAAGCACCGCGCACACAGGCACGCTGAGCAACATTCCGAGCATTCCAAAAAGACCGCCGCCTACAACTAACGATATCAGTATCCAGACCGCCGGCAAACCTGTTGAATCGCCCAATATCCACGGAGCGATAACATTTCCGTCAAGAGTTTGGATAACACAAATGATAACGATAAACCAAATCAGCGTAGAGGGCTTTGATGACATCAGCAGAAGCAGTCCGCACGGCACCGCACCGATTATAGGTCCCACATACGGGATAAGGTTGAACAGGAACATGATCGCCGAAATAAGCGGCGCGTAGGGTATTCCCGCTATCCAACATACGACGAAAATCAGCACGCCTACGAAGAACGCCTCGACTATTTTACCGATTATCGACCCCAAAAACTTCTTCGAAGCCTCTCTGCAAACGCCGAGAAATCGCTGTGCCCTTTCGGGCTTCATAAACGCAAAAACCAGCTTTTTGCTTTGACCTATGAACATCTCCTTTTTCGCGAGAAGATATATCGAGATAGTAAGACCGATAAAGATGTTCTTCATAGCGTCCAGCACCGACAAAACGCCGGACGCGATATTTCCCGCAAAGCCCATAATTTGCGAGGAATGGTTATTCCAAATATCCGACAAGAAATTCCCCAAGTCGTCTATCGGATTGCCCAAAAACTCCTTTAAAAACGGAATTTTTGCAGATATCTTATCAATGAAGCCGTGAATTTGTTTGGTATACGCGTCAAGATTGTCAAACAATGCGATTATATTCTGACTAAGCTGCGGCAGCACGAGCATTACAAGCAATATCAACATCGCCAGCACAAATAGCATTGTCGTTGTAAGCGCCAAAGCCCGCGCCTTTTTCTGATCCTTGTGCTTTTCGGAACGCGCAAGCTTTCCGAACATTCCGTTTTCCAAACGTATCATCAGGGGATTTAGCAAATAAGCGCAGAAAATTCCTATGATAATGGGCTTCGCGACATTTGTAAAAAACGAAAGCCGTTTATTCAGATCGTCGAAGTTCAATACCGCCAAAATCACCAATGCGCTTATTACTATGGTAAACGTTGCGTAACGGGCGATGGTGAAATACTTTTGATTGCGTTCTATTTTCATTGGAAATTCCTCCGCTTTAAACGGTGTTTTACTTCTCGTCCTCGGTAAACTCGTCCTCTTCGTCGCGCATATTGAAAAGCTCCACAAGCTTTATCATTTCCTCTTCGGTAAACGATATTCCCTTGCTCATTCTTGTGTGGTCGGGCGACCAGTCGCGCAGGTCGTACTTAGCTTCTCTGCCGTTCCAGCTTACCATATTAAGCTCACGCGTCCAGCCCTTCGACGCTTCGGATATTACTCCAAGTTCCTTCGTTATTTCAAATGTAATTTCAGCCATTTCAATCTTCCTCCTGTTTGTTTTTGGTGCGCTTATGTAAACGCGCTCCGTTTTTTTCTTCGGGAATTACGGGAATTTCCGATTTATCGCCGTCGTCTCCGTCGTCAAAAATATGCTCAAGCTTTACGGCGTCTTTGCTGTCCGCGTCGTCCAAATCGAACTTGCCGCGCTTTTTGTCCGTTTTCGCGGACTTCTTCGAGACCTTTGGTTCTTTGGGCTTTTTTTCCTTCGGCTCTTTTTTCTTTTTGAGCTTCGTTTTATCAGCCACAACTATTCCGTCGTAGACAGCGTGATATTTCGGCGGGATAAGCTTATTTAAGTGAAGCTTTCCGAAAAACCAGCCCGTGTACTCCGCGTTATCGTAGATCTCGTTAAGATACGTGTTGATATGGTTTCTATCGCCGCCGCCTATCAGAAAATCCTGCATTTTCGCGGGCGGCTCGTATGTCACTATAAAATCGACGCTGTTACCTGCTTCTTTGAGATTGTCAAGACCCTCGCGCAGTTCCTCGTCGCTCGGTATTTCGCGCTGCCACCAGTTGGAGCCTTCCTGAAGCTCGTAAATATCATCGGTTTGCCCGCCGCCGAACGTGAACACGGTTTTTTCGGCTATCTCGAAAACCTGTCCGCGCATAAGCTGACGAAGCCGTCCGCTTATAAGACGAGTTTTGCCGCCGCACCACTCCTCCACCTCGTATTCCTCGAGCAGATCGTAATTCTCGTGCGTGCCCTCTACGAACAGCACGTTATACGGCAGCTTGCCGATTTTCTTCAGCAGCTTCTTTTCTCCGGGACTTCCGTCCCAAATAAAGCCGAAGTCGCCGCAGATTATCAGCGCGTCTTCCTTTTTCAGCTTGCGCAGAATGGGATTTTTAAACCTGTTAAAATCCGCGTGCGTGTCACCCGTTATGTAAATCATTAAAATCCTCCAACGCGGCTTTAAACCGCCGCCCGCCGCCTGCGGCAAGCCCCGTAAAGCCGTTTTCCCCCCCGACGCCTTATTTGAACGCGTCCAAATAACCGCGAAAAAAAATATTACAAAATTCTTACAATTTCAAAAAAGCTCTTTACATTTATATGTAAAATTTGGTATAATATAAACGAGGGTTTGAGGAGAAAAGTCTCCCTTTAATATAATAACCGAAAAAAGAGGATTTGTCTATATGAAAAAAGCAAAAATTTTCACAATATTTTTTACATTTATTTTGTTATTTTCTGCAATTGGTACAAATTTAACGGCGTTTGCCGTATTTTCGCCCACATTCGACCTTTACAGTGAGGGCGTTTATATGGTAAATCTGGACACAAACATTGTCGTCGCTTCAAAAAATCCCGACAAAAAGCTCTACCCCGCTTCTACCACAAAAATAATGACTTGCCTTGTGGCGCTTGAAAACGTCAAGAACTTTGACGCTAAGGTTGAATGCGACTACGTATGTTTTGATGAGTTTTGGGCTACGGGAGACGACTACAACCCCAACTTCTACGGGGCATCAAACGCCGCCATTGAAACTCAGCAGAACAACGTCACCTATATGGACTGCCTTTACGCGCTTATGCTGCGGTCGGGCTGCGAGGCGGCGAATATTCTCGCTTACAACATCAGCGGAAGTCTTTCCAAATTCGTCGATCTTATGAACGAGACCGCGGAGAAAATAGGCTGCAAAAACACTCACTTTTCCAACGCGCACGGACTGTTTGACGAAAACAACTACACCACCGCCTACGATCTCTATCTTATAACCCGTTATGCGATCGACAATTATCCCGGATTTATGAAAATCTGCGGAACTTACGAATACGATATGCCCAAAAACGAAGCCAACCCCGACGGTTACACTATCCAATCCACCAACCGCATGATGGCTCCCGAGAGCGCGTATTACGACGAGGCGGTCAAGGGAATAAAAACGGGAAGTATGAACGAGTACATTCTTAAAAAGGACGGCGTATGGGACGAGGAAAATCCCAAGGACGGCTTCTGCTCGCTTGTTACATCCTGTGAAAAGGATGGCTACAAATATCTTCTGGTAACGCTACAAGCTCCGTGGCTTGACAAAAACGGCGATGAGGGCTGCACTCACTTTGAGGATCATCAAAAGCTCTACGAATGGGCTTACAGCGAATTTGAACGCAAAGAAATAATCGGCAAAAATCAGCAGGTTAGCGAGGTCTCCGTTGAAATGGGCAAGGATACCGATAAAGTAGGCATCGTTACGACCGAGGATTTTTACACGCTTATCCCCAAAAGCCTTGACAGCACCGCCATTCAGCAGATAGTTCCGACGACTGAACCATTTGTCGCGCCGGTAAAAAAAGGCGAAGCCGTGGGAAATCTTGTTTTAAAGCTGAACGGAGAAACGCTCACCACGATACCTCTCGTAACGGAAGCCGACGTAGAGCTTGACAAGACCGCGAAATATAAAGATCGAATTAAAACCGTTTTAACGTCGGGCGGCGTTATCGCCTCGTTTGTTATCCTCGGCGTTACGATCGTGGCGTTTGCGATCTCCAAAGCGATCACAAAAACCATTCGCGCGAACAGCGAGGAAATGCAGCGCAGACGCAAGCTTCAAGTAGCTCCGCGAAACGGAAACGCCAAACGCAAATGATGAACGTTAATTTTATCGCAATGGGAAAGCTGAAAGAAAGTTATTTCCGCGAAGCCTGCGCGGAATATCAAAAGCGGATGTCGGCGTTCGCGAGGCTTTCCGTCAAAGAACCGCCGCCCGAAAATCTTCCGCAAAATCCCTCGGCGGCGCAGATCGAAAAGGCTCTTGAAAAGGAAGCGGAGCTTATCCGCGAGCAAGCGAAAGGCTCGTTTAAGATCGCCCTTTGCGTTGAGGGTCGAGAGCTTTCCAGCGAACAGCTTGCTCAAAAGCTCGGCGAACTGGGAACGCGCGGCGTCTCCTCGGTAAGCTTTATAGTCGGAAGCTCGTTCGGTCTGGCGGAGAGCCTTAAACGCGAATGTGATTTTAAACTTTCCATGTCGCCGATGACTTTCCCGCATTCCTTGGCGCGGGTTATGCTGTTTGAGCAGGTTTACAGGGCATTTTCGATAATCAACAATTCCAAATATCACAAATGAAATATTCCTCCCGATGAAAAGTCGGGAGGAATATTCTTATTGAATTACGTATGATTTTCGTTTAACCGAAATTACCGACTTTCTACCGCATTGCAAAGCCCTCTCATTTGGTCGTAACCGTAGGTTTGCCCTTTGTAGGTAAAGGTTGCGTTCTTGCACAACTCAAATGCACTCAGGCTCAGCTTTTTCAAGCTTGAAGGCAGTTTTACCTCGGTAAGGCTTTCACACCCGTGGAACGCTTCGCCTTCGATTTCCTCCAAGCCTTCCTCAAACGTTACTGTTTTAAGACCTTTGCAGTTATAAAAGCTGCGGCTTTCGATTTTCTTTAAAGTGCCGGGGAACGACACGCTTTCAAGCGTCGTTGAACCCGACGCGGCGATTTTTGCCTCGAATTGGCGCGGTCCGAGCGTTTTAAGGCTCTTCGGGAGCTTCAGGTTCTTTACCGCGCACTCGCAGAAATCTTCTCTGCCGATCTCGGTTATGCCGTCGGGCAGGTCAAGCTCCGTAAGGCTGCTGCAATATCCGAAAACACCGTCGCCGAGCTTAGTAAGGCTTTCGGGAAGTCTTAACTTTTTAAGATTTATCATATAACCCGCAAACGCCACGTCTTTAAGCCCCGTGACCCCATCGGGAACATATATCGCCTCGATATTCGTTTCGGTGATTTCGCTTTGCGTGGAAATACCCACGGAGATATTAGTTAGCTTAACGCCCTCTATTTCGGGTGGTATCTTGATAACGTTTGAGTTTCCGCAATATGTAACGCTTTGTCTTCCGTCGTCATATTCGGTGACCCTAAACTCGCTCTCGTCGGCAGTTATCTTATCCCAATTGAGCTTGTTGATATCGACCTTAACGGGCTTTGCGGGCTCGGAACTTGTTGTCGGCTCGCTTGCAGGCTCGGCGTTCGGGTCGTATTTCTCAATCTTCAGACCATCCTTGCCTATGTATTTGCTGTAATCTTCGGGATTTAATTCCGAGATGTCTTTCGCGGTATCGCTGATAACCATAAATCTTAAAATATCGTGGTTATCGCAGTCGATAGTATCGGAAATATCAGTGTAAAAAATGATCTCTATCGTGCGGTCGATTCTGCCGTCATCCAAAACTCTATCCGAGTCGGATTTCAGCCACTTCCACGCAATGCCGTTATCCGACGTAAAATCGCCCGTTTCATAATCATATCGGGAGTAGTCGCTGTTGTTTTTCGTACCGTTTATACTGGCTTCAATTATCCCGGCGGCGGTTCTGTCGTCCGAATACGCCGTATAGCTGATGTATTCGCTGTCGGTGCGTAAATCAACGTTGTTATAGTCGTACTCTCGGAACGACGCCTTTCCGGGCGCTTTTGCCGTTACCGTGATTTTATCGCAGGCGCCGATTTTCTTATTGTTCTTCTCGATAACCGTTATTATCTCGTTTTCCGCAAGCTTGACCTTATTGGGGTCGAACTCGCTCTCGGTCGGCTCGGAGCTTTCTGCGGACAGATTTGTAAGGCTCGTATTTGAACCGTTGCCGCTGGGCGCGCTTGAAACGCTTGTTTTGGTTGACGTACTTGCCGAACTTACCGTTGAAACGGCGGGCTTGCTTTCGGTTTTGTTTTTGGAATTGTTTGCGATAACAACTCCCGCGGTAACTCCCCCGCCGACTACAACGGCGGCGCAAGCCCCTGCGATAATTTTTGATTTTAGTGTGTTAAACAATGCTTTTCCTCCCATATTTGCGGCAGTATTCGTTGATACCGCCGCGGTATTTTCGGGAACGCTTTGTACATTCGGGGAAGTTTGCAGAATATTCAAAGGTACGTCGGGCACTTGAACGCTCTCCGACTGCGCTCTGAACAACCGCGTTAAGAACGGAACGGGCACGATCACGTGCAGCTTGTCGTTGTTTTCTTGTTCATACCGCATAACCTCCTCCTTTATTTTAAGGCGGGCGGTTTTCAGGCGGTAGAGCACGGTTTTCTCATGAACTCCCATAAGCTCCGCGATCTCGGCGGCGGTCATTTCGTCGAAGTAGTACAGAATTATAGTTCTGAACTGCTCCTCAGAAAGCGCTTTTTCGATAATATCCATAATTATCGCGCGTTTCGCCGCGTTCGTGACGTATTCCTCGAGGCACATTTCCTCGTCGGGAATATTTTCAAGAAGCTCATCGCCGTTTTCCTCAAACGCGGTATTATTCTTTGAACGTACGTAGTCTCTACACTTGTTCGCCGCGATTTTATTCAGCCACACGCCCACGCTTTCGGGTTTCTCCAAGCTTCCAAGTTTTTCAAGTGCAGTGATATATGTCTCCTGCATTATGTCCTTTGCGTTCTCCTCGTTTTTCAAAAGACTTACACAAGTGAACCACACGCCGCTGCGCGTTTGCTTGTAAAGCTCGTCAAAAGCCGCTCTGTCGCCGTTTGCCGCCTTTTTTACCATCTCCGAAATGTCGCTCATTATTTTTTTCCTCCGAATGATTTTTTTGCGTTCCCGTTAATAAGACGAACGGGAAACGCAAAAAGGATAAATTTTCCGAAAAATTTTTCGGCACACAAATAAGCCCCGATCATTCAAAAGATCGGAGCTTACAGTTACCAAAAAGATGCCGGGGTATCGCCAATGTCATATTGCCGTGTATTCCCATGTACTTATCGGTGTGTTGAGGAATCGTCCTCCGAAGTATCCGCTTAAAACGGAATCAGTTCTCGCCTCTCTGCTTCGCGAAGCATTCGCTGCACAAAACGGGTCTGTCGCCTTTCGGCTCAAACGGAACTCTCGCAACTCCGCCGCAAACCGCGCAAGTCGCTTCATAGAATGTTCTGGGACCTCTGCCCGCGTTCTTCTTGGCGTCGCGGCAAGCCTTGCATCTCTGCGGCTCGTTCTCAAAGCCTTTCTCTGCGTAGAATTCCTGCTCGCCCGCCGAGAAAACGAAATCAGCGCCGCAGTCTTTGCATTTTAATGTCTTGTCTGTGTACATAGTAATACCTCTTTTTTATTTTATAAATTTGTTCACCAGTTCGGAATTGCACCGCATTCTCCGCGCCTATCGCGTCGCTTTGCTGTTAAGCTATCGGGTCATATCGAAACCGCCCGCTTTTCATCGAACGATCCCGTTAAATTTTATCCGCGTAGAATTGCCGAAGCTTTGCTCTTGCCCTTGTCACGGCATTATCAACGGACTTTCTGTCTATTTCGAGCACCTTTGCGATCTCGCCGTAGGAAAGCCCCATCATCACGCCCTCTATACACCTAAGCTCCAGCACGGTAAGTTCCGTGTGCATATCCCGCAGCAAAGCCTCTCGGCTTTCACGGTCAATGACTATCTCCTCGGGCGTGGGTTTTGTGTCGGGGATCTTCTCAAAATCCTCGGGTTGAGAGCCTGAAAGACGATTATTATGACGAATAGCCCGCCTTGCGGTGTTCTTCATTCTGTTTTCCAAAATCACCGACAGATACTTTGAAAATTCTCCCTTTTCGCTGCTGTAACCTTGTATCGCCGACATCAGTCCCTGCATTCCGTCGGACACAAGTTCCTCATAATCCGCCATATTGGAATATTTTACAGCCGCAGCGAATACGGTTTTCATATATCGCGAGATAAGCTCGGCAATTTTTTCGCTGTCAGCGGAATTATTTTCAAGCAATTCCCTGTCGCTCATCCGTGAAAGATCCGCCATGATCCGCTCCTTTGATTCGGAAAAAACAACAATAAACTTTAGTTGTTGTTCCTATTGTAACACATTTGACCCAATTTGTCAATGTAATTATTAAAATATTTTTATATTTTGTTAATTTTTTACAAATTTCGACAATTTTTTCTACACTGCGTACACTTCTCTGCCCGATTTAAATATATTTCCGCCACGGCTGTCGATAGCGACGATAAGCGGAAAGCGCTCAAATTTCAGTCGTTTAACGCTTTCGCACCCCAGATCCTCAAACGCTGTCACCTCGCATTCGGAAATACACTTGCAGGCAAGCGCACCCGCGCCGCCTATCGCGCAAAAATAGACCGCCCCGTTTCGGCAAATAGCCTCGCAGACAGCCTCGCTTCGTTCGCCCTTGCCGATCATCGCCTTCAACCCCTTGTCAAGAAACTCGGGCGCGTAAACGTCCATTCTTGAGGAAGTCGTAGGACCGCAGGAGCCGATCACCATTCCGTCCTTTGCGGCTGTGGGACCCGCATAATAGATCGCCGCGCCGTTCAGATCATACGGCAAAGGCTCGCCCTTTGCCATAAGCTCCTTTATACGCTTGTGCGCCGCGTCCCGAGACGTGTAGACAGTCCCCGAAAGCAGCACCTTTTCCCCCGCTGTAAGAGTGCGGGCTTTTTCCGAAAGTTCACTTGTGTTTAATTCTATCATATAAGCACCTCAAATCGCTGTTAAAATATGACTGTATTTGACATTTTCCCGCCGACGGGAAACGCTCTCAGCATTCGCCGCCTAACTTTTTCAGCAAAAAAGCCGAGATACGGTAACCTCGGCTCTTTAATTACGCCAAAGATCAAAACATCAGAAGCTGCCAAACAAATCGGCACTCATACTCATATCGCCGTCGTCATCGGACGAACTGCCCATATCATCGCCGAAATCCCAGATAGCCGAATCGTCGGCGCTCGGCGTCGTGGGATCCGTCGCCATAGAACTGTCGTCATCGGAGATTTCCTCTTCTCCGCCCAGACTTCCCGATTTCTCCATAGCCAAAAGCTCGTTCTGCAAAGCCGCCCACGGATTGCTGTCGTCATCCTTAGGTTCGGACTTGCTTTTTACAGGCTGCTGCGTACTGCTTTTCGGCTTCTCGGAAACCGACTTTTTGTTCATCGACATATCAGCCTGCTTAAGGATCTCGGACATCGGATCCTCCTCGGCCGACGCGTCCATATCAAAGTCCCCGACGCGGTTCGTCGCAGGCTTTACGGCATACTCCTCTTCCTGCCGCTTGACCTCGGCGAACATGTCGTCGCTTACGCCAGTATTGCGGCGAATATTTCTGCTGCTAACCGCCTGAGCGAGCATCTGTTTCTCAAAGTCCTCGCTGAGATCCGCCTTGCCTTTCTTATTACTGATAGGCTTAACTTCGGTAACCGGCTCGTCAAAATCCTCGATCTTACCGCTTGCCGTGAGATCAAATTCGTCGAGTACGACCGCGCCCGAGCCTTTATTCGGACCGTCAAGCGGCTTTACCTCGGTCACGATTTCATCAAGCTCGTCCTCAAGCGAGGTTTCCGGCTCATCGTCAAACGCGGAGAAAATGTCGTTGTCAATGTTGGATTTCTTCTTGTCGGAACTCGGCTTAGCTGACTCAGACACCTTGGGTACAGGCGCAGGCTCGGGCGCTTTCGCCTGAGGAGCCTTAACCTTGGAGAAGTCGGGAATATCCACCGCCGCGGACTTCTCAGCCTTTGCCCCGAGAAGTTCTTCGGCTTTTTTGTTAACTTCTTTCATTTCCAAAGAGATCTTGTTCATAAAATCGCCGAAAACGCCCATAAACTCGTCAATACCCGCAGTGCTTATCCCGCCGCTTACGCCCTGTGCGCCCGATACGATCTGGTGAGCGGTTTTTTTTGCTTTTTCCACAGTATCCTTAGCGGTAGCGTTCGCACGCTCTACTATATCTATCGCGGAATTGTTAGCCTTATCAATGATTTCAGCGGCTTTTTTCTCCGCCGCTTTTGCGCTGCTCGCGTCCATGCTTGCCTTTTGCTTAAGCTTTTTCTTATAATCATCAATCTGAGCAAGGAGAGCTTGTGCGTTCTCCTTTTCGGTTCTGATCTGCATCTCCAGCTGCTGCGCCTGTTTTTCCGCCTCAACCTTCGCGAGCTTCAATGCCTTATCAGCGTCTTGAGCTTTTTTCAGCGCCGCTTGGGTTTTCTCGTCGTTGGCTTTTTTATCAGCCTCGATATCTTTCATTCTTTGGTTGAGCTTTGCTATGTAATCGTTTACCTCGGTCTTATCAAAGCCCATCGGCTTCATACTGAATCCGCTAAATCCTCCGTCTCCGCCTGCCATAAAAAACACCCCTCGTTCAAAAAAATTATTACCGCCGCGCGTAATTTTGCGCAACGAAATTCACCGTTGTCGCTCCAACGGTTTTATCTGTACTTTAATTATAACACATTATTCCGAAATATACAAGTGTTTTAACAAATTTTATAAATATGTAAATTTTGGAGTATGGTTTTTGTGAAACTTTCACAAAGCTTTAAGCCGTATTTTGTAAAAATTATAGATTTTGGGCTTTGAGAGGCGTTAAAATCGCAAATGTAGTTGATATTTCCTTAAAAATTGTGTATAATTTATTTTAAGGAAATTATTCCGTATTATCGAAAATCGCGTGCGGGTCTGCTTAAATGCCAAATCCGATGCGCGGGTTCAGCGCGCGGAGGAAATCTTGGCGTGGAGGAGATCTTATCGGCGCGGTAAAAATATATAAAGAAAGGATTTGATAATATGCTGGATAAAACTATGACATTTTCCGTTCACGAGGACAGGGAAAACGAAATGAAAGAGATCCTCACAACGGTTTACGACGCTCTTAAACAAAAGGGCTACAATCCGATAAATCAGCTTGTGGGATATATTCTTTCCGAGGACCCTACATATATCACCACCTATAATAATGCGCGCGGTCTTATCCGCCACATTGACAGGGACGAGCTTTTGCAGGTTTTGGTGAAATCCTATCTGGCGAATTAAAAGACGCATGCATAGCTTTGTGACCGTTCTTGCAGATTGCTTAATTTAAGTAAAAAAGCGACCGCCTTGCGGATGTTCCACAAGGCGATTTTTTACGTTCTTTTTATAATTTTTTCTTCGATTGTGTTTGCTTTTTACTTGTTTTTGGCGATTTTAGTGCAACTTGCATAAAAATAAATTTCAAAGCATGTAAGATTGCTATAAATTTGTTATTGACATATTTTGAATTTAATGGTATATTAAAATTGCAAAGGAAATCACAAGAGCGTTAAAAGCTCAGTAATTTCCCAAAAATTCCCAAACAGATAAACTATGTGTGGAAAAGAGAGGAAAATCGTTATGAAGAATTATTTAAAGCGTACCGTTGCGGCTGCGGCTGCCGCGGTAATGACACTCGGTCTTGTCGGCTGCGGTGAAAACACGTCGTCGACTAGCAACGGCACAAGCTACGGCAACATAGGCGGCGACAGCGCGGCCTCCAACGCAAGCGGCGCAGCTTCCAATACGGACAGCGCAGCAAGCACGGCTGACAGCACTGCGGCAGACAGCGGCGCGGCTTCCGATACAAACGGCGGCACGAACTCCACTCCCGCAGGCAACGGCGGCACGCTCGTTATCGGCGGTATCGGTCCTATCACCGGCGGTGCGGCTATCTACGGCGAGAACGTTAAGAAGGGTGCGCAGCTCGCAATAGATGAGATCAACGCGGCAGGCGGCGTCAACGGTATGACGCTCGAACTCAACTTCCAGGATGACGAGCACGACCCCGAGAAGTCCGTAACCGCTTACAACGCGCTTAAAGACAAGGGCATGAAGCTGCTTATCGGCACTGTTACCTCCGGTCCGTGCGAGGCGGTCTCCAAGGAAGCTACCAAGGACAATATGTTCCTGTTCACTCCGTCGGGTTCTTCCGTAAACGCGATCACTTCCGGCGACAACTGCTTCCGTATGTGCTTCAACGATCCTCAGCAGGGCAAGCTTGAAGCTGACTTTATCGCGGAGAAGCTTGACGGCAAGAAGAAAGTCGGCGCTATCTACGACAGTTCCGATTCCTACTCGACCGGTATTCTCGACGGCTTTAAGGAAGAGGCTGCCGCTAAGGGTCTTGAGGTAGTTGCCGAGGAGGCGTTCACATCCGACAGCAACAAGGACTTCTCCGTTCAGATCCAGAAGATGATCGACAACGGCGCCGAGGTTCTGTTCCTCCCGATCTATTACACCGAGACCGCTCTTATACTTCAGCAGGCAGAGGGCAAGCTTGATGTTCCCGTTGTCGGCGGCGACGGTCTGGACGGTCTTATCGACGCGCTCGGCGACAAGGTTGATCTTGCGGACGGCGTTTACGCGCTCACTCCTTATTCCGCGACCGCAAAGGACGAAAAGGCTGTTAAGTTCACCGAAGCTTTCACGGCTAAATATCCCGACGCGGACGCTCCCATTCAGTTCGCGGCTGACGCTTACGACTGCGTTTACGCTTTAAAAGCGGCGCTCGAAAAGGCGGAGATTAACGACGCGAACATCGATGCTTCCGAGCTTTGCGACAAGCTTAAGACCGCTATGGTCGATATGGACGAGTACGACGGCGTTACCGGCAAGTCCAAGTGGACTGCGGACGGCGAAGTTACCAAAGACCCGAAGGTTATGCAGATTAAGGTAACCGACGGCAAGGGCGCGTTCACCGATATCTGATTTAAGTTACAACTTTAGCGCAATACCGTACAAGGGCGTACACTCTTGTACGGATTTTGCGTAAATTACGGCAAATTCCTATTTTTCCAAAATATGGGAATTTGCTTTCAAACGGCGGCTGTTTTAAAATTGACAATGTATAATGGAAAATGTAAAATTTCGGTGCGGCTTCGCCGCGATTAAGATTGTGTGCTGTCCGAAACGCAGACAATCTAATCCCGCGCGCAGCGCGACCATAATTGTCCATTATCCATTATACATTTACACCAGCCTCCGCTTGAAAACAAATTCACATTTATTAAAACCCGAAAGGAGCGGCTCTTATGAGCTTCATATCTAACTTATTAAACGGAATAAGTCTGGGCAGTATTTACGCGCTGATAGCGCTGGGCTACACAATGGTTTACGGCATAGCGAAAATGCTGAACTTCGCGCACGGCGACATTATAATGGTGGGCGGCTACGCGGCGTTCATCACAATGGCGGCGAACTGGTGTCCGCTGTGGCTGTCAATGGTGATAACTGTGGCGGTCTGCACGGTGCTGGGCGTTGTCATTGAAAAGGTGGCTTACAGACCGCTTAGAAGCTCTCCCCCGCTCGCGGTGCTGATAACCGCTATCGGCGTAAGCTACTTATTGCAGAATATCGCGCTGCTCACTCAAACGGCGAACCCGAAAACGTTCACCTCCATAGCCGCGGGAGCGCCGCCGTTTTTGCAAGTGTTCAGCGGAAAAGGCGCAGTGTTCTTTAAGGCTAACCCCTATCAGGACGAGGGCTTAAAGCCCGTGCTTACCGTTTCTATGGAAACGTTCTTGGCAATTGTCGTTTCCGTAATCATAATGATAGCGCTTACATTATTTATTAACAAAACAAAAGCGGGCAGAGCAATGATGGCTTGCAGCGAGGATCGCGGCGCGGCTCAGCTTATGGGTATCAATGTAAACGCGACTATCTCGCTGACGTTCGCTATCGGCTCGGCGCTGGCAGCTGTGGCGGCTGTGCTGATGTGCTCGGCTTATCCGCAGATTTCGCCATACACAGGTTCCATGCCCGGCATTAAGGCGTTCGTAGCGGCGGTATTCGGCGGCATAGGAAGCATTCCCGGAGCGATGATCGGCGGCGTGCTGCTCGGAGTTATCGAGATACTTTCAAAATTCTATATCTCCTCGCAGCTCTCCGACGCTATCGTGTTTATGGTTTTGATAGTCATGCTGATAGTTCGTCCTACGGGAATTATGGGCAAGAAGATAAGCGAAAAGGTTTGAGGTGAAAATTATGAGAAAAACAACAAAAAATAACCTTATAACCTTTGGCGGAACGCTGATTTTGTGCGTTGTACTCGGGATTTTAATGCAGGCGGGCAAACTTAACAGTATGACAACGGGACTTATGGTCACCATAGGCATTTACATTATCGCTTCCACCTCGCTTAACCTCACGGTCGGTGTTTTGGGAGAATTGTCGCTCGGTCACGCGGGTTTTATGTGTATCGGGGCGTTTTCCTCGGCGACGGTTTCAACGCTGATGATAAACGGCGGCGCACCTAACTGGCTCTCGTTCGCGGTCGCGATTATTTTTGGCGCAATCATGGCGGCTATTCTGGGTTTCCTTATCGGTATCCCCGTAATGCGTCTTCGCGGCGACTACCTCGCTATTGTAACGCTGGGCTTCGGAGAGATTTTGAAATCGCTGTTCAACAACATTTACATCACGTCCGATAAGAACGGCCTGCATTTCGGATTTACAAATCCGCCGAAAAACATTGACGCGTCGACAAAACTTGAAATTCTGCGCGGACCCAAAGGCACGAGCGCACCCGATCTCACCAACTTCTGGGTAGTGGCTGCCGTGCTTCTCATCTGCCTTATCATTCTGATGACGTTTATAGACTCCAAATCCGGACGCGCCTGTATGGCGGTTCGCGACAACTATATTGCGGCGCAGTCGGTCGGCATTAACGTCACGAAATTCCGTCTTATGGCGTTTACGCTGTCGGCGGCTATCGCGGGTGCGGCGGGTGCTCTTTATATGCACTCGCTGGCTAATATGCTGCCGAAGAAATTTGACTACAATTTGTCTATCTTGATCTTGGTTTACGTGGTACTCGGCGGACTTGGAAGTCTGCGCGGTTCGATAATAGCTACGATAGTTCTTTACGCTATCCCCGAACTTTTGCGCGGCATAAATCAGAATATTGTAAACTACCGTATGCTTATCTACGCTATAATCCTTATCTGCCTTATGCTTTGGAAAAACGCGCCCGTATTCATCAATATGCGCGAGAAGATAAAGGCGAAATGCAAGAAAAGCAAGACGGCTGATTTAACTTCGGGAGGTGCGGAAGCGTGAGCGAACTGGAAAAAAACACCCCCGAGGTTCAAGGGGAAAACACGGCTGTTGAACAAAAAGCGGCTGAGACCTCCGAAAAATCAAGCGCCCCAATGCTTGAAGTGCGCGAACTTTCAATACAATTTGGCGGACTTCGCGCGGTCGACGGGCTTAATCTCAAAATAAAAAAACACCAATTATACGGACTGATAGGTCCCAACGGCGCGGGAAAAACCACAGTTTTTAATATGCTGACAGGCGTTTATAAGCCCACGTCGGGCGCTATCTTCCTTGACGGCGTAAATATCACGGGGAAATCGCCCGTTGAGATCAACAAAAGCGGCATTGCGAGAACGTTCCAGAACATTCGCCTGTTCAAGGAAATGAGCGTTTTAGATAACGTCAAGGTTGGCATGCAAAATTCTACGAAATACACAACTATCGAGGGAATATTGCGGCTTCCCCGCTATTTTAAGGAAGAAAAACTAATGACGGAACGCGCAATCGAACTGCTAAAGGTTTTCGAGCTTGACGGAGAAAAGGACGCGCTTTCGGCGAATTTGCCTTACGGAAAACAGCGCAAGCTGGAGATAGCGAGAGCACTCGCGACTAACCCTAAGCTGCTCCTGCTCGACGAACCCGCCGCGGGTATGAACCCGAACGAGACCGAGGAGCTTATGAACACTATCCGCTTTGTACGCGACAAATTTGATATGACCATTCTGCTTATTGAGCATGATATGAAGCTTGTATCGGGCATTTGTGAAGAACTCACCGTGCTGAACTTCGGTCAGGAACTGGCACAAGGCGAGACTTCCGCGGTGCTAAACGACCCTAAGGTTATTACGGCTTATTTAGGAGACTAAAACTATGGCTTTTCTTGAAATAAAGGACTTGGAGGTCTACTACGGCGCGATAAACGCGCTGAAAGGCATTTCGTTCGATGTTGAACAGGGCGAGATAATCGCGCTCATAGGCGCGAACGGCGCGGGTAAGACCACCTCTCTGCATACTATCTCGGGACTTATCCCCGCAAAGCACGGTTCCGTAAAATTTAACGGAAAAGAGCTTACAAAAACTCCCGCGCATAAGATCGTTTCAATGGGAATGGCGCACGTTCCCGAGGGACGGCGCGTTTTCGCGCAATTGTCCGTTTTGGAGAACTTAACGCTCGGCGCTTATACGCGCAAGGATAAAAACGAAATTAACGAATCGCTTGAGCACGTTTACGAGCGTTTTCCCCGCCTTAAGGAACGGCGCACTCAAGCGGCGGGAACGCTTTCGGGCGGCGAACAGCAAATGCTCGCAATAGGCAGAGCGCTGATGTCGAAGCCGTCGATTGTTCTTATGGACGAACCGTCTATGGGTCTTTCTCCGCTTTACGTAAACGAGATTTTCGACATAATCCAAGAGATCAACAAAAGCGGCACAACCGTCCTTCTTGTTGAACAGAACGCTAAAAAGGCGCTTTCCATAGCGAACCGCGCTTATGTTCTGGAAACGGGAAAAATTACGCTCTCGGGCGACGCACACGAGCTTATGGACAACGACGAGGTAAAGAAAGCGTATCTTGGAGAATAAAAAAGGGTGTTTTTATGGGTATTTTAAAATTTGTAATTCCGTTTGTGGGCGGTGCGCTTACCGCGGCGGCAGCAGGCGCCGTTATTCAAAAAAAGCGTGAGGAAAAGGACAATAACACCGTGGAAATTGACGCGGAATTTGAGGAAAAGCTCGTAACCGATAACGAAGAAAACTCCGATGGGAAGTGATTTTATGGATAAATTTATTATAACGATAGCCCGCGGCTTCGGCAGCGGCGGCAGAACGATCGGTCAAATGCTGTCAAAAAAGCTCGGCGTGGAGTTCTACGACAAGGACATCATCAAAATGGCAAGCGAGGACAGCGGCATAAACGAGGCGCTTTTCGGGCAGTCGGACGAGCGCACAAAGGGAGGCTTCGGAAAGCCGTCGGTTTACAAGGGCGGCGTGATAACTCCCGACAAGAAAGCGTTCACGTCCGAAGAAAATCTCTTCAACTACACTGCTAAAGTGATAAAGCAGCTTGCCGAAGAGAAAAGCTGCATAATCGTCGGAAGGTGCGCCGACTTTGTTCTGCGGGAGCGTCCCGATACGGTGCGCGTTTTCGTTTGGGCCGACGAGGAGCACTGTATTAAAAACGCTGCCGACGTTAAAGGTATCCTCGACCGCAAGGAAGCGCTGAAAGTTATCGAAACCACCGACAAGGCTCGCGCGGAATACTACAAAGCACACACCGGGCATAGTTGGAACGACGCGCGCAACTATGATCTCTGCCTTAACAGCGGAGATCTCGGCTTTGATAAATGTGTGGAAATTATCACAGAATATATAAAGATAAAACTTAAATGAAATTTATCGATTTAACAAAAACCCGACCGCAAACGTGGTCGGGTTTTTAAACAAATTATTCGACTGCCGCTTTATCCATAGCGGAAATGACCGATTTCATTATCTCAAGCACGGGTTCGCCCTTGACGTTTACAAGCATTCTGGGCTTTCCGACGGTTTCAAGGCGCATACGCTTGCCTACGGCTTTCGTTACCGCGGAAAGCTTCACCATATCGAATTTCGGCATATAAAATACCAAATCGTCGCCCTTTTGCGTTATCTCGGAAATTCCGCAGCTAGCGGCGATATTGCGAAAACGCGCCACGTCTATAAGCCCGAGCACGCTTTCGGGCGGGTCGCCGTAGCGGTCGATAAGCTCGTCGGTGATATCCTCCGCGTCCTCGTCGGTAATTATCCGCGCGATTTTTCTGTAACAATCAACTCTCTGCGATTGATTTTCAATATATTTTTCGGGAATAAACGCGTTTATCTTCACGTCCACAAGACATTCTTCCTTGTGGACGGTTTTTTCGCCGCGCTGTTCGCGAACAGCCTCGTCGAGAAGCTGCAAATACATATCATAACCGACGTTGGCGAGGTGTCCGCTTTGAGAAGCGCCGAGAATGTTGCCCGCGCCGCGTATCTCCAGATCGCGCAAGGCTATCCTAAAGCCGCTGCCGAACTGTGTAAATTCGCGTATAGCGTCCAATCTCCGCTGAGATATCTCGCTTAAAAGCTTGCCCGGCTTAAACATGAAATACGCGTAAGCGCGCTTGTTGGTTCTGCCGACTCTGCCGCGCAGTTGGTGTAACTGCGCCAAGCCCATATAATCCGCGTCCTCAATTATAAGCGTGTTTACGTTTGGAACGTCGACGCCCGTTTCAATTATCGTCGTGCAAACCAACACATCAAGTTCCCCGTCGAGAAGTTTGCGCCAAACCTCCATTAGCTCGTCCTCGGACATTCTGCCGTGCGCCACGCCGATACGCGCTTCGGGGACAAGCTCCCGCAATTTATCCGCACATCCGTAAATGCTGTCAATTCGGTTGTGAATATAGTACGCCTGACCGTTTCTCCGCAATTCTTTCTGAATTGCGCCCGCGATAACGCCCCAGTCGTGCTCTATAACATAGGAAGCCACGGGCTGTCTGTCCTGCGGCGGCTCGTCAAGAACGGACATATCACGTATTCCGCTCATTGCCATGTTAAGCGTGCGCGGAATGGGCGTTGCGGATAGCGACAGGATATCCACGCCGCTGAACGTCTCTTTGAACTTGTCCTTATGCGCCACGCCGAACCGCTGCTCCTCGTCGATTATGACAAGCCCGAGATCCTTGAATTTCACGTCGTTTTGAATAATTCTGTGCGTTCCGATAACAAGATCAATTCTGCCGCTCGCAAGACCTTTGAGTATCTCCTTTTGCTCGGCGGCGGATTTATAGCGCGACAAAAGCGCGATATTCAGCGGAAAACCCTCCATTCGCGTTGTCGCTGTCTGAAAATGCTGCCATGCGAGAACGGTCGTCGGCGCCAAAATAGCGCACTGCTTCCCCGCTTCCATACACTTGAACGCCGCTCGCAGCGCGACCTCGGTTTTGCCGAAGCCCACGTCGCCGCACAAAAGCCGCTCCATTGGCTGAGTGCGCTGCATATCGGACTTTATCTCGTCAATACAGCGAAGCTGGCTGTCGGTCTCGATATACGGAAAATGCTGCTCGAAGTCCTCTTGAAGCGTGTCGTCCTCCGGGAACGCGAATCCCTGTGCTTTCATTCGCTTGCCGTAAAGCTCGGTAAGCTCCGCCGCCATTTCACGCGCGGCGGCTTTGGCTTTCGCCTTGGATTTCGTCCACTTTTCGGAGTTCAGCTTGTTGAGCTTCACCGTTGAAACGTCGCCGGTGCCGATATAGCGCGACACGCGGTCAAGCTGTGTTACGGGAACGTGCAGAACGTCCGCGCCCGCGTATTTTATGCGTATATAATCCTTGGCAACGCCGCCGTTTTCTATCTTGTGAACGCCGTCGAAAACGCCGATTCCGTGCGAATAATGCACAACCAAATCGCCGACGGCGATATCTTCCAGCGAACGTATTTCCTCGCCCTTTTTCTTTTTCGGAATTCTGCGCCGCGCTTCATGAACCGCAGTATGCGTGAAAACGCAAAGCCCGCTCTCCAAATACTCGCAGCCCGCGGAGAGCGTTCCCGCCGCAACGATAACCTTTCCCGAAACAGGCGCTTCGGGGTCTGCATAAAATTCCGCGTTGAAACCGTCCTCGGCAAGGTCGTTGGCTAGATTTTTCGCACCCTTTTCCGTTCCCGCGAAAATAAAGCAGCACATTTCCTTATCAAGATAGCCGCGCATTTCATCCTCGAGAATTTTGTATTCGCCGCCCCACGGAGAAGTCTGCACGGCGCTCCGCACGTTGATTATCGTCCCAAGCTCGATACTTCCGCCCCGCAAAAAAGCGTCGAAATAAACCCTCGCGCGGTTCTCCAACAAGGAATAAAGCTCCTGTTTGGTGAGCATATAGCGCTCCAAGCCCTTGCATATCTTCGACTCGTCGGTGAGGATCTTCAGATCCTCTGCGTGCTGAAGCGCGGCGGCGCGGTAACTCTCGCGAACAGCCGTGTTTTCGCAAACGAAAACATTTCCGGGAACGTAATCGAAAACGGTAGCCTCTCTGTCGTAGCAAAGCGGAAAATAGCGATCGGCATTGTGAACGCCCGCGCCGCTTTGAAGTCTGTTTACGTCGTCCAATAAATTTTGTTTAACGATTTCCGCTTTTTTGCCGCGAAGCTTTTTCGCGAGCGCTTCAAGCTTTTCGCAAAGTTCCTCGTCGCTTTGAAACAAGGTTTCACGCGCGGGAGAAATCGAAATTTTATCAAGAGTATTCGTGCGGCGCTGAGTTTCCGCGTCAAATTCCGAAAGGCTGTCCACGGTATCGCCCCAAAGTTCTATACGAAAAGGATTTGACGCGCTCGGCGGGAACACGTCGCAAATGCCGCCGCGTACCGAAAACTGCCCCGCGCCCTCCACCATATCGGCTCTTGAATAGCCCGCCGCAATAAGCTGTGCAGTCAAACCCTCAAGCGTGATCTCATCGTCGGCGTTTATCTCGATAAGACGTTCTTTCAGCGTTTCGGGAGGTATCGTCAGCTGTGCCGCCGCGGAGCTTGAACATATCACGGCGCGGCAAGTCTTGTGCAGCAGCGCGTTCAGCGCGAAAATACGTTTGTGTTCGTATTCGCGCGAAGCCGCCTCCGCATCCGCTAAAATAAACTCCTTTTCGGGGAACAATAACGCCGCTTGTTCTCCGAACATCGCGTTAATGTCAAGACAAAGCTTTTGCGCTTCCGCCTCGCTTTCCGCAATAACCAAGGTCGGCTCGTCATTCAGCAAAGCCTCGATAAAATGCGCCTTGTGAATGTGCGAAACGCCCGTGACAAGCGCGGGCAGCTCATTCTTTCCGTTTACGTATTTTTCCAGCTTTGCAAAATCGGGATTCTGCTCAGCCGCGTTCTTAAAAAAGTTCATATTTCCTCTTGTTACGAATTGAATTTATTCATAGCTTGGTCGATTTTTCCGTCAACCATAAGTTCCAGAGCCGTCACCGCGTTTTGAAAGCACTGCTCCAGCTTCTCGCCGTCCTCTTTCTTGAAATGCCCAAGCACCCAATCGGCGAGGTTGTAGTCGGGGTGCGGCTTTGCGCCCACTCCCATTTTTATCCGCGGAAACGCGTCGCTGCCCGAAAGGTAGATGATGTTCTTTATGCCGTTGTGACCGCCGTCGCTTCCCTTTCGCCGAATACGCAATTTTCCCGGCTCCAGCGAAATATCGTCATAAACGATTATCGTGCGCTCGGGAGATATCTTATAAAAGTTCATAGCCTCGGTGACGGCTTCTCCGCTTTTGTTCATAAAAGTATCGGGCTTCATTATAAGACATCTCTTCCCCGCTATCACCGCGTCGCAGGTCAGCGCCTTAAACTTCAGCTTCGCGCACTTCAGCTTATACTTTTCGCAGAGCGTGTCGATCGTCATAAAGCCGATATTGTGCCGAGTGTTTTCGTACTCCGTACCGGGGTTGCCCAGTCCCGCGATAATAAACTCCGCCGCGCCCGTTGAAGCCGGCTTGCCGCTCTCCAACTGCTTAAATATATCAAATATTGACATTGTAACCTTTCCCCTTTTCCCCGCGCCGCGGGAGATAAATAAACAAACGCGCCAAAATCCGTCCGCGGAATTTCCTCGGACGGTTCTATACTATTGTATTTTAGCACATTTCTGCGCGTTTGTCAAGGGCTTATATTATTACATACACGGCAACAGCATTTACTTTTTTCCGGCAAAAAGTACAGAGAGCAGAACATCGGGATTAAGAGAAGCCTTAAACCGCATACGCTTCTTGCTTAAACGACCATATTTAGCTTGATTTAGTAATGAAAGTGCAGATTTACGCAAGACATTCAAATTAAGCGGGGAATTGTCCTTACGAGCTCTTGAAGCATCTTCTCTGAAAATAACGTCAAGGCACCAATGAAGTTGATTCTCAATAGACCAATGCTTCCGTACTGCATATGCAAACTCGTTTATATCGGTCAAAGATGTAATAAAATAACGAGTAAATTCACTTGTGTTTTCACCCTCAATCACTTTTGACCGCACCATTCCCAGAGCGTTCAAATTCGACCACTCGCCGCGCTGTTCCAGCCAATCAATATCTGTAGAAAGGAAATATTCCCGAGTTTCTATTCTGCCGTGACCTTTTTCAAAAGCAACTGTTTTAGTGCATTCAACCGCAAATTCAAGAAAATAGTCTTCGGTATCCTTGAAAAGCTTTGGCTAGTTTTCCTTAAGAGCAATACAATAATCAGCTTTTCCATCGCATATTTTCTGCACGATCTTCTTTTGGCAGCTCATAGAATCTGCTGTGATTATTGTATCGTCAATGTACAGCAGGTCAAGCAGTTCCGGAACAGCGGTTATCTCGTTGGTTTTTTCCTCAACTGTTATTTCTCCGAGCGTTATCTGCGCTTCGGCGACAAACGCACTGACAACGTGATATGCCTTATGCTCCTTGTTTCCGCTGCCGCAGATGGTTTTCCCGTCGACCGCAATAACACATCTGTCAGGCAATTCGACATCAAGCCAGTTTACCAGACATTCCGACAGTTCTTCGGGATTCAGATTTTCAAATACGCGCCTGAATGTATCGCTATCCGGTATCCCATTCGGAAGTTCAAGAAATTTCCGCAAAAATTCTTCGCGTTCCTTGCCGAAATCCTCCATATCGACAAAGTCTTCTCCTCCGCATATTACCGTACACAGCCCTATCGCGATTATATCTTCAAGCTTGTGCCTTATGTTTCCGTACTGCCTCCTCGGATCTGTGAGTTCTGACAGCTTTTCTTTTAAACTTTGTATCTTCATTCCTTTATTATACCACATTTTCTCATAAAAGTAAATGCTGTTGCCGTGTTATTACATAAAATCTCCTTGAACGCGGCTCACATTGGCGGAGAGACTGACCGACATAAACGCATCGAAATTTAACGGCAGTCTCCGTCGGCATTTTCTAAAAAATTTTATAAAATTTTAAAAAAGTACTTGACAAATCGGTCGAATGAGTTTATACTGTATATATACCACATAAACAGCAACGAGTTAGGAGGCGAGGGCTTTTGAAAATAACACAAAACAGCGACGAACCGATCTACAAACAAATTGCGGCGCAGTTTAAAGAGGACATATTGAACGGCAGGATCGCCGAGGGAGAATATCTGCCATCGATACGCGGCTTGGCGCGTGACTTGAAGATCAGTGTAATTACCACGATGAAAGCGTATGAACAGCTTTCCGAAGAGGGGCTGGTCTCGGCGGTTCAAGGTAAGGGGTATATCGTAAATCCTCAAGACAGGGAGATGGTTCGCGAACAGCATTTGCGGCTCTTGGAACAGCATTTGCAGAACGCAATGGAATCTGCGAAGCTTGCGGGCGTTTCGCGCGAGGAGCTTATTAAAATGATAAATGTGCTATATGATGTTTAGGAGGAATTATTATGTATATCTATTCGCTTGACAGAAAAACGATAATAAAAGCAAGCAAGCTTAGCGTACAAAAGAACTACGGCACCAGAAAAGATCCGAAATTCGCGATAGTCGCGGAAAACGCGGGCGGACTTCAAGCCGTGATAGCGGGGCTTTATCCCGACGAGAAAACGGCGATCGACGCTCTGGAAAAGGC
The DNA here is from genome assembly GCA_947627465.1 of uncultured Clostridia bacterium. Classification (GTDB taxonomy): domain Bacteria; phylum Bacillota; class Clostridia; order Oscillospirales; family Ruminococcaceae; genus CAG-115. The sequence goes on from CANQWD010000003.1 coordinate 88,813, forward strand.
ATATCAAACGTTCGCCGACGGCGCGAAGTTCTACAAATTCGATTAAGAGGTGACGATATGGAAAGTATTTTAACAGCCGAAAGGCTTACGAAAGAATATCCGAAATTCATTCTCGGCGAACTGAATTTCGAGCTGCCGAAAGGCTTTGCGACCGCTCTTATCGGGGCGAACGGCGCAGGCAAGACAACGCTTATAGACGCGCTTTGCGGAGTGATACATAAAACCTCGGGCGAGGTGACGTATTTCGGGAAAGATAAAGATATCGACGGCGAGGACGTCCGCGAACGGATAGGCTACTGCGCCGCGCAGGGGTTCTTCCCTATGGGTTGGAGACCGCGTGATATCGCGGAGTCGATGTCAATAGCGTACAGAAAATTCGACCGCAAGAAATTCGGCGACCTCTGCCGCGAAATGGAAGTGGACGACGAGTTCACAAAAAAGGCGCGGCAGATGTATAAACAATCGGACGGCAACCGTATGAGAACGGCTCTCGCGGCGGTGTTCGCGCGGGAGACCGATCTGCTGGTTTTGGACGAGCCGGGCAGTTCTCTCGACCCTTTAATGCGCGACCGTCTCTGCGACCGTATGCGTGCGTACCTCGACGAGGGCAACGGCGAAAAGTCTATTCTGTTCTCCACTCACAATATCGCGGATATGGAAAACGCCGCCGACTATGTTATTTTTATGGACAAGGGCAAGATAATCGAGCGCGGCTTTGTGGAAGATTTGAAAGACAAGTACGTGATAGTTCACGGCGAACCGTCCGATTACGACAAGGCAAAAGCGCTCTTGCTCTCGCACAACGTCAACCAAACGACGTTTTCGGGCTTGGCGCTGTCGGCGAACTCGCGGAATTTCGAGGAGTTCGGCGCGGTTTGCGAACGCCCGACTTTACAGCAATTAAGCGTAGAGCTGCTTAAATGCGCGGAGGAGACAAGATGATACGTTCATACAGAATTTTTACGGAGGAAAAACAGTTCAAAAAGAACATAATCGTTTTCGCGGTTTTGTTGGTCTTGACAGCGGCTTTCGGGATAATCAACAAATGCTTCGACTTTGGCGGCTTTAACCGCTTCATAACGGGTTTCTTTCCGATTTTTATTGTGTGTATGCTGCCGAGTTTGTCAATAACCACACTGGCGATCGTGTATAACGCGAACAGCCCCGACCAGCCGAACGGCTACAAATATCTGCACTCGATACCTAATTCCGCGCGGCATTTTCAAAACGCGGTTATCTTCGGAAACATCTTCTCGCTTATCGTGGTTCTCAGCGACTGCGCAGTACTCGCCGTTTTCTTCGGCGACGCGCTCCAAATGGCGACGCTTATGCTGTTCGGATTGGGTTTTTTGAACTTCACGGCTTACATAAAGAACGTGATATTCCGCATACTTCCGCTTGTCATAGTCGGCAGTATTGTGGGATTTTACGTGGGCGTAAGTCAAGACGTTGCGGAGGACGGAGAGCACGCCGATTTTACGGGCTTCTTCACGATCGCGGCGATCGTTGCCGCGGTGATCTACATTGCGGGAACGGCGTATGCGGTCTTGCACGCAAAACGCGCTTGGAATAAGGAGAAATAAAATGCGAAAATTTAATTTTATATCCGTATTGAGAATAATCGCCGCGGTTTTGCTCGCGCCGTTTGTTTTGGCGATTTTGGGAGCGGCTGCTCTCGTGGTGAAAATATTTCACGGAAAGGGGTGTACAAAATGCGCGGACTGAAACTTTTGTTCAGAGAATGGCGGTCGTTTCCGATATTTCTGCACATCTTCTGCGGACTGTGCGCAATAGGTCTTGCGCTGATACCGTTTATAATGCACGAGCCGCTCGGTTCGGAAGATTACATAGTCTGCAAGGTGTTTTTATTCAGTATGCCGTTTTTTATGACTATGCTCGGCTCAATTTGCGCCACCCGCGTGCTTTGGGGCAACAAACTCACGCGCTCCCTGCCGATAGCCAAACAGCTTTACACACGCTCTGTGCCCGCTTTCATCTTAATTTTGACAGTCGGGCTGTCCTGCGTGATGACGGCTGCTTACTTCATCTTCCTGAAGTCTATCGGAGCGGAAACCGCGCATTATGCCGACGCGCTTATCTGCGGCGCGGTTATGAATTTGCCGACGCTTATCGCAATGCCGATTATCGCGGACATGCCGAACGGCGGTGTTATGTCGATTTGGCTGTGCTATCTGCCGATTTGGGGCTTTGTGGGATTTTCCGGCAAGCATTACAAAGAAACCGGCTTCGGGCTGTCTTTGCCCGTTTCGGCGGCGATTTTCGCGGCGGTCGTAATTCTCGGCGGCGTTTGGACGTTCGTTATAAGCGGCGTGAAATACAAACACGCCAACGTTAAAATCACGCCGAATTTGAACATATCAAAATAAAAAAACACCTTCTAAAGCGTTTGCTTTAGAAGGCTCTTTTTTTAGCGCAGCTAAAATTTGTAATAAAATCGCATTTTAAAAGAACGCTTTCTCCCCTGCTTCGCGGGGAAAAAATGAAAAATATATTTTTTTACTCCGAAACGATATGTTCTTCTCCACCCATACCGAAAAAAATACGTTCGCGGGATTCGTTCTCGCCGATATCAAAGATAGTGCGTTCCTCGGGTTCTCCGCCCGCGAGTTTCAAAAAGGTGGGATACATGTCGTCGTAGCTAATCGGGGCATTGGAGACCTTTATCCCCGTTTCGGTCGAGTTCTCGGGCTTGCACATAAAAAGCGGGTACTGCCGCAAATCATAATGACCGTGATCCGCCATAAAAAAGATCGTGCTGTTGTCGTAAACGCCGTTGTCCTTGAGTATCTTAAAATACTTGTTCGCCACCTTGTTGGAAGCAATCCCCATATCCTCAATGCTGCCGTCCACCGTGCGCTGCATGTCGGCGGTGACGTTCAAGGGCAAATGACAGCCCATAATGTGGATATATTTGAACACAGGCTTATCGGTAAATCGAAACGTTTCAGGCATATTATTATAAAAATTGAGGTTGTCGAGGTCAAAGAGCGTCTCGCCGCTGAAATTGTTTACGGAAAGCGCGAGGTTCATGCCGTTTGTCACAAACAGCGGCTTCATCACCTCGGGCGCACACCTAAACATAGTCAGCTTGAAAAGGAACCGCGCGTAACCCGAAGTGTCGGCGAGGTTTATTTTCTTGAACTTGTTGTTGGTGGTATATTGCGAGGTGATCACAGTCGGCGGTATCTCCGGGTCGGAATACCAGTTGGATATATAATTCTCGCCGAGCTTTTGAAAGAGAGTTTGGTTGCTGTAATTTTCAAAGTCATCGGGGCTGAAACTCCCCGCCGTGATATGCTCCAGCGCTTCGTGCGTTGCCGGATATTTGCCGACGGTATTTTGATAATAAGTGAACCCGTCGAACTCGGACACCGAATCGGGCGCGGTCTCAACGGCATTATCGTAAATTTCCGAATCGTACTCGTCCGCGAGGAGAATTATGAAATTCTTGGTCGAACTGTAAAGATCGAGATCGTCCGTGGTGCAGTAGGCTCGGGAGTCGCCGTGAAAAAGAACGCTAAAAGTAGTTCCGTCAAGTTCTCCGATACTCATACAAACCGACGCGCTCAGCGCGATTAGTTGTATAAGTATTATTGCCGCGGAAATATGAGAAAACAAATTTATCACATTGCCCTTATACTTCTTTAAAACGACGAACGGAGCCGCAAGTATAACAAGCCATATCACAACGTTCAAAACTGCTTTCCACGCGGGCAGATCATAGCTTCCGCCGTCAAGTTCTCCCATATTTATCGCAAGGAAGTTGCCTTGGATATAAAGCCCCGCCGATATCGCGAAAACGACCGCGCATAAAATACGGTTAGCCTTGCCGCGCGTCAGCAGCGCCGCCAAAAGCAGCACGGCGAACACCGCGAGCGTAAGCACACCCAAAAACAGCAGCAGCGGCTTCATCGGAAACGCCGCGTCGGAAGCGTTTGTAATAAAAACGTCGAACGGAGTGTAAAAACAAATGTTGAACACAGCGAAAAAGCTGATCAAAACATACGATAACACATCTTTTTTCGGCGCGTTCGATTTAGCTTGTTCCATAAATTTTCCTCATTTCACTTAAAAAATCGCAGAAAGCTTTTTTACTCTTCAATCAAAAAAGGAGCATCAGCGTTGGTGTTAAAATAGCGGTCGCGCTGTTCGTCCTCACCAATATCAAAAATAGTACGCTCCTCGTTTTCTCCGCCCGCAAGCTTCAAAAAGGTGGGGTACATATCATCATAGCTTATAGGCGCGTGAGAAATCTTTATACCCTCGTCGGTTTGAAAAGCGGGCTTATACATCAAAAGCGGGTGCTCCCTGTAATTGTTGTGTCCGTGATCCGCCATAATGAAAATATCGCTGTTGTCGTAAACGCCGTTCTCTTTCAAAATTCTGAGATATTTATTGGCGATCTTATTTACCGCTATCGACTGCCCCTCAATAGTAGCGCCGACAGGCAGCAGCTCAAGATCCTGCGAAATGTTTACCGGAGAATGTATCCCCATAATATGAATGTACTTGAAAACGGCTTCATCGGTGGTTCTAAACTCTCCGGGCATATTATTGTAAAAATCAAGGTTATAGGGACTGTAAAGCGTTTCATCGTCCATATTATTGATAGAAAGGCTGATATTCATGCCGTCTGTTGCAAACAGCGGTTTCAACACCTCCGGCATACATCTGAAAAACGATAATTTATAAATATACCCCGAATATGCCGCAGTGTCTCCGAATGAGATCTTTTTGAATTTGTTGTTATTTGAATATTTAGCGGTAACTGCAACGGGAGGGATACTGCCGTCGCAGTACCAATTGGATTTAAACTTTTCATCAAGCGTTTTATAAAGCGTCTGATTGGAATAATTTTCCGGATCCTCGAATGAAAAACTTCCCGTTGTGATACACTCTATTGACTGATATGTAAACGGATATCTGCCTATTGTATTATTATAATAGGTAAATCCGTCAAATTCGGACACCGTCTCGGGGGCGGTCTCAACGGCGTTATCAAAGCACTCGGAATCATACTCGTCCGTCAAAAGAATGATAAAATTCCTGTTTGTGCTGTACAGGTCGAGATTATCCGAAGTGCAGTAGGGTATGGCGTCGCCGTGCATAAGGGTCTCATACATATCTTTGGTGATTTTCGGAATACACATATAAACCGAAGCGCCCAGCGCGATTATCTGAATAAGGATTATTGCCGCGGAAATATGGGAAAACAAATTGACGACGTTGCCCTTGTACTTCTTTAAAACGACGAACGGAGCCGCCAAAATAATCAGCCAGATCACGACGTTCAAAACGGCTTTCCACGGCGGCAAAACATAGTCCGCGCCGCGAAGCTCACCCATATTTATCGCGAGGAAGTTGCCTTGGATATAAAGTCCCGCGGAAATCGCGAAAACGACCGCGCAAAAGATGCGGTTAGCTTTTCCGCGCGTAAAATTCATCACAAAAAGCAGCGCTGCAAATACTGCCAGCGTAAGCCCGCCCAAGAAAAGCAGAAACGGTTTTAACGGGAACGCGATATCGGAAACATTAGTAATAAAAACATCGAAAGGCGTGAAAAAACAAATGTTGAACGCCGCGAAAAAGCTGATTAAAACATAGGATAACACGTCCTTCTTCGCCGCGTTTGGTTTAGTCGTTTCCATAATTTCCTCACTTCACTTTTTTGAAGAAGTCCTCGCCGAGAACCGCCTCAAATTTCGGCTTTATGCCGGTTTTTTCGTCAATGTGACCGTAGTTCTGCACCATATCGTAGCTCGGCAGAGTGTTGCCCTCAACGAGCACGGGCCGCTCGGGAGTGATCGCCACGTCCCAGCCTATGTACGCAACCTTGGGGTAAACGAGCGCGGCTTTTAAGCACATCTCGACCGCCTCTTTGAACATCGGTATCTCAAAGCCGTTAAATGCTGTTTTTGTGAACGGGTGCGCTTCGTAATATTCGCCCGTAGCGTCGCAGTAAGCGGGCTTTCGGATAACGCCGTCGCCGCATATCGAAACGTACATTCCGCCGCTGCAAATATTGTCGACGCAGGTCGAACCGTTGCTCATTCTAACGAGCGCGTACATAAACCGCGCTTCATTATTATAATAGAGAGTTACTATTCGGATAGTGTTCACCGAGGACGGCGACAGAGAATTCATTTTTTCGTGCTGCTTCAACTCCTCCTCAACGAGAAACTGTTTGTTTTCGCAAAACCGCTTGTACAGCTCGTCGAAGTCGGTATCGTCCGAGATCTCCTCGCGGGAAATGCCACTGCCGCCAAAGTCGTTTACGTGCTTGGCGAAAATCGTGCTCTTATCGGCGCAGAACGCTTTCAAAGCCGAGCTGTCGGCATTTCTGAGATCAAGAAATCCGCGCCCGATAAACTCGGAAAATTTTTCGTCGAACAAAGCCTTGTCGTCAAAGTATTTAAAATACTCGCGGGAATTAAGCGAGTGCGATATCGCGGAATTGTCGTTCATAGTCATAAACGTGCGGCGCTTTTTGCCCTTTATCTTCGCGAAGCCGAAAACGTGATAGTCCATATAACCCACGCCGTAACGGAAAATGCACCATATCATATCGAAAAACATTGGGAACTTCGCCGCGCCCGTCTCTTTATGTATCAAGTCCATTTGCTTGAACATTCGCTTAAAGCTGCCGCCGAATACTCGGCGAAAAAAAATCTTTATCTTGTTCATTTGTTTCTCCTTGTAAGGTACTCTTTCCAATGCTCGGAATATCTGTCGCCGAAGCGCACGGTCGTGATCTTAGAAAACGGTATCTTGATTTTAGGCTGCCAAACGCCGTCGCCGTCAAACGACTTGAAAACCACGCTCTTTTTCTTCACTTTTTTGATCTTGCCTATTCTGAAAAAATCGGTATACTCGTTCTCTATTCTGATAAACATATCTGCTTTAGCAAGAGAATTGAAAACCGCTTTCCAAGAGGAAATGTCAACATCGGGTGCTTCCAACCCGTCAAGGATACCGTTTCGGCGGTTTATCTCGTTAGTGGCGTTATCCAATACGGAAACGAGATCCGTATCGCGCAGACGGTTTATTTCAAAGCCGTTAAGTATAAAGTCGTCCTCAACAGCGCAATAGCAGAGCTTTTCGTTAAAGTCGAGAACGTAATAAAAACTCGCGTTTTGACTGTATTTAAAGTTAAACTCACATTGTTCGCAAACACCGCAGACTTTATGTAAGGCTTTCAGCTTTTTTGATTTTTTCACGGCTTACCCTCCGTCAAATTCACGGCTTCCAGCCTATAGATAGGCTGACCGAGATCGGAAAAGCGCTTTTCGTACTCCGTCATTATATTGCCCTCAAAAGCGCTGTTATGCAGATCCAGCGAAACGTTTTGCAGCGGGAAACCGCAAGCGGAGAACTGTTCGATTGAAAATTCAAAAAAGTGCATATTATCGGTTTTTTGGTGTATTTCCGCATTGTTTTTCAGAACCTTACGGTAAATTTCCAAAAACCGTGCGTGCGTAAGTCTGTGCCGCGCGTAACGTTTTTTGGGGAACGGACAGCTGAAGTTCAAAAAGAGCCTGTCTATCGTGTTTTCATGAAACAGATGGTCGAGGTACTCCGCCTGCCCCAAGCAGAACCGCAGATTGGGCAAAGGCGAACGCATAAGCTCTTCCATTCCCGTAACAAGTACGTTAGGGGTCTTTTCCACGGCGATAAGGTTGATATCGGGGTTGCGCCGAGCGAACTCCAGCGCGAAGCCGCCCTTGCCGCAGCCTATCTCCAAATACAGCGGGTTTGAATTCCCGAAAGTCTTTTCGCTGTCGGCGAAAAATTCCTCGGAAAGCGGCTCGCCCGCGTGTTCGTTCTGGCACTGCATATAGAGCATAACGGGCTTGCACGCCGCAACGCGCTCGTCCAAATTGTTTTTTCTTCTCATTCTCATTGTCAGTTTCTCCGATAGTTTATTTAATTTTGTTCCGAAAACCTTGTATTTTCCCGCCGAGGACGGAATAAGCGCAAAAAAACGGCGCTTCCGAGCGGGATTATATAACCTACTTATTTATAATACCAAAATCTATTATAACTCATTTCGCACAAAATGTCAACAGTAAATAGAAAGCGCTGGTCAAAATACCCACAATAGCCGAAAATATACCTTCGGATTTTGTAGGATTTGTACAACATCGGTTAGTTCGTAATTTTAGTGAATTTTACAACAACTTTCCGAAAAATTTACTTAAAACACTAAAAATCACCTAAATTTTCAAAAGGTTACAAAAAGGTTACAAAACAATTTCGTTAAAAATGTACAAATTCAACAATGGATTTATGTTTGACATTTACGAAAAAATGCGCTATAATAGCAATATCGCCGGCAAAGCACGGGGGTTTGTGCTTTGATGGCTGTCATATATTCAGCAAATATCTGTTGGGGACAGAACATTTGCCCGCCCTATAACGCGTCACATAAATAGAAGCGCGGAAAAGGGCTTACCGAAAAGAAATTATCGCTTGAAGAAAAACTTTGGGCAGGCGGAACCGCGTTTAAAGAAAAACATAAAACGGCGGTTCGGATAAGGACTCTACAGGAGGCAATTAGAAGATGACACCTCAGACAGTAAACACGAAGATGAATAAAATGCTACTTCGGGGCAAGATCATAAGAGCGTCGGTCTTTGCGGCGATGGCGTTCTCGGTGGTAATGATGACGGGTTACAGAAAGCTCGACAACAGCGTTTTCATCACCGATAACGGCGTTACAAAAGAAATAAAGACCAACGAAAGCGACATTTACGAGATCTTGAAAAGCGAGGATTACACGCTTGGTACAGAGGACCGCGTAAACTTCACCAAAGATGAAAACAACAGCGGACATATAGAGATACTCCGCGCGTTTGACGTAACGGTAAACGCGGACGGCGAAAAGAAAACGCTGACGGTGCTCGGCGGCAAGGTGGGCGACATTCTCGACAAAGCCGACATAAAAGTCGGAAAGACCGACAAGGTCGTTCCCTCGGTCGGCAAAGACGTCAAAGCGGGAATGAATATAGAAGTTACCCGCGTAAGATACGCTGAGAGAAAGCAAGAGGAAGAACTGCCGTTTCAAACGAAATACATCGACGATCCGAACGTCGCAATTGGTCAACAGACCGTTGTAACAGAGGGCGAAAACGGCAAGCACACTATTGTGTATAAAGATACGTACATAAACGGAAAACTCGATAAAACAGAGGAAATATCAAATACAGTAAAACAGCCTGTAACACAGGTTATAAAACGCGGAATGTCGCTTTCAACTCCCTATAATCAGAATACGCCCGATTCCGTGAAGCTTGTGAACGGCATTCCCGAAAGCTACACGCGTATCGTAACGGGCAAATCCACGGCTTACAGCGCGCCCGCGGGCGCGGGAACGGCAAGCGGACGCTTGGCGACTGTCGGCACGGTCGCGGTTAATCCCAACGTTATCCCCTACGGCAGCGAGCTTTATATAGTTTCGCACGACGGCTTGGTTTACGGCTACGCGATAGCTGCGGATACGGGTCTCGGAATGATGGACGGCACGGTAGCGGTCGATTTGTTTATGGCAAGCTATGAGGATTCCTGTGATTGGGGCGCGCATACGGTAGATATCTACGTGCTCTCGGAGGGCAACGGCTGATAGAAGTTAAAAATCAAAAGAGACAAGCGCGGCTTGTCTCTTTTTTGTTACATAAGCAAAACTGCCTTTATAATGCTAAAGCCGCCTGCGGCATGCAATCTTGAGGGCGCGTAAGTATACTTTCTATATTAGTGCAAATTTAATAAAGCGGATAATTTTACTTTTTCACCATTTTGTTTACTTTTCCAATTTTTTATATGTAATTATGTAAACTATTGACAAATTCTGCATACAATGATATAATTATTATGTTGCAGCATTAAGACGAATAAACGTTTATTGGTAAATTTGGTAAGTCAAATATGGAGGTAAAGAATGAAAAAAGTATTAGCAATTTTTGTTGCCGCTGTGGTTGGTGTAACGTCGACATTTGCGGTATCGTCAAGCGCGTTCGCGGACGATGTTTCAATGAGTCAGGAGCAATTCATCGAAAAAGCCGATGAATTCGTTGAAGTGACCGACGACGGTCTTATCGAGCTTGAATTGCCCGATAAGCTGGTTGACGCGATTGAACCCGAAGAGTACGAACAAATAATGACGGGTATCGCCACTATCAACGAGGCGGTCGAAAACGGCGAGCTTACCGTAACGCCCAACGGAACGATTTACGAGACTGATGATGAGGAACTGGTCGTTCAAGGCGGGAACGTAAACAAAAGCACATGGCATTGGTGGGGATTCACAATGTATTTGGATCACAATAATGCCAAAACCATGGCTTATGACATTTCTATTATGGCAAGATGCCTTGAAGTTGGCGGTACTATAACCGGATGTGCTGCAAAGTGTGCTTCTATTAATCCCTTGCTTGCAACATTACTTAAAGGTCTAAGCGCTGGGATGGTATACGCTAGATTTCAGCTTGTCGGTTTATCCAGTAAAATAAACTATTACAATGACAGAAGCGGGGTTGTGGCTGATGTGACTTGGCTCCTTACATATAGCGTTAAATCGCAATAAGAGGGGAGTGCATCAACTGTGAAAGGTAAAGTGCTTGATATCGTGCAGAAAATCTTAATAATAATTTATTTTATTGATTTTTTTCTGACCATTATAAATCCTAAATGGGGTTGGGTATGCATATTTTTAATCTTGGGTTCAATTTTATTAAGCGCTTTAAAAATATTTCAACGCAAACAAGAGGGCAAAAAAGCCGCTCAAATAGATGTAACAGCAATGATAACAGGCATAGTATTTATTCTTCTCATTATAATTACATTTATTGAAAACCTTCCCGGAAAGTTGGAGTAAAGACGGTCTTGGGAGATGAGCAAGTATGAAAGATAATCAATTACGTATTGCCGGACGGATATTACCAATAATGGGGCTTATGTTGATATTAAGTTTTATTGTTTTTCATAAGTCTTGGTTGGCATATTGTGGGGCTTTTTGTGAGTTTTCCACAGCCGGTATACAAATTTTTTGCGAATGTCAAAAAAAGCAAACCGCTAAGCAGCAAATCAACGTAAAAAGAGGCACTGTAACGGCTGTAATTGCAACAGTTGGATGCCTAATTGGTGTGGCAGTCTTAATTATTGTGATGTTTGCGAATAGTGTCAGTGAGGTTGGGTAATATGAAAGTGAAAGGTTTTGCGATTTCCGGGTTGATTTTAGCGATAGTGGGCTGTGTACTGTTAACAATCGCGTCCTTTAATCCCGAAGCTTATTGGATAAGGGATTGTGCTACTTTATGTATAGTCCTTATGGATGTTTGTTTAATCATAGAATGCGTAAAATCAAAAGACCCCGACAAAAAAATCAGCACAAAAAAAATTGTGCTCGGCATCGTCTTGGGTGCAGTGTTAACGATTGCCGCTATATGGATAATACTTATCAGTATTTTGACCGGCACTTTGGAATAAGAGGAGGACATGAAAAAGAAACTTTTGTTTTTCGGCGTAATTCTTATGTGCCTTGCCGTATTTGTTTGTTCCGCGTGCGGTTCTCAGTCAGACAAGTACGACAGCTGGCACTTGAACGCAATGAACGTCGATAAACTGTGGGAATACTCAAAGGGCGATTCCCAGACCATTGCTTTCATTGATACCGGAATATCCGATGAACTGCGCGAGGAGCTTAAAGACCGTATCGTGAAGTGTTATAACGTCATTGACAAAAACGATAACGTTCAAGACGCGCACGGACACGGAACGGAGATGATAAGCGCCGCCTGCGGCGGATTTGACGGGGTTTGCGGCATAGCGCCGAATTCGCGGATAATCGTTATCAAAGCCGTATCGGACGAGGGCAAAACCAATAATAAGTATCTGTATCAGGCGCTGAAATTTGCCGATGAAAATAACGCGACTGTCGTAAACATCAGCATTGGCGGTTACAAAACAGATGAAAGCGTTGTGGAACAGATAAACGCAATGACGGAAAAAAACATCACGATAGTAGCGGCGGGCGGCGACTATCAAAACAAAGACCTGCTCTTCCCCGCTAATCAAGAAAATGTTGTGTCCGTTGAAGCGCTCACTCAAAAGAACGAACTATGGGAGCAATCCAACCGCTCCGACAGCTCCGTTGTACGAATGCCCGGAGAGAATATTGAAGTCACTACGATATTCGACGGCAAGTCCGTCAAGTCAACGGCAAGCGGAACTTCCCAAGCCGCGGCAATTACAAGCGGATATGTCGCGCTGCTGCGCGATTATAATAAGTCCGCCGATAAAGCCGAGATATTTGAATGCTTACGGTCGTTAAACACAAAAAGCGGCGGTAAAGTCAATTATCTCGCGCCTTTCAAAAAATAATAGTAAAAACCGACAAGCGGAAAACGCTTGCCGGTTAATATATTTGTCATTCGGTAGTAACGGATTTAGCGAGGTTGCGGGGCTTATCGGGGTCGTTTCCGCGCAGAACGCTGGAGTAATACGCGATAAGCTGCAATGCGCAGACCGTCGGAAGCGGAACGAGCATATCGTCAAGACCGCCGAAATCAAAATTCAAGCGCAGATCTACCGTACCCTCGGCAAAGACGGTATCCTTGCGGCAAAGCGCTATAATAAACGCGCCGCGCGCTTTTACTTCCTCCATGTTGCTGATAGTCTTTTCTAGAACGTGCTGTTGGGTCGCGACGGTTATAACGGGAATGTTCTGCTCAATAAGCGAAATGGTGCCGTGTTTTAATTCGCCCGCCGCATAAGCCTCGGAGTGTATGTAGGTGATCTCTTTGAGCTTCAAAGAACCCTCAAGCGATAAAGCATAGTCAAATCCGCGCCCGATAAAGAACAGAGTTTCGGTGTTTATCAGCTGCGACGCGATAAATTGGCACTCGTCCGAACGGTCGATAACGTTTTGTATCGCCTTGGGCGTTTCGCAAAGCTGCGCCGTTAAACGTTTCAGTTCGTCCTCAAGAATTATTCCGCGCGCATAGGCAAAGCGAAACGCCAGCAGATACAGCGCGGCAATCTGAACGGAGTACGCCTTTGTGGAAGCAACGGCTATTTCGGGACCCGCAAGGGTGTTTATGCACATATCCGCTTCGCGTGCAATCGCGGAGTATTTTACATTTACAACTGCGAGGGTTTTCGCGCCGAGCGATTTGGCAAGCTCCAAACCCGCCTTTGTGTCGGCGGTCTCGCCCGACTGCGACACCACGATAACCAGATCGCCCTCTCCGACTATCGGGTTCATATATCGGAACTCGCTCGCTATCTCGACCGTCACGGGCACTCGCGCCAGCTTTTCTATCGCGTACCGCGCAACGATACCCGCGTGCATAGCCGTGCCGCAGGCTACGATAAACACTCTGTGAACTCCGCGAAGCATTTCATCGGTAAGCCCTATCTCCGAAAAGTCGGGAACGCCGTCTTTGGTGAGACTGCCGATAGTCTTTTGAACGACCTCGGGCTGTTCGTGTATCTCTTTGAGCATATAGTGCGGAAAACCACATTTCTGCGCCTGTTCGACGCCCCACTCGGCAATCCGTACCTCTTTTTTAATGGGTATTCCGTGAACGTCGTAGAACTTCGCGCCCTCGCTGTCCAAACGGACTATCTCGTTATCCTCCAAGAGAACGTACTTTTTCGTGTACTTCAAAAACGCGGGAATATCGCTCGCTATAAAGCTCTCGCCCTCGCCCAGTCCGACGATAAGCGGACTTCCGCGCCGCACCGCGTAAACTCTTTCGGGAAAATCCTTAAATATGATGCCGAGAGCGAAACTGCCGCGAAGCTCCTTTATCGTCTCCGTGATCGCTCTGCCGGGATTGCGCTCCGAGTAGTAATAATCCAGCAGACACGCAACGACCTCGCTGTCCGTCTGCGACAAAAACGTATAGCCCTCATCCGTGAGGAACTGCTTAAGTTCGGCGTAGTTTTCAATAATACCGTTATGTACTATCGTCACCCGACCGTTGGAGTGCGGATGCGAATTTACGTCCGAGGGTTCGCCGTGAGTTGCCCAGCGGGTATGCCCGATTCCGCAGTGACCGAGCGGCTTTCCCTCTGCTTCAAGCTTTTCTTTCATTGCCGAAAGCTTGCCGCGCGTTTTCACGGTCTTTATCTGCTTATTCTCAAATACCGCGATCCCGGCGCTGTCGTAGCCGCGGTATTCCAGTTTTTCCAAGCCGTCCATAAGCACCTCGGTGCAGTCGCGGCTCCCCAAATATCCAACTATTCCACACATGATCTTGTCCCCCAAAAGACATATTATTGTTATGTTTTCCCCGTCTGCGGCGGGAAAGCGGTGAATTATTTGCCATGCTCTCCCCCGTCTGCGGCGGGAAAGCGGTGAATTATTTGCCCTTTATTTTTATGCATTCCCCGATGAAACTATTCCTTTATCCGCGTCGATAGTCACCGCCGTGCCGCTTCTCAGTATCTGCACGGCGTTCTTTGCGCCGACGATAACGGGAATATCAAGCGTCATTCCGACAATGGCTGCGTGACTGTCAGCGCCGCCTTCTTCCGTAATGATACCCGCCGCCGTTTTAACAACGGACAGAATGTCGTTGGACGTTTTCTCGATAACAAGTATCTGCCCCGCCTCGAAGCGCCTGAGCGCTTCCTCCTCGGTCTGAGCGACGCAAACGGGAGCAGTCACCGAGCCTTTTGTAATGCCCGTTCCCGTAACCAAAACGTCGCCGACAATATGAACTTTCATAAGATTTGTGGTTCCCGAAACGCCGAGCGGCACGCCCGCCGTAATAACAGTAAGGTCGCCGTTCTTCAAAAGCCCCGCTTCCACAGCCTTTTGGACGGCATGGTGAATGAGGTCGTCGGTGTTCGTCATCGTCACCTCCGCCATAAGCGGGATAACGCCCCAAGAAAGCGCCGTCTGCCGCCATGTGACTTCGCTTGTCGTGCAGGAGATTATCGGACACTCGGGACGGAAACGCGATATCATGCGCGCCGTGGTTCCCGTTTTTGTGACCGTGATTATCGCCGTCGCGCCGAGGTCGATTGCCGCCGCAACGGTAGCGTGCGAAATAGCCGACGATACGTTCACCGTACTTTTCGTCTCCAGAGCGTGAAAGCGCTTTTGATAGTTTATCGCGTTTTCGGTGGTCTCCGCGATAAGCGCCATCGTCTTGACCGCCTCAACGGGGTGTTCGCCCGCCGCCGTCTCTCCCGACAGCATTATAGCGGAAGTACCGTCGTAAATAGCGTTCGCAACGTCGGTAGTTTCAGCGCGGGTCGGGCGCGGATTGTGTATCATGCTTTCAAGCATCTGCGTCGCCGTAATGACCTGCTTATTCGCGTTGTAGCCCTTTTTGATAAGCATTTTCTGTATCCGCGGTATCTGCTCGAACGGTATCTCAACACCCATATCGCCGCGCGCTACCATAATTCCGTCGGAAACTCGAAGTATATCGTCGATGTTTTTAACGCCCTCTCCGTTTTCGATCTTGGAAATTATACGGATATCGGTTCTGCCCTCTTCTTCAAGAATTTTGCGAATAGCCAGCACGTCGTCTGCGCAGGTAACGAACGAAGCCGCGATAAAATCAAAGCCCTCGCGCGCCGCGAAACGTATATCGGAAATGTCCGCCTCGGAGAGATACGGCATTGAAAGCTTCACGCCCGGAACGTTCACGCCCTTGTTGTTGGAAAGCACGCCGCCGTTCAGCACGGTGCAGACTATCTCGGCAGTGCCATCCGAATTGCGGATGATATCGGAACAGCGGACGGAGACGTTGCCATCGTCGATAAGAATATTCGTTCCCACTTTGATATCATCGGGCAGATTTTTATAAGTGATCGAAACGCGCGAACTGTCGCCCTCAACATCGGCGGTGGTAAGCACGAACGTGTCGCCCGTTTTTATTTCCACCTTTTTATCGCCCTTAAACTGTTTTAGCCGCACCTCCGGACCTTTGGTGTCGAGCAAAGTCGCGACGGGCTGACCAAGCTCCCGAGCCACTCTTACGATCTGGTCGTGAGCCTTTTTCTGCATTTCCTGCGTGCCGTGCGAAAAGTTCTGCCGCGCCACGTTCATTCCGTTTTCGATAAGCAGGCGCAAAACCTCGTCGCTTTGCGTCGCCGGACCTAATGTGCATACAATTTTCGTTCTTCTCATATTTACTCTCCTTTTCGGAAAATTATTCGCTCATTTTTTATTATAACCCATTTTAAAGTAATTTGTCAATACTTTTCCAAATTTATTTATAGTAAACGACAAATAAATTTACTGTTTGCTATACACAAACCGTATTATTCGCAAAACGGCAGCAAAACGATGAGTTCAAGCGTCCGTTCGTTATGCGGACAAGCTGTTTTTTCGTCTGACAGTTTGCATTTTTTCCAAAATACTGTTGCATATATTTTTTAAAAGCACTTGCAATCACAAAAGAAATATGTTATAATAATGATTATAACACGATAATAAAACACAAACGAGGTGAAAATTTATGAATTTTTTAGCAGCCTTGGCTGCAGTAAGTGAAGAAGCCGCTCAAGCGGCACCCACGCTCGCCGAAAAAATAGCCGAGGTAAACAAAAAAATAAACGGGTTTGTATGGACGAATATGGGACTTATTCTGCTTATCGGAGCCGGAATAATTCTCACTTGTGCAACAAAATTCTTTCAGATCTCTCACTTGAAAACTTGGTGGATGAATACGATAGGCGGTCTGTTCTCCAAAAAGAGCAAGGCGCGCAAGAACAAGGAAGAAGGCGCGGTGTCGCAGTTTCAGGCGCTTTGTACGGCGCTTGCGGCGACTATCGGCACGGGAAACATCGCGGGCGTGGCTTCGGCTATCGTTATCGGCGGTCCGGGCGCGGTCTTTTGGATGTGGATAGCGGCGTTCTTCGGTATGATGACGAACTTTTCCGAGAACGTTCTCGGTATTTATTACCGCCGCAAAAACTCCGAGGGCGAATGGAGCGGCGGCGCGATGTATTACTTACAGGACGGCTTGGGCGGCTATAAGCACTGTAAAATGCTCGGGCGCGTGCTGGCGTGCATTTTCTCGGTATTCGCGGTACTCGCGTCGTTCGGTATCGGAAATATGGGACAGATAAACAAAATCGTTATCAATATCGATAATGTTCTCCCGTTAGATTTGGGCGCAGCATTCGGCGGCGTTAAGTGGACGCACATCATAATCGGCATTGTGCTGATGATCTTGGGCGGACTTATCATACTCGGCGGTCTGCAAAGAATAGCGTCTTTTGCGGAACGCGTCGTGCCGTTTATGGCTTGCGCCTACATACTTGGCTGCCTTATCATTTTCTTTATGAACATAACAAATCTCGGCGCTATTTTCGGCAGTATTTTCAAATTCGCGTTCGGCATTAAAGCGGTCGCGGGCGGCTTCGCGGGGGTAGCGATAAAGCAGATAATCACGCAAGGATGCAAACGCGGCGTTTTCTCGAACGAGGCGGGCTTGGGTTCTTCCGTAATGGTACACTCCGCTTCCAACGTCCGCGAACCCGTAAAGCAAGGCATGTGGGGCATTTTTGAGGTGTTCGCGGATACTATGGTAGTCTGCACGATGACCGCGGTAGTCGTGCTTTCCAGCGGTAAGATCGACCTTAACACGGGCGCGGTAGCCGAGGGCACGAAAGACGCGACATTGGTAGCGGACAGCTTCGGCAAATACTTCGGACCGTTCGGCACGGTATTCGTAAGCGTTGCGCTTTTGCTGTTCGCGTTCACAACGGTCGTCGGTTGGTCGCACTACGGCTACAAATCCTTTGAGTACCTGTTCGGCACAAAGGCGGCAAAGGGCTACAAGATATTTTTCGTGCTGATGATCATTTCCGGCGCAGTAATGACAAGCTCCCTCGCATGGGACATCTCCGACACGTTCAACGGACTGATGATGGTGCCCAACCTTATCGGCGTTATCACGCTGCTGCCCGTGGTCGTCAAAATCACGAATAACTACGTTAACCGCCGCATAAAGCATAAGGACATAGAACCAATGCTTTCGTTCCACCCGGAAATTCAAGCCGCCCACGCCAAAGACGTGAAGCTTGAGGAAGAAGAGGAGCTTCGGCAAACTACTGCAAATTAACCATATAGATTTCTCCCGCTTCAAGCGGGGATTTTTTTTATCATTGCCTGCTCAAAACGTTTTTTAAGGCAACACCGCACAATTATTGCTGTCCGATTGCGCAGTCAGATTTTTCTGTCAGCGGGTTGAGCTTTGCTCAACGCTTGTACAATGAGGACGAAGCAAGGCTGACGCCTTGCGAGGACGAATTGTGCAATATGACGGAAAATATGCAAGCAAGCAAGCGGGCGGCAAAGGCGTTAGCCGGTAATTGCGCGGTGTTGCCTTAAGCAATTTAGCTAATAAATCTTAAACAATGCTTTTGCGAAAATAATTTTGCAAAACATGTTGAAAACCTCGGCGATTTATGTTATAATTATTATGTATGAAATTGTCCGTAAATGGTTTTTTAAAAAATGAAATGTATGAAAGGAGGACTGCCCGTGAATTGTGCTTTGTGGCTGAACAGGCGAAAAGTGCTGAACGCCGATGAAATAGCGAAAAATCTTGACATTGCTTCGCTTCGCGGATATTTTCTCGCGGGCAGCCTCACGGAATGGCTTAACGAGCACGGCGGAGAAAATTACGCGGAAAAGCTTGAACAACTCTCCGCTGATGACGAACGCCTTAATGAAAAACTTGGGGAGATTTTCTCGGGCACTCCCCTGCCCGCTAAGACGTTTGGAATTTCGGAAGATAACGAAGCACCTGCCAATAAAAATTTTGCATGCCCGTCAAGCACACCGTTCAACGGTTCGTATGAGTTAGCTGCAAGTTTCGTCAGCGAAGCGTCCTCGTATACGCAATTCACATCATTCGGCGAATTTGAGAAGATCTTCCGAAACCTGCAAAGCGGGTCGTTCGGCTCATTTGAATTTGGCAGCTTCCACAAGTGGGAATGGGAATGGATTTTCCGCTTTGTTTCGCAAAACTACGGCTCGTTCGGCTACGGCAGCTTCGGAAGCTTTAGCGAATGGGAGTGGGAATGGCTTTTTCGCCTATTTTCGCAAGGCTACGGTTCGTTCGGCTACGGCAGCTTCGGGAGCTTTAACGAATGGGAGTGGGAATGGCTTTTTCGCCTATTTTCGCAAAGCTACGGTTCGTTCGGCAGCGGGAGCTTTGGCAGCTTCGGGAACTTATCAATGGAATTCTTAAACGGTCTGTTCGGGAGCTTTTCGGCGTTTGCAAAATTGTCAAATCTGCCCGTTTTGGACGAATATGACCGCATAATGCTGGAAACGCTGATGAGATGCCCGCTTGACCGCTTCGGCTATGGCATACACAACATTTGAGGTTAATATGAGCATCAAAAAAATATTATTATTTGTATTACTCCTGCTTGCCGCATATATTGGTGTCTATATCACGGTTTTCGGCATTAAAGGGTACCTGATGTATTGGGGAACCGAGCGCGATCTCAATATTATGAATCCCGGCGAACTTCAGCGAAATTTGAACGTTAAAGGTAGCGTGGAGACCACGTTGGGAGAACTTGGCAGAGATCACATCACAAACAGCGTTTTCGGAATACCCGTGGGGAAAAACACCTTAAGATATTACTTTCTGATACCGTTGGGCTATGAAGAAGATATTAAAGAGCAAAAATACGCGGTTCTCGCGGCAGACCGACCCGAGGACGTCGAACTTTTGAAAAGTCTCGACAAATCATTGCCTGCGCCGCTCGACCCCAACGCTCCGCGTTTTGAGTTCAGCGGAATAGTCATGGACATAACGCCGACGATCAGAACGAATATGTATAACAAGCTCTGGGAGATATACGACACGGAATTCAATATCTACACCCATAAAAACGTAAACGGCAATCTGATACCTTACACGATCTACGTCAAAAGCGGCGAAGAACGCGGCAATCTGACAGCAATAATCGTAGGCGGCGCCGTGACTTTGGCAAGCCTTACGGCATTTATAATACTTGCTGTGGCGACCTATAAGAAAAAACATAGGTATTATTAAAATAATACCGCGCTCCGCGCTTTGTGCGGCGTTGTATAAAAGCGTTTGAAATTAACCGAGAGCGAAACGCTGCGGTTTATTAACTATATTAATTAAGGAGAAATTTTATGAGACTTTTCGGAAAACTTATGCCCTTTATTATTATCGCAATATTGGGTATTTTGGTAGTTATCAGCGGGATAAAGGACAAGGTGGAGCTTTCAAAGCCCCCCGCAAAAATCGAAGAAATGACCGAGACGGACTTTTACAACGGTCGTTTCGTTGAAGGCGACATTTACGAGATATGGGACGAATACGCTACATTGGAGCAGTCCGATTCGGTAATGGGAATAAAATACAACACCAAAACGACGGCGCATTATTTTACAATGCCGCTTGAAAGCTCCTTCAACGGCAGTAGTCCGAAGATATTGTCTGTTGCGGTACGCGACGCGTCCGATATCACGACCGCTCAAAAAATGGAACGCGAATCGCTTGAGTATTACGGCAACGACGATGCCGACGAGTCTGTTTTTGTGACTAAAATGCACATAAAAGGAAAGATCACCAAACTGAAAAAAGACGCCGCCGAAATATTTGACAAATGCGTCGTTAAGGAGGGTTACTCTCCGTCGACCGACACGATCTATTACGTTGTAAACGTCGGCAATGCCGGCAACGGCACCACCGGCATGCTGATCATTGGAATAATAGCTACACTTGTTGGACTGCTGGGCGGTTTTATCGTAATTATGCGTTCACGCCGCCGCGGTTTTTAATGAACGCCATTCATATAGCGTCGTTTGCACCCTCGGCGGCAAAAGGCAGGCTCTCCCCCGCCGCCGAGGATTTTGATTTGTACTGCACGGCGTTTTCCGCTTTGCAATGGCGAAAAAACGGCGGCTCCATAACGCTTTGCTGCGATGAGCCGTTCGCGGAATACTACCGTAAAATAGAATTTACGGATATCTGGAACAACATAAACGTCTGTGTGGCGGACGATCTGGGGGGCATCGACCCGAAGATGTTCTGGGCGGGAGCGAAGCTGCTTGCGCTGCGCGAGGTCTCCGCGCCTATTGCAATGATAGATACCGACTTCATTGTGTGGAAAAACCCCGAATTCGGAGATGAAATAATCGCCGCGCACCGAGAGAATATTTCCGACGGAATTTATCCGCCGCTCTCGTTCTTCAAAACGCGCGGTCACATCATACCCGACTTTTCGGAGAGCGTTTTGCCGCTCAACACCGCGTTTCTTTACATTCCCGACAACGATTTTAAGGAATTTTACACCTCACAGGCGATATCGTTTATGAAATCCGCTGTGAGCTGTGACGATTTTCTGAAATACATGGTTTTCGCAGAACAGCGGCTTGTCGCTATGTGCGCGGAATATACGGGCACTCCCGTTAAAACGCTTCTCAACAAGGACGATCTTTTTCGTCCGCAGAGCGATTTTACGCACCTTTGGGGCGCTAAGCAAGCCATGCGCGATCACCCCGAGCTTCGCGCGGATTTCCTCGCGAAATGCCGAACTCGGCTGCTTCGTGATTTCCCCGAATACTCCTACCTCGTCAATATCATTGAGCGCGTCTCGCATTCTTGATGTTCTGGCAGCTTCCCAAGCCCCCTAGCGGTTCGCCCGCAATTCGCGACCGCAGGGAGCGAATTTGCCGCGCAGCGGCAGTTTTCGGCGAAGCCGAAAACGCGGGCGAACCGCGGCTTTTCCGAATGCCCCCGCACGGGGAACTCCGCCGTAGGCGGAGCGAGCCGCGCGGGGGCGTGAGGAAAAGCCTTCCCCCGCTCGAAACGCCTTACGCACCTCAGCTTAAAGCGCCCCTACCCTGCCCAACGGCTTCCGTTAACTCAAGCGCGCGCCCGTTCCGGGGAGCATTTAAACCAAACGTAGACGCAGCGCCCGAACGTAGCTGCGCGCGGGTGCGGAAGTTTTCCGCCTAACGGCGGAAAAACAGCGGGCAATGCCCGCTCGCCGCTGACGCGGCGTTTCCGCGCCCGCGCCCCGAAAACACCGCCGAAAACGCGAATAAATGCCGAAAAACAGCGCACAATAAAGGTAATTATCTTTATAGGGAGTGCAAAAAAATGGCAATAAGGGCGGAAGATCTTCATAAACATTACAAAACGGGCGGTCAAACAGTTAAGGCGCTGGACGGAATAACGCTGGAAATAAAGGACGGCGAGTATGTAACTATAGTCGGAAGCTCCGGCTCGGGAAAGTCGACGCTGATGAACATTCTGGGGTGTCTCGATACTCCGACCTCGGGGAAGTACTTTTTGGACGGCAAAGAAGTCGGAAGTTTGTCTGACAGGGAGCTTTCCGAGATACGCAGCCGCAAAATAGGCTTTGTGTTCCAAAGTTTCAATCTGATATCGAGCCTAACGGCTTTGGAAAATGTGGAACTGCCGCTGCTGTATCGAAAGATACCCAAAACCAAGCGGAGCGAAATAGCGCTGAACGCGCTCGAAAGCGTAAGGCTTTCGGACAGAGCATTGCACCGCCCAAGCGAGCTTTCCGGCGGACAACAGCAGCGCGTTGCGATAGCGAGAGCGATAGCCGCCGACCCGCAGATAATCCTTGCCGACGAACCTTGCGGAAATCTGGACAGCCGCTCGGGCGCGGAGGTACTGGAAATTCTCGATAATTTAAGTAAAAACGGCAAAACGATAGTAATGATAACCCATAACGAGGACACCGCGCGGAAAGCACAGCGGCTGATACGCATTTCCGATGGCAAGCTGACAGTGGGATAGGAGGAAAAAATGGCTAAAACATTGCAAGAAATTGTTGACGAAAGCAAACGAATCGTGTTTTTCGGCGGAGCGGGAGTTTCAACGGAAAGCGGGATACCCGATTTCCGAAGCCAAGACGGTCTGTATAATCAAAAATACGACTACCCTCCCGAGCAGATAGTGTCGCACACGTTCTTTACGCGAAAGACCGAGGAGTTTTACCGATTTTACAGAGACAGAATGATCTTCCCGAACGCCAAACCCAACGCGGCGCACAAAAAACTCGCGGAACTTGAGGCGGCGGGAAAACTCCATGCGGTGATTACACAGAACATCGACGGGCTGCACCAAGCCGCGGGCAGCAAGAATGTCATTGAACTGCACGGCAGCGTTCACAGGAATTACTGCATGAACTGCGGAAAATTCTATCCGCTGTCGGCGGTGACGGAGTGCGAGGGCATTCCGAAATGCGAATGCGGCGGTACGATAAAACCCGACGTAGTGCTTTACGAGGAGAGCCTTAAGACCGAGGACATCGAGGACGCGATCTATGATATATCCACCGCCGACACGCTGATAATAGGCGGCACGTCCCTCGTCGTCTACCCTGCCGCGGGGCTTGTGGGCTACTTTAAAGGAAAATACATAGTCGTAATAAATAAAAGCGAACTTTCAGCCAACGCCGACCTTGTTATTAACGACAACATCGGAACAGTAATGGATCAATTGACAATTGACAGTTGACAATGGACAATTATTGTGTCCGCCTTACGGCGGACGGATTTAGATTGTTTACGGACAATGAAGTTGTGACAACATTTTGACCCGCATACAGTCTAGAGCGTGTTCACATTACCGCTCAACGCTCGTCTGGCGGCGAATTTTTCGCATTACTTCGTCAAAAATTCTTGACGTACATAAAGTACGTCGGCGGATTTTTTCCTCGTCCTGCGAAAAATTCGCTTCGCCATCCGAGCATTTCGGGTAATGTGAACACGCTCTAAAATAAGTCGGCGAAGCCGACGCAATAATTGTCAATTATCAATTGTACACTGTCAATTGAATTATGGGAGGAATTATGGATACAGTACAGACCGTTACATATCAATGCCCAAACTGCAACGCGGCATTGGAATACGACAACGCGTTAAGGCGTTTTCGGTGCTTCTATTGCGACAGCACGTTCACCGACGATGAAATGGAGAAAATATTCCTAAAGCGCGACTCCAATGTCGATTTGGAGACCAATGAGCCCGAACTTACCGAACAGCAAATGACCGACGAGGAATTCACGGGACAGAGCGCCTTGTATTCTTGCCCGAATTGCGGCGCGAACGTCATCTGCGATTCGCTCACTGCGTCGACGAGATGTCATTTCTGCCACACGCCCGTTATACTTTCGGGACGGCTGTCGGGCGAATTCAAGCCTAATTTGATAATCCCGTTTCAGACAACGCGCGAACAGGCCGAGGAAAACTTCAAGAAGTTTACAAGCGGCAAGTTCTTATTGCCAAACGGTTTTAAAACCGATGCTCAAATACAAAACATCTCGGCGCTGTACGTTCCGTATTGGCTGAAAAGCGGACAAACCGAAGCGCACCTCACAGCTACGGGACTTACGATACGCTCATGGTCAACGGGAAACACGACCTACACTCACACAAAGGTCTACAATGTTGAACGCGACTGCGATATGGTTTTCGTGCGCGTGCCCTACGACGGCTCGAAGCGCATTGACGACAGCCTTATGGAAAGCATAGAGCCGTTCGATTACAGCGGCATAAAGCCGTTCAACATGAGCTATCTTTCAGGGTGCGCCGCCGAGAAATACGACGTTACCAAAGAAGAAGCCGCGCCTCGTCTCGACGAGCGCATAGGCAAAGCCGCCGAAGAAGAGATACGCAGACTGGCGGCGGTCTACACGCGACTTCAGGACGTAAATTGCAACATAAGCTACAAAAATCAGCAATACATTTACGCGCTTCTGCCTGTGTGGTTTCTGAACTACACATATAAGGGCAAGGACTACGAGTTCGCGATGAACGGACAGACTGGCACGATGTTCGGCGAACTTCCCGTATCGCCCGTCAAGAAATTCTTCTTCGGCGCGGGGCTGTTTTTAGGCATTTTCATTATCGCTACATTGTTGGGAGGGCTGTTCTTTGGTTAAACATAAAACAAAACGCGCGGCGATTCTCCTCACGATGTTCGCACTTATTGCTACGCTTATTACCATGCTCTTCACGGGCATGCGGGCGAACGCGGACGGCGGACTTGTTAAAACGTCCTACAGCGACAACTTTATCGAGTCCACCTATAACGACCGCTCTTTGATAAAGAAAACGGGCATTGCGGGTCAATACGCTCTGATTGCCGACTTCGACAACTGCCTTACCGACTCCGAGGAGAGCGCTCTTTTGGAAATTCTCGAAAAAACCGCGAAAAAAACTCACACAAACGTCGGCGTGGTAATTACGCGAGATTTGGAGGGCAAAAGCGACAAAAAGTTCACGGACGACTTTTCCGACGAGGTTTTCGGAGCGTATACAAAGTCGATAATGCTGATGTTTTTGAACAGCTATAACGTTCCGCAATACAGCTCCTGCCAGGACTGGATTTCCACGGACGGCGACGCCGTTCAAAAATTTCAAGGCAAGACCACCCGAATGTTCGACAGGATATACGACAAGCTCGGAGAACCGCAGGGAAACAAATACGCCTACAACGAGAGTACCCGCACATACGGCGGCTACGATTACGCCTCGGCGATAAACGAGTACGCGAAATGCGTAAAACGCTATGGCGGCAGCGGCTTTAGCGCGGTCTTGGTCATTTTCGGCGATTTTATCATTAAACACCCGACGGGCTTCCTGATGATTGTAGTTGTCTCCATTCTGATAAGCTTGGCGATTGTACACGGCAAGGTAAAGGGATATAAGAAAAAAGCGCCGATAAGCGCTTCAAATTACATCGACAGGCGCTGCACTAACGTAACAAGGCAGGTAGACCAATTTGTACGCGAATACACCACCTCGCACACCCACTCCAGCTCCTCGGGCGGAGGACATCACGGCGGCGGTGGCGGCGGCGGTCACCACGGCGGCGGAGGCGGACATCATAGATGATATCCGTTTTGAGGATCACGCCGCGGGTGTTTTTACTCAACGAAAGCGACAAAGCGACCGGCTATCTTGTTATCGGAGAAAAACGCGCGGCAGTCATCGATACGATGATAGGCTTTTCAAACGTCCGAAAGGTTGTGCGCTCTCTGACTGCGCTTCCGCTGATAGTACTGAATACTCACGGTCACGCCGATCACGTTTACGGCGACGCTTACTTTGACAGGGCATACATAAACCCAGCCGATATCCCGCTTGCCCGCCGCGAGTTCTCTCACCCGATATACAGAGCGGCGCTTTTTCTCAAACGGCTGAAAACGCCGCCGCTCTGTCCGCTTGCCAACGGCGAAGTTATTGATTTGGGCGAACTGTCTCTGCGCGTAATATTCACGCCGGGGCACACGGCGGGCGGCGCGTGCTTCCTTTGCGAAAAAGAAGGCGTGCTGTTTTCGGGCGACACCGTTATAGAGCGGACTTGGGCGCATCTTCCCGAAAGCGTTCCGCTTGGCGTTTTTCGTAATTCGCTTTTGAAACTCGCTAAATATCGAGACAAATTTAAGATGATATTGTCGGGACACAGCAAACACGCTGAGCGCGCGCAGCTTCTCGGTGCGCAGCTTAAAGCCGTAACCGAGATACTAAAAGGCAGCACCGAAAACGACCGCCAGCACTCCGCGAAAAGCGGCGGCATTATGGAGCACCCTTACGGCAGACCTCCGCGGGTAATAGTTTACGATAAGGAAAATTTATGAAACTGGTTATACAAAGAACGGAACGCGCCGCCGTTTCGGTGGACAAAAAAACAGTCGGCGCAATAGAAAACGGATTTTTGGTGCTGTTCGGCGCGGGCGCGGAGGATACGGAAGCGGAGTGCGAACGGCTCTCGCAGAAGCTGATAAACCTGCGCATTTTCGCCGATGAAAACGGCAAGACCAACCTTTCTTTAAAAGACGTGAACGGAGAATTATTGATAATCTCGCAGTTTACGCTGTATGCCGACTGTCGAAAAGGCAACCGCCCGAATTTTTTACAAGCTAAAGAACCAAAAGAAGCGGAACATCTTTACGATTATTTCTGTGAATTATGCGCTCGGGAAATTCACGTTGAAAAAGGAATTTTCGGCGCGGATATGAAAGTCGAGCTTGTGAACGACGGACCGTTCACGATAATTTTGGAGTAAAACAATGATATATTTGGACAATGCCGCCTCCGCGCCCGTAAATCCCAAGGCGTTGGAAGCGGCAATGCCGTTTCTGACGGCGAATTTCGCGAACCCCTCCTCCCTGCACGGCGCGGGTCAAGCGGCGGCTCTCGCGGTAATTGAAGCGCGGGAAAAGTGCGCGGCAGCTCTGGGCGCGGCTCCCGAGGAAATAACGTTCACAAGCGGCGGCACCGAAAGCGACAATCTCGCGATATTTTCCGCTTTAAACGAAGAAAAGCGACGTATCGTTACCACGCAGATCGAACACCCCGCCGTGCTGAACGCGTTTCACGAAGCCGAAAAACGCGGTTTTGAAACCGTTTATTTAGCGCCCGACGCAGACGGCTCAATAAGCGCCGAAAAAGTTGCCGAAACAATTGACGAACAAACCGCGCTTGTTTCGGTTATGGCGGCGAACAACGAGATAGGAACTATTCAGCCCATTTCGGAAATCGCCGAAATATGCAAGAAACGCGGCGTTCTGTTTCACGTTGACGCGGTTCAGGCGGTCGGCAGTATTCCCATTGATATGCGGAAAATAAACGCGGATTACCTGTCCGTCTCGGCTCACAAAATAGGCGGCATAAAGGGCGGCGGATTGCTGTTCGCGAGAAAAAGCGCGCCGCTTTCTCCGATGATCTTCGGCGGCGGTCAGGAGCGCGGAATTCGCTCGGGCACGGAAAACGTTGCGGCGATAGCCGCTCTCGGCGCGGCTTTGGAGGAAATTACGTGCGATATTGAAAACCGCACCGCGAAAATCGCAGAGCTGCGCGACCTGCTGATCAAACAACTCGCCGAAATTCCCATTTCGCGCTTAAACGGAAGCAAAACCGCGCGGCTATGCGGAAACGTCAGCTTCTCGTTCTCGGGGATAGACGGCGAAGCGCTCGTGCAAAGTCTCGATCTGTACGGAGTGTGCGCGTCGTCGGCTTCGGCTTGCAGCGCGGGCAAACAGACAGTATCACACGTTCTGAAAGCGATAGGCGTTCCCAAGGAATACGCGGGCGGTTCGCTGCGCTTAACGCTTTCGGAAAATAACACGCGCGAGGAAATTCTGAAAGCCGCCGATATCGTCAAGGAACAGGTCTCGCAGCTGCGAACGCTTTCCGGCTTTTCACAAAATGTAAACCAAAGCTAACATTTTTGTTATTCAAGGTTGGTTGAAAAATGTGAAAATTTATGATATACTAAAGGCAACACCGCACAGAGATTGTCGTCCGATTGCGTCGCCTAATTTTTCGTCAGATTGCACAAAATCGACGAATAAGGCTGGCGCCTATGAGGAGATTTTGGGCAAAAATGACGGAAAATTTGCAAGCAAGCGAGCGGCAAAGCCCGTAGGGCGGTCTTTGTGCGGTGTTGCCTAAAGACGATGTAAAGAGTTTACAATGAATAAGCCGCAATATATAAAGAGGTACAATAATGGATTTTAATAACTTAAAGATATTCCGAAAAAAATTCGGATATACTCAAGACCAAATCGCCGAAAAGGTCGGCGTATCGCGTCAGGCGGTAGCGAAATGGGAAAAAGGCGAAACGCTGCCGGATATCGATAATATAATCGCGCTTGCCGATATTTACGGCGTGACCATAGACTCGCTTGTAAGAAACGTCGCCGCTTACCGCGGACCCACTCCCGAGAAGCAGTACATGTTCGGGGTTGTAAGATTGAACGAAAAAAGCGAGATTACTCTGCCGGAAAAGTGCAAAAAGGTTTTCGGTTTATCGGTCGGAGATACGCTTTTGATGTTGGGCGACGAGGAACGAGGTATCGCGCTTATCAAAATAGACGAAATATAAGGAGTAACATTATGTACGCTGTACAAACCAAGGGGCTTGTTAAAAAGTACAAGACGAAAACCGCCGTTTCCGGACTGGATCTCGCGATAAACGAGGGCGAGATCTACGCGCTTTTGGGCGTAAACGGCGCGGGCAAAACCACGACCATACGTATGCTGACGTGCCTTTCAAAGCCGACGGACGGAGAATGCTTCGTGTGCGGAAAAAACTGCGTTTCCCAAATGTCCGAGGTGAAAAAGCTGACGGGAATTTCGCCGCAGGACACCGCCGTTGCGGAAAACCTTACAGTTACGGAAAATTTGCAATTCATTTGCGGAATATATGAATTTTCCGCCGAAAAAACCGCCGAGAGCGTAGAGCGGCTCATCAAGCTGTTTTCATTGGAAGAATACAAAAATTCCCGCGCGAAAACGCTGTCGGGCGGCTGGAAACGCAAGCTTTCGATAGCAATGGCGATGATAGGCGAGCCGCGCGTTCTGTTCCTTGACGAGCCGACGCTCGGACTTGACGTTCTGGCGCGTCGCGAACTGTGGAACATTATCGAAAAGTTAAAAAGCAAAATAACGATAATACTTACAACTCACTATATGGAAGAAGCCGAAAAGCTCTCCGACCGCATAGGAATAATGATAAACGGCGAACTGAAAGCCGAGGGCACGCTCTCCGAGCTTGAGGCGCAAACAGGCGAACAGGGATTGGAAAACGCTTTTGTAAAGATCGCCGAGGGAGGGAAAGAATAATGAGCAAAACGACCGCGTTTTCACAACGCAATTTAAAGGAGCTTATCCGCGACCCGCTGAGTTATTTGTTCTGCTTGGGTTTCCCCTTGGTAATGCTGGTGGTAATGACGCTCGTAAACAACGGAATTGAAAGCAGCACCGCCGATCTGCCGCCCGGAGCCGTATCCGCCGCCCCGACTATTTTCCAAATCGACAAATTGGCGGGAGGCATAGCGGTTTTCGGACTGACGTTTCTTATGCTGTTCACTTGTCTTACAGTCGCGAAAGACCGCTCGGGCGCGTTCCTTATGCGGCTTTACGCAACTCCCATGCGCTCTGCCAACTTTATCGCGGGCTATATGCTGCCCACGTTCGTTTTGGGAATTATCCAGATCGTTATCACACTTGCCGCTTCGTTAATAATCGCGCTAATCAAGGACGTTGAGCTGAACGTTGGCGGCTTGGTTTTGAGCGCAGCCGTTCTTATGCCTACCGTAGTG
This sequence comes from uncultured Clostridia bacterium, assembly GCA_947627465.1. GTDB lineage: Bacteria > Bacillota > Clostridia > Oscillospirales > Ruminococcaceae > CAG-115. Next base: position 118,942 of record CANQWD010000003.1, read on the forward strand.
ATGTTTATCGCGCTTGGCGTTTTATTCGGCACGATGTTCAGCGACAAATCCGCGCCGGGTCTCTGCTCGATAGTGATCTCGCTTGCGTCTTTTTTAGGCGGTATTTGGTTTGACGCGGACAGCACGGGCGGTTTTCTGAAAAAACTCTGCGACGTTCTCCCGTTCATTCATTCCGTAAAAGCGGCGCGGCTCACGTGCGCGCTGGATTTCGAGAATGTGCTGCCGCATCTTCTGATATCAACGGCATACGCGGCGCTTCTCACCGTGATTTCGATAATCGCGTTCAAAAGCAGAATGAAAGCCGATCTGCAATAATTTAACAAGCCGCGCCCGTTGTCAATGGCGCGGCTGTTCTGTTCCCTCGCGCTTAGGACGGTCAAAAAAATCCCCTGCCGAAACAGGGGATTTTTTAAATATCGGTATGCTTTACAAATCAATCATACTTTTTGGAGTGCGACTTAACATACTCCACAACTTCCTCGGCGTAGCAGAAGCACAAACTTGTGCAAGTGTCCGCGCAGCCGTAGTAGATAGCTATTCTGCCGGTGTCCTTGTCGCAGAGCGCCGCGCACGGGAACGTTACGTTCTGAACGTCGCCCACGCACTCGTAGTACTCGCGCGGGTTTATCATATATTCCTGACATCTGTACTTGATCTTCCACGGCTCGTCCTTATCGAGAATTACCGCGCTGAAGCTGTAAACAAAGCCGTTGCAGCTCTGCAATACGCCGTGATAGAATACAAGCCAGCCCTCGGAAGTCTCGATCGGGATAGGACCCGCGCCGATCTTTGTGGACTCCCAATCGAGATCGGGACCCATTACATATCTGTGCTTGCCCCAATAAACCATGTCCTTGGAACGCGAAAGATACATATCGCCGAACGGAGTGTGACCGCTGTCGGACGGACGGCTGAACAGCACATACTCGCCGTCAATCTTGCGCGGGAACAGCACGCCGTTTCTGTTGAACGGCAGGAACGCGTTTTCGCACTGGTGGAACTCCTTGAAGTCCTTAGTCCAGCCCACGCCGATAGTGGGGTGCCAGCAATACGCGTTGCACCAAGTGATCCAATATCTGTCCTCTATCCAAACGCAGCGAGGGTCATAGCCGTACTGCCACGGATTTGCCTCGGCGGTTTTGGGATCGTCGTTTATCCACTCTATTTTTTCGGGATTGATATTCCAGTGAATACCGTCATCTGAAAATCCCGCGTGAATTGCCATTCTTCTTGCCTTGTCATCAACACGGAACACGCCTGCGAATTTACCGTTAAACGGAACGACAGCCGAATTAAATATCGAGTTGCTGGTGAGAAGCGTATCGCGTTTGATAACAGGGTTATCACTGTAACGCCAAATTACGTCCTTACACCCCTCGGGTCTGTCCTGCCACGGCATATTGGGGATACTTACCCCATTTACGATTTCCAAGCTCATATAAAGCACCTCTCAAAATAGATTTTCATTTTAGGTTTTCCGCAATTTTCCGCATTATACAGCCGAATAAACGGCAAGCAAAAAAATTATGTAAATCCTTACCTAAATTATACCAAATTGTAAACGATTTTTCAATTGGCTTTTTGGCTAAATATTACAACAACTTTTAGTATATATTGCCTATAGATTTACAATATAAGTGCAACACCAAATAAAAAAGCAACCCATCGAGCTGACCTTGTGGTATAATGGAAGTA
>CANQWD010000004.1 GCA_947627465.1 uncultured Clostridia bacterium
TTCTTGTCAATTTCATATTTATATTATAGCATAAATAGTCTTATTTGTCAATACTTTTATGTGAACAGACTCTAATTTTATTTTCGTTTCTGCCCCGCGCAGCGGGGCAGAAACGATTACGTACTCTTCCTTGTAAATATCACCGCCGAAACGAGATAGCTAAGCGCCGCCGCGAGAGCTAAAATGCACATATTCGGCAGAATGTTTATATCTGCGCCGTCCTCGAAGCCGCGCACCATACCCATAAGCCAATACTGCGGCACGATTTTTGCGATGTTTCCAACAGCGCCCAAGCCGTCGCTTATCGGGAACCACGCGCCGCCCAGCATACTGCCAATAGTCGCGTAGCCCACGCCCACCGTCATAAGCGCCATCGAATTATTCATCAGCAGTCCGAACACCGTCGAAAGCCCCACGGAGAACAGCCCGAACAGCTCCATAGCCCCGAACACTGCTCCCCACGGTGCGGAAATGTCGCCGCTCGTCAGATACGCGAACGCAATAAATATCACGTTCATCAAGGTGCAGCAGATAAATCCGAAAACGCTCACGCCGAGAACGTATTCCGAGGGCTTTATCGACGAGCATTTCATTCGGTTATACGTTCCGAGATTTCTGTCGTTCATTATCTGCCGCGAGATCATTATCGTTATCGCCGCGATAATGCAGGTCATAAATCCGATTGCGGAGCGAAACGCGCCGTTCGCCAAAGCCTTTTCGTCAACCGCCGCGTTGCTCTCGGCGATTTTTATTTCGTTTGGCAATTTTTGAGAGCCTAACATTTCGGAAAACATTTCCTCGTTGCCGTCGGCCGCCTTTGAGAGTACCGAAACCCCGCTCATATAGGAGTTCAGATACGCTTCGACAAACGCCGCGTTTTCGTAGTCGCCGAGCGTTGTGAGTTCGAGCTTCTGCGGTTCTCCGTCAGCCGTCTTTTTGTAAAAATCGGTCGGTACTTCTATTATAGCAGAAATTTTTCTGTCAATCAAGTCCTTTGACAAAGAATCGTAATCTTTTTCGACGACTTCCATTTCGAGAGCGTCCTCAAAATAGCTTTTGAGGTTTTCGGTCGCCGTTTTGTTTTGTTCCGGGGAATGATCGCAAATACCGACCGTCACAGTGTCCGCGTTTGCAAAAACCTTGTTGTCGGGATTTGATAAGCCGTAGAACTGAAAACACATAAACGCGGCGGCTGTCAATGAAATAAGTATCATCAGCTTGTTTTGGAGAACGCTGTTTTTAAATATTAGAGCTATGTTTTTCACGCGTTTTTCCTCCTTGTGTTTACTTTGATCCAGCCTATCAGCATAAGCGCGGCGAATATCACGAGCGACCATATAATAACGTTTATCGCCCGTTCCGTCCGACCGAATACCGTTAAATCGAAAGCCGCTTCCATAATTATGTTGGGCGGAAGATATTCGGAAACTCCCTTTATGGCAATATCCGCTTGAAATGTTCCCGAAAAGAAAAGCATAATCCAGTTTATCGGCATAAGCACCGCCCAAGTCTGCATTTTCGGGAACAGAAGATTTACGCAGACCCCGACCGCCAAAGTCGCCAGCGACGCGCAGATAAACATTGCGAACAGCAGAAGATTTTCGCCGAATGTCGCGCAGAAATGCGCTCCGAAAAACGCTGCGCTGACGCACATAACCACGCCGACCTGCACGAACACCAGCGGCAGATGCCCGACTATTTTCCCGAAATATACCGTTGTGCGGCTTACGGGCGAGATATTAAGGCGATTTATCGTTTTGCAGGTGTATTCTATGTGGTATGCCTCCGCGCCGCTTATCATCGCGCCGAAAAAAATTATCACCACCGTCATTGCCACGGCGTAATAGTCCATCATAGTGCGCGTTCTGCCAAAGTCTTTCGGCTCTACCAAATTTTCATCGGTGACTTCGATATTTGCGAGAGCCTGCGGGTTCTTTTCCGCGACCGCCGCGTAAGCCGCCGCGTTTTGATTGTAGCCGTCTATAAGTGCCTTTACCGTGCGGTTTTGCACAGCGTTTTTGCCGTTGTAGACCGTTATTTCCGAGCCGTTTAGCTCCACGGCGGCGGAGTATTTTTCGGCGGCGCTTTCTAGCTCGTCAGCGCCTATCTTCTCCGCGTTTATCACGTTTTCCTCGTCGAGCGAGAGGATAAATTCCTCAAACGCGTTCGCGGAATAATCGCTGCTTTCCGCGCAGTAGGCAAGGTTTATTTCGCCTACAACGTCGTCGGAGACCTCGATGTTTTCAAGCAGCGTTCCGAGGAAAAACGTGCAAAGGCTCGGAAACAACATGCTGAAAAATATCGTAGTGCCGCTGCGGAAACAGGAGCGCACCGCGTTTAAAATTACTTGCAACATATTATGATCGTGCTCCCGCGTGGAGCACTACTCCTTTCGAGTTTTGTATGGAACATTATGAAAATGTTCAAGGTGATTTTCGGATCAGCTTTTCAAGCGAAACAATCATAAGCGGAGCATACATACACAACAAACTCAGCCGTTGCCAGAGTCCCTCATATGAAATGATCGTGCCGGAAAACTGCTCCTTGTCGGACATAATGAACAACGCGAAAAATGCTACAGCCGCCGCAAAAAATATCAGCGAGACAACGCCGACCGCGGTTTTCTTTTCGCGAAACGAAAGCAGCGCCGTAAACAAGGGGCAAAAGGTCAGCGCCGTAAATCCGACTGTTGAGCCGATACCGTGAATTTTCGCCGCTGTCGTTGTCAGCTCCTTTGTTTCACCTACGGGGAAAATTCCCGATAAAATACATCCTCCGACCGCATACACGGCAACGATCGCCGAAAGCCATACCGCAAGCGGCATGGAGACCGCGGAATATGTTTTGTACAGTGTAACCGCCGAAAAAGCAAAACCCGCTCCCGCGATTATAAGCCAACAATTATACAGCGCCGAAAGCGGTCTGCCGTTGTTGCCGAGCGCGCTCATAACCGTTGTAAGATGATCGTATTCGCTGAACGGTGCGATAAAAAACGGTATGAGAAGATCGCCCGCCGCGGCTATCAAAAGTACTAGAAAGCGTTTATCGGTCAATATGATTTACCTGCTCCTTTCGGCATTTTCATTCCTTACCTCAACTCTCTGCCCGTAAGCGCGATAAACACGTCCTCAAGGTTCATTGATTCGCTCGTTATGCCCAAAATCGGCAAGCCGCGGCTCTTGATATGCTCCAAATAAAGCGTGAAATCCTTGGCGGACGCGTTTATTTCGAGGACTATTACACCATCCTCAATACGCGCTTTCTTCACGTCGGGCAGCTTCGACATCTCCGCGAGAAAATCCTTTTCATTGAAGTTCGATTTGATTTCCGTAGTGATTTTGAGGACTTTGCTGTCGCTTACCGTTGAGATAAGCTCCCGTTCCGTACCGACAGCTACGGATTTTCCGTGGTCGATTATAAGTATCCTGTCGCAGATGTCCTCAACCTCGTTCATATAGTGAGACGTGTAAATTACCGTTGCGCCCCTGTCGCGGAGGGTCTTTATCGAGCCTAAAATATGTTCGCGGGACTGCGCGTCTACGCCGACCGTGGGTTCGTCCATTATGATAAGTTTGGGGTCGTGAGCTATTCCGCAAGCGATATTCAAGCGCCTTTGCATACCGCCCGACATCTTTTTCGGCTTCATTTTCGCCTTGTCGGAAAGCCCGACAAATTCCAGAGCCTCTTTTACCGCCGAATTAAGTTTTGTGCCTCTTAATCCGTAAAGCGACGCGAAAAATCTCACGTTTTCCTCCGCACTCAAAAACGGATAGAGCGCTATATCCTGCGGCACCATACCGATAAGCCGCCGCGCTTTTTCCTTGTCCTTGATTATGTCCGCGCCGTCTACCGTAATGGTGCCCTTGCCGAAATCGCTGAGCGTAGTAATAACGTTCATAGTGGTGGACTTTCCCGCGCCGTTTGGTCCCAAAAGCCCGAAGATTTCGCCCTCGTGTACGGAGAAACTCAAATCGTCTACCGCGCAAAAATCGCCGTAATTCTTCGTAAGATTTTTTACGCTTAAAAATTCTTTCATAGTTATTTATCCCTTTCATGTTCTTAAACTCGAATGCGTAAACAACGCGTTCATTAGTATATGGGAATAACGCCGTTGTATTTTTCCGCTTTTTCCAACAGCGGACCTTTTGCTCCCATTGTAAAGGCTATATCGCTGCTGCGTATGGAAAGCAGCTCCATTCCGGGCGCAATATTCAAAAAGTTCATCATATCCTCGGATAGTATGAGTTTCCCGTCTGAAGAAATGTCAGTCCAACAATAAAATCGTCCTTTGTATCTGATGAACTCACCGGAATGTGATGTGTAATTCATAAGTTCCGGCGTTTCTTTTAGAATATGCCCGAGTTTTGACGGATTTAGCAATCCCTTGCGCGTAACGCAAAATCCGCCGGTGATTTTACTTCCGGTAAATAAATACACTTTTTTATCATTTATGATGTGATACTCTTCTATTGCCTGATCGGGAAGCCTAACGGTACCGTCTTCGCGAATTACGGATTTTCCGAAAATAAACTTCCCGCCCTTGTTCATCTGCGGCATAAGATGTCACCGCCTTTCCGTATATCAGTATATCACATTTTCGGCGCGTGCACAAGTGACATTCGCGGATTTTCGGGGTGACATTTGTCATAAAATATCTTTAAAACATATTGAAAAATCAAATAGAGTATGTTATAATATAATTATATATTGTAAAAAAAGTCGGGAGAAAAGGCTATGAAAAAGCATTTTGAACGAAATCAGTTAATACTTACAATGATAGTTGTATTCATTGCTTTGACGATACTGTCCGTGTTTACTATCTCAACATTCAGTCATAAGTCCCGATCGGATGCCGTCGCTTTGGGGCAGAGCGTTATGATACAGGAGCACGAACAGGTATCCTCGTATATGTCCAGAGCGTATGACGCCGTTCAGAACGCCGCCATAAACATTGAGTTTATGATGCGCGAGAATGCGGGCTTGGATAAAATAGAAAAGTATATGAAAGAGCAGACGCTTTATTTTTCGGAATTTATAGATGAGAATTTCACGGGCATTTACGGCTGCATAAACGGAAAGTATATGGACGGCACCGATTGGGTGCCCGAAGACGACTATGTTCCCACCGAAAGAGATTGGTATACAAAGGCAATCAAGGGCAACGGAGAACCCGTGATAGTGGATCCGTATCTTGACGCTAAAACCAACAGCATTATGCTTTCGATAAGCCGAATGCTGTATGATGGAGAAAGCGTGATCTCGGTGGATATAGTAATGGACAAATTTCAGGAAATAGCCGAGACCATCACGCTTGACGGCAAGGGCTACGGCTTTATTTGCGATACCGCCCGCCTGATGATAGCTCATTCGGATCCCATGCTCAAAGGCGCGGATTTTGCCGATGATGAGGAAATGAACCGTCTTTTCGACAGGGTTTTTGAGATCGAAGACAGCGGATATTTTGAGTTCAATCGAAATAACATAGACTGCACCGTTTTCGCGGACAACGTTATCGGAAACTGGTATGATGTAGTTGTAATAGATAACTCCAAACTTTATCAGGAGACCTTGGAGCTTACGCAAAACAGCATATTCGCCGCTTCGGTGATCTATCTGATTATCGCGCTTTTCAGTGTGACGTCTTACAGAAGATCGTATAACTATATTAAGATGGTAGAGGAAAGCACCAAAAAAGTGGAGCACGTCACCAACGCTTCGCTTAGGGCGCTCGCCCGCGCGATAGACGCAAAAGATAAGTATACGCAGGGACATTCGCTGCGCGTTGCTTCATACAGCCGCAAAATAGCCGAGGCAATGGGAAAGGATATCTTCGAGCAAAACGAGATATACAAATCCGCGCTGCTGCATGATATCGGTAAGATACGCATTCCCGATGATATAATCAACAAGCCCGGAAAGCTTACCGACGAGGAGTTCAATTACATAAAGCTTCACACGGTCGCGGGCTATGGAATATTGCGGGATATCACCGAAGATCCCATGCCGGCGCTATGTGCAAAGCTCCACCATGAGCGCTACGACGGCAGCGGCTATCCAACGGGAATATCGGGCGAAAATATTCCCGAGTACGCGCGTATAATCTCCGTTGCCGATTCCTATGACGCAATGGCTTCAAACCGCAGCTATCGAAACGTTCTGCCGCAGGAAGTTGTAAGAAGCGAGATAGAAAAGGGAAAAGGGACGCAGTTTGATCCCGATATCGCCGATATTATGCTCGAGATAATCGACAAAGACACGAACTATGAGTTGAAACAGCAAGCCGACGCGAAGAAGAACATTCTGATCATAGATAAAACCGCGGCAGGCTGCGCACAGCTGATGTCCGCGTTTGAAAGCGAACCACAATACAACGTGCTCGCCGCCGATTCCGAACACGAAGCTCAGCTGCTTTTGGAAAAGGAGCACATCGACCTCATTATGCTCGATGAAAATACGATTGAAAAGCCGGCTAACGAGATACAACAATTTTATCGGGAAAAATACGATATCCCGGTACTTTTCGTAATCAATAAAAAGAGCCAGATTCGCCAATCGTTGACTAATCTTCAAGTCAACGACTACGTAACCAAACCGATATCCACCGAAATGTTTCTTGAGATAATTCACAGCACATTGTTTTAATTGACCGCGGACAAAACTCTTTATAGGTACTCTTTAGGTACTCTTAATAAAGAATAAATCGCTCTCCCTCGTTTGGCAAAATAGGGGAGAGCGTTTAATTTTTCGGACTTATTTTCTTCCGGCTTTCCGCTCCGCGCAGGCGGGCGGAGAGCCGGATAAACTATCTAAAGTTTTTAGAGACGCCCTAAAAAATTTCCAAAAAGTACTTGACAAATAAAAAGCTCCATGATATAATATTACCAAGATATCAATTTGATATCACTTCGAGCAAAACGCGCCGAGACACTTTTGTATTGCACAAGAGCGGGGATTTGCGGAAGCGTTTTGAGGCAACATCGCGCAATTACCGGCTAACGCCTTTGCCGCCCGCTTGCTTGCATATTTTACGTCATATTGCACAATTCGTCCTCGCAAGGCGTCAGCCTTGCTTCGTCCTCATTGTACAAGCGTTGAGCAAAGCTCAACCCGCTGACAGAAAAATCTGACTGCGCAATCGGACAGCAATAATTGTGCGGTGTTGCCTTGAAAACCTCAATTTAATTAGTTAGGAGTGTGTGATTATGAATGATGAAAGAAAAAAGAATATTTATGAGGAAAAGGAGATCCGAGCGGCAAGCGGTTGGGGAATGTTCTTTTTGACGTTCCTGTTGATGCTGGGGGCGTTGGCGCTGCTGATATACGGCGGTACGCAAAGCACCGAAGATAAGGCTCATTGGGGAGTATTGGTCGGTATTTTGTGGCTGTGTATCGGATGGCTGCCGTTTAAGGGCTTGAAAATAATCCGTCCGAACGAGGCGGTCGTGCTTACCCTTTTCGGTAAATACATGGGCACGCTGAAAAAAGAGGGCTTCTGGTTTGTGAACCCGTTTGCGGGGGCTGTACTTCCGGCGGGCGTTACGATTGCGCAAAAAGGCTCGACGTCGGGGCTTGGAAAGATATCGCTAAAAACAATGACCCACGACAACGGTATGCAGAAAATAAACGACCTTTCGGGAAATCCGATCGAAGTCGGAATTGTTGTGACATGGCGCGTTGTGAATACGGCAAAGGCGCTCTTTAACGTGGAAAACTACTCGCAGTTTTTGTCCATTCAAGCGGACACGACATTGCGCGACGTAGCACGGCTCTACCCTTACGACAGCACTGACAGCGACGAGAAAACTCTCCGCGGTTCGAGCGTTGAGGTTTCGGCGCAGCTGAAAGAATTGCTCCAGAAACGCGTTGAGGGCGCGGGCTTGGAGATAATCGAAGCGCGAATCGCACACCTCGCTTACGCTCAGGAGATAGCGGCGGCAATGCTCCAGAGACAGCAGGCTACCGCGATAATCGAAGCTCGCCAGAAGATAGTAGACGGCGCGGTCGGTATGGTGGAAATGGCGCTGAACAAGCTGTCGGAAAGCAACGTCTGCGAACTCGACGAGGAGCGCAAGGCACAAATGGTATCCAATCTTCTCGTAGTCCTCTGCGGAAACAAGGACGCGCAGCCTATCGTTAATTCGGGGAGCATTTACTGATGAACAAGAAAATAAGCTCGATAAAATAAGAGGTGAAAAGTATTGAGCGACGAGGAAAAAAACTCAGCTAAAGAAAAGGCGAAAAAGCAGATACCGCTTAGGCTCTCCGCGTCGCTTTACGCGGAGCTTATGCAGTGGGCGGAGGACGACTTCCGTTCAGTGAACGGTCAAATCGAGTATCTTCTCACCGAGTGCGTGAAGCACCGCAAAAAGAAAAACGGCGGCGATGACAATTGACAGCTGACAATGTACGGTTGACAGCTACGGAGGTGGATCATGAATTACAACGTGGTGAATCTGTTAAGCGAACTTATCGCGCCCGTAATCGTGACGTTGGTGTCGCTTGCAATGTGGAAAAATCCGCCCCGAATGAATGAGGGAGTTGGCTATAAAACGCGGCGTTCTCAAAGCTCCGAGGAAGCGTGGAATTTCGCGCAGGTGTACTCGGGGCGGCTGATGACGCTTATCTTTGCGGGGTACACCGCGCTTACGGTGATCGTCGGGCTTGTCGGTATTTTGATGAATTTCGGCGAGGGAACGGGTCTCGCGGTGCTTATCGCGCAGAGCGTTGTGCTTGTGGTTTTAATTATTGTGATAATCGTCATTACGGAAAACAAGCTGAAAACGCTGTTTGACGAGAACGGCAAGCCGCGCGAATGAGGTGATCTTATGGGTGAAAAAATTTTGATGGCGGTTTGCGATATGTTTTTGCCGCTTACAATGCTCGGCTTGGGGCTTATGGTTTGGAAAACTCACCCGCCCTACGGGGATATTTTCGGTTATCGCACGACTCGGTTGCAAAAAAGCCCTGAAGCGTGGACGGCGGCACAGGAACTGTTCGGGAGAATCTGCACGACAACTTACGCGGTACTTTGCGGAATAACGCTTATAGCTGGTGTCGTGCCGATAGTTTTCAAGCTTGACGGGCTTGTAGTGGGATGGATAGCAACCGGCGTGAATTTGATAGACTTCCTCGCGCTTTTCGTTATTATCGGTATCGTTGAGAAAACGCTGAAGCGTGAGTTTCTGCAAGACAACGGATGACGGAGGAGGTTATGGACAATATATTCGAGGCGATTTTGGAGCTGATATTCTGCGGTTTATCCGACGCGGCGGAAAACAAACGCGCTCCGACGCCGCTTATAGCGATCCACACAATTAAGGAAACACCGCACAATTACCGCCCTTCGGGCTTTGTCGGCGTTTGCTTGCAAATTTTCCGACATCTTGCACAAAGTCTCCTTGACGGGCGAAAGCCCGTCTGCGTCGACTTTGTACAATTTGCCGAAAAATTTGACGGCGCAACCGCTCGACAATAATTGTGCGGTGTAGCCTTAAAACAACATTGTTTTTTTAAACCGCTTGTCCTTAATAAAACGTTTATTTGAAAAAAGGCGTTATTTTCGTGGATTGCTATAGGATATCATGCACGGTGTTTTTTACGGTTCTGTTCGGCGCGTCGGTCTGCCTTTGCGTGAGGGCGGGGCTTGTGTGTCTTTACAGCAAAGAGCTTGTCAGCGCTCTTTGGCTGTGTGATTTGGAAAACCGTGAGATTATTAAGGAACAGAAAGGACTGACGTATGGACATTTTATTGGAAGGCTTGATGGAGCTGATTTTTGAGATAGTTTTTGAGGGTTCATTGGCTGCGTCCTCAAGCCGCCGCGTTCCAATGCCGCTGCGCGTGCTTGCGGGAATTGTCGCGGGAGCGCTGTTTTTGGGCGTGGTGTTTATTATTGTGTTTGTCGGGATAATCTGTTTCGGCGAAACAATGAATTTGCCTGTCGTCGGCGTGGGGCTTATCCTGCTTGCCGTATTTTTCGCCGGAACAGTTGTTTACAAATTTGTCAAAGCCGTTCGCGGGCATTCAAACGATTTCGATGAATAAGAGCCTGTTTATACTAGGGCGTGTTCACATTACCGCTCAACGCCCGTCTTGCGGCGAATTTAGCGTTTTGCGCGTAGCGCATAATGCGCGCATTAACTTCGTCAAAAATCCTTGAAATACATACAGTATGTCTGCGGATTTTTTCCTCGTTTTGCGAAAAAATCGCTTCGCAATCTGAGCATTTCGGGTAATGTGAACACGCCCTAATTCCCGATTGAAAATAGACAAAGATTTGCGAGGATGATTTTTGCAAGACAAGGCGGATGACAAAGCAAGGCTGACGCCTTGCGAGGACGACAACGCAGTATTGCAAAAATCAGACCGCAAAGATTGTCTATTTTCTGTCGGGTATTAGTATTAGTATCTCAACGTGCGGAGATCGCGCAGCAGATTTTTCGTCCGATGACGGCAATTTTTCGCAGTAATACTTTATGTATTTCAAGAAAAATTGACAAAATCGGGCGGAAAATATGCAAGCGAGATGCGTGCGGGGAGATACTGAACAGGCTCTAACAACAAACCGCGGCTTCAAGCACTCGCTTGAAGCCGCGGCTGTTTACAAATTATTCGTTAAGACATAGCCGAAAGGCTTTCGGTCTGTTCCGAAAGCGCATATTCGCACTCCGATACGCATTGAACAAGATCGTTTTCGCAAATTTCTGCGGCGTGAGAGTTTAGCGACACAATTACCATAATGAAAACTACAATTACGACCAACGCCAATATAATCACGGGAATGCGGTTAATGTCGAATTTTACCGCGGTATTGTGCGGAATTTCGTTAACGTGGGGGTTAGCTTCGCCATTCATCGACCTGCCGCATTGAGGACAAAATCCGTCGTCTCCATTTATGATCCTGCTGCAAAGCGGACATCTTTTTGTAGACGGCATAGATGACGGAGCAGGGCGGCGCGGTGCGGCGCCGTTCGGCTGAGGATTTCTCGGATCGGCATTGCCCGATTGAGCGGCTCTCGGCGCGGCACCGTTCGGCTGAGGAACTCTCGGCGCGGGATTGCCCGGTTGAGCGGCTCCGGACGCGGCGCTGTTCGGCTGAGGATTTCTCGGCGCGGACGTGATATTCAAAGGCTCTGGCAAATCGGGTTTTTCGTCCGATTTAAACGGAGCCACTTTTTTATTGCTATCTTGCGGCTTCGGCGGTGTGTTCGGCGTAAATTCCGTCACAACCGGAGCGGTCTCCGCAATAAAGGGAGCTTCCTCGGGAACAAAATCATCGTAGTTAAACGGATTGTGCGGCGGCGCAACAGGCTCAACGGCTTGCGGCGCAACAGGTTCAACAGATTGCGGCGCGACAGGTTCAACAGCTTGCGGCGCAACAGGCTTAACGGCTTGCGGCGCAACAGGCTCAATAGCTTGCGGTGCGACAGGTTCAACAGCTTGCAGTGCAACAGGTTCAACAGCTTGCGGCGCGACAGGTTCAACAGCTTGCAGTGCAACAGGTTCAACAGCTTGCAGTGCAACAGGTTCAACAGCTTGCGGCGCGACAGATCCAACGGCTTGCGGCGCAACAGGCTCAACGGCTTGCGGTGCAACAGGCTCAACAGCTTGCGGCGCGACAGGCTCAACGGCTTGCAGTGCGACAGGCTCAACGGCTTGCGGCACGACAGGTTCAACAGCTTGCGGCGCGACAGGTTCAACAGCTTGCGGCGCAACAGGCACGGCAGTAACAGGTGTCGCCTCAACAGGCTTTTCTTCCGTGATCGGCAGATCCTCATCCATTGAGGTGTTCAAAAACGCGTATGGATTGTAGGAATCATCCGCGTTGGGATCGTCCTCCATTGAGTAATCGCCTATAACCGGAACTCCATTTTCGAACAAAGGCACGGTCTCACAAGACAGATCATCGATCATGGCAAAGTCTTCGACCTCGCGTTCCTCGCCCTTTTCGGGTTCTTTTTGGCGAATAAGCGTGTTCTCGGCGGCTTCAATGGTCGGCATGGAAGCGCCCGCGCTGAAATTTGCGAGCTGTTCCGTAAGCTGCGCGAAATCGCTCGGCGTTGCTTGAACGTTAAACTCCGAGCCGCCGCTGTTAAACATCGGATCCAGTGCGCCGTTTACGAAATTATCGATACTTGCGGCTTCTTCTTCGGAAATTCCGTCAATGCCGCCAATTCCATTGCTGAAATTATTAAAACTGTTCAAACCGAAAGGATCGGAATCCGTATTAAACAGCGGTATACCGTTTGAAGCGGTTTGAGGGTTGTTCGGCTTATTTCCCAATGCCATACCGCATTTTTCGCATTTTTGCGGATCGTGCTGCATACGCATGCCGCAATTCGGGCAAAAGACCAGCTTTTCCGAGGAGCTGTCCGACGTCGCGGAGGATGATTCCTGCATACTCGCGTGAACAGCCTGCCCGCTGCCCGCGTCCTGCTCGCCGCCGACAAATTTCGGCTTTAAAGCCGCGCCGGCGGCTTCTTCTCCAACGCTTGTCAGCTGCGGTTTCAGATCCGCTCCCGAGTTTTCTCCCTCGCCGCCCTGAAGATGCGGTTTAAGCTCCGTGCCCGCATTCTGCTCACCGCCTTGAAGCTGCGGCTTAAGGTCTCCCGGGACCGCGGAGGGTTCGGGAGGTGCCGCCGCAGCGGGCATTTTGGGGGTATCGTTTTGCGCTCCGCTGTCTATGTTTCTTGGAGGAAGTCCGCTTTCCTCAAGCAGTTCGGACGGCACAGGCAGCCCGCACTCCATACAATAAGAAAACCCCCGCACCAATTCGGTACCGCATTGTTTGCACTTCATAATATATACCTTCCTGCAAAGTATTAAGGCAACACCGCACAAAGGTTGTGCGGCAGATACGTCGGCAAGTTTTGTCTGTCGGTCAGCCCCTTTGTCGCTTTGCCAATAGGTGAGATCACGTCGGAATGCCGAAAACGGCGGAATAATACCGACGTATTTCAAGGAGCTTTTGGCAAAATAACCGAGTGACTATCAGTCATCCTAAAATTTGCAAGCAGATGCCGCACAAAGCCCGTATAGAGCGGTCTTTGTGCGGTGTTGCCTTAAGGCAACGCCGCATATTGCTTACTTCATCGGCGGAGACATACCCGCCAAAGATGTTTTGTGAAATACAACAAAATAACGGTAAGATACCGGCGTGCAGATCCGTATGGCAGACTTTGGTATAATATTGCCTTTACCTTAATTATACAATAAATATCAAGAAAAGTCAATTGATTTTATGAAATTTGTATAAATAGCTAAAGTGCGGTAGTATTTTTGAGCTAAAATTACAGTAGTTGAGTAAACTGTTAAAAACATTGAAATTATTAATTCGGAACTGTACAAAGCTATCCAAAACGCTTTGTGCGCGCTTTCTTGAAACTTACAGCAAAAGAGACCAAGATTTCTCTTGGTCTCTTTGCATAATTTTTTCAAAAGCTTTTTGTCTAACTTTTTTAAAGTCAATTAGAGCGTGTTCACATTACCCGAAATGCTCGGATGGCGAAGCGAATTTTTCGCAGGACGAGGAAAAAATCCGCCGACGTACTTTATGTACGTCAAGAATTTTTGACGAAGTAATGCGAAAAATTCGCCGCCAGACGAGCGTTGAGCGGTAATGTGAAAACGCTCTAGTAAATTCGGAGCGTTTCAAGACAGCGCCGCGCAGATCCCGCAAGGGGCTTTGTGCGGCTTGTCCTTTATTCCTCCATTTGTTTTCCGAAATACATTGCCGCCGCCTGAACCAGCGCGGACTGTTCGGCGGTCGCGGTGTCGTTGTCGCTGCCGTTATCGGCGCTAAGCATAATGACGGCGCCGTTCACGTCGCCGGAAGCTACAATGGGCGAGCAGGCGACGGCGTAGCGGTCAACGCCCTCTATCGGGTTAAAGTGCTGTTGTTCCGCGTCTTTGAGAACGTAGGACTTGCGCTGTTCTATCAAGTCTTCAAGAGAGCCTGAGACGCGGCGTTCTATAACTTCTTTTTTGCTTATCCCGGAGACCGCGATAACATGGTCTCTGTCACAGATGACGGCGGGTCTGCCGCCGACTTTGGACAGAACGTCGGCGTATTGTGAAGCCGTCGAGCTGATTTCGCCGATCGGGGAGTACTTTTTGAAGATCACTTCGCCGTCGGGATTGGTGTAAATTTCCAACGGATCGCCTTCGCGAATACGCATTGTGCGCCGTATCTCTTTGGGTATTACTATTCGTCCGAGGTCGTCTATTCTGCGGACTATGCCGGTAGCTTTCATATATAAATTCCTCCAAATATAGTTTTTTTAAGGGATATTGCCGATCGTTTTCGGCTTTTCCCGCGTATGCTGAATGTATTGTCTGCCATTTTGAGAAATTTATTCATTCTAATCTGCTTAATTTCGACAATAATCGCTTTGGCGCACAATACATGCTATTGCCCAGCCATTTCTCATAAAACTATTGACATTGGAGCGAAAATGTGATATAATTAAAATGTGTAAGTTAAAAAGGAGTGTTCCTTTGATAAAGTTTAAAGTATTTTTAAATTATACGGGCTATTGGCTTGTTTTCGCGTTGTGTTTCGCGGTGATGTTCTGCTTGCTTGTTATCGCTGCTGTTGGTATACCGTTCGGCGTCATGCTGACTATTTTCGGGATAGCGTCTCTGATATTTAAGGAAAACCTCATCATAACAGAGCTTGCGCCGCCGTTTATGCTGTTTGGCGGACTGTCGCTGATCTGCTTTTCGGCGGCTTGCGGACTTGTCGCCGTAAAGCTGGGCTTTTCCGTTTCACGGCGCTTTTTGAGAGTAAAGCGGCGCTGCGACAGATTGAGAGATTGGTAGAATATGGAGAAAACGATAAATAAATTTCTTGCCGTTTCGCTGATCTTGGCAGCGCTGTTTGGCGGGCTGGCGTTTCTTTTTCGGAATTATCCGCATTCGTCCGGGGCGGGAGGTACGTTTACATTCCAATTGCTTGAGTATCTCGATATAGAGCTTCAGCGGCTGGACGTAAGCTTTATCCCGTATGACGGCGAGGAGATAACCGTTGAATACAAAAACGACCGTCCCTTAGATATGGAGATCGGCGACAATAAGCTGACGATAACCGAAAGCGCGGCTTTCGTGGTGTCGCTGTTCGCCGGAAAGAGATCCGAGTTCGGCGTGAAAATATATCTTCCTAAGAGTGTTTACCGCGATGTGTCCGTATATACGGCGACGGGCGATGTAAATATCTTGAACGGCTTTGACTGTCAAAAGCTCTCCGTTGTCACCGAAAGCGGAGATATAACCGTTGAGAATATGGGATTTTTGTCGAATATTTCCACTACCAGCGGCAATGTTAACGCAAATATCGGATTTACAGTAAACGGCACGCGCTTTCTTAACCGCGAGGGCGACACCGAGATAACGCTTCCGCGTGAAAGCTCCGTGGCGCTGGATTTCAAGACCGAGGACGGCGAGTGTAAAACCGAGCTTGTAAACGAGCAGATCTACGGGGATTACCTTTATTCGTTCCGCGGCGGAAAAAAGCAAATAAGCGTCACCGCAGAGCATGGCACGCTTTATCTCAAAGAACGGCAATGATTTTACAAAGAATTTAATATTTAATATACCGAAAGGAAGTATAAAAATGAATCATTTTAAGCAGGTTTTAACTATCAACACCGACACGCGCGAGCAGTTTTTGAATCTTTCCTACGAGATCGAGGAGTGCGTGAGAAGAAGCTGCATAAAAGAGGGAATTTGCGTGGTTATCTCGCAGCACACGACCTCTTCCGTATTTTTGGAGCACGATAACGAAAATCTTTACAAGGATTGGCAGAACCTGCTCTCGCGCGTGGCGTCGGAGGAGACCGAGTATAAGGTGGATTATCAGAGCGCGGGCGCGGCGCATTTAAAACAGCTTTTGGCGGGCGCATCGGTGACCGTTCCGATTTCCGACGGCAAGCTCGATCTTGGTCCGCGTCAATACATTATGTACGGCGATTTTGACGGTCAGCGCGAAAAAAGCGTTGTTGTGAAGATCATCGGGGAATAAGAGAGGGCGCGAAATTGAACTCTTGTTTCGGAACGGCTTGCGGTAATATTTGGCGGCGGGTGCGCGGCTTTTGTTTTAAAAACAAGGCGTACATTCTGGCGGCTTTTTTGCCCGCCGTGCTGCTTTTCGGCTCTTATATGCTTTTCGGAGTTTACCCCGCGGGAGAAAATTCCGTGCTTGCGCTCGATCTGAACGCGCAGTACGTTTATTACTACGACTATATGTACGATGTGTTCGCGGGCAAGGAAAGCTTATTCTACTGTTGGAGCAGGACGTTTTCGGGTGAGTTTTTCGGGATTTTCGCGTACTATCTCGCAAGCCCGTTCAATTTCATAGTATGGCTGTTTCCCCGCGCGAATATTACCGAGGGGCTGTTGGCTATGCTGATTTGCAAAGCGGCGGCGGGCGGATTTATCTGCGCGGTCTTTTTGAAAAAGCACCGCGGATTTTCCGATTTGACAACGACGCTGTTTTCGCTGATGTATGCGCTTTCGGGATATTTCGCGGCGCATTCGATAAACCCGATGTGGCTTGACGGAATGATGTTTCTGCCGCTGGTGATAATGGGCGTGGAATATGTCTGCGACAAAAAGCGCTTTTTGTTGTATGTCATATCTTTGTTGTATGTTTTTGTATCCAATTATTACATCGGATATATGGTCGGGATATTTTCGGCGCTGTATTTCGCGTATCATATCGCTTCGGGCAGAATAAAGGACGGCGGCGCGGGGTCTGTCGGAAAGTCCGTCCTGATCTACGGAATATCTTCCGCTGCGGCGATCTGCATGAGCTGTTGGGTGATCGTCCCCGCCTATAAATCTCTGCAAATGGGCAAGCTGGAATTCGGCGACGACGATTTTTCACTTGCCGAGAACTTCAACATCAGCGACATTTTGATAAAGCTGTTCCCGGGCACATTCGACACGATACGTCCCGAGGGATTTCCCATGCTCTACTGCGGAACGCTCACGCTTATTTTCGCGGTGATCTACTTCACAATGCGGAAAATACCTCTGCGGCAGAGAGCGTCGGGCGGCGCGCTGCTCGGCGTTATGCTGCTCTCAATGTATATAAAGCCCGTGGATATGCTGTGGCACGGCGGCGCCGTACCGATTTGGATGCCGTACCGCTACGCGTTTATCGTGGCTTTTTTGCTTGTGATGTTCGGCGCGGAGGCGTTCGAGAATATCCGAAACGTCAAGCGCAAAAGCATTGGCGCGGTATTCGCGGCGCTGTTGGGCGTTTTGCTTATCGCCGATCATTACGGGGGCAGTGAAAATTTCGACACAACGCTTATCATAGTTATCCCGCTTATCGTGCTCGGCCTTATCGCGGGCGCGGCGGCGTTCTATAAAAAATATCACGCTCACCGCGCCATGAAAGTTACTTTGCTTGTCCTTGTCTGCGTTGAACTTGCGACAAATAATCTGATAACGTTCAACAGAATGGACGACGATATCGTGTACTCCGCGCGCGAGAATTATCTCGGCGATATACCCGGAACGCGCGGCGTTGTAAACGAGGTGAAAACGCAGGACGGCGGCTTTTACAGAATGGAGAAAACATATCACCGCTGCGTGAACGACCCAATGGCGGCGGGAATGTACGGTCTGTCGCACAGCACGAGCACGTTCAACGCGAAAGCGATCTCGCTCGCGAAAACACTGGGTTTTGGCGCACGGGAGCATTATTCGCGCTATGACGGCGCTACGCCGCTCACCGACGACATTTTGGGTGTAAAATACGTTCTGTCGGAAAGCGCTTTGCTGTCGCAATATAAGAAGATCGTCAACGCGCCGAACAGCCGCGGCGTCAACGCTTACAGAAACGACGACGCGTTCGGGTGGGCTTATCTCGCGGAAAAAGACGTTATCGGCGGCAAACTTGAGGACAAGTCTCCGTTCAGGGCGCAGGAGCGGCTTGCCGCGCAGCTTTCGGGAGAGCCTCAAAGAATGTTCCTCGGCGTTACGGATTACACGACCGATTGCGTAAACGTAAACGCGGGTTCGACGACGGACGGTCATCTTTCTTACAAAAAGCGACAAACGGACGACGACGGTTTTGTTGTTTACAAAATCAACGCGCCGCGTCAAGGGCGGTTCTATATGTATCTCCCTACGCTTTACGAGCGCGAGTGCAGGCTTTATGTAAACGGCGAGTTTATAAAATTCTATTTTGAGAACGAGAACCACTCAATAGCATATCTCGGTGAATTTGTAAAGGGCGAGACCTTTGAAGTAAAATTGGAGCTGTTGGACAACGAGGTTTATTACGAGCAGCCCGAGTTCCGCGTGTTGGACGATGAAGCGCTGGAACGTTTTGATGAGAAAATACTCTCGATGAACGCGAAAACCGAGGTAACGCGCACCGATAAAGCAAAGCTTTCTATCTCGGTGAACGCGGAAAAGGATTGCGCGCTGTTTACATCCATCCCGTTTGAGGAGGGCTGGACGGCAACGCTTGACGGCACGGAAATGCCGATTTTGAAGTGCGCGAACGATACGTTTATGTGTTTTGAAGTACCCGAGGGCGAGCACAATATAGAACTGTCCTTTAAGCCCGCGGGAATGAAGCTCGGCGTTACGGTTTCGGTTTGCGGCGCGGCTTTGTTTGCGGCGATGATCGTGACGAGCGTTCTTTTGCGTAAGAAGCGGTCGAAAAGACCCGCGGAAAATACGAGGACTTCGGAAAAATGACTTTACAGCAAATAAAATACGCGCTTGCCGTCGCGAAAAAGGGTTCGATGAACAAGGCGGCGGAGGAGCTTTTCATAACGCAGTCCACACTTTCAAGTGCGATTAAAGAGCTTGAAAACGAGGTTGGTATAAGCATTTTTCTGCGGACGGGCAAGGGCGTTACGGTAACGCCCGACGGCACGGAATTTTTAGCATGCGCGGGCAGAGTTTACGAGCAGTACGAACTCTTGCGTGAGAAGTACGCGAAAAGCGGTAGTGTTAAACGGAAATTCGGCGTTTCTACGCAGCATTATTCGTTTGCGGTGAAAGCGTTCGTGGAAACGGTAAAGCGCTTTGACACATTGAAGTTCGACTTTGCTATCCGCGAAACGAAAACCCTTGAGGTCATAAGCGACGTGGGCAGTATGAAAAGCGAGGTCGGGATACTTTTCAAAAGCGCGTTCAACGGCAAGGTGATCGATAAAATGCTGGCTGAAAACGCTCTTGATTTTCACGAACTGATAAATTGCCGTGCGTATGTCTATCTTTGGAAAAATCATCCGTTGGCGAACGAGCCGTCAATTTCTTTGGAGCAGCTAAAGCCTTATCCGTGCTTGTGCTTTGAGCAGGGCGACGGAGCGGCTTCTTATTTCGCGGAGGAAATTTTAAGCGATATCGAATATCCGCGCATGATACGCAGTCTCGACAGAGCCACGCAGTTAAATCTAATGGTTGGCTTGAACGGCTACACGCTCTGTTCGGGGATAATTTGCGAGGAACTTAACGGCGGAGAATATAAGGCGGTGCCGTTCCGCGAGGAGGGTGAAAATCTCAATTCCAATATGCGGATCGGCTACATCTGCAAGCATTCTAACAGACTTTCGGAATTCGCGGAAGTTTATATAGAAGAAGTTAAAAAATATTTGAAAAATTGTGAGGTGTAGAAAATGGTTTATACAGTAACCTTAAATCCCGCGCTTGACCACGCGGTGTATGTCAGTCACTTGGAAACGGGTGCGGTGAACAGAATGAACCGCGAGATGTTCGAGGTTGGCGGCAAGGGCGTGAACGTTTCTATCGTCTTGAACGAACTTTCGGTGAAGTCGAAAGCTCTCGGGTTTATCGCGGGCTTTACGGGAGACGAGATAGAACGCAGACTTTCGGAAAAAGGAATAGCATCGGATTTCGTTAAGCTGAAAGACGGAATTTCGCGCGTAAACATCAAGTTTAAGAATTTTACGGAAAACGGCGTTACGGAGACGGAGATAAATTCGGACGGTCCGGACATTTCGGACGAGGCTTTGGCGGAGCTTTTCGTGAAGCTCTCCGCCATTGAGGACGGAGATATTTTAGTGCTTGCGGGGAGCGTTCCTCATACTCTGCCGAAAAACATTTACGAGCAAATTCTGGAATACGTTTCGGGCAAGAATATCAAGGTCGCCGTTGACGCGTGCGGCGAGTTTTTGACGGCTACCCTTAAATGGCGTCCGTTTATCATAAAGCCCAATTTCGACGAGCTTGGGGAGATCTTCGGCGAACGTCCGAACTCCGTTACGGAAGCTATGGGTTACGCGAAAACTTTGCAAGAAATGGGCGCGAAAAACGTGCTTGTTTCAATGGCGGGCGACGGCGCGTTCTTGTTGAACGAACAGGGTAAGACGTTTTTCTGCGGCGGGTGCAAGGGCAAGGTGAAAAACTCCGTCGGCGTGGGCGACAGTATGCTCGCGGGGTTTCTTTCGGGTATTCTGGACGGCGACACCGACGAGGAATACGCGCTTATGCTCGGCACGGCGGCGGGCGGCGCTACGGCGTTTTCGGACGGCTTGGCGAAAAAGGCGTCGATTCTCGACCTTATGAAAGTACTCCTTAAAGAACACGGTGAAAAAACGCAATGACAACGGAAAGCGCCGCGCATTTTATCGCGGAGTCTGCGGTTTTCGGGCTGCTTTTCACGCGGTGATTTTGCGCTGTTGGCGGCTTTTACGGCGGCTGTTTTCTTGTTGGCGAGGTGAATAATGGCTATTTGGTTGACGGGCGATACGCACGGCGGAATTGATATGGGAAAACTTTCGAGAAAATCCCGAAAGCGTAATAATTTTGAGATAAACGAGGGCGATTTTCTGATTATTTTGGGAGATTTCGGGTTTCCGTTTTTCGATAAGGAGACAGAGCAAAAAGGCGGCGAATATCACTATTGGATGAAGTGGTTCAGAGAACGTCGTTACACGGTGCTTTGGCTCGACGGCAATCACGAAAACTTTAACTTTTGGGAACGCCAACCCATAATTGAGAAATTCGGCGGCAAGGTGCAAATTCACCCGGAAGCGGAGAACGTGTTTCACTTAATGCGCGGCGAGTTTTATGATATTGAGGACAAAAGCTTCTTTGTGTTCGGCGGCGCGGCTTCGCAAGACAAGGCTTATCGCGAGCCAAACGTCTCTTGGTGGGAGTAGGAGCTTGCCACGGACGAGGAAAAGCAAAATGCTTTATCCAATCTGGCTGAGCGCGATTATAAAGCGGACTTCGTGCTTACGCACACGCCGCCGCTCTCGATTGCCCAAGAGATACGCGGGGCGTGCGTTCATGATAAGACCGCGGAGTTTCTCGATGAGATAATGGCGAAAACAGAGTATGCGCTTTGGCTTTGCGGACACGTTCACGAGGACTTTGCGATAAAAAGTGCGCGGCTTCGCGTGATGTATCAAAATGTTAAGCGAATTGAGGATATTATAAGCGAATTTTACTAAAGTACTTGTAATTTTCGGGAAAATATGGTATAATATAAAATAAGGCTATGCAGAGCACAAGGAGTTGGAATTTATGGAACAGCCCGTTGAAAAGCACTACTCTTACGCCGATCTCCTCTCTTGGGGAGAAGATGTCCGCGCGGAAATAATTTACGGAGATTTGTATATGATGTCTGCACCATCAAGTGTGCATCAAACGGTGTCTATGGAGTTCTCACGGCAAATTGCCAATTTCTTGTCGGATAAGCCTTGTAGGGTCTTTGCCGCACCTTTTGACGTGCGTTTGTTCGAGCGCGAGGACGATACTTCCAATAGGGTGGACACGGTGGTGCAGCCCGATATTTCGGTTATCTGCGATAAAAATAAACTTGATGAAAAAGGCTGCAAGGGCGCTCCCGATTTTATAATCGAGATACTTTCGCCCTCAAATGAAAGGCGCGATATTTTTATAAAGCTCAATTTATACAACCGCGCAAAGGTTCGCGAATACTGGATAGCGGACCCCAAAAACGCTCTTGTGACCGTATACTTGCCCGACGAAACAGGACGGCTTGTAGTGTCGGAGGTGTACAATTATAAGAACAACGCTCCCGTAACCGTTCTGCCGGGGTGTGAGATCGACCTTTCCAAGGTGTTTATCGAGGAGTAGCCCAAACGCGTGCTCTAAATAAAAGACAAAAAGACAAAATCAGAGGTATATATGATACAATACGACGAAACAAGACTTGCCATTGAGGGTATGAAGCCGCAGATAGAGGAACTTCGCGGAGCTTTGAACCTCGACGGCATTAAGATAAAGCTCGACGAGCTTGAGATGAAGACCACAGAGCCGAATTTCTGGGACGACCCCGAAAAATCACAGGCGGTCTTACAGCAAATGGGTCAGTACAAGAATACTATTCAGGGCTATGAAAAGCTCTGTCAAAACCGCGACGACGTTCTCACGATGATAGAGCTTGCCGAGGAAGAAAACGACGAGAGTATGGTGGACGAAGTCAAAGCTCTCGCCGAGAAAGTCAAAAAAGACTACGAGGAAATGAACCTCTCAACACTTATGACGGGAGAATATGACAGTTCCAACGCTATCGTTTCGTTCCATGCGGGCGCGGGCGGCACAGAGGCTCAGGACTGGGTGCAGATGCTGCTCAGAATGTACACCAAATGGGCGGACAGCCACAGTTTCAAGACCGAAGTGCTTGATATTTTGGATGGCGATACTGCCGGAATAAAGAGCGCTTCTATCCGAATCGAGGGTTTCAACGCTTACGGCTTTTTGAAGTCCGAGCATGGAGTTCACCGTTTGGTGCGCATTTCTCCGTTCGACGCTTCGGGCAGACGGCAGACGAGTTTCGCTTCCGTTGAGGTAATGCCCGAGATCGAAAAGGACGTTTCCGTTGAAATTCGCCCCGAGGACATTGAGATGGAGGTTTACAGATCGTCGGGCGCGGGCGGTCAGCACATCAACAAGACCAGTTCGGCGGTGCGATTGATACACAAGCCCACGGGTATCGTTACGGCTTGTCAAACGCAGCGTTCGCAGCTGCAGAACCGCGATGTCGCGATGAAAATGCTCGTGTCAAAGCTTGTGCAGATTAAGGAGCAAGAGCACCTCGATAAAATCTCCGACATCAAGGGCGAGCAGCTTAAGATCGAGTGGGGCAGTCAGATACGTTCTTATGTGTTTATGCCCTACACGCTCGTTAAGGATGTTCGCACGAAGTTCGAGAACGCGAACGTCAACGCCGTAATGGACGGCGATCTGGACGGGTTCATCAACTCTTATCTTAAGGCGAAAAGTTTGGGAGAAATATAGTGCTCGTTCACGTGACGAGAAACAGCGTTTGTATGGGCGACGATGCTTTTGACAACAGCCGCGATATCGAGTTTCACGACAATGCGGCGGCACGCGATGTTATTCGCGTTTTGAACGAAAATTCGTTTTTCCCCGCGTTTTGGGGAATGATGTAATGTGGATCGTTTTAAGGCAACACCGCACAGAGATTGTCGTCCGATTGCGTCGCCTAATTTTTCGTCAGATTGCACAAAATCGACGAATAAGGCTGGCGCCTATGAGGAGATTTTGGGCAAAAATGACGGAAAATTTGCAAGCAAGTGGGCGGCAAAGCCCGTAGGGCGGTCTTTGTGCGGTGTTGCCTTAAACTCGCGCTGAGAGCTGATTTTGGAATATTACACGAAGTCGGGCGGCGAGGTTTTTAAAATTCCCGAACGCACGCGGCTTGATCAAATTTGCAATGAAAGCTTAACGCTTCATTGCGTTTATTATTCAAACTATCGAAAGGGGTGATCTTATGAAACAATTTATAACGATCTTAGTAGGCACTATCGTGGGCGATCTTTTATGGGATAGGGTTATCAAGCCCAAAATTGACGAGAAAGACAAAAAGAATGATAAGTAAGCGGTTTGCCCCGATTTTTCGGGGCAGATTTTTTGAGGAGATTTAAAAATGGGAGAAGTCAAACCGGAGTACAAAATTCGTAAAAACACTTTCCAAAATGGGTTATTATGAGATGTGGAACAAGTATATTGACGATGAGTATTATGCCTTTAAATCAGCCTTTATAAAAAAGTGGCGCGATGAAAACAATGTTGAAATTATAGATGATTAGAGTTTTTTGGTTTTATAGCTCTCCGCCCCGCATAGCGGGGCGGAGAGTCAAAAAGAAAGAGGTTTTTAGGGCAGCACCGCACAGAGATTGTCGTCCGATTGCGTCGCCTAATTTTTCGTCAGATTGCACAAAATCGACGAATAAGGCTGGCGCCTATGAGGAGATTTTGGGCAAAAATGACGGAAAATTTGCAAGCAAGCGGGCGGCAAAGCCCGTAGGGCGGTCTTTGTGCGGTGTTGCCTTAGGTGATTTCCGAGGAGCACGAAATGAAAAAGAACGATATAATAAAGCTTGAGATAACGGCGCTAACAAGCGAGGGCAGCGGAGTAGGAAGATTTGACGGAATGGCGGTTTTCGTACCTAAAACGGCGGTCGGCGACATTATCGAAGCGCGGATAGTCAAGGCGCTGAAAAACTACGCTTACGGAAAAATCGAGCGCATTTTAACGCCCTCTACTGACAGGGTAGAAAACGACTGCCCCGCTTTCGGAAAATGCGGCGGCTGTGTTTACCGTCACATAGCTTATGAAGCGGAACTGTCCGCGAAAGAAAAAATCGTCCGCGACGCTTTTGAAAGAATAGGCGGACTTTCTCCCGAGTTTCTGCCGATTTGCGGCGCGGAAAATACCGAGCGTTACCGCAATAAATTGCAAATGCCACTTGCGAAAACGGACGGCGGCGAGATCGTAAGCGGATTTTTCTCCGAGAGAAGTCACAGGGTAGTCGCGGTGGAGGACTGCAAATTGCAGCCCGAAATTTTCTCAAAAATCGTTGATTTTATAAAACAAGAATGCAAAACGCTGAAAATTTCCATTTATAACGAACGATCACATGAGGGAGTTTTGCGGCATGTCTATCTTCGGCGCGGACATTCGAGCGGCGAAATATGCGCGGTGCTTGTCGCGAGACGCAGAGTGCCCGAGTTTAAAAAGCTCGCGATTGATCTGAACCGTAATTTTCCCGATATTACGGGAGTTGTCCTGAATATCAATCCCGATAAAACCAACGTTATCCTGGGCGATCGCGAGGAACTTTTAAGCGGCAGGCTTTGCATTACCGATAAAATGTGCGGCGTGAATTTTGAATTGTCACCGAGATCGTTTTATCAGGTGAATACTCCCCAAGCAGAAAAGCTGTACAAGCAAGCCGCCGAGTTCGCCAAGCCTGTCGGTAAAACCGTTCTCGACCTGTATTGCGGAATAGGTACGATAGGGCTTTCAATGGCGCACGAAGCCGCTGAAATAATCGGCGCGGAGATAGTTCCGGAAGCGGTGGAAAACGCTCGGAAAAACGCCGCCGAAAACGGTTTTTCAAACGCGAAATTCATCTGCGCCGACGCGGGAGAAGCCGCCGCGAAGCTTGCCGCGGAGGGGCTTACCCCCGATGTGATACTGCTGGATCCGCCAAGAAAGGGCTGCGATGAGAAAACGCTTTCGGCGTGCGTAAAAATGGCTCCCGAGCGCATTGTAATAATCTCCTGCAACCCCGCTACCGCCGCGCGTGATTGTAAGCTGTTTACAGAAAACGGATACTCGGTTCTACAAGTACGCGCGTTCGACTTGTTCCCGAGAACGCGGCACGTCGAGTGCGTGGTGTTGATGTCAAGGTGATAAAGGGCGTTGAATTCAACGGAGCCTAGCATTTTGGACGCTGCTCTGATCTTGACAAATTCACAAAAATCGGTATAATAAAAATATCCCCCGTCCGCGGCGGGGGGAAAATGGTAGATTGGTGAAATAAGGGGTGTAATAATGGCATTTTACATTCTGTGCCTCATATTGGGGATTATCTGCGTGGTATTGATAATAAAGGTGTTTATGATGAAAAGCTCGGCGCGTGAAATATCGCAAAAGCTTTCCGAGAAAATTGTCGAGGACACCAACACGCTTATAGACTTATCCTCGGCGGACAGAGACATGCAAAAACTCGCCGCGGAGCTTAATGTTCAGCTTCAAGCTCTCCGCGCGGAGAGGATACGCTGCCGTCGGGGTGACGAGGAGTTGAAAAAGGCGGTCACGAACATCTCCCACGATCTTCGCACGCCGCTCACCGCGATAAGCGGGTATTTGGATCTGCTCGATCGTGAGGAAACGTCCCAGGATGTGCGCGGTTTTTTAACGCAGATACGCGGCAGAACCGACGCAATGAACCGTCTTACCGAGGAGCTTTTTCAATATTCGATAGCCGCAGCGAGAGAGCCGAAGCTTGAGAGAGTATGCTTGAACGATGTGCTTGAGGAAAGCGTCGCCGCACTCTACGGCGCGATAACCGAGCGCGGGATAACGCCGAAAATAGACATTCCCGAAAACCGCGTGGAGCGCATTTCGGACAGATCCGCTTTAATGAGGATATTCGGTAATATTCTCAATAATGCCGTCAAATATTCAAGCGGCGATCTTGAGGTAACGCTTACCGAAAACGGCACGATAACTTTCGTAAACACCTCTGAGCACTTAAAAAACGCCGACGCGGAACGCCTGTTCGACCGCTTTTATACAGTTGAAACGGGCAGCCGATCTACGGGTCTGGGACTTTCGATAGCCAAGCTCCTTGCCGAGAAACTCGGCGGCGGCATTTCGGCTGAAATAAGCGGCGCAAAACTGAAAATAACAGTCACGTTTCCCAAATAGAAGATAGCCGTTTTCAAAAACGCGTCGGATTGCGAAAAACCCACATTAAATAAAAAAAGCGGCGCTGTATTGGAGCGCCGCGGATATTTTTCAGCCTCTAAGACTGATAACAAACAAAACTATTATCGCCGCAAGGGAGATACCCATAATTATCCAATTGCGGGCGATGGTTCTTTCCAGTTTTTTGTCGTCCTTTTTATTATCAAAACGCTTTGCCATAATTTTCCTCCGATCTGCTTTAAGAATAGTCCGCGGGAGCGCTCGGCAGCGGGAACGGCGTGTTTATCGTGTGAGTTTCTTGAAGCTTTGCGTCGCTCACAAGGAAGTTGTCGTGAGCGATATCCGGAGAACCGTCCCGATTTAAAGGGTCGTCCCACGTAACATCGACGTTGTACCAATTCCCTCCGAGCTTCACCAAGTTCCACATGTGATCCTCGCCGTTAGCCGTGCCGACCGCGCAAACGCACTCAAATCCCATAGACTGCGCAAAGTACATAAACGCCTTTGAATACCCCTCGCACAGCGCCTTGCCGTAAACCACCGCGCCGTCGGCCTCGCTTTCGTAGAGCGCGCCGGTGTTGGTGTAAACGGTGTTTTCGATTAACCGGTCGTGAATAAATTTCAGTTTTTCGTATTCGTTGGGCAAATTTTGTGCTTCATCGAGTATGTGCCGCGTTGTTTCGTCAAACTCCTCTTGCGGCACCTCGCTCGAAGTCCTGCCGTATTTTATCTTGACCGACTTCATTATGTCTTGTCCGTTCGACTGCGAATAGCTCATCGTGTAACCGCTTCCAAGCTCCAAAAACTGCGGGTTGTCGTAATCGAACGCCCAGTAGGAGGTGTAAATGTCGTCCTTTGTAAGTCCCAAGCCGTCAACATCGCATTCCACACCGCCGTTTTTCGCGCATTCAAACAACATCTCATAAACGCGCCGTTGTTTTTCCGATATGTTATTGTACGCCCACTTTGAGGAAAAATCGTCTATTCCCTCGCCCTTTACCGCGGCAGCCGGACGCTCGTCAACGGAAACGGACGACATCTCCGAAGTCTCCGAGACCTCCGAAGTTTTTGAAACAGCTTCGGAGCTTGCCGCAGACTGTTCATTTTCGGAAAGATCGCCTTTTGGGGTGTACGGCTCCAACGAGGACGAGGAAGCCGTTTCGGACGAGGCAGGGCGAACTATCTGCGCGATATCGGGAAAGCTGTTCGCGTTTTCTTTAGGCTCTAAACCCGAACAGCCCGTCAGCCCGAACAAAACCGCCGCTAATATGACGATCGTTTTACGCTTGTTTCCGCTCACCTTATCCTCACCTCGCCGCGTTTAATTTTCACCTTATTTAATTATAACAGCCCGAAGCGTTCTTGTCAAGCGAAAAATTTGTGAAAATTGCCGCCTGTTCCGCGCATACAATGCTATTTCCACTTGATTTTGCGGAATAAAAGGTGTATAATGATATTGACAGTAATTTTCTTTTTATGAAAGGACATTGATCATGAACATTTGGCACGACGTAAACCCCGCAAGAATTACCCCCGAAGATTTTATAGCTATCGTTGAGATAGAAAAAGGAAGTAAGAAAAAGTACGAGCTGGATAAGCAAACGGGCTTTATAATTCTCGACAGGATACTCTATACTTCGACGCACTACCCCGCGAATTACGGTTTTATCCCGAGAACTCTCGCCGACGACGGCGACCCGCTCGACGTGCTCATTCTCTGCAATGAGCCTATAGACCCTCTTGTCGAGGTTCGGTGCTATCCGATAGGGGTCATCACAATGCTCGACGGCGGCAAGAACGATGAAAAGATCATCGCGATACCGTTTGAGGATCCGACGTACAACGCTTATCGCGGCATTGAAGCTTTGCCGTCGCATTTGTTCGAGGAAATGCGCCATTTCTTCTCGGTCTATAAGCAGCTCGAGGGCAAGGAGACAGCGGTAAACGAGGTTCAGGGGCATGATCAAGCCGTGCGGGTAATTAAGCAGTGCATAGATAATTATAATGAAATATACGCGCCCGATCACCCGTTTGTTCCCGATCACGCTCCGAGCAAGGAGAAGAAATGATATTGGCAAGTCAAAGCCCGCGCAGGCGGGAGCTTCTCGGCTATATAACCGATGATTTTTCGGTGATCCCCGCCAAGGGCGAGGAAAAAATACCCGAGGGCGCGTCTCCCGAAGAAGCCGTAAAAGCGCTTTCGCGGCAAAAGGCGGAGGAGATCTTCTCGGAGCAGTGCTCCGGGCACAGCGGCGAAATAATTATAGCGGCGGATACCGTTGTGGCGATAGACGGTGAGATACTCGGCAAACCGAGCAGCGAAACAAACGCCGCTGAAATGCT
Organism: uncultured Clostridia bacterium; assembly: GCA_947627465.1. GTDB lineage: Bacteria > Bacillota > Clostridia > Oscillospirales > Ruminococcaceae > CAG-115. The sequence goes on from CANQWD010000004.1 coordinate 29,040, forward strand.
CCGAAAGCTTTCGGGGCGCGTTCACAGCGTGTTTACGGGAGTTTGCGTTATTTTTGAGGACGGCAGGACGGAGAATTTCGCCGAGGAGACCAAAGTAGAGTTCTACGCGCTTTCGGAGCGTGAAATTGCCGACTATATAGCCACGGGCGACCCTATGGATAAGGCGGGCGCTTACGGGATACAGGAGAAAGGTGCGGCTAACGTGAAGGGTATAGCCGGAGATTTTTACAATGTAATGGGACTGCCGGTAGGCAGATTGGCTCGGCTCCTGCGCGGACACATTTAACGTTTCCGCGCCGCTGTTATGCAGAACAAGAGAAAATAATCATAATTTGGAGGTAAACGCAATGGCTAAAACAACTTATAAAGTCAGGCAGCATAAATATCATTTAAGCTATAACTCGCCCGTGATATTGACGTTCGCGGCGATGTGCCTCGCGGTGCTTATCATGGATTGGATAACAGGAGGATTCACAAACCGTCTGCTGTTTATCTGCTACGGTCACGGCAGTCCGTTGAACCCGCTTACTTATTTACGCGCGTTTACGTATGTTTTCGGACACGCGGGCTTTTCGCACTTCGCGGGGAATATGACTATGCTGCTGCTCGTGGGACCTATTGTCGAGGAGCGCTACGGCAGCTGGAATCTCGCTGTTATGATGTTCGTCACGGCGGTTGCGGGCGGAATTCTCAACACGCTCTTTTTTAGAACGGGAATACTCGGCGCGTCGGGAATAGTCTTTCTGCTGATCATCCTTTCCGCGTTCGGCAATATGAAAAAAGGCGAGATACCGCTGACGCTTATACTTATTGCGGTAATTTATCTCGGACAGGAGATATATGCGGGCATTACCGCCAATGACAACATCTCTCACTTCGGACATATCTGCGGCGGCGTTTCCGGATTGGGCTTCGGCGTGTGGTTTCAAAAAAAGAAGTTTGAAATGCACGGCGGTTAAACGTGAAAAGGTTCTGGCGGCGAGAATTTCGATCGTATCGAAGTTCACAGACTTAACGCCTTGTGAAATGATCGGCGCGTAAAACTAAACCACAGGATAAAATCGCGTTACAAACAGATTATCCCCGTCAAATGGCGGGGATATACTGTATCTTAATGTTTGTGATATAAAAAAAGTATGTCATTTTGTTACAAAACGCGTTGTGCACAATTCACAAAATCTCTTTATTCAGATTGAAATATTTGGAGAATTATGATATAATTAAATAAATGATAGAAAGCCTAAGATCGGCGAACTCTCCTTAACAGGTAGGATCGCTAACCGAAAGGGATGGGTGTTTATGAAGAAGCTAAAAAAACAAAACGTTGCGATAAAAAAACATGAAAGTACGATAAATAAACATGGAAGCGCGAAAAAAAAACATGAAGGCGAGATAAAAAAACGCAAAGGCTCGATAAGAAAGGAAATGACGCTGATAGTAAGCTGCGTCATAGTTCTGTTGATTGCCGCTTTGTTGGCAGCGGGAATATTCTCGGGGCGTTCAGCTATCTCGAAAACGATAAAGCAGGATCTGAATACAATGACGCAGTTTGCCGATTACATGTTTAACAGCGCGATAATACAGCTTAAAAAGGACATCGTAAAGCCCGCTTCGGAATTTAACAGAACCGCCGCGCTGGATATCGGAATGGGACTTTCCACTGCCGAGGCGGCGTTTGAATCCACGGATTTCATTGAAAGCGCGTTTGTGGGAAACGACGGAAGCTTTAAGGCTCTAAACGATGTTCTTACCTCGGATATCGCGGAGTTTGACTGCGTTAAGCGCGCTATTGATGGTGAAACCGTTATTTCAAGTACGGTGCAGCTTGGCGACGAACTGCGGTTTTTCGTAACCACTCCTTGCAGAAACGGTGCGTTTGTTGCAAGCATTGACGGAATGTTTTTCAGCGACCTCATTTCCGATAAGAAAATATGCAATACCGGTAATGTTTTTATGATCGACGGCGAGGGTACGATGATCGCGAATATCCGCCCGCAGCTGGTACAGGAGCGTCAAAACTTCATAGAAATGGCGCAGACCGACGGTACATATAAGTCCGCGGGCGAGTTGTATGCCAGAATGACCGAGGGCGAGGAAGGCATCGACGAGTATGACTATATGCACATAAAACATCTGTGCGCTTATGGAACGGTAGCAGGCTCGGACGGTTGGTCTTACGGCATTGCCGCACCCGAAAAGGAAATGTTCTCGGCGATTCAGCCAATGATCATTGCGCTGCTTATCTGTGCCGTGGCAGCTTTGGTGCTCGGTATCCTTGCAATTACCATATATGCGGGCAAGCTTGCAAGACCCATAGTTCAGATGTCGAAGCGTATGACTCAGCTTGCTCAGGGCGATCTGTTCACGCCCGTGAATATCAATGACCGCAGCGATGAGATAGGCGTTTTGGCTGAGCAGTTCGGCGATTCGCTCATATCTTTGAAATCCTACATACGAGACTTGAGCGATGTGCTTCAGGATATGTCCGAGGGCAATATGCTCACGCACCCGCAAATTCACTATAATGGTGATTTTGTAGCGATAGAGAAGTCCCTGCAGAAGATATTGGCTTCTTTCAACAACATTTTCAGCGAAATAAACAAAGCGTCGAGTAAAGTTGCGAACGGCGCGCAGATCGTGTCCGAAGGCTCCGAAAATCTTGCCCAAGGCTCGGAGCAGCAAGCTGATGTCGTATCGCAGCTTATGATGACCCTTCAAGAGCTTTCCGAAGCGTCCTCCGATAACGCTTACACCACTATGAACGCGGGTAAAAACGCCGATAGGGCGGGTGAGCAGGTGAAGTCCTGCAACGACAGAATGCAGAGCGCCGCAGACGCTATGATGGAGATCAGCGATTCCGCCGTGCAGATCGAAAAGATCATCGCGACCATTGAGGATATCGCGTTCCAAACCAATATTCTCGCGCTGAACGCCGAAATAGAGGCGGCGAGAGCGGGCGAAGCGGGCAAGGGCTTTGCGGTAGTTGCCGACGAGGTTCGCAATCTTGCCAATAAATCCGACAAGGCGGCAAAGGCGACAAAGCAGCTTATAGACCACTCGCTTGACGCGGTAAACCGCGGTTCAGAGGTGGTAAGCGACGTTACCGAGCAGCTTAGTCAGTCGACCGAAAAGGTGCTCCAAGCCGTCGACGATATGAAGACCGTCTCCGAAGCCGTGCGCCAAGAAGACGAGCGCATTCAGAAGATAAGCGCAAGCATAATGCAGATAAACGACGTAGTCCAGTCCAATACGGAATCCGCGTCGGAAAGTGCGGAAACCAGCCGCGAATTGTCTATCCAAGCGGCAAACCTCAAACAGCTTATGGAAAACTTCCGCTGCAAATAGAATTGATTTTCTTACATTATGTTTAAAAAATATTCCCCCCGTTTTTGAACAGGGGGAACGTTTTTTACATAGAATCCATAAAATTCCCAAGAACCTTAAACGCTTTAGCGGTTGCTTTGCGCTTAAAGCGGCGGTTGTTTGAAAGCGTTTTGACCGCCATAAAAGCGATACCGCCCGTTACAACTGCGGCAGCCGCTCCCTTAACATAGCTTTGCGTCTGCTTGCTCATATAAACATCTCCTTTTGAAATTTTTTGAAAGTTTACGCAGGTATTTTCTGCAAAAACACAACTCTTATTCAGAGACTTATTAAGCTAAATTTCGGAAAAACAGTTGGAAACAATAGGGATATATTCCGAGATAACGGCAATTTCGGCATAAATTGAGCGATTTTTGTGTAAAATTTAGCATAGCGGACATAAAAAGGTGTATATTTTGTGAAAATCTACAAATTGCAAGTTTAAAATCAAAAAATTGCAAAATCCTCTTGACAAATTTTTGAAAAAGGAGTATAATGTAAACATAGCAAAGAGGCTATGACATACGGGTTCAAAGAAGAGAACGTATGTCATAGCCCTTTTTTGTTAGAGAAAAAAAGTTAGAACGGAAAGGAGCGGTCTTTAATGAACGCAGTATTAACGGCGGTAATGGAAGCGGCGGCGGTTGCCGAACCAACTGCCGAGGAGGTCGTCAACAAAACGATGTTTAACGTCGGCGACGGCAACGGAATATGGTATTTGATAGGAGCAGCGCTGGTATTTTTTATGCAGGCGGGCTTCGCAATGGTGGAGACCGGTATGACAAGGGCGAAAAACGCCGGCAACATCATAATGAAGAACCTCATGGATTTCTGTATCGGCACGGTGGTTTTCGTGCTGATAGGCTTCGGGCTTATGCTCGGCGAGGACGCGTTGGGCGGACTTGTCGGACTTCCCACGCTCGGCATTTTGTCGAATTTCGAGAGCTTCGACAGATGTGCGGAGTTCGTATTTAACCTCGTGTTCTGTGCGACTGCCGCGACGATAGTTTCGGGCGCAATGGCGGAGCGTACCAAATTTATAAGTTACTGCATTTACTCGGGTGTTATCTCGGCGATAGTTTACCCGATAGAAGCGCACTGGGTATGGGGCGGAGGCTGGCTCGCGAACCTCGGATTCGTTGATTTCGCAGGCTCGGCGGCTATCCACTATTGCGGCGGTATCTGCGCATTGATAGGCGCGGCAATGGTAGGACCCCGTATCGGCAAGTTCGGCAAAGACAAAAAGCCCCGCGCTATCCTCGGTCACTCGATGACCTTGGGCGCTTTGGGCGTATTCATTCTTTGGTTCGGTTGGTACGGATTTAACGGCGCGGCGGCGAACAGCGTTGAAAGTTTGGCGAGAATATTCCTCACCACAACGGTAGCTCCCGCGGTGGCGACTTGCACGACAATGATATTCACTTGGATTAAAAACGGAAAGCCCGATGTTTCAATGTGCTTAAACGCTTCTTTGGCGGGCTTGGTAGGCGTAACGGCTCCGTGCGCGGACGTTGACTGTCTGGGTTCGGCGGCTATCGGTTTGGTTTCGGGCTTTATCGTAGTATTCGGCGTATGGCTTCTGGATTACAAGCTCCACATAGACGACCCCGTCGGCGCGGTAGGCGTTCACTTCTGCAACGGTATTTGGGGAACTTTGGCGGTAGGCTTGTTCGCTACGGGCACGGGTCAAAATGTCGGCGTAGGAGGCGAACCCGTAAAAGGTCTTTTCTACGGCGGCGGCTGGGAACAGCTCGGCGTTCAGGCCCTCGGACTTCTGGCAATCGGCGCATGGACGGCGGCTGCTATCTCGCTTACATTCCTTATCATTAAGAAAACGATCGGCTTGCGCGTATCCCGTCACGAGGAGATCGTGGGCTTGGACGCTACGGAGCATGGACTTCCCAGCTCTTACGCGGACTTTATCCCGACTATGCAAGTTGAAACGACGGCTTCCGGACGTGATAAAGAAGTTGACACACTCACACAGGTCGAAGCTAAAGCGGCGGCATCCTCCGACAGCAGCGACGCTAAGGCTGTGCCTGTGATCAGCAAAAAATACACGCCCTCCAACGGCGATAATATGTCAAAGGTAGTCATCATCACAAAGCAGGAGCATATCGAAGATCTCAAAAACGCGATGTCGGGCATCGGCATTACGGGCATGACGGTAACGAACGTGCTCGGCTGCGGAATGCAGAAAGGCGCAACGGAATATTACCGCGGCGTTCCAATCGAGACGCACTTGCTGCCTAAGATAAAAATGGAGATAGTCGTATGCAAAGTTCCCGTTGAAACGGTCGTAGAAACTGCAAAGAACGTGCTTTACACGGGCAAGATAGGCGACGGCAAGATCTTCGTTTACGACGTAGCTGACGTAGTTAAGGTGCGTACCGGCGAAAGTGGCTACGACGCGCTTCAGGACAACGAATAATAAAAAGAAATTTAAACCCTCCTATATAGAAAAAGTGTAGAATAATAGAATAAAAGTTGGACCCTCGCGGCAGCCGCCGCGGGGGTTTGCGTTATTTCAGCAGCAGCCGTGCCGCGAACGCCGCCATTTGGTCGTATTCGGAGAAGTCCGAGGCGGCGGGGGCGGGCAGTTCAAACGGTTCGCAAACGCCGTTTTTTCCGCGAACGGAACGGTTCAGCGAGAATGTGAGGATCTCGGGAGTTCGCGAGGTTATGGAAACGGTGTTTTTCGGAGAAACGCCGCAGCTTATCAGTTGAACGGCGCGCGGCAGCTCGGGCGGATCGTCGCCGTCGATGATAACGCCGAGCGCGGCGCGAATTTTGACTTTCGCGCCGCGTCCGAGAATAACGACCGCGTCCGCGCAGTCAATAATTTCCGCTTCCTGCGCTTTGAGCATGCCGAATTTTTCAAGCAGCCTGTCCGCGCGGCTTTCTCCGACAATAATAACAGTATCCATAAACGTTCACCTCGGAATGTAGTTTGCGGAGAATTTGCCTGATTATTACAAAAAGCTTACCCGAAAAAACAGAAAACTATTTTTCTTTTGTCATTGAATTAACACAAAATCAAGTTATAATAAGTTTATAAAAAAACAGGGGTGAAAAATGGCATACGCGAATACGTTCAAACGCCGCGAGATGAAATTTCTGCTGGACGAAAAACAGTACGATTTGGTAAACGAAGCCATATCGGATTTCATGACCGAGGATAGCTACGGACTTCATACGATACTCAACATCTACCTTGACAACCGTAATAACGATCTTATAAGAAGCTCGCTCGGCAAGCCGATCTATAAAGAAAAGGTAAGACTTCGCTGTTACGGTAAAGCGGAGGACAATTCCGAGGCGTTTCTCGAAATAAAGAAAAAATACCGCGGCATAACATACAAGCGGCGTTATGAAGGCGTTTACAAAGAATTGCACGATTACATAACCGATGGCGTAAAGCCCGAAAAGCGCGGACAGGTTTTTGAGGAGATCGATTACTTGATAAATCGAATGGGGCTTAAACCGAAGATCGTCATCTGCTACGACCGCATGGCGTTTTACGGTAACGACGACAGGGAATTTCGAGTAACGTTCGACAGCAATATAAGATACCGCCGCCGCGATCTCGATCTGCGGGCGGGCGATGCGGGCGAGCGCTTAAGCTCGCAGCCGTTTACGGTTATGGAGGTAAAGTCCGTCGGGGCTATTCCGTTAAGACTTGTAAAGATCTTGTCGCGGTATAAAATTTACAACGGCTCGTTTTCAAAATACGGCAGTATTTATTCGGGCGAGGTTCGTCAAAAAATAAAAATGGGAGTTTAATATGTTTTCGACAATAATAGATACGACAGTGGGACTTACCGCGCAAAGCGCGATCTTCTGCACGCTGACCTCGGCGGGGCTTGGACTTATCGCGTCGCTGCTTTACAGGCTGAACAACCCGCGCGCATCGAAAAACCTTATGGTGACGCTGGTGGTGCTGCCTATCTTGGTTCAGTCGGTGATAATGCTCGTCAACGGTTCCGTGGGCGCTGGGCTGGCAGTCATGGGCGCGTTCAATCTGGTGAGATTTCGTTCCGCGCCCGGCACGTCAAGAGAGCTTTGTTACGTGTTTTTGGCAATGGGAATAGGTTTGGCGACGGGCATGGGCTATTTGGGCTACGCGCTGATAATCACCCTCGCGGCGGGACTTATACTGGGGCTTTTGGGATTTATTCCCGCGTTCGGAATTGTCAAGTCCGCGAAGCTTCTGAAAATTCTTATTCCCGAAGATTTGGATTACATGACCTGCTTTAAAGACTTGTTTGCCGAATACACCGCCTCGCACCGCTTGGTAATGTCCAAGACCGTAAGCATGGGAACTCTCTACGAGCTGCGTTACGAGCTTGTCTTAAAGGAAGCTTCAAAGGAAAAGGAGTTTTTGGACAAAATACGCGCCCGTAACGGCAATCTCACGGTAATGTGCAGCATACTTACCGATAATCATGAGGAAATGTGATAAAAACGTTTTGTTAGCGGAAAGCTGATCGGAGTATTGTTATTTGATTTCTCGGAGGAGATATTATGAAATTCAACTTTAAAACCTTAGCAGCATTTTGCGCCTTTTCGACTGTAATGACAGGCTGCTCCAATGACAGTACGGTACCGAACGGCTCGTCAAGCAGTCCGCTTATAAGTACTGCGGACGAAACCGTGAGCGCCGAAACAAGCGCGGAGAAAAGCGAAACTTCCGCACCCGCTGAAACCAACTGCACAGTGACGTTTTCCGAGGAAAAGATAACCGCGAAAGGCAGCGGCGCACAAGCTTCCGATAATACCGTAAAGATCACGGAAGCGGGCGTTTACGAGTTTTCGGGCAAAAAAGCCGATTGCAAAATTTATATAGAAGCGGATAAAAACGCCGAGATCACACTGCTTTTGAACAATGCCGAACTTACCTCGAAAAGCGGCAGCGTGATCGACTGCGAAAGCGCGAAGACGCTTACGATAATCTCAAAGGACGGCACAAAGAACTACCTTTGCGACAGCGAAAGCTACGACAGCGACGACGAAGCGGACGCGGCGGTGTTCGCACGCTCCGATTTGGAGTTTAAGGGCGCGGGAGAGCTTAATATCGAGGGCAAATTCGGCGACGCGGTCAAATGCAAGGACGCGCTTTCGATAGACGAAGTCACGCTTACCGTAAACGCCGCGGACGACGGCGTTACGGGCAAGGACAGCGTCACGATAAACGGCGGTACGGTAAACATCATCTCAAACGGCGATGGCATAAAAACCACAAACGACAAGGACGCCGATAAAGGCGGTATGGAAATAAACGGCGGCGAACTTAACATCACAAGCGCAAAGGACGGAATTCAAAGCGAAAAAGCTCTCACCGTTAAAGATGGTAAGATCACGATAACTGCGGGCGGCGAAGCTGCGGACGCGGAAATCGCCGTAAAAGACGAGCCGTGGGATTTTGACCGCAAAAACAGCTCTCAGAGCGATAATTCCTCAGAAACTGCCGACAGCCAAAAGGGAATAAAGTCGGGCGGCGATCTCGTTATAAACGGCGGCGAGTTGAAAATAAAATCCGCCGACGACAGCGTTCATTCGGGCGGGAATGTTGAGATAAACGGCGGAACGGCGGAGCTTTCCTCCTGCGACGACGGCATCCACGCGGACGGCGGTCTTACCGTTACCAGCGGATATATCACTGTTTCAAAAAGCTACGAGGGTTTAGAGGGCAAGAGCATTGATATAAGCGGCGGCGTTATAGACATTACCGCCGCGGACGACGGATTGAACGCGGCGGGCGGCGACAACGCAAGCTTTTTCGGTTTCGGCGGAGCTAGCGACGATTATTATATTTCCGTTTCGGGCGGCGAGATCACCGTAAATTCGGGCGGCGACGGAATTGACAGCAACGGAACGATCGCGCAGAGCGGCGGCGTTATCACGGTTTACGGTCCCACGAACTCCGGAAACGGCGCGATAGATTACGAACGCTCCTACGCAATGAGCGGCGGTACGCTTATCGCTTTAGGCTCAATGGGGATGGCTCAGGCTCCGTCGACATTATCGCAGCCTTGCCTTTCGATCTACGCGAACGCTCCCGCGAACAGTAAGATAGAGGTGCGCTCGGAAAGCAGCGTAATTCTGGAGACCACAACTCTCAAGGAAGCGCAGTCGCTTATCTTTTCGAGCGACAAGCTGAAAGCCGACGCCGATTACGGAATTTATGTAAACGATGAGCTTGCCGAGACCGTAACGGCGACCGACGGAGTTTCCGGAAGCGGAGCAACGGGAGGAGGCGACAAGCCGGGCGGCTTTGACGGCAAGCCGAACGGTTTTGGCGGCAATCCCGGTGGATTTGGCGATCCGTCCGATGACCCGAGAGAAAATCGCGGCGAAAAGCCCGGAGACATTAACGGAAGCCCTAATGAAGTGCTTTCCGAGCAGCAGGGATAAAAATTGTTGCGGCGCGGTCTTTTCGCGCCGCAACTTATTGATAGGGATTTGATTTTATAGAAAGCATCGGTGCCGAGCGACAAGCTCGGCACCGATGCTGTTTATTTGGAAGCGCTTAAAAGGTGAGTGATCATGCCTTAAAGGTTCATTCTGATAATAGCCATCTCGATCGGCATAAGAGCTTGAGCCGCGTCGTTAATGCCGTCGACAGATTTTTCGAGCGGACACCTGTCCGATTTGTCCCTGTTAAGGATATCGGGAACTATCATATCGGCTTCGACCTCAACATGATTGTTTTCCAGAAGCTCCTTGGCGGGTTGGCTTATGACCTCGGCATAAACCGCGCGGATTCCCATTGCGATATCGATAAACGCCGCGGCTCTCCCGACCACCTTGTCGGCTATCATATATCCCATGTAGTTATTGCCGCTGTTCATCCAGTCCAAAAGCGGCTGAACTCCCTTGTCCGTGCTCTTAAATATAACGTTGCCAATTCCAAGAACACAGGTACATTTTTCGTTTTTAAGCGTGTTTCTCAAATTTTCCAATTCGGGGTGCATAAATATGTTCCTTTCTATTATCACTATAAATTAATGTGAATTTCCGCGTACCCTGTAAACGATAAGCGGTATCAAAGCCCATTGCAAAGCGATTCCGAAAACGCCCGCCGCAATGCTCGTCCAAATTATCGAAACAGCGATCGTGCTTCCGAAAAAGCTTGTGCCGATGAGGATAGCTCCCGCGCGAACGGCTCTGCCGGCTATTTGAGCGATAATGACCTTAACGAGCGCCGGCATTTTAACGTTTCTCAAAAGACCCGCCGCCAAGCCGTAAACGCAAAGTTCTATGCACATAAACGGCAGCATTTCGATCTTCGGCATTCCCGTAAGCAGAAAGCTGAGCAGCGGAGAAACCGCGCCCGCCGCCGCGCCCGTACACGGTCCGCAAAGAAGTCCCGCTAAGATTATCGGCAAATGCATCGGCAAAAAAGCCTCGCCCAACGCCGTACCCAATCCCGAAGCCTGCCCCATCAGATGAAACAGCTGCGGCAGGGCTATTGCGGCGATAATTGTAATAAATCCGCCAATAACCTGAGTCTTTACGGAGATTTTTTTTGTAGTTAATATTTTTTCCATAGGACACCTCATTCTTTGTATATCATGCGCCTTTTGCCTGTCGTAGGAAAAGGCTTATCCCAACATTTTTACAAAATCCGCCATAGTTTCCGATATTTTAATTTGCTGCGGGCAAACCGCTTCGCAGCTTCGGCAGCCGATACACGCGGTCGGCTTTTTATCCTCGGCAAACGACGAAAGCGCCATAGGCGCGATAAAACCGCCGCCCGAAAACTTGTGTTCGTTGTAAAGCTCCAACAGATCGGGAATAGGCAGCCCCTGCGGACAATGAGTGGTGCAGTAGCGGCAAGCCGTACACGGAACGGTAAGACTTCCCTCTATCATTTCGGAAACGATGCCGTCAAGCGCCGCCAGTTCCATATCGGAAAGCGGTTTCGCTTCCTCGTAGATCTTGATGTTTTCCTTAAGCTGCTCGAAATTTGACATTCCGGAAAGCGTCACTTTAATTTCCGGCTGAGTTTGTAAAAATCTGAACGCCCATTCCGCGGGAGTGGCTTCGGGACGAAGTTTTTTGAGGATAGTCGTGTATTTGTCCGAGAGGTTCGCAAGCTTGCCGCCGCGCACGGGCTCCATTACCCAAACGGGAATATTGTGTTCGGTGTAGTATTTCACTTTTTCGCGCGCACCCTGAAAACGCCAATCCACCCAATTGACCTGAAGCTGTCCGAACTCCATGTGTTCGCCGTAGGCTTTGACAAACCGCTTTAAAACAGGCATTGCGCCGTGCGCCGAAAAGCCCAGATGACGTATGCGTCCGTTCTTTTTCTGTTCGATAAGATAATCGAAAATGCCGTATTTCGGGTCGAGATATTGGTCAATGTTCATCTCGCAGACGTTATGGAACAGGTAAAAATCGAAATATTCCGTGCCGCACTTTTCAAGCTGCTTTTCAAAGATCTCTTTTACCTTGGGGATATTCGCAAGATCGTAGCCGGGGAATTTATCCGCCAGCTTATAGCTTTCGCGAGGGTAGTTCTTTAAAGCGTTCGCGACGGCAAGTTCGGAATTGCCGGCGTGATAACCCCACGCCGTATCGAAGTAATTGATCCCGTGAGAGATCGCGTAGTCCACCATTTCGGAGGTCATTTTAAAGTCGGGGCGGCTGTCGTCGCCGTCCACAGTCGGCAGGCGCATACAGCCCAATCCCAACGCCGAGAGCTTTTCGCCTTGAAAATCATTGTAAATCATAAGCTGTCCTTTCGTTTTTTATCCCTTTTGATCCATTTTTTTATAAGAACCCGAAACGCTCGGTGTGGACGCCGAAAGGCAAACTCCGCGGGAGCCGCGTTCCGCGTTTCGCACCTTTTTGCCCAATTCGGAATTCTGTACTTGAGCCACCGTTCGCTTGCCGTCTCCCGGCCGCTTCACTTGCTTTTTCTTTTTGCGATTGGCGTTCAGTTTTTTGGCGGCTTGTTTTTCGCGTTCAAATTTACGCGCCTTGGCAAGTTCCATATAGTACTTGTCGCGTTCGGCAGCGGTGGGCAGCGATTTATATTTCCCGCTTTTTGAGAACGAGCTTATCTCATGTTCCAAAGCCATATTCAAGCTTGCCGCCTCCGAACCGTCGCCGCCGTGCTTTATCGCTTTTTTGTAGGCGGATAAAGCGGAAAGCGCGTTGGAAAGCCGTAAACCGTTTACCTCGTCGCGTGTCCTGCACGCGTTTAACTGGCACCTCATCATTTTGCGTGCGGAAACGGTGGTTTGGTAGTTTGAGTACGCGTCGGGGTCGTTTTTTGACAGAAACTGCTGTTCGTCATGGCTAAGAGTATGCCCGGACCACATTTTCAGCTTGATCTCGCAAAGTTTCTGTTTATTGACTTCATTGGAGCCTTTGTCGCCGAATAGCTTGTCAATCTTCTCGGTTTGCTCGGCAACAAGCTCGGCGAGAGATTTGATTTTTTCGCCTGCGTCGGCTTCAGACTTTGCCGCTTCGTTTGCGGTTTCCCAAACGGCTTTTTTAGCAGTATCCGAAAAATCCGCGCTGTCTCTCGCCGAAGTTTTTGTCAAAGCTGCGCGAACCGCCCTGCCGCCCGTCGCGGCGACCGACCTCGAATACGCGCGATTTATCGCGGAAACGCTCATAACGATCCCTCCTTGCAATAATATTATATATGATATTATCGGCAGCGAATAGGCGTTTCTTTAGCTTTGGCGGCTATTTTGTTGTTATGCATAATAACATTCGGCGTTTTGCACAATATGTTGGGAACGCCGAAGTTTTAGGATAAACCGTACAAGGCGCGGCACGTTTTTTGTCCGTTGAATTATTCCGAAGACAACTCTCTGCCCATAAGCACGCCCATAACCGAAGCCATCATAAGCCCGCGCGTCCAGCCGCTGGAGTCGCCCAGACAGTGCAGTCCCTTGATGTTGGTGTTGAAGTGTTCGTCCATTTTTATGCGGTTGGAGTAGAATTTGAGTTCGGGCGAGTAGAGCAGCGTTTCGTGGCTTGCAAATCCCGGAACCACCATATCCACCGACTTAATAAAGTTGATGATATTCGTCATGGTGCGGTAGGGAATGGCGGCGGTGATGTCGCCCGCGACCGCGTCGGGCAGCGTGGGCTTCACGTTCGAAAACGACAATTCTTTGTCCCATGTGCGCTTGCCGTCAAGGATGTCGCCGTAGCGCTGCACGAGAATTTGTCCGTTGCCGAGCATGTTGCACAATTCGCCGACTTTCTGCGCGTAAGCTATCGGCTGATTAAACGGCACGCTGAAGTTGTGTGAACAAAGTATAGCGAGGTTGGTGTTGTCGCTTTTCAGTTCTTTAAACGAGTGACCGTTCACGACAGCCAAGCCGTTGTCGTAGTTCTCCTGTGCGACAAATCCGCCGGGATTTTGGCAAAATGTGCGGACTTTATTGCGGAACGGCGCGGGATATCCGATAAGCTTCGACTCGTAGAGTACGGAGTTTACTTCCTCCATAATTTCGTTGCGGACTTCCACGCGCACGCCGATATCGACCGTGCCCGAGCGGTGTTCTATTTCGTGCGTTTCGCAGATCTTTTGCAGCCAATCCGCGCCTTTTCGTCCTGTCGCGATAACTATTTCGTCGCCGAAAATCGTCTGTTCGACTCCGTGGTTATCGGCGATAACAGCGCCCTTGCAGACGTTGTCCTCGACGATTATGTCAAGGCAGGAATGCGAAAGCAGCACTTCAACGCCATTCTCAAGCAGATATTTTTCAATTCTGCCGTAGAGCTGCTGAGCCATTTCTGTGCCCAAGTGCCGAATGGGGCAGTCTACGAGCTTCAAGTTTGCGCTGATGGCTTTCTTGCGTATCTCCCGTATCTTCTCGGGGTTTGAAATGCCCTCGACCCTTGTATCCGCGCCGAATTCAAGGTAAATTTTGTCCGTGTACGCAATGGTTTCCATAGCCTTTTGCTCACCGATAAGCTCGGGCAGCAGACCGCCCACCTCGCTTGAAAGCGAGAGTTTTCCGTCCGAAAAAGCGCCCGCGCCCGAAAACCCCGTTGTGATGTGGCAGTAGGGCTTGCAGTTCATGCATTTTTTCGTTTTGGATTTGGGACAGCTTCTCTGCTCAACGGACACGCCTTTTTCCACTATCAATATCTTCTTTTTTGAACCTCGGCGCAGCATTTCGATCGCCGTAAAGATACCGGCAGGACCCGCGCCGACTATTACAACGTCATACTTCATTATCAATCACTCCAAAATTTTATATTTGCCGCAGACCGCGTTACAATGCGGCTTGCGGATGTGTGTACGAAATAAATGGCTTAGTATCGCGGTTTTGTGGTTTGTGTGCTGCTTCCCTAAAGAATAAACGCGACAGCAATGCGCTTTTTAAACACACGAATTTCGGCAAATGGCTTCGTACCGCGATTTTTCGGCTCGATATATTTTCGCACAAATCATAAACGCGACAGCAATGCGATTTTTAGATTGGCGGTATATGACAAATGGCTTCGTACCGCGGATTCACGGCTCGTTAAGTTTTCGGCTGAAAGCGCAAATGCGATAACAATGCGGTTTTAAAGTGCACAATTTTTAGAGAATGGCTTCATACCGCGGCTTCGCAAAATAAATCGACCTAAAGCGCCGACCGAAAGTTACCTGTCATTTATAATGTGGGCGTGTTAACAAAGTACACTTTTTGAAAAATCACGTATGTAAAACCGCATTGTTACGTGGCATTTTTTGACGATTTTCAAAAAAACACCACTTTGTAAACAGCCCCATTTATAATGTATCACAAATTTCGGAATATGTCAACAGTTTTTTGAGCGCTATCCGCATTTTTTTTACCGTGAATGAATATATTTTTACAAAATGAAAGTTCAAAGCAAGGAGAAAGAAAATGGAAAATGTTGTAAAAATAACGAATGCGGGAGCATTGCCCGTCGAAAATTTACCCGAAGAACCGATCGCGGAGATTGAGACCACGGGCGAGGTCAAGCCCGAGGAACCGCATAACGAAGCCGAAATTTTCGAGGAAGTCTCTATCGAAAACTCGGACAAGCCGATTGAGCATGTGCGCTCGCCCGAATTGCGGCGGCGCGGCTCGAAACTAATTATGACGTTTGCGGCGGCGGTCGGAGCGGCAGCGGCGGCGCGGCTGGCGCTCACGGACAGCGCGGCTTTGCAAGCTGTTTCGCAGAGTTTTTCGGGTACGTTCGGGGCGATCTTTCTGCGGCAAACGGCGTTCGGCGCTGTGTTTTTAAGCGCGGAGCTGCTCCTCGGATTTTTCGCGCTCGGCGACTTTTTGGTGTGGGCGCTGCCGTTTTTGTGCGCCTCGGGAACCGTGCTGCGGCTGTTTGCAAACGGCTCTCCAAAGCCGATCGCGGGCAGCGTGATATGCGTCGGCGCGGTGATATTCGGCGCGGCGTTTTCCGCGGAAATGTCCTCGCTTTTAATGCGGCTGTCGCGCGGCGGCACGGTGCACCTTGGCGAAAGTCCGCGCGCGGCTTTTTCATTTAAGATCTTGGGGTGTTTTGCCGCAGTGCTTCTCGGAGCGATCTTAACGGCGGCTTTATCAAGTTAAAACATATTCCGCAAATGTTCCGCCGATCAAGTTCTGCCATGTGAAAACGCCGTTTTCGTAAAGCAGGCAGCTGTGCGGCGAATTTTCTTTCGGAAGCGCAACAGAACCGCAATTTAAGCAATGTATCCCGTTTGTAAAGTCCGTTTTCGGGATGTGCGTGTGACCGTTCAGCAGAACCGCGCCCTCTGGCAGCGGCGGCAGATTTTGCGGATTAAAATGATGTCCGTGCGTGAGGAACAATTCGCGACCGTCCGCGTAAACAAGCGCGTAATCGGCAAGCACGGGAAAATCCAACACCATTTGGTCGACCTCCGTATCGCAGTTGCCGCGAACGCAAATTATCTTGTTTTTAAGCGGATTTAAGAGTTTTATAACTTCTTTCGGCGCGAACCCCTCGGGGAGATCGTTTCGCGGTCCGTGGTACAAAATATCGCCGAGCAGACAGAGCTTTTCGGGCTTCTCGCGCTCATAGACCGAAAGCATTTTCTCGCACCACAACGCGCTTCCGTGGATATCGCTCGCAAACATCAGCTTCATAATTACTCCTTAACTGCACTGCAAAATCAGCCAAACGCGGCTGAAATCGCACTTTTGCAAATCCTCGCGGCGAATGTAGAAATAGAGCCGCCCCGAGTCGCCGAACATCAGTTCAAAGCCGTCCTCGGCGTCGAAAGAGCTTAACTGAAACAGCAGCTGCCAATCGCGGTTTGCCCACTGTTCTGCTTCCTGTTCATCCTGCGGGGTGACGTGCGCTTCCCAATCGCTGCCGAGATAGTAACCGCGGTTTACAAGCTCGCACTCTTTTGTCATATTTCCCTGAATGGGGTCTGCCCATCCGAGCAGCTTTGAACGCCCCTCGATATCGTCCGCTTCCTCTATTCCGAGACTTTCTGCGGCTTCGTCGAACGCGTCCCAATCTTCAATGAGTTTTTCACGCTGAAGCAGAAAATCCTCGTAACTTTGATAGGATCTTTCGGATTTAGCCGTAAAAGCTATCTCGGGAAAACGATAATATTCTTCCAAATCTTCGGGAAAATCCGCCGCGTGAAGTTTGCTTTTGTCTTCAAACCAATAAGCCCGGGCGCAGCCGCGGTCTTTCGGGTCAAAGCCCCATTTTTGCGAATCAAGTTCGTAGAAAAAAGACAGCACGCCCGTTTTGGGGAGCAGGTTATCTTTGTCATATTTGCAAATTTCCTCCAGATCAAACTGCGCCAAAAACGCCAAAGGACGGGAGCTTACTTCATCTTCAAATCCCTTGCCCTCGTAATACGCCCACTCAAAGTCATCGGGAACGTCGGGCGCACCGCCGAATTTTGTCGCGCCGACTGCCTTGCCGGGTTTCCCGCCTATTTCAAGCAATATTGAGTTTTTCGCCGATTTTATCAGCTCTTTTTTTATATTCATATTAACCTCCGATCAACGTTTGGACAAGCTCCACCGCGAAAACTCCCGCGCAGGCGGCGACTGCGGTAAGCAGCAGACCGCGCTCGAACAGCGACAGCACTACAGCAACGATAAATCCCGCCGCCGCGCTTAAAAGTCCGTTTGAGCTGTAAAAAACCGCCGGAACGGTCATTGCCGCCAAGACAGCGTAGGGTACGTAATACAAAAAATCCAGCACGAATTTGTTTTTGATTTTTTTGCGGAACGCGGCGATAGGCAGCATTCTAATAAAGTAGGTTACCAGCGCCATTACCGCGACGCTCGCGAAAAGATAAGCAGAATCACTCATTTGAAGCCGCCTCCTTTTCGCGCGGGAACAGCAGCGCTCCGAGCGCCGCCGCTATTATCGTGCAGATAATTATGGAAATTCCGCTTGATATCGCGGAGAAGTTTGCCAAGCAGCAGCTTAAAGCGGCGGCAAAGAGCACCGTAAACAGCACTCCCTTGCTCTTTTTTGCCGGAGGTATTATTATCGCTAGGAACATTCCGTAAATGGCTATTCCGAGCGCCGATTTTATCATTTCGGGCAGAACCGCTCCCAGAAACGCTCCAATAGCCGTTCCGCCGCTCCAGAACAGAAACGGCAGCAATTCCAATCCGTAAATATACCGCGGCGGCAGTTCGCCGCTTTGTCCCGAAGCCACCGCGAAAACCTCGTCCGTTATGCAGAACGCCGTTGTTATTCTGTGGAACAGCGTGTACTCTTTATTAAGCTTTTGCGACAGCGACAGGCTCATCAGCGCGTAACGCAGATTTATTATAAGCTGCGCCGCCGCCATTTCCGCCAAGCCGCCGTGCGCCGCGATTATTCCTATCCCCGCGACCTGTCCCGCGCTTGTTACGTTAGTCAGCGAGATGAGTATCGCCGTGATCGGCGGTATTCCCATACTCACCGCCGTTATCCCGAATGTGAAAGCCACCGACAGATATCCCAGCGCTATCGGAATGCCATCGTTCAATCCGTTCAGAAAACTTAACTTTTTCATTTCCGTTTTCTTCCTTTTCCTCTTTCCACAATTTTACCCTAACATTATAACACAATTCCCCCTTTTTTTCAAGTACAAACCGCCTTTTATTTTTAGAGCCTGTTTAGTAACTCGATGTGCACAGATCGCGCAGCAGATTTTTCGCCGACGTACTTTATGTACTTCAAGAAAAATTGCCTAAGTACGGCGGATAATATGCAAGCGAGATGTGTGCGGAGAGTTGCTAAACAGGCTCTTATCCGCGTTTCTTTTTTGAGGGCGGGGGCGCGAGCGCTCGCCTTGGGAGCGCGTCAGCTTTTCGGTTTGCGGCACGACGAAGTCGGGCGAGTGCGAGTGCCCCCGCCCAGCTTTTCCGAATGTCCCCGAGGGAAACGCGGCGCAGCCGCGCGACCCGAGGGGGCGTGAGGAAAAGCCTCCCGGTTTCGCGGCGGCTTTTGGCGGAGCTGAGATCGCGCTCTGTTGACGGGCAAACTCACTTTTTTCAAAATACCCCTTGTAATTCTCGACAAAATGTGATACAATATAAGATGTATAGGTTTGAGGAGAGTGAGATAATGAACGAGCGTCTGCCGTATTTGCGGGATAAAGCAAATCATCTTCCGCTTGAACCCGGCGTGTATCTTATGAAGAACGCCGAGGGCACGATAATTTACGTCGGCAAGGCTAAGGCGCTGAAAAACCGCGTAACAAGCTATTTCCGTTCCAATTCGCAGCACAACGCGAAAACCATCAAACTTGTGGAGCACATTCACGACTTTGAGTTTATCGTAACGCAGACGGAGCTTGACGCTCTTGTGCTGGAATGCAGCCTGATAAAGCTGCACCAGCCGAAATACAACATTCTGCTGAAAGACGACAAGGGATACAACTATATCAAGATATCGCGCGAGGAATATCCGCGCATTACCTATACGCTCAATAACAGCGACAAAAACGCGGACTACATCGGTCCGTTTACAAGCGGGTTTACCGTAAAACAGGCGGTCGAGGAAGCCAACACTATCTTCTGTCTGCCGACCTGCAAGAAAAAATTCCCGCGTGATTTCAACAAAGAGCGCCCGTGTCTTAACCATGACATCAAGCGGTGTATGGGCGTGTGCGAGGGGAAAATTTCATCGGAGGAATACAAGAAGATCATCGCTGAAGCTATCAAGTATCTTGAGGACGGCAGCAAGACATCCGTCGAGGAGCTTACCGCTCAAATGGAGCAAGCCGCCGAAAACCTCGAGTTTGAAAGAGCCGCGCGGCTCCGCGACAGAATTGCGGCGATAACAAGGCTTACCGCTCAGCAGAAGATACTCGACTACAAACAGGAATATGATATCGTGGGAATGGCTGTGAACGTCGGACAGGCGAGTTTCGCCGTGATAAAATACCGCAAGGGCAGACTTGTCGATAAGGAAAACTTCTTTGTCGGCGATGAATATCAGACAAGCGAAATGCGCCGCGATTTCCTTTTAAGTTATTACACAAAGCAAGAGGATATTCCGAAAGAAATATACGTCGATGAGGAATTTGACGAAATGGAGCTTTTAACGGAGCTTTTGAGAAGTCAAGCAAATCACGCGGTAAAATTTGTTGTTCCGCACCGCGGCGACGGAATGGCTCAGGTTTTGCTTGCTCAAAAAAACGCGGGCGAATATCTCGCGCTGCGGGTGGGCAGAACGGCTAAGGAAATTAAGGCTCTCGAGGATTTGAAAATGCTTCTCGGTTTGGAAAAAGTACCGAACATCATAGAAAGCTACGATATCTCTAATTTTGGCGATACGGGCGTTGTCGGCGGTATGATAGTTTACCGCAACGGCAGACCGTTCAAGGCGGGTTACAGAAAATTCGCGATAAAAACCGTGGACGGGCAGAACGACTACGCTTGTATGCAGGAAGTTTTAAGGCGGCGAATGACGCGCTATCTTGACGGCGACGAGAGCTTTATGCCGCTCCCCGACTTGATACTTCTCGACGGCGGCAAAGGGCATATCAGCGCGGTCTCGGAGGTGTTCGACGAACTTAAAATTGACGTGCCGCTGTTCGGTCTGGTTAAGGACAGCAAGCACCGCACACGCGCCATAGCCAAAGAGGGCGGCGAGATTGAGATCAAGTCAAACCGTCCGCTGTTCGCGCTGCTGACTAACATACAAGACGAGGTTCACCGATTTTCGATAACGTTTCAGCGGGTTCGGCACAAGCAGAAAACGTATTCGCTGGAGCTTACCGAGGTAAAAGGTATCGGCGAGGCAAAGGTGAAAGCGCTTCTGAAAACGTTCAAGACCAAGGCGGCGATGAAAGACGCTTCTGCCGAGGAACTGCAAAAGGCGGCTAAGGTGAGCGTGGAAAAGGCGCGGGAGCTTTACGATTTTATACAGGAAAGGTTTTAGCAAATGCATCACGTTGAACCGATGCCTTACGGAATGTACCGTGTGGATAAAAAATATCTTGAATATATGAAAAGCCGTCAGCCGAAAATAATGGGCTATGAGGAAACCGACCTTTATTGCGGTCCGGTAATGAACGTTGACGGGGAGTTTGGATTTTACGTTCCCGTGACATCAATGCCCGAGGGCGGCGACGCCGATAAGCAGCTTTTGTCTTTTATCCACATTTTTAAAATGCTGCCGTGTTGTGCGAAAGTCCTAACTCCGGATAGGGAGGACACTCCCGAAAGCAGGTATTGCTTAAACAAAGAAAACCGCGGCTTTTTGGAACTTACGGCGAAAACGATATATGAAACAAGCGAGGAAATGCGCGAGAACGGCGAGTGGGAGGAAAAATGAGAGTTATTACGGGAAGCGCGAGAGGGCGCAGACTTATCACGGTCGAGGGCGCGGACTTGGTTCGTCCTACCACCGACCGCGTGAAAGAAGCGATCTTCAGCGCTATACAGTTTGAGATAGAGGGAAGAACGGTTCTGGACTTGTTCGCGGGTAGCGGACAGCTCGGCATTGAGGCGTTATCGCGCGGCGCGGCGGAATGTTATTTCGCGGACAGCGCGGCGCAGTCGATCTCCGTCACTCGCAAAAACGTTGAAAGCACGGGCTTTTCGGAGCAGGCGCATATTGTCAATATGCCGTTTTCGGCGTTTCTGAAATCTGCGCGCGTCAAGTTCGATATCGCGCTGCTTGACCCGCCCTACGAACGGCGGCTGATACAAAAGGCGCTGCCGCTTTTGATACCGAAAATGAACGACGGCGGCGTAATTCTCTGTGAGCACGAAAAGGAATGCACGCTTCCCGCAAAAGAGGGCGATTGGAACTTGGTAAAGCTTTTAAAGCACGGCGGCACGAGCGTTTCGATTTACAGAAAGGTTGACGAACAGGAGAGTGACAGCGAGTGAAAACGGCTATTTACCCGGGAAGCTTCGATCCCGTTACCAACGGACACATGGACATAATACAGAGAGCGTCGACCATGTTTGATAAACTGATTGTCGTGGTTTTGATAAACCCCCTTAAGAGTTACAGTTTTTCCATTCCCGAGCGCGTCAAGCTGCTAAGCCAGGCGACAAAGGGAATAAAGAACATTGAGATAGACAGCTACGACGGCTTGCTTGCGGATTATTTTAAGAAGCACGACGTCGACGTTATAGTGAAAGGCTTGCGCGCGACTTCGGATTTTGAGTACGAATTTCAGATGGCGCACACCAACAAGGACTTAAACCCCAAGGCGGAGACGGTTTTTATTCCCGCAACCGCGAACACGACGTTTATTTCGTCGAGTATGGTCAAGCAGGTGGCGATGTTCGGCGGAGATCTGTCGAAATATGTTCCCGCGGTCATTCACGAGGAAATAAGCCGAAAACTGACAAGGGAGTTTGCCCAAAAAAGAAAAGCAGCCGCCGAAAAACGCGGAGAGGAATAATTATCGGGAAAGGACAAAATCATCATGGAAAACAACTATGCAATAGAGGAACTTATAGACGCTCTTGAGGATCTTATTCACGACGCGGTGCGCGTGCCGTTCGGCAAAAAGAGCATGATCGACGTTGACAAGGTAGCCGATATAGTATCAGACATCAGAATAGCTCTGCCTACGGAGATCAAACAGGCGCAGAACGTCGTCGCCGACAAAAACAACATAATCGCCGACGCTAAGCGCGAAGCCGAACTTATTATACGCAAGGCCGAACAGCGCCGCGCGGAGCTTATCGATAACAACGAAATTATGAAAGAGGCGCAGCGCCGTTCCACGGAGATCATCAGACAGGCGCAAAATCAGGCTATTGACACTCGCGCGTCCACTACCGAATTCGCCGACAAGATGCTTGGAAAAATAGAGACTTTGCTTGCCGACGATATCAACAAGATCAGAGTTCTCCGTACCGGAATCAGCGGTTCTATGAACGGCATTCCCACGCCCCCTCAAAACATTGCTCCTCTTGAAAAACCGGGAGAATAAACGTCTGTTTTTTATCTTTTGGGCATCTCTAAAAATCTCGTTTGAGCAAAAACCGGTTTTTAGAGGTGCCCTTTTATAATTTTGATATCCGCATTTCAAAACCAATGATTTCTCCCCCGCGAAGCGGGAGAGAAAATGTTATTTTGAAGTGCGATTTTTATGTAATACTGCCCAAGCGTTGTCGAATATAATAATTTATCGCAGACTTTTGTCGAACTTCGGGAGGGCTTTATGGGTATTTTACTGCTTAAACTGGCACTGCAAAATTTGTTATTTTTCGGGCTGCATTTTGAGGGAAAAAATATGTTCCCAAAACAGCTGTCGTCAAAAGAGGAGGCTGAATGTATCAAGGAAATGTCGGAGGGAAACGAACAAGCCCGCAATAAGCTGATAATTCATAATTTGCGGCTGGTGGCTTATATCGTAAACAAAAATTATCCCGACGCCCGCGACCCCGACGACCTTGTGTCTATCGGAACTATCGGACTTATCCGCGCCGTTGAGACTTTTGATTTCCGAAAGGGAAATCAATTCAGTACTTATGCTTCAAAATGTATAGATAATGCTATTGCACACTTTCGGAAACATTTCCTTGCAGCTTAAATGCCTGTCAAAGCGGGCGTATATCAATATTATTCGCACGCCGCCTTGATAAAAATATGCGCGTTTTCTCCGTCCCACTCTATGCGGTCGATTATCTGCCGCATAAAATTGCGCTTCTCAACTACCGTTAAGCTATCGAAACACTCTTTGAATTTTTTCAGCGAGTTCAGAATATTGTCGATAAGATTATCTCGCTCGATATTTTCCGCGCCGACAGACACAAGTTCGGTAATCTCTTTTTTGAGCGTTTTTATTTCTCCGTCAAGGCTCTCTATTTCGGCTTTAGTGTAAGAGACCATTGCCGCGCTGTCTTCGGATTTGGCGAGAGCTTCCATTAAATTAGCGATCATTTTTTGCTTTACGGCGATCTGCTTTTGCAGGTCGGATATTTTTTCGGAATTGTCGGCGGCGCTGTTATTCGAATGTTTCATCAATAAATTCAACTGCTTTCCCACAACCGAATTCGGCTGACTGAATTTCAGGATCTCGTCGCAAATTAACTTGTCTAGCACGTTTCCGTTGACGTTTTTCATCTCGCATTTCGATTTGCGCGAACGCTCTTTAAATTCGCACATATAGCAAAATGTTTGAGTGCTGTCGGCGTTTTTTCGCTTGTTGGAATTGACGCGCGGGCGCATTATACTGCCGCAATTCGCACAGCGGACAAGTCCCGAAAAAATGCTGATCTCGTTTCGCACGGGACGGTAAAACGTTTTGTGCGCGTTCTCTCCTATCAAATTCTGCGCCTTTATCCATACGTCCGAGGGGATAATTCCCGTGTGCTTTCCCAGTGCGATTATCCATTCCTCCGGGGGAGTTCGGCGCTGCTGTCTGCCGGTTTGAGCGGTTCGGCGAAACGGCATAAGACCGCGCTTGCCGTCCGTTTCGGACAGCTCGAAGCAAACGCTACTTGAAAGGTCGTTGAAATAATCAATAGCGGATTTATCGGCAATACAATAAACGGGGTTTTTCAGAATATCTTTGACTGCCCGCAGGCGAAATTCGCGCCTCTCGCGGGTCTTTATATCGTGTTGAATAAGCCAAGCTGCGACTTTTGTCATTGACTGAAATTCCAAGAATTTTTCGTAGATCATTTTAACGGTTTTTATTTCGGCGGGCACTTGTTTTAACTTATACGCGGAGCGTTTTTTGCCCTCGCCGTCGATTATCTCCGTTTTTTCACCGACATACCCGAGCGGCGTCACACCGCCGAGCCAGCGCCCGGTTCGCGCCAGCAAAATAAGATTATCGCGTACTCTTTCGGCAATGGTTTCGCGCTCCAACTGCGCGAAAACCGCCGCTATATTCATCATTGCTCTGCCCATTGAGGTCGAGGTGTCGAACTGCTCCTTTATGCAGATAAACGCGGTGTGCATACCGTTCAGCTCTTCGATAAGGTTCGCGAAGTCGCCGACGTTGCGGCTTATCCTGTCCAAGCGGTAAACGACTATGCAATCGAAAGGAGCTTTTTTCGCTTCGGTCATCATCGCGCGGAACTGCGGTCTGTCAAGGTTTTTCGCGGAAAATCCCTCGTCTTCGTAAATAAAAATCTCATTGTCCGCCGCTTCGGGGAAATGACTTGAAATGTACTCTCGGCAAAGCTGTATCTGGTTTCCTATGCTCTCGCCTTTGCCCGTGAATTTCGATTTTCTGGAATATATAGCGGTCTTCATTTTACTGCTCCTTTCTGCGGTTATTTTAGATTATAATATTTTTATGGAAGATATGTCTAAAAATGCGTTTCGTGTAATTATGTACAAACTCCGCCGCATATTATAAAAATGCCAAGGAGTTGACAGCAATGTCCAAGTCTCAGAAAATAAACGTTATTATACATTTGCCCGAGGACAAGAGATCACTTGAAGCGCTTCAAGAGAAAACGAACGAGCTGTTCTGCAAAATCGTGGAAAAGAAGTTAAAAAACGCCGGTCTCTCCTACAAAGAAAGAGCCTATGTGGTAAAGAAGATCATCGAGAATTTGAAATCCGCTGCATAATTTTAAGGCAACACCGCGCGCGAAACGCGGTCTTTGTGCGGTGTTGCTTGAACAAAAAAACGCGGAAGAAGATTCTCCGCGTTTTTGTTTGCGTAAAAAGATCGAAACGCGGGAATTTAAACGTTCCCGCGTTTCATTTGCCATTATGTTATTTTGTGCTTGCGATTATCCGGGATAGCAGCAGCATACGGAGTAAACCGTGATGCCGTCGTCCTTTGCTCCGACATTGATCCTGTCGAGGGATCCGAAATCGGAACCAAACGCGCTTACCATATCCTTGTAGCTGAACTTCGCATAATTGTGACCGTTGGCAGTGCCGTTTTCAAACGACTGAACCTTTGCCCAATTTGCGCCGCCCGACCAGCTTTGCAGAATAAGCTCAAGATCGGAACCGGTGTACTCTACATAGAAGTAGCTGTCAGAAGTAATGGAGCTTGCCTCGAATTTGCCGCCATTCTTTGCAAGGTCAATGCTTACTGCCTGACCCCACGCGCCGCAGCTCGCTTCGCCCCAGAATGCCGATACATAAGGATCGCTTTCCGTGGGCTTGTCATCGTCCTTATCGTCGTCCTTGTCGTCATCCTTGTCGTCATCCTTGTCGTCATTGCCGCTGTCGCCGCCGGTTACATAACTTGCGCTGTAAACAGTTATAGCGTCCTCAATTGCCGCAATATGGAATCTGTCAAGCTTGCCGCTGAAATCGGAAGAACCGAATTCGCTTACCATATCTGCATAGCTGAACTTAGCATACTTGTGACCGTTTGCGCTGCCTGTTTCATAAGGAGTTACACGCGCCCAGCCTTCAGCGCCCGACCAGCTTTGAAGGATCAATCCAATGCTGCCGTCGCCTTTGTATTCAACATACACATAACCGTCTTTGGTAAATACAGACGGATCGAAGTCGCCGCCGATCTTCTTGGTATCAAGAGATACCGCTTGATTCCATGCGCCGCAGGACGCATTGCCGCTGAAGAAGTTCGTTGTTTCTTCCTTATCGTCATCGCCTGTGGGAGCGATAACTTCTGTTTTGAGCGTTGCTCCGCATACCGTACACTCGGTATGCTTAGAACCGCTTGTTGTTGCGGTGGGCTTCTTATCAACAATCCAATCGCTTTCGTTGTGTCCCTTTGCGTGAATGGTTTCGGTGTAAGTGTCGCCGCAGTCGCCGCAAGTATACGTTATAATTCCATCTGTTGTGCAAGTCGCTTCCTTAGTGATCTTGGAAGTATAATTGTGAGTGTGGGGCTTTATGGGATCTACAAACTCGCGCTTCTCGGTATGACCGCATCTTTCGCACTTGTAGATCGAATAACCCGCTTCGGTTTCGGTAGGCTCTACCTTGCTTGAGAACTTCATATCGTGTCCAAGAGAGGGAATAGCCTCTGTATATGTATCGCCGCATTCACATGTAAATGTAACGGTACCCTGTTCGGTGCAAGTTGCCGATTTTGTTACCTTAGACGTATAGCTGTGTACATGAACGTCGCCGCCCTTATTAACGGTAAGCGTAAATACCGCTTCTTTATCGTTGCTAAATTTGAATACGAGATCATAAGTACCGTTATCAAGTGTTGCAAGATATTGACCGTTTATCATTGTCTGACTGCCGTTAACGGAGTAATCAACACCGCCTACAAGCGTCTTATTGCCGTTGGAAACGGAATCTACGCTCTTTCCGTTAAGCACAAGATCAACTCTGACGCCGGAGGTTTTGCCGTCATAAGTTCCGCTTGTATTGATGATGTATGGATCAAGGTCGATAGGCTTATCGTCCTTATATCCCATAATGTTATCTAAATAATATACGCCTGTTGTAACACTGCCGCCGTTGCCCGCATAAAGCGAGAACTGGTTGATTTTGGTCGTATCAAGCTTTGCGTTGCTGCTTTCCTGCCAACTTGCGAGCTTGAACTCGTCAAACGGAACCTTAATGGTTTTAACACCCGTAAAATCTACCGTGATGTTTTTCTCGAAATATTTGTCGTTAGCGTCGCGCAGCTGCAAAGTGAAGCTGTTGCCCGAACCGTCGCCCTCGATATCAAACGAAATGCCTTTGAACGAGCTCATATCTTTAGCCGCTATCGGGTGGTTAACGCCGCAATATCCATCGCTGCCTGCAACGTTATAGGTAAATGCCAAAGCCTTGCTGCCGTTTTTGTCAACAAGCTTAAGACCTACCTCATTACCGCCCTCATTCTTGGAATATGCCGCCCAAAGATCGTCGTCGCTCTCATATTTCTCGAACGTATCAAGCTCGTCGAGACCAGTCGTATCGGAAACGGCAACGTTCAATATGCTGTCCTCGCCCTCATAGAAGTCAAACGTGATCTCTTTCGCGCCCGTTTTCAAGGTCTTGAGGAAAGACGCGCTGATAGTAACCGTATCGCCGTCTACAGTGTAATCGGAATTTTCGGAGAGTTTCTTGCCGTCAAACAAAAGTCCTCTAAACTCGCTTGTTTTCTTGTCCATTGTAATAACAATGTCACTGCAGGACTTGGGGTTTATGTCGACAGAAACGTCCGTAGGAGAAATTGTGGGTTTGGGAAGCTGGCTGTCCATTGTTATAACGGAGAACTTAGGAGAGTTGCCCGCCGTCATAATGATCTTCGCGCTGTGCTTTGTAAGCTCTTTGTCCTTAAGGAACGAAGACTTGATTTTAATGGTGTTTCCGTCCTTTGTGTAGTTGGAGCTTGAAAGCGTTTTGCCGTCAAATTCAACGCCGTTTATACTGCCCTCGTTGACTGTTACTTTTACTGTAACATCCTGTCCCGAAGCTCTGTCATAAGTATATTCGGACTGATCTGTGATGTTGATAATGTTCTTTTCGTTCATTATCTTAGCGGTGCCCATAAGAAGTTTTCTTGTGGACTCCGTCGCCGTTCCCTCGGGACCGTAAACGGTGTAGCCGTCATAGTCTTGATAAAGGCTTCCGTCATCGAGGTAAGAAGCGATCATCCAATAGTTGAAGCCCTGATATTCGATATCCTCGAACGTCTTGCCCGTAATTATATCCATCCACTTCTGATAAGTAGAATCGCGCTTGGTTTTATCGGTAAGACCAAATTCTTCAAAGATAACGGGCTTATTGTATTTTTGTGTGGTTTCGGCATGGCGCTTGATCCAATTCGTATCGTCCTCGCCGCTGTCGCCGAATTTCAAGCCCCATTGATCCACATACATGTGAGGCGTACCGAAGTCAACGGTTTTCAAAGACATCAGCTTATCGAAATCCGCGCCTTCATAGCCGGAATAGGGGTAGTTGGGAAGTCCGGAAGAATTTATTTCGTTTCCGCTCAGATTGTAAAATCCCTCGTCGCCGACAGATACCATGTGATTGGGATCAAGAGATTTTACATAAGCGCTCATTTCCTTTACCCAATTATAAAGTATATCGTCCTCGCAGCCGATATCGGCAGGACAGCGCGGCTCGTTGGAAAGTTCCCAAGCAAATACTGCCGAAGAATTCTTTAAAGTCTCGCCGGTATAATAATTTTTGTGGTTAAGGAGAGTTTTAACGTAGTCTTTATACCAGCCTTTCATTGTTTCGTTAGTATAAAACTCACAACAATCGGTTGTTTGTACTTTACCGGAGGATACCGATTTACCTTGCAGCATCTGATACCATTTTACATACTGACCCATGCCGCCGAACGCTTCCCAATAGTTGGTGAACGTAATGATAAGCTTCATATCATGTTCTTCGGCTTGTTTGATAATGTAATCGAGGCGGCGCAAACCGTCCGCGCCCTCGTTGACCTTGGGCTTTTTCTCGTCGTCATCCCAATACTGGAAGTATATGCCGTCTTTTTGACCGTCACCGTCGTTATTGCCTTCAAACACAGGATAACCGTTTTTGTCTACTTTGCCGGTTTTTCTGCCGACATCAAGGTTGCCCCAAATTCTTATTACCTTAAGTCCCATATCCTTTGCGTTGTCAAATACATTTTTGACTTCGCTGTCGGACTTGTACGTAAGATAATAGCAGTTAGTGCCTCCATAGTAGTACGGACTTCCATCGCACATAAAGCACCCGTTGTCTGCATAAACAAAATCTTCGGGATAAGTTTGTGCAGAAGTAATGCGATTTATCAACGGAATTGATGCTGCCACAACTACTGCTGCAACTGCGCCCGAGACAAACCGTTTCATGAATGTTTTACCCACCGCGTTTTCCTCCTTAACTTAAAAACACACTTTAGTAATCGTTTTCAGTTAACCTAATATTAACTGTGATTTTATTTTATCACAGCTTTTGATTTAAGTCAATATAATTTTCAAAAAATGTGTAATCGTTTTCAGTTTTTCTCTGTTTGTTACAATTTTCCAACTCTATCTTTGTTGATTATTGCTATATGTTATTTTCAAAGTAGAAAATTTTAGGTAAATGCTCATAATATTTACCTAATCTGTTAGGTAAATATCAGCTTATAATTTACTTAAATTATAGAGCTACATTACTTAAAATATTTTTGGCAGTATTTCTTTGTACCTCGCATGACGGAGAAAACAGCCGAATATATTATTCATATAATCACCGCGTCTTGTTCTGTTGATCAAGAGCCGCTGAACGCTTGTCCGATCTCCAAGGGGTAAGCTTTTCAAAATCGGACGAGAACAAAAGTGCGCGGGCGGGGTATTTTGTTCCGACGACCCTACATTATTATATAAGCGGCGCTGCAAGCGTTTCCGTTGATGTGTAATAGCTAATCAAATAAAAATGCATTTTCGCAAAATCAAGCATCAGCAAAACGAGCTTAATTTATTCGATCCTATCGAAAACGACGGCGAGGGAAACGCTCTGACTTTGGCGGATATTTTCGCGAGCGAAATTAACGTTGAAAAGAACGCGGAGCTTACCATTTACTCCGAAAAGCTGTACAAATTCATTAAAGAAGAACTCACCAAACGCGAGCGGGAGATAATATGCAAGCGCTATGGGATCCCCGATCTGGACGGAAGCGTATGCAAGCCCATGCCGCAGCGCGAGATCGCCAAGGAAATGAGAATTTCACGAAGCTACGTTTCAAGGATCGAAAAAAAGGCGCTCCAAAAGCTTAGGGCGCGGTTTGAGGAATAAGCGAGGAGCGCCGCGCTTTATGAGGTCGAAAACTCGGATTTTTACGGAAAAGTATATTGACAAAAATCGAGAAATGAGGTATAATAAAATATGTATGTATTTTTGGGAGAAGCGGTTTGAGATCTCCTGTAAAGCGAAAGCCATGTGAAAGGACGTAAAGATTATGAAATGGATGGGACTTAACGATCTGCGCGAGAGTTATTTGAAGTTTTTTGAGAGCAAAGGGCATTTGAGACTGCCCAGTTTTCCGTTGGTGCCGCCCGCGGACGACAACTCTATTTTGCTGATAAACGCGGGTATGACGCCGCTTAAAAAGTATTTTCAGGGTATCGAGGAGCCGCCGCGCCACCGTGTGACGACCTGTCAGAAGTGCATTAGAACGCCCGATATCGAGAATGTTGGACACACTTCGAGACACGGCACTTATTTTGAGATGCTCGGCAACTTCAGCTTCGGCGACTACTTCAAGCATGAGGCTATTTCGTGGGCTTGGGAGTATCTTACAAAGGTGCTTGAGATACCTGAGGAAAAGCTCTGGGTCACTATTTACGAACAGGACGACGAAGCGGGCGACATCTGGGCGAACGAGATAGGCGTGCCGCGCGACCGCATCGTAAAGCTCGGCAAAGCCGATAACTTCTGGGAGCACGGCAGCGGTCCCTGCGGTCCGTGTTCCGAGATCCATTTCGACCGCGGCGAGAAGTACGGTCCTTTAAACAGCTTTGAGGAAGCCGAGGAAAACGACCGCATTATCGAAATCTGGAACAACGTTTTCACGCAGTTCGATAACGATGGCAAGGGCAACTACACTCAGCTTGCCACAAAGAATATAGATACGGGAATGGGTTTGGAACGTCTCGCGTGCGTAATGCAGGGCGTGGACAACCTTTTTGAAGTCGATACCGTTAAGAATATAATGGGCAAGATCTGCTCGATTATCGGCGTGAATTATCACGACGACGATAAAAAGGACATCTCTATCCGAGTTATCACCGACCACATTCGCTCCACAACGTTTATGGTGGGCGACGGTATTCTGCCGTCCAACGAGGGCAGGGGCTATGTTCTGCGCCGCTTGCTCCGCAGAGCCGCTCGTCACGGCAGACTGCTCGGTTATCACAACGCGTTCCTGTACGAGGTTTGCGACACCGTAATCGACGAGAACCTGTCCGCTTACCCCGAACTCGGCGAGAAGCGCGCCTATATTAAAAAGGTTATCCAAACCGAGGAGGAGAGCTTCTCCAAGACGATCGACAAGGGCACGGAAATTCTCGGCGAGATGATAGAAAACCTCAAGAAAACGGGCGAGAAAACCCTTAAGGGCGAGGACGTTTTCAAGCTTCACGATACTTACGGATTCCCCGTAGACCTCACAAAAGAGATACTTCACGAAAACGGCTTTGAAGCGGACGAAAAGGGCTTCGAGGAGTGTATGAAAGTCCAGAAGCAGACCGCGCGCGAGAACAAAAAACTCGGCGGCGGCTGGGATAACGCGAAAAATTCCGAACTGGACAAGTTTACCACCGAATTTGTGGGCTACGATACCCTTGAATTCGAAACGAAAATACTCGCGATCACCAAAAACGGCGAGATTTCCGATTTGTGCGGCGCGGGCGACGAAGTCGGCGTTATTATCGAGAAAACTCCGTTCTACGCGGAAATGGGCGGACAAGTCGGCGACCGCGGCTCTATATGCAAGGGCGGTTCGGACATTATCGAGATAAGCGACACCAAGAAGCTCGGCGGCGGACAATTTATGAGCTTCGGCAAGGTTATTTCGGGCGGATTTTCCGTTAATGACGGCGTGACCGCGAGAGTTGACGCGAACTCCCGCAAGGCTACCGAGAGAAATCACACCTGCTGTCACATTTTGCAGGCGGCGCTTCGCGAGGTGCTCGGCGAACACGTTCATCAGAGCGGCTCTTATGTAGACCCCTACCGCTGCCGTTTCGACTTCACGCATTTCAGCGCGATGACGAAAGACGAAATAGCGCGGGTTGAGCAAGCCGTAAACGCCGAAATTCTGAAAGCGGTTCCCGTAGTTACCGAGGTTCTGCCGATAGAAGAAGCGAAGAAAAAGGGCGCCATGGCGCTGTTCGGCGAGAAGTACGGCGACACCGTGCGCGTTGTTTCCGTGGGCGATTACTCTACGGAATTCTGCGGCGGTACGCACCTCAAAAATTCCGCCGAAGCGGGCTTGTTTAAGATAGTAAGCGAAAGCTCTGTAGCAAGCGGCGTGCGCCGTATCGAAGCGGTTACGGGCGCGAATACGCTTAATTTACTGTACGATACTCTTGAAACCGTGGATAAGGCGGCTGCGGTTCTCAAAACGCAGAACTCCGAGCTTGTGAACCGTTTGACAAGCGTGATGAGCGAACTTCGTGAAAAGGACAAGAAGATAGAGCAAATGCAGCAGGCGGCGGCTAACGCTCAACTCGGCAATCTGGACGAGACGGACGTCCTCGGCGTGAAAGTCATCACGGCGGCGTTTGACGGCACGGGCGCGGACGGCTTGCGCAAGATCGGCGACGGCTTGGCGGACAAGTACGACTGCTTTATCGCGGTTCTCGCGGGCACTAACGAGGGAAAGAGCAACATTCTTTGCAAGTGCTCCAAGAGCGCGGTGGCAAAGGGTGCGAACGCGGGTACTATCGTTAGAGAAGTCGCGGCTGTCGCGGGAGGAAAAGGCGGTGGAAAGCCCGATCAGGCTATGGCGGGCGTGCCCGACGCTTCCAAGATACCCGAAGCGCTGAAAGCTGTCGGCGAGATAGCGGGCAAATATATCAAGTAAAATTTGGAGGGTAAAATGGCTGTAAACTCTACACACACACGGCATTCATTTGAAATTGATTGCAAGAACGAACTGAAAAGCGGCAGAAATTACGAGCTTGATTTTTTGAAACTCGTAATGGCAGTGTTGGTGTTTGTTACGCATACGCATTCATTTGTGTCAAAGGATTCCTCGCTTTACGGATATTTAACTCATTTCGGTCCGGCGAGCGTTCAATTCTTCTTTATTATTTCGGGAATGCTTATGGCGAACAGCATTGTGAAGCAGGGTGAAGTTGAAGATTGTGGCAAGCGTTCGGCGCAATATGTGGTGAATAAGTATAAGGGAATGTTTTTGCCGCTTACGGTGGCATTGTTCATTGTTATTGTAATTCAACTGGCGGTTAAGATTCTTTCCGGTACGAGTGTTTCAAATTGTTTGAAGTACGTTATAAACGCCATACCCGAATTTTTTATGGTTCAGCTGTGCGGCACTTATGTCGCATACAACAGACCTGTTTGGTATATTTCGGCAATGCTTTTGTGCATGCTGCCGCTGGCTTATATGTTGTTCCGCAGGAAACAGTTCACATTGTATGTTTTCGCGCCGATAACGGCGTTGTGCACTTTGGGTTTTATGTCTCAAACCGATGTGAAGTGGTCTGTGCTTACCGCGGAGAAGATGTACGGCGCGGTGACCGGCGGCGTTATTCGCGGAATGTGCGGCTTATGCTTCGGCATTTGCGCGTATACGATCTACGACAAAATCAAGAACATGGAGTTTGATAAGCAAAAGCGCATAAAACTTACGGTGTTGGAAGTCTTTCTGTATGCGGTTTATTACTTTGTTTTGATTTTTTCGAGATTTGGAAATCAGTCGTATATGACCGTGTGGCTGCTGCTGCCGATCGCCATAGCTATAACGTTCAGCGGCAAGAGCTATGTCGCACGGCTGTTTGAATTCCGTTGGATGAGATTTTTCGCGCCGCTGTCGCTGAGCATTTATCTAAATCATCACGCGGCGCGCGTGGTGGTGACGAATTTTTATCCCGGTCGCGGATACTTGCAGAGTTCCGCAATCATGGCGGTCTATACCGTCGGATTTTGCTTGTTGAATTATATTGTTGTAAGCGCCATAAAGCGCTTGAGAAAAAAAGGAGCGTAAACTTTCATTGTGAAAGGAACTTTTAAAGCGTTTTTCTATGCTTAAGGCGCTCCTGTATTATGGAGGAATAAATATTGAAAAACGCACAAAGTTCGTGTGAAAGCGGCTCGATGAAACAAGGCGGCAGAAACTACGAGCTTGATTTTTTCAAGCTAATGTTTGCGATAATAATATTCTTTTATCATATGAGAATCTTTTTGTCAAAGAATGATCCCGCAAGAACAGCGTCAAATCACCTTGGCACATATTGCGTGCATTTTTTCTTTATTGTATCGGGAATGCTGATGGCAAACAGTATCTCAAAGCAGAACATCACCGAAAACTTCGGTAAAGCCTCGATAGATTTTGTAATGCGCAAGTTTAAGGGCTTATTTGGAAAAATACTGTTGGCTTTGTGTTTTGTACTGCTGGTTGACGTTTTCATCTATGTCGGCAGCGGCGCCCCAAAAGGAATATCGGGAATAGGGGAGATACTTGTAGAAACCGTGTAGGAGCTGTTAATGATCAAGATGAGCGGCGTTTACATTGAAAACAATTTAGTGACATGGTATATTTCGGCAATGCTTCTGTGTATGCTGCTGTTGGCATATATGCTTTACAAGAAAACAGATTTCACGCTTTATGTTTTTGCGCCGTTGGCGGCGGTGTTCCTTTTGGGATATATGTGCCAAGCTGACGGAAAGTTTACGTTTTTTGATTTGTCGGGCGCATACGGTTTCTTTTTGGGCGGTATATACCGAGCGTTTTGCGGTTTGTGTTTCGGAATTTGCGCTTATACAATGTACAAAAAAATAAACCGCATTGAATTTAACAAACGAAAACGAATACTGCTTACAATATTAGAGATGTTGCTGTATGCGCTGTATTTTTATGTAATATGTTTTTCCGGGTGGGGAAACAGGTCATATATGAGCGTTTCTTTGCTGCTGCCGATAGCTTTGGCTATAACTTTCAGCGGCAAGAGTTATGTTGGGGCATTGTTTAGGTTCAATTGGATGCGGTGCTTTGCGCCGCTGTCGCTGTTGATTTATTTAAATCAAGTGGCGCCCCGCACATTTGTGTCACATTACTTCAAGGGAAAAGGATATTCATTTTGCTTGGCGGTATCCGCCGCAATGACAGCGGTATTTTGTATTTTGAGTTGG
The DNA here is from genome assembly GCA_947627465.1 of uncultured Clostridia bacterium. Classification (GTDB taxonomy): domain Bacteria; phylum Bacillota; class Clostridia; order Oscillospirales; family Ruminococcaceae; genus CAG-115. The sequence continues at coordinate 64,536 of CANQWD010000004.1, forward strand.
ATAATATTACGCTTATGCAAAGCGCTTTGGGAAAAGAAACTGAAGCCCGCTTTAAATAAACCGGATATTTGAGGAGGAAATATGGACTGTTTGTTTTGTAAAATAATCGCGGGGGAGATACCCTCGACAAAGGTTTACGAGGACGATAAAATATTGGCGTTCCGCGACATCAACCCGCAGGCGCCCGCGCATATTCTCGTTATCCCGAAAGAGCATATCGGCGGCGTAGACGAGCTGAACGCGGAGAACTCGGGCGTTGTCGGGTATATTTTCGCAAAAATCGCCGAGATCGCGAGACAAGAGGGGCTTAAGGACGGTTACCGCGTAGTGTCAAACGTCGGAGAGCACGGCTGTCAGAGCGTTCGGCACTTGCATTTCCACATTTTGGGCGGCAAACAATTGAACGGGAATATGGTATGAAAATAACGGAACAGGCTCTCGGCGCGGATATCAAGGCGGGAAAGCTCGCGCGGGTCTATCTGCTTTACGGCGAGGAGGATTTCCTTATTCGTATGTATACGGATAAGCTTGTAAATCTTGCCGTTCCTTTTGAACAGCGGGAGATGAATTTTCGTAAGTACTCGCTTGTTCCGGGCGCGGATAAGGGCAACCGCGAGGACAGACCGCCGAAGATCGACGAGCTTTCGGATTTCGCGGACAGTCTGCCGTTTTTCGCCGAGCGCAAGTGCGTTTTGCTGAAAAATTTCGATCCCGACTGTCTCGAAAAGGACGAGTTTGAGAATTACACCGCGCTCCTTTCCGACATTCCCGACACGTCCGTTATAATTATAACGCGCGAGAACGTTGAGGGAGACCCGAAAAAGTTTAAGGAAAAAATCGGCAAGGCGCGTATGAAAAAGCTTATCGAGGCGGCGGACAAAAACGGCGTCGTCTGTGAGCTGGCTCGGTTTTCCGAAGCGAAAACAGAGGGTATGGCTATCGCGAAGTGCCGCCGCGCGGGCTGTGAGCTTTCAAACGCCAACGCCGCTTATCTTTCGGAATGCGTGGGCGGCAGTCTGTCGCTGCTGCAAAACGAGACCGAGAAGCTGTGCGCCTATCGGCAAAGCGGCGAGATAACGCGCGCGGATATCGACGCTCTGGTGCCGAAGCGCGTGGAATCAAATATCTACGACCTTGCCAAGGAGCTTTTTTCGGGGCGCACGGGCAAGGCTTTGAAAATTTTGGACGCGCTTTTCATTCAGCGCGTAGAGCCGATAATCATTATGGCAACGCTTTCGGGACATTTTGTCGACCTATACCGCGCAAAGCTGGGACAGGCGGCAAGGAAGTCCTATTCCGAAGCCGCGTCGGTTTTGAACTACGGGAGACGCGCGTTTGTTATGAAGAACGCGTACTCGGCGGTGCAAAAGCTCTCGGTGACTTATCTCGCCGACTGTATCGCGATACTTTACAATGCCAACCGTCTTTTGAATTCCTCCAAAGCCGACCGCCGTCAGCTTATAGAGCGGGCGATAGTGGAAGTAGCGGCGCTGCCGAAATAATTTATGATGTACAATTGACAATTGCGGTGGCGGCTTCGCCGCTTTGTTTTAGATTGTATGCAGATTTAAGCGATGCGTCGGCGTTTTGATACGCGGATATAACTGTCAATTGTACACTGTCAATTGTAATCGGGGGGGTTATGGTCAAGATAAAGCAAGCCGTGATAGTCGAGGGCAAGTATGACAAAATACGGCTCTCGAACGTTATCGACGCGGTGATAGTGCCCGTGAACGGCTTCTCGATATACAAAGATAAGGAGACAGCGGAACTTATCAAAACGCTTGCTCGGACTACCGGGATAGTGATACTTACCGACAGCGACAGCGCGGGCTTTCAGATACGCAATAAAATAAAAGAACTGGCTCGGGACGGCGAGGTAATTCACGTTTACGTGCCCGATATCAAGGGCAAGGAGCGACGCAAGCGCGAACCTTCAAAGCAAGGTTTGCTGGGCGTCGAGGGCATTTCGGACGGGATATTGCTAGAAGCGTTCCGAAATGCGGGAGTGATCGCGGAAAAGTCGGAGAGCCGCGGAGAGCCTATCACCAAAGCCGATTTTATGGACTTGGGGCTTATCGGCGCGGACGGCTCTTCCGAAAAGCGCGCGGAGCTGCAAATGCGGCTGAAGCTTCCGAAGCGGCTTTCGGCAAATATGCTTTTGGAGATACTTAATGTGATGTATTCGCGCGATGAATTTTTTGATCTTATCGAAAGGGGAACAGCCTAATGGTTTTTTCGGGACTGACGTTTATGCTGGCGTTTTTGCCGATAGTTTTGATATTGTACTACATAGTGCCGAAAAAGGGTAAAAACATTGTTATTTTGGTAAGCGGTCTGCTTTTTTACGGTTGGGGCGAACCGCTTTACGTGTTTGTGATGATACTTAGCACGTTTATAGATTACACGGCGGGCAGAATTATGGACAAAAACGACGATAAGCCAAAAGTCCGAACGGCGTGCCTGCTTATCTCTGTTATAATGAATTTGAGCCTGCTTGGGATCTTCAAATATTCGGATTTTCTCGTGAATTCGATAAACGGGTGGTTCGGACTTGATATTACCAACCCGTTCGTTAGGCTGTTCAACGCGATGTTTAAAGGTATCAACGGCGAAATTGACAAGCTGCCGATGCCTATCGGGATAAGCTTCTTCACGTTCCAGTCAATGAGTTACACGATCGACCTGTACCGCCGCAAGATAAAGGTGCAGAAAAGCGCCGTTAGTTTTATGGCGTTCGTGACGCTGTTCCCGCAGATAGTAGCGGGACCTATCGTGCGTTACGAGGACGTTCAGAACGAACTGGACGACCGTTCGATCACCGAGGATATGGTGGGAAGCGGCATTTCGCGCTTTATCACGGGCTTGGGCAAAAAAGTCCTTATCGCGGACAATATCGGCGCTTTATGGGATTCCGTCAAGGCTATCGAGCTTTCAAGCCTTACCGCGCCGGAAGCATGGCTCGGGATACTCGCGTTTACGTTTCAGATCTACTTTGACTTTTCGGGTTACTCCGATATGGCGATAGGCTTGGGAAAGATGATGGGATTTAATTTCCCCGAGAACTTTAATTATCCTTATATGTCGAAGTCTATAAGCGAGTTCTGGCGGCGCTGGCACATGACGCTCGGCGGGTGGTTCAAGTCGTATCTTTATTTTCCTCTGGGCGGCTCGAGAAAGGGCTTGCCGCGCACCGTTATCAATCTTCTGATAGTATGGACGGTTACGGGCATCTGGCACGGCGCTTCTTGGAATTTTATGATCTGGGGCGCGTATTTCGGCGTACTTATCGTCTTGGAAAAGCTGTTTTTGGGCAAGATATTGGATAAAATACCAAGCTTTTTCAGTTGGCTCTACACGTTCGTTTTGGTAGTTATCGGCTGGGTAATGTTCGATTACGTGCCTGCGGGGACCGTGCATTTTTCGGAGGTATTCGGTCGGATATTCGGATATGTCGGTGTGATGTTCGGTGCGAACGGCTTCCATATAAGCAATTTCGCTGTAAATGCTTTGGTGAACTACGGCGTTATTTTCGCGGTCTGCATTATCGGCAGCACCGACACACTCAAACGCATAAGCGCATACATTAAAGAAAAGGCTCCGAAGTGGACGCTTTACGGATATCCGGTTGTTCAGACCGCGGTAATGCTCGCGAGTGTCGCGTTTATCACCACCTCAAGCTATCACCCGTTTCTTTACTTCAACTTTTGAGAATGAACGGAGGTAAAAATGAAGAATTTTAGAATGACGCCGAATAAGCTGATGATCGCGCTTTTTGCGGCCGTGCTGTGCGGAACCTCTTTGACTACCGTGATACTCCCCAAAAAGGAGAAAAGCGAGAACGAGAACAGGTACCTCGCCCAAATGCCGAGCGTTGTGAATACCAAAAAGCTGCAGTCCGCCGAAAATCCCGCCGACGTGTGGAATTCCGTGAAGTGGCAGTATATTAACGACAGGACGGGCAGCGCGTTCAAGGACGATTTTGAGACCTATCTGTGCGACCATTTGGCGGGGCGCGAGACTTGGGTCAAGGCTTCAAACGGCATACAAAGGCTGTCGGGAAAACAGGAGATAAACGGCGTTTATACCGTAGACGACCAAATGATACAGCTTTTGAAACCATTCGATCAGGAGCAGTTTTACGATAATTTAAACGCGATAAACGATTTCGCGGGGCGCTTCCCCGAAAAGCAGATGTTTATGATGATAGCTCCGACGGTGCAGGAGCTTTTTACGAACAAGATACCGAGCTATATGGATTTTTTAAGCGAAAGAGTGGTTATCGATACGGCGTATCACGCGCTGACAAACGTCGGCACTATCGACTGCCGCAGCTACCTTTCAAGCAGCGAGGACGAATACGTCTATTACCGCACCGACCACCATTGGACGAGCTTGGGCGCGTTCTACGCGTATCAGTCGGCGGCGAAAGCGCTCGGCTACGCGGCTTACGGCTACAATTCATTTAATATAGAGACAGCAAGCGAGGATTTTCGCGGAACGCTTTACAGCAAGACACTCGACGACAGCGTAACTCCCGACAGCATCGAATACTTCACTCCGGCGAATAACGAGCCGAAAATAAAGATGACCTGCGTGGACGGCGATAAAGTGAGCGAATACGACAGCCTTTACGTCCGCGATTTCTTGAACGAAAAGGACAAATATTCGAGCTTTACGGGCAGCAATGTTCCGCTCGTTACGATAGAGACCGACGTTGAAAACGACAAGACGCTTCTTATCGTTAAGGACAGCTACGCGCATTCGCTGGTGCCGTTTTTGGCTAATCATTACAGCAAAATAGCAATGGTGGATATGCGGTATATCAGCACGGATTTAAATCAGCTTATCGATCTTGACGAATATTCTCAGGTGTTGTTTATGTATAACGCGGAAACGTTTGTCGAGGACGGAAACTTAACGAAGCTGGGTCTTACAAAATGACGCGCGAGCTTGAATTTACCGTGTCGGAGAGCGAAAACGGAGAGCGCGCCGAAAAGTTTTTGCAAAATCTGGGCTTTTCGCATAAACTGATAACAAGGCTGAAAGCGCGCGGCGGTCTTACGCGCGGCGGCGAGATACTTCGCACCGTGGATATTCTCGGCGCGGGCGACGTCGTTAAAGTACGTATAGACGACAGCGGCGCAGTTGTGCCCAATCCCAATATAAAGGCGAAGATCGCGTTTGAAAACGAGGACGTCGTGATCTTTGACAAACCGCCGAACCTTGCCGTTCACCCGTCGATCGTTCATTATGCCGATACATTGGGAAATCTTTACGCGGCGCTTTATCCCGAAAGCGCGTTTCGTCCCGTTCACCGCTTGGATAAGGACACATCGGGGCTTATCGTCTGCGCGAAAAACAAACTCGCGGCCGCCGTTTTACAGGACGGTATCGAAAAGACATATTATGCAGTCGTAAGCGGCGATATCACGGACGGCGGCGAAATAAACGAGCCGATAGGCAGAGCGGACGGCAGCATTATCAAGCGCGAGGTGCGCGCGGACGGACAGTCTGCTTTAACGCTTTATAAGCCCGTCTTGCGAAGAAACGGCAGAACGCTTTTGGAGATAACGCTGAAAACGGGCAGAACTCACCAAATACGCGTACACTTTGCGTATATCGGCTTTCCGCTTTGCGGCGACGAGCTATACGGCGGCGACCGTTCGGATATCGGGCGGCAAGCGCTGCACTGCGGAAAAATGCGTCTTAGGCTTCCTTTTTCGGGGGAAAGCGTTAACGTGGAAAGCCCGCTGCCCGAGGATATCGCGCGGCTCTTATCGTAAAGACCGCCGAGGAAATTGAACGGAGATGTTAATATGAAAGTAAAATACGCGTTTTTAGCGCTTGCGCCGACGATCGCCGCGCTGCTTTGCGGCTGCGGGAGCGGTCTGTCGTATCAAAGCGGATTGGTAACGATAAAAAACGCAAATATCGATCTGAGTTACCCGAAAGATTGGGAGACGTTATCGGGCGACGAGGTCTACGGCGAGTTGTATGAAGCTCTTTCGGAAGAATACGGTTCCGCGGAGGAATTGAAAAAAATGTATGAGGACAACGGCGAACGTTTGCTGTTTAAGGCAAAAACGCCGGGAGGAGAAGCGTCCGCTCTGTTTTCGGAGGCGAACAGGGGCGATACCACCGCAAAGGAGCTGCTGAGCGCCGCGAAAAACGCGTTGGTCATGAATGTCAATTCGGCGGGGTATCATGCCGAAAGCTCGCTTGAGGAAAAGACCTGGGGCGGCGTTTCGGGTGTTATGATGAGCGTTGGCGTGAGCGAAAAGAAAGGCGAGCCGGCGATGTTTGAGGAGCGTGAGTTCTGCTTTGAGCGCGGCGAGCTGGTTTACTCGCTGAAAATTCATATAGACAGCGGATATGAAAGCGAAGCCGAGGGCGTGGAAATATCCGCATTAGAGTAGTTTTGACACAAAAACAGTCGTTATCTTGCCTAAAAAAACAAAAAAAATCTGTGATTTTTTTAGAAAATTTCCAATAGTACTTGATTTATTTGCTTGGATATTGTATAATAATATTCGGATAATTATGTAATGCGATATTACTCCAAGTGCAAAATACATTATAGAATAGGGGTTTGATGCGTTTGATATTTGGAAGTAAGGTGATAAAGGTCGAAGTTCTTGATGAGAAAGACAGGCTTTTGGTTACCTCGGAAAAGGGCTTTACGCTTCCCCAAAATATGATGTCCGACGAGGACAGCATAGTTATCATAAAGGGCAGAGATCTGCCGGAGCTTGACAGGAACACTATAGTTTCAGTCGTCACTACCACTAAAAGAGCTGACAGAATAAAATATCCGGGCGCGGTATCCATGTCTATGGATACGCAGCTGAATGTAAAGATACTTCATTCCAACGATTCTCAGCTTCTCAAGGAACGACGCAGATATTTTAAGGTAAAGGTCGTGGAAAGCGGCAGGGCGCTTTTTTATGTGAGGGATGAAAAAACCGTGCGGTTTGAGGAGCCTGTTGAGATCAAAATGCTGGATATAAACGTCGGCGGGGTTTTCATCGCGTGCGAGGATAACGAATTTATGGAAAACGACCTCGTTTGCTTAGACATAAATCTGTTTATAGACAATCCGCTGAACGCGGCGGCCAGGGTGCTGAGGGTGCAGCGCAACGCAGACGGCTCCATACAGGGCTACGGGTGCGAGTTTCAGGGGCTTACAGCGGCGCAGGAGGATCTTATCGGAAGATATATTCTGAAAGTACAGACCGAGATCCGCGCCAAAAAGACCGGGTTGGATGAACGCTTTAGTTGATAATGAAATCTTGATCATACAGAGGAAAAAACGGACGTTTTTATACGGTCTGTGAATATCCGTTCATTATAAACTATAACTATATATCATTATATAATGCTAGGGGGATGAATAATGAAGAAAAAGAGTTTGAGATTTGGACTTATTGGTATATTGGTCGTGTTCGCCGTAGTTCCTGTGCTTATTTTGGGCGTTGTGGGAACGTTTTTGATCATCGGCTATACCAATAATTCAAGAATGGGTGAGCTGTCCGATATTTCGCTGACCAAGGCGGGCGTTGTGAATACGATTTTCGAGAGCTATCAGTCAACGGCAACGGCGCTGGCTAAAATGGACGATGTTATTGAAAACGCCCAGAACGGCGGTTCGGGCGGACTGTCTAAGATAAAAGCGGTCGGCGATAAAAACCCGGATATATACGATACGCTCATTGTCGGATCCGATGGTTCCATAATTGTTTCAAATCTGAACAAGCAGACGGGAACGTTTGAGAACTTCAACGCCGACAACATGCCCGCGGTATCGGGGGTTTTGTCGTGGGAACAGTACGGCTTTGATACATTTTTCGTGTCTCACGAGATTTACGCGGATCCCGATAACAAAACGGGCGGTCTGCTGGGTTACATTTGTCTGATCATCAATCCCGAATCTGTCGATACGAGCGAAAGTCCGGTCGCGAACAATCTTATGACCGCTTTGGGAGGAACATATCTCGGTGAAAAGGCGCACCTCGCGCTTGTCGACACCGACGGTAATGCGATAAACTCCGACGGCAGCGGAAAAATCATGAAGTCCGCGCAGGTGGATTCCGCATTGGTAAGCGAGACCAAAAAAATATTCGACAAGGTAAAGACCACAACATCCGATAAAGACGCCTCAAAGAATGTTTTCACCGATAAGAGCGGTAAGCTTGCATACGCCGCGGGAGCTATCCCGAATGTTCCGTCTTGGAGATGGGTGGGCATTGCGGACGCGTCCGGATTTTCATCGTTCTCGTCAAGAACAAACATTGTTGCGTGGATAATTGTTGTCGTTTCCGCGCTTGCGGCTTCGGCGATCGGTCTTGTCATCGTTGGCAAGTTCGTAGGCAGAATGCAGGAAATTCTTAAGAAAGTCAACAATATCAGCTTCGAGGACGGCATTTCTTCAATGCGCTTTGACGTTAAGAATGATAAGAGCGAGCTTACGATGATTCAGAACGCTTTCAACGAGTTCTTGGACGAGGTAAACCTCAACAGCCAGCGTTACCGCACCATTGCTAACCTGTCCGATAATATGCTGTTTGAGTGGGATTTACACAAGGAAAGTATGTATGTTTCGGATAATACGCTTGCGAAGTTTGCTATAAACCCCGATATTGCGGGTCTTGCAAACGGACGCTTCTTGGATTCCCTGATGAGCACCGAGGACGCGGATAAGTATAAACGCGATATCAATGCGCTGCTTAAGAGCAAGGGAAAGATGTCCTCGCAGTATCAAATTCAGACAAAGGCGGGCGCGACTATATGGGCTTCCGTTTCGGCGACGGTCATTACAGACCGCTTGGGCGAGCCGCTGCGTGTAATAGGCGTCATTACCGATATCGACAACGAGAAGAAGATGGAGCTGCAGCTCTCCGAGCGCGCAAGCATTGACTTCCTGTCGCAGCTTTACAACAGAAGCACGTTTATCAGAATGCTTACGACCGAGCTTGAGCGCAGAGGTCCTAAGAAAGTCGGCATTATGTTTATAGACGTCGATGACTTCAAGTTTATCAACGACCGTTACGGACATACCATAGGCGACGAGGTAATTCGTTATGTCGCGGACACTATCCGCAAGAAAGTTGATGACCGCGGCGGTTTCGCGGGACGCTTCGGCGGAGATGAATTTGTGCTTTGCTACACCAATCAGGAGGATATCGCCAACGCCGAGCAGATCGCTATGGATCTTATCGACGAGCTGTATATGGGCTACACAACGACCGACGGTCAGCTTATAAACGTCAGAGCGTCTATCGGTATATCTTACTGTCCCGATCATACGGAGGAGGTCAACGATCTGCTTTCGTTCTCCGATACGGCGATGTATTTCGTAAAGAAGAACGGCAAGACCAACTACCACGTTTACGTTCCGGAAGACAGCGAATCGGGCGAGTATATCGACCCCGAAGGCTATTGATAACGTACAATTAACAATAAAAGTGGCGCGCGGCTTGCTTCGCGCGCCCTTATTTGATTAACCAACACTACTTTGGAGGAATCGTTTTGGCAAAAGTAATTGCTGTTACAAATCAAAAAGGCGGCGTCGGAAAGACCACGACCTGTTGTTCGGTGTGCGGAGAATTGGCGCGGCTGGGTTATAAGGTACTCGCGGTGGATCTCGACCCACAGAGCAATTTAAGCTTCAGCTTGGGCGTTGAAATGGATGATGATTTCACTATTTACGACGTTATGAAAGGAAATTGCGAGATAACCGACGCGATTTTTCACGGCGAAGTCTGCGATGTTGTGCCGTCAAATATTCTGCTTTCGGGCTTGGAGCTTGAGATGACGGGCGTTGGACGCGAATATGTTTTACGCGAACAGTTAAGCGGCGTTTCAAAAAAGTACGATTACATTATCCTTGACACGCCGCCCGCGCTGTCCGTTTTGACGATAAACGCTTATACCGCGTCGGACGAGCTTGTTATCCCGATGTTGTGCGAGATCTTGTCGCTTCAGGGCATAGCGCAGCTCAAGCAGACTATTTTCGCGGTGAAGCGTTATTACAACAAGTCTTTGTGCGTCCGCGGAATTTTGCTCAACAAGTATAATCCGCGCTACACTCTTACTCAAGATGTGGAGGATCTTGCCGAGGATATTGCCGAGCAGCTTGGAACTACGATCTTCAATACCAAGATAAGCGCGAGTGTTGCTATTGCGGAAGCTCCCGCGCACGGTGAGAGTATCATCACTTACAGTCCCAAAAGCAAGTCCGCTCAGGAGTTTAAAGCGTTTGTGAAAGAGCTTATAGAGCCGCATAAGAGCGGCAGCCAAAAGAAAGCGGGCAGTGACAAATGAGCGGAAAGCGTCGCAAATCCGACGGCGCGAAAGCCGTCAAATCCAAAGCGAAAGCCGAGGACAAGCAGCATGGAGAGATCAAGCTTGAGCGCAGCAACAAAACCCCGCAGGTGATGAGGCTGTTGGAGCAGGACAAAAGCTCGGCAAATCCCGTTATTCTGGCGGGGAAAAGCCGTATTCCGCGTCAGTTAAGCGGCAGAGAGCCGCTTTCGCGTATCATGAAGCGCGAAATGGGCGAGGAGTTTTCGGATATTGACGGGACCGTTGTGGTAAACCTCACACAGCTTGCCATTGAATACCAAGCTCCCGAGATACTGGATCGCTTTAACGCGTGCAGCTGCGACAAGTGCGTTGAGGTCTTTTCGCACATTATCGCGGAGCGAGTGCCCGTTAGGTTCGCAAGGATAAGCAAGGCGGCGCAGCGGCGCGGTTCCCCGGAACTTACGGAGAGAATGGAGCCTGTGCGCAAAATCGTGCTCTCCGAAATGATACGGGAGCTTATCGGTAACAAAAAACGCTGCTTCCATGATGAATAATTTGGGAATTTTACTGTTGAATTTTTGAGAAATATGTGGTATAATAAAGGCTGAGCCTTTATTATACATTTTTGTCCACGCGCATACGCTCACTTGGTTCGCTCCGCGCGGTAATGGACAATTATACCATAAATTCTCTGATTTTATGGTATAATACATCAGTTGGAGATTATGTAAGTATTTTTACGCTTTCAGCGCGTTAAATCAACTTGACACTTTGAAAGCCGCGGTGCATAAAATTTATCTCGCATTTTCGATGAAAACGGAGCGAGGAAATACACATTCAATCAATACAATTAACACAAAAATTTAACGGGAGTAAAAATTATGGCAGTTGATATAGGAATAGATCTTGGAACGGCAAACATTATCATAACCGTCGCGGGCAAGGGCATCGTTTTGAACGAGCCGTCCGTTGTGGCTTATGACCGCAAGAAAAAGGCAGTAGTGGCTGTGGGCACGGAAGCGTATAAAATGATAGGAAGAACGCCCGAATATATTGTGGCGGTGCGTCCGCTTAAAGACGGCGTTATTTCGGACAACGATATGACGCAGGCGATGATAAAGGAGTTTATAAATATCGTAAACAACGGAGTAATGACGCGTCCGCGCGTTGTTTTGTGCGTTCCCAGCTCCGTGACCGATGTGGAGCGTAGAGCGGTCGTTGAAGCGGCGCTGTCGGCGGGCGCGCGCAAGGTTTTTTTGATTGAGGAGCCTATCGCGGCGCTTATCGGAGCGGGAGTTGATATTTCAAAGCCCAACGGAACAATGGTTGTCGATATCGGCGGCGGAACTTCCGATGTCGCTATCGTATCGTTTAACGGAATAGTGCAGTCACGTTCCGTTAAAATGGCGGGGAACAAGTTTGACGCGGCTATCGTTCGTATGGTCACGCAGAAATATAAGATACTGATTGGTGAAAAAACCGCTGAAAAAGCGAAAATGGAGCTTGCAAATGTCTTTAACCCGACGGGTGAGAAGAAAATGACCATTCGCGGAAGAAACCTGTTAAAGGGTCTGCCCGAGAGCTTGGAAATTACCGATTTGGATATCTATGAAGCGCTTCACGACAACGCTATGGAGATCGTGGAGCAGATAAAGCTGGTGCTTGAAAGCACGCCGCCGGAACTGGTGGGCGATATACTCAGCAGCGGCATTTTGCTGACGGGCGGCGGAGCAATGCTCGGCGGCTTGCCCGAGCTTATTACGGACATAGTGGGTGCGCCTTGTTTTATGGCGGAAAACCCGATCGAGTGCGTAGCCCGCGGCGTCGACGCGGCGTTCTCGATGTCTAACGATCTGTTGGACGGCTTCGAGCAGGTTCAGCTATACGGATTTCATTGATTTTGGGGCGGTTTTAAACCGCCTTTTAGTTTAGAAGGAGTGCGGCAATGGAACTGCCTTTTCAGATACAAGAGGTTATTGAACGCTTAGAGACGGCAGGCTTCGAGGCTTATGTGGTCGGCGGCTGCGTGCGCGACTATCTTATGGGAATAACGCCGCACGACTTTGACGTTGCCACGTCCGCTCTCCCAAATGAGATCGAGCGCGTTTTCGCCGATACAAGAGTTATCGAAACAGGCATAAAACACGGCACGGTCACAGTATTATATAAGGGAATGTCCACCGAGATCACCACATACCGCGTGGACGGCAGCTACTCCGACGGCAGACACCCGGACAGCGTTTCGTTTTCACGTAACATTGAGGACGACCTTTCGCGGCGCGATTTTACTGTGAACGGCATTGCCTTTAACCCCAAATGCGGCTTTGTTGACCCGTTCGGCGGCGCTGACGACATAAAAAAAGGCGTTATCCGCTGTATCGGCGAGCCAGGCAAGCGTTTTGGCGAGGACGCGCTTCGGGTGCTTCGCGCGCTCAGGTTCTCCGCCGTTCTCGGCTTTCCGATAGACGAACGAACTGCTGAGGCTGTTATAGCGCATGGAAAGGATCTTCGCCGCGTTTCCGCCGAACGAATTTTCGAGGAGCTTAAACGCCTGCTCTGCGGAAAAAACGTGAAAAGCGTTTTAATGGAGTTTTCAGCGGTTTTCGCGGAGATAATTCCGCCGCTTAAAGCGGAGATCGGCTACGACCAAGGCTCCAAGTATCATAACAGCACGCTTTACGAACACACCGCGCGTGCCGTTGAAGCCGCGCCGCCTACCGTTGAAATGCGGTTTGCTATGCTGTTTCATGATTTGGGCAAGCCCGAAACGCGCACAGTCGGCGAGGACGGAGAGTGCCATTATTACGGTCATGCAGAGGTCTCGGCGGCTATGTCGGACAAGATTTTGCGGAATTTAAAAAGCGATAACGTTTTGCGCGAACGCGTAGTCGAGATAGTCCGTTATCACGATATTCCCGTCGATACGTCGCGCAGATATATCAGACGTCAGCTTGCCAAGCACGGCGCGGAGGTTTTCGCAGATATTATGAACGCACATATCGCCGACGATTCGGCAAAGTTCGATTTTTGCCGCGAACGTATCCCGAAGATACGCGAAGTTCTTGCCATTGCCGAGGAAATATCCGCCGAAGCGCCGTGTCTTTCCGTGCGGTCGCTCGATATTTCGGGGAACGATCTGCGCGATATCGTGCCGCCGTCGCCGCTTATGGGCAAGATATTGTCTAAGCTGCTGGACGAGGTGATCGATGAAAAGCTCCCGAACGAGAAGTCCGCGCTTCTTAAAAGAGCCGCGGAGATAAAAGGCGACATATATTGACGGCTAATTTTAGTTGTTTTTACCATGGAATTTTACGATGCTTGTTATTGACAAGCGGCTGAGAAAATGCTATAATATAAGATAGATAAACTTGTTTGAGAAAACACACCGTATAAAGGGGGACGGAATATGCCGAACAGAGATATTTACATAATAGTTTCGCACACGCCCTCGGTGGTTTCAAGGATCATTAAACAATTTACGCATACGCCCTACAATCATGTTTCGGTAAGCTTGGACGCGGGGCTTGATTATATGTACTCGTTCGGGCGGCGGTATAAATACTTCCCGTGGCTCGGAGGGTTTGTTCATGAGTCGCTTTATTCGGGAACCATAGGACGCTTTACGGAAACGGAAGCCATTATACTTAAGATGAATGTGGACGAGGAAGCGTATGACGATATCAGAGGAAAGCTTGAGGATATGTTTGAGCATAAGTATTCTTACAGATATGATACTCTAGGCTTGCTTCTGGCGATCTTCGGCAAGTCATTTAAGCGGGATAAGCACTATTACTGTTCCGAGTTTGTGCGCGAACTTCTTGTGGAGCATGGCATTGAGGATCAAAATAATTTTAATAAGATCGTCCGACCGATGGACTTTTTGGAGCTTCCCGATATACGCGAGGTCTATCGCGGCAGACTGCATGATTTTCCGACGCAGTATGAGCGCATACATAACGGCTGATTTGAACGCGGGGTGATATAATGTTCGGATTTTTGAAGAAAACGAACAAAAGCGAGGCTGAAAAACGTGCCGAGAGCCTTCCGTTTACCAAAAAGGTGCAGTTCGACCCTATTCCGCTTGAAAGGGTCGAGGAGGAGCTTGTCGGAGATTTACGCGCCGTGCTGAAATACTCTCCCGTAAATTACTATGCGACTAAAAACAGTTATCTGTTATGCGTGTTCTATTATAATGAGGATTACTCGGAGATCTATATGCGGTTTGAATCTCACGTCGATGATAAGATGAAAGGCAAAATAGGTTTTTTCTCAATTGATCGCGAACTTTTGCGTGATATTTTGCGGAAATTCGGACAGAATATTTGAATAATATCAATAATGATAATTATTCCCAAAATTTGCCTAAATCAACAATGTTTGGAGGAATAGTGTAAAATACCACAAGCTGTGTAAATTTCACACAACTATCACATAAGCGACATATAACTTACACATAAGGCTGTTATAATATAGTTGTTGTAAGAAGTACAACCTAAATTTGATAACCTTTCTTTTCATATAATTACCAACCAAACCAGCATCAATGCCCTACGGGAAACCGTGGGGCATTGATGTTTTTTACAATAAAATACGGATCTCGGGGAGTTTTGCGGCAATTCGCCGAAAGCCGACCGCAAAAAATTTTTTTTGCGCCGTCATAATTACAAAATACGCGCGCTCGGCATGATATAATTGGGCTATGACCGAGAACGCTTACTGCGCTCATACTAATTTATTGTCTATAGCAATCCACGAAAGCAATCCACGAAATGTTTACACAATTTTCAAGCAGCTTTTCCACGGAATATGCGGCATTTGCCGCTTAGGTGATGTTTGAATTGCGTGGATTGCTATAAGTGCAAGCTGTAATTCAACATAACAGGCTTCTGTTTATGTCAAATTGGTATCGGCTGTTCGGGCGGCCGGGGGTAAAGATTGTGTTTCGGTCTTTTTATGGAGGTAACGCTATGCTTAAAATATACAACGACGGCAACAGAATAACCGCGGCTATCTCGGGGGATCTCGATCATCATGCCGCCCGCGAGATACGAACGGAGCTTGACGACATAATAGCGCGTTCACGTCCCGAGCTGCTTATTCTGGATCTCGGCGAAGTGGGATTTATGGACAGCTCGGGGATAGGACTTATCTTGGGGCGTTCGCGCTCCGTGAAAGCGGCGGGCGGCGAGCTTCTTATAAAAAACGCGCGCCGTGAGATCGCCGAGGTCATCAGAATTTCGGGATTAGGCTCGCTTATCGCTATGCAGAATGTCGGGTAAAGGACGGAGAGGTATATGAAAAAAATAATGATAAACGAATGTAAGGTGCGGTTTCGGGCAATCTCCCGAAACGAGAGCTTTTCGCGTTCGACCGCGGCGGCTTTTGCCATGCAGTGCGATCCCACCGCTTCTGAGATCGCCGAGATAAAGACGGCGGTTTCCGAGGCGGTAACGAACGCAATTGTTCACGGCTACCGCGACAGCGCCGGCGACGTGGAAATGATAATGCGGCTATATGAGGACAGCACACTCTACATACAGATAAGGGACAGGGGCGCGGGGATTGGGGACGTCCACGCGGCAATGCAGCCGATGTTTACGACCGCGCCCGCCGACGAGGAACGCTCGGGCTTGGGATTTACGGTTATGGAGAGCTTTATGGATAAGGTACGCGTGCGCTCAGCGGAGGGGCGCGGCACGACGGTCACTCTCGAAAAGAAGATAGGCGGCAAAAGTGGGGCGCGATGAATTTATCGCGGCTAATCTGCCGCTTGTTCATTCTCTGGCAAACCGCTTCAGAGGGCGCGGAATAGACTACGAGGAGCTTTTCGCGGCGGGAAGTCTCGGGCTTGTAAAGGCTTATGACAACTTCGACGAGACGCGCGGACTTTGCTTTTCGACATACGCCGTGCCCGTAATTCTCGGGGAAATAAAACGTCTGTTCCGCGACGGCGGCGCGGTGAAGATGAGCCGTTCTTTAAAGGAAATGTCGCTGAAAGCCGCCCGCGCCCGCGAGGAGCTGTTAAAAAACGGCAGAGAGCCAACGATCTCGGAGATCGCGGAATATCTCGGCATTTCGCCCGAGGACGCCGCCGAAGCGGTTCAAGCCTCCGCGCCGCCTTTGTCGCTTTCCGAGCCGGAGGACGGCGGAGAATTGGATATCCCCGAGGAAAGCGCGGAAAACTCAATAATCGACAGGCTTGCTTTACGTCAATGCTTATCAAGGCTTTGCGAGAGCGACCGTACACTCATCACTCTGCGCTATTTCCGAAACAAGACCCAAACGGAAACGGCGCAGCTTCTCGGAATGTCGCAAGTACAGGTATCACGCAGGGAAAGGAGGATCTTGGAAGAACTGCGTGCTTTGCTTACATGAATTGTAATTTCACATATTGACATTTAATATGAAAAAAGTTATAATAAATTATAGTAATTAGCCGATATTGGAATGTTTTTCAAGATTCCATATCACGAGCTAATTAAATTTTTTCATATTAGGAGGATATTTTGATGAGAATATCAAAAAAGCTTACTGCCACGTTGTTGGCGGCAATTATTGCGGTAAACTCTGTTCCCGTGACCGCATTTGCCGACGGTGAAGGCACTTCGACCGGAACTACGTTGAACCCCGGTGTGACAGGTCCTGTTAATCCCGGAGATAGTGATGATGTTAAGCCCGGTAAAGTTGCTGGATTTACCGCAGTTTCGACTGATAAGTCTGTAAACTTGACTTGGACGAAAGGCACCGACAAGGTAACAGGTTATGAAGTAAGCCTTACCGATTCTTTTGTTAAGAGCTACACAACCGAGGCAGCTGTTGCAAAGTGGACTGGTGTTGAACTTTCCGGAAATATGGTTGCAAACTTTGGCTCTGATGATTTGAGCAACGTTGAATCCATTACACTGAAAGCAAATGATAAGATGACAAAGTGGGCACTTGGTTTTAACGATCCTACTTACAATTATGTGCAGAGTGATAGTGTAAAGGTTGGTTCAAATGAGAGCGCAGATTTCAATAAGGCAGGCGATACGCTTGTTATTTCCGCTTCTGAGTTTGCGCAAACATACTGCTACTTTAAGCTCGGCATTGCAGAAGCTGAAGCGGGCGCTGCCATTACATGGACTGTCAACTATAAGAATGGTTATTCGGAAACCAAGACGGTTGACGCTGACGCTACATCGGCTGCATTTGACGGCTTGAAGGCAAGCACAAAGTATACCGCTTCTATCGTTGCGGTAAACGGCAAGGCAAAGAGCGACGCCGAGGTCGTTGAGTTTACGACCAAGGCCCCTCCCAAGACCACTTCCAAGCTCAGCATTACGGCTGGCACAAATGGAACAGTTGCAGTAAAGAAAGGCAGCACCGCTCTTAAGAACGGCGATACCGTAACAGAGGGCGACAAGCTCACTATTACCGCTACACCTAAGGCAGGCTACAAGGCATCGCTTACCGTTACAGGCGCTACCAAGAACAGCGATGGTACATATACTGTTAATAAGGGTGCTGCGACAGTTGGTGTTAAGGCGACTTTCGCTATCAAGCAGGCAATCGTTAAGCTCGGTACGGGCGTAACCGTTAAGGCGGGAACTAAGGATGTTGCAAACAACGCTAAAGTAAACGTTGGCACAACTCTTACAATCACTCCTAAGCCCAACAGCGGCTACAAGGTTTCTAAGGTTACTGTAAACAACAAGACTGTTAACGCGGTTAGTGGCAAGTACACCTACAAGGTAGGCGTAAATGACACCACCGTAACCATTAAAGCGGCTTTCGTTAAGAAGCAGGCAATCGTTAAGCTCGGTACGGGCGTAACCGTTAAGGCGGGAACTACGAATGTTGCAAACAACGCTAAGGTAAACGTTGGCACAACTCTTACGATCACTCCTAAGCCCAACAGCGGCTACAAGGTTTCTAAGGTTACTGTAAACAACAAGACTGTTAACGCAGTTAAGGGCAAGTACACCTACAAGGTAGGCGTTAATGACACCACCGTAACCATTAAGGCTGCTTTCGTTAAGAAGCAGGCAACCGTTAAGATCGGTACAAGCAAAACCGGTAAGGTTACTGTTAAGGCAGGCAAGACTGCAATTGCAAACAACAAGAAAGTAAACGTTGGCACAACTCTTACCCTCACTCCCGCTGCAAATAAGGGCTATAAGGTCTCTAAGGTTACCGTAAACAACAAGACTGTTGTTGCGAAGAAAGGCGTTTACACCTATAAGGTAGGCGCAAATGATACTACTGTAAGCGTAAAGGTTGCGTTTACCGCGATCAAACCCGCTGCAACCAAGAAGATCACGGCTTCCAAGACCATGACTACCGTTACTTTGAAGTGGAGCGGCGTTTCCTACGCTACCAAGTACACCGTTACATACAAAGTTGGCAAGAAGACCATTACTAAGACTGCTACTAAGCCCACATTGACTGTTACCGGCTTGAAGGCAGGCGCTAAGTACACCTTTACCGTTACCGCTTATAACGGCAATGTTAAGGGCGGCGCAAAGACTCTGAAGAATGTAGCAACTTTGAAAGCTCCCGCTAAGGTTGCAAGTCTCAAGGCTTCCGCTGTTAAGACTACCAGCCTTAAGCTTACATGGGCTAAGAACGTAGACGCTAAGAACGGCTACAAGGTTACTTACAAGGTAAGCGGCAAGACCAAGACCGTTGTTGTTAAGAAGGGCACTTCCGTTAACATCAAGGGCTTGAAGAAGGGCACTAAGTACTCGTTCACCGTTGTTGCCGTAAACGGCAAAATTAACGGTGCAAAGGCTGTTGTAAACGTAACGACCAAGAAGAAATAATCTTGATTATTTCACGGCTGTGAATTTATAAAAGCGCGAAAGCCGTCTCGAAAGAGGCGGCTTTTGTTTTTTATCGGGCGGGAAAAATTATCTGTGCGGTTCTTTGTTTTGGGCTTGACAAAATTACGGAAACATAGTAAAATTAAAGTAAGGGGACAAGCGACGCTTGAGAATAAAAATGGGGGAAATACTTATGAAAAAAATACTTTCGATTATCATAGCGCTATTTTGTCTGTTTACCGCTGCGGAGCTGTTTTTTCCGACATACAGCGCTTCGGCGGCAACAGAGATCTATATTCCGAGGTGGAAAGCGCCGTCAAAAAACAACAAATATTATTATAAGAACAATTTTTTTGAACAGTGCGGCTACGGAATGCCAAACTGCACCGCCTACGCGTGGGGACGAGCGTATGAGATACTCGGAAAAAAGCCGGATCTTTGTCCAAACGGCGCGGAGAAGTGGTACGATTACAACAAGAAGAATAAAATCTATCCTTACGGAAAAACGCCGAAGCTCGGCGCGGTAGCTTGTTGGAAAACAAACGAGGGATGGGGTCACGTCGCGGTCGTGGAAGAGATAAACGGTAAGAACGTGACATTTTCGGAGTCGCGGTATGGCGGCGAGAATTTCCTCACCCTGACTTTCGACCCGACCACGGACAAGGTTTACGGCAGCAGCTACGTGTTTCAGGGATACATTTACATAGGAAATTTCAAACAGCACACGCACGATTACGTGTTGACGGGGCAGACGGCAAATCATCCTCATTATAACAAGTATAAATGCACGGTTTGCGGGCTTCAATATACCGATAAGCAGTCGTCAAACTATGTCAAGGACTGTGCGAAATGCGCTTCGTTGGTAAGACCTAAGAAAACCGCGGGTTTTATCACGACCGCGCAAACCATGACTACTGTCAAAGTGAGCTGGAAAAAGAACCCGAACGCGACAGCATACAGGCTTTGGACCTCGCTTGACGGCAAAAAATGGAAGCAGGTTGGTGAAGTAAACGCGAAAACGACATCGGCAACGCTTAAGGGATTAAAGGGTAATACGAAATACATAATTCGGCTTGCGGCGATGAACGACACACTTCGCGGTGCATACAGCGATGTTACGGTAACGACAGCGAAAAAACCCGATAAACCCACGAATTTCAAGGTGAAAAGCAAAACGTCGACCGCCGTAACTGTAAGCTGGACGAAAAGCCCCGACGCGACGGGCTATCAAGTGTGGTACTCAACAGACGGGAAAAAGTGGACGAGCTTCCAAAAGCTTGAGGCAAAATATACCTCGGCGACCTTGAAAGGTCTGAAACGCGGAAAGACCTACAAAATACGCATCGCGGCGATGAACGGAAGCGTTAAGAGCGCATATTCGGATGTGAGCGTGAAGATATAGGAAAATTTTGATTTAAAAGTTTTCCCCTGCCGCAGGCGGGAAAAGCTGTTTACAAATGATTTGCGCGTTCCCTTAGAAGTGCGGTAATGTGGTAATATTGCACAAATTTTCTTATAAATATTAATAAACATTTTAAAATCGCGTGACTTTTTCCGAAAATTGTGCTATAATATATTTAGGAATAAATCTGCCGGGCGGCAGACCGAAAGGCAGGCGATTTTTATGGCTAACAAAGTTATCACGATCACAAGACAGTACGGCAGCGGCGGGCGCGAGATCGGACAGAAACTCGCGGACGCTATCGGCGTGGAGTTTTTTGACAACAAGCTGCTTGAGGTGGCGGCGGGCAGCAGCGGGATCCACAAATCTCATTTCGAGGAAAACGACGAGAAGCGTTCAAACAGTTTCTTGTACTTGCTCTCAACGACCTACGGGCAAGGCGGAGTGCCTTTTGACGACGCGCTGTTTTTCGCACAGTTGGAGGCTATCCGAAAAATCGCTTCCGAGCAGTCCTGTGTAATAATCGGACGCTGCGCCGACTACGCGCTGCGCGATTTCTCAAAGGTCGTCAACGTATTTATAAGCGCGCCGTTTGACGTTCGCGTCAAGCGCGCCGTCGAGGTCTACGACATAGCGGAGAAGCACGCGGCTGATTACGTAAAGCGCATAGACAAGCAGCGCACGTCTTATTATAATTACTACACCGACAAGCGCTGGGGACAGCCGCAGAATTATCATCTCTGCGTGGACAGCTCCGCATTGGGGATTGACGGCACGGTGACGCTTCTTAAGCAGTTCCTTGATGATTTCTACAAATAAAAAATGGCGGCTTCGCAAAAACGAAGCCGCTCAGACTGTCGATAAACCCTCATCTACTTCGTCAACCGCCCTCGCGGCAGCCATTAAGGCTAGCCGCGGAGCGGTTTCAGGGTGGTTGCTTGCAAGCACTCGCGTATCTGAGGGCTTCTCGACAGTCTGAAAAATATGCTTTTTCTACACGCTGGGCGGCTTCGCAAAAACGAAGCCGCTTTTCTTATTTGTTTTTACCCGTTTTTACGAGTTTTCTGTAGATTTTGTAGGTTTTGTAATAAAGTTTGCTGAATTTCATAGCGTTCTCCTTTATGTAATGTCCCGTTTGGCTAATGTATATTATGCACCTATATTAATTATACGCCGTGCAGCGACTTTTTTCAAGTGTTAATGTGCATAAAAGTTTTGCGGATATCACATTGGAATTTTATACAAACATTTACGGCTCCGCGTTCTCACCGCGAAGCCGCTTACTTTATTCGCTAGTTTCGTTGTAGTTGACTTTAATGCTCAAAGCGCGTTCCAAATCGTTCAAAACCGCTTTTACGTCATCGTAAGTGCCTTTTATAGCGCTGTCGTGAATGAAGTTGTAGGTTTTCTTGTCGCCGATCTCGGTGATTTTGGTTTTTAGTTCGTCGGCGTTTGCGACCTCTTTGCCGTCAAAGTATATTTTGTCGTTCTCCACCTTAATCTCAATTTCTGTCGATACCTCGCTCGTTTCGGATTCGGGAACGCTTGATACTATCGAAGTGCCGCCCTCGCCCTCGCCTTTGCCGGCTTCCTTGCCGAAATGAATAAGATCGTTTTTCCAAAGTATTACCAACACGGCGACCGCAAGAATGATTATCAGCAGAAAAACGGTGCCGAATGACGGACCTTTCCTGCGGCGCTTTTCGTGCTTACGGTGCTTTTCGGGAGGAGGGGGCGGGGGCTGATGTCCCTCGGGCGGTAAATTCTTGTCGTTCATAATTGATTTCCTTTCTTTTGTGAATTGCGGTCACTCGTCGAAAAAACGATGAAACCGCTTAACCCGCTATGGGATTTATACGATAACGGAAATTTCCGTTGTTGGCTTTGGACTCGGCTTCAGCAAGCGCGTTTCCGACCGCTTCGTAGTCCCTTTGGTAAACCTTGTGTGAATCGTATGTAAACACAACGTAGACTATCGTCTGGTTTTCTGCGTCGTCCAAAACCTTTTGGATATGATCCGTGACAAATACTTTCATCTTGTTGAGCGAAACGTCAAATTCATCATCATTGTGATTTTCACAAACCTCGGACTGCTCCGATGTTTTCCCGAAAGTCAAGCACCGCACCGTGTTGTTGTACTTGTTTTCCAACCCGATATTCAGCACTATCACAACATCGTCAATAGCTTCGTAGCTTGCGAGTTTGTTTTCGGCGGCTTGAAGCTTTTCGAGAAGCTCCTCGGCTCCGCCCTCGTCGAGCTTACCCTGCGCTTCGGCAAGTTTCTCGGACAGCTCGTCGGCTTTACCGCTCAAATCGTCTATCTGCGCCGCCTGCTCGGAATTGACCTGTTGTGCGGAGTTCAGCGCGTTCTGCTTATCGACTATCATCCTGCTGTTTTCTTTCATAACCATAAAAATGATTATCATAATAACATCCAGCAGCGACGTAAGCTCGATAATTATATCGCGTCTGCGTCTGCGCCGCATTATCCGTTCCTCTTTTCTTTATCGTGTTCGTGTATCAGGTAATCGGCTTCGTCCAAGGCTCTGTCGAGTTTGGGCGAAATGAGCGAGTCCGCCAGTTTAAAAATTATCGCAAAAATCAAGCCCCAAAGCGTTGTACGAAGCGCCATTCCGAAGTTAGCGGAGATATCGTCCGCGCCCGTGAGCTTCATCAGCGACCACACCGTGCCGAGAATACCCATAAGCGGGAAAACCGCCGTGATATTCAGAAAAAGCGTATAGAAAAACGACGCTCTGTCCGAGCTTCTGCTTAAAGCGGCGCTTTCCTCGGCGGTGATAGCGAGGTCGGCTTTTATTCCGTTGCGCCTGTCCGCTTTTGGGTGGACGAGCTTTTGCAGACTTCCGATCAGCCGCCACGTTATGTAATACACAAAGCCGTTTACTATTCCCAGAATTACTATCAGTACTGTTATAAAATCCATTTCGTCACCTAAAGGGTTATTTTGATTTATACTCGCCGCTACAGCAAAACGTGCAAAGAACGTCAGGCAGAAATTTTGTGTGTTGAGGCGGAGGACGCAGCCTTTCTGTCGCAAGGCAAGGACGACAACGAAAACACATGAAATTTATGCCGACAGGATTTGTGCATTTTGCTGTAGTGGGGAGTATACGTCTTTCCCTGTCCGATGGGGAATTTTTCACCTTAAAGTATATTATAGCACAAAACTCGTCAAAAGTCAACAGAATATGCAAAGAACTTGCAAAAAATCCCCGTTGCATAAATTGGAAAAATGTGGTAATATATAATTAAAAAATCGGTCGTTGTAGGGCATCTCTAAAAACCTGCATTTCCTTTGGCTCTCTGCCCCCACTGCGCGGGGCAGAGAGCCAAATAAAAAATATAGGAAAAAAATACATGGTTTTTAGAAGTACCCTGTAATTAAAAGGAGAAAAAATGAAAGAAGAAACTACAATAAAAATCGCGCTTTGCGCTACGACGGCGCTTTTGATGTGTTTTCTGGGAGAATTTCCAAACGCGGCGGTGGGCGCGGCAGCTACCTTTGCGGGAGATATCGCGGTAATGACGATGTTCACGCTCTATTTCGCGATGATAAAAAACGAGCTTTCGGAAAATTATCCCGAAAGCCGAGCCAAGATACGCTGCGCCGCCGAAAGCGTTGAATTAACGCTGAAGATCGCGTTTACGGCGCTGTGCGCGTTGAGCGGCAGTGTGATGATACACGCCGCCGCTCTTATCGCAAACGTTATTTTTTCAAAGGTGCGCGTTTTTTTTACGCGAGATCCGCATACAGCGCATGGCGTTGACGATCGCGATAACGGACACTCCAACGTCCGCGAAAACGGCAAGCCACATATTGCCAATGCCGAGCGCCGCGAGAACTAGCACCGCTATTTTCACACCGAGCGCGAACACGATGTTTTCCGTGACTATGCGGCGCGTTTTTCGAGCAATTCGGACGGAAAGCGGGAGATTTTCGATGTTGTCGTTCATCAGAACGATGTCGGCGGCTTCTATCGCCGCGTCTGAACCGAGAGCGCCCATTGCTATCCCCACGTCCGCGCGGGCAAGCGACGGCGCGTCGTTCATGCCGTCGCCGACGTAGGCTAACGTGCTCTTTGCGGGTTTCGCTTCGTAGATCTTCTCGAGAGCCTTTACCTTGCCGTCGGGCAGAAGCTGCGACCTCACCTCGTCCAATCCTATCGTTTCCGCGACCTTTTCGGCGGTGAGCTTTCTGTCGCCCGTCAGCATAACCGTCTTTTCCGCGCCCAGAGCCTTAAGCTCCGCGAGCGCGGTTTTGCTTTGCTCTTTTATCTCGTCCGCTACAAGGATATATCCGCGGTAAATTCCGTCTACGGCGCAGTAAACCACCGTTCCAGCCGCTTCCGCTTCCGCAATTTCCAAGCCGATCCGATTCATAAGCCGCGCGTTTCCCGCGGATATCTTTTTCCCGTCAACTTCGGCTTCCACGCCGAAGCCGGCGATTTCCCGAGCATTTTCCGCTTTGGGAATTTCGCCGTTAGCTTTAGCCGCTTTAACTACCGAAGCCGCTATCGGGTGATTTGATATCTGCTCCGCCGCCGCGCAAAGAGACAAAAGTTCTTTTTCGGAAATGCCTTCGGGGTGGTTTTCCGTGACGGAAAAAGAGCCTTTGGTAAGCGTTCCGGTTTTGTCGAACACAAACGTTTTCGCTTTGGCAAGCTGTTCAAGATAATTCGCGCCTTTTATCATAATACCGTGCCGGGAAGCTCCGCCTATCCCGCCGAAATACGACAGCGGCACCGAGATCACCAGCGCGCACGGGCAGCTTACGACAAGGAACGTCAGCGCTCGATAGACCCAGTCGCCCCAATCCCATTCGCCCGCGGTAAGTCCGATAACGACTGTCGGAATAACCGCCAGCAGCACCGCCGCGATAACTACGATAGGCGTGTATACTCTCGCGAAACGCGTGATAAAGTTTTCGGTTGTTGCCTTATTTGCGGAGGAGTTTTCCACAAGCTCCAGAATTTTTGCTACGGTAGAATCGGAATACAGCTTTGTAACGCGGATCTTAAGAAGCCCGTCGCCGTTTACGCAGCCGCTTATTATTTCGTCTCCCTCGGCGACCTCGCGCAGGGCGCTCTCTCCCGTTAAAGCGGCGGTGTTCAGACTGCTTGCGCCGAACGTTACAACGCCGTCAAGCGGAACGCGTTCGCCGGGCTTTATCACGACGATATCTCCAACTTGAACCTCGTCCGGCTCGACCTCTGAAACTTCGCCGTCACGTTCGACGTTCGCGAATTCGGGGTTGATGTCCATCATATCGGAAATGGATCTCCGCGATTTCCCGACTGCCACGGACTGGAACAGTTCTCCGACCTGATAGAATATCATAACCGCCGCGCCCTCGCTGTACTCGCCTATTACCATTGCGCCTATTGAGGCTATCGTCATCAGAAAGTTCTCGTCGAACACCTGTCCGTGCAGAATATTCCACACCGCTTTCAGCAGAACGTCAAAGCCCGCGATAAGATACGCCGCCATAAGCGAAAACGTCCGCACGAAAAACAGCGGGCTTGTCACGCCCTCGCTTTCGGGGAAGACAATTCCCATCACTAAACCTACCGCGAACACGACCGCCGCGGCGATTATTCGGGCGAGTGTTTTCTTTTGTTTTCTGCTCATAAGTCTCCTCTTTTTCGGTTTTTTGTTACTTCAAAACTATCTCGCAGTCCGGTTCCACCTTTTTGCAGACCTTAACGGCTTGTTTTACGATATCGTCGAACTTACCGTCGTCCGCTTCAATTGTCATTTTCTGCGTCATAAAGCTGACAGTCGCGTTAGTAACGCCGTCTATTTTCTTTATAGCGTCCTCCATTTTAGCGGCGCAGTTCGCGCAGTCCAAGTCGATGAGTTTAAATGTCTTTTTCATAATGATTACCTCTTTCTACGTTCCCGAGGGAACGATTTATTGTTTTATAATAACCGCGTAACAGCACGGTATTGTACCTTTAATTAACTTCGCCTTGACATCGCCGAGATTTAAGCCTTTAAGAAAATACACGTAGGAACGCGGCGAAAACTCCGTGCACGGCTCAAAACCGAGCTTTTTGTAAGCGCCGAGCAGCGCTCCCGAAATTTTGGTGTTTTCGCTTGTCATAAAGGTCGGCAATAGGATTTTTCCGCCCGTTTTCGTCACTCTGTAAAGCTCCTTGACGGCGTTTTCGGGTTTTTTAAGCAAATGCAGAATGTTTCCCGCGATAACGACGTCAAAGCTTTCGTTTGGCTGTTCTATATGAAATATGTTCGCCCGCGCGAAATCCACGTTGCACACGCCTTGTTTTTCCGCTTTTTGCCGCGCGATATTCAGCATATTTTCGGAATTGTCCGTGCATAAAACGCTGTCAGCTTTTTTCGCCGCCGCAAACGACAGCTCGCCCGTGCCGCCCGCGCACTCCAGCACGCTTGAGTGGAACGGCGTGAGTATCGTCGTTAAATCGCACATCTCACGATATACGCTGCCGTTTAATTTTTCCGTAACATCGTAGTATTTCGCAAATTTGCTCCAAAAGTCCATAGTCTTATCTCCTTACTCGTTAATATGCTCCAAACCCTGCTTCAAAATCGTATTTACGTGACCGTCCGCAAGAGAGTAAAACACCGTTTTTCCCTCTCTGCGAAACCGTACAAGTTCCGCGTTTTTGAGTATTTTCAGTTGGTGCGACACCGCGCTGCTCGTCATTCCGACAGCCGTCGATATGTCACATACGCAAAGCTCGCCGCCCGAAAGCGCGCTCAATATCTTTATCCGCGTTGAGTCGCCGAACACCTTGAAAAGTTCCGCCAAGTCTATAAGCTGATCGTCGTCGGGCATTACCGACTTGATTTTCTCTATTGTGTCCGGGTGCGCGTGTATAAACTCGCAATGTGGGATATCGTTTATCATTTTATCACCTGCTCATTTGAATAATTGTTCAATCGTTTGATTATATTATACACCCCTTGACGGAGTTTGTCAAGGGGTTTTTGATTTTTTTAATTATTTTTTTCGTCGTTATCGGACTTTTTCGGTCGTCCGTAAGTAACGTGTTGTTTAATGCTGAGAATTATCAGCACGATAAGAACGATAGGCAGCGCTGATAAGACAAGCAAAAGCCCCCATTTTATCGGGTGCGCTTCCGAGAGCGTTAAAGTGAGTTTGTTTCCATCTGAAGCGAAAGCATACCCGTTCATCGGAGAATAGCGCACGCTTGCTTTTTTGGTTACTTCAAGGATATTCCCGTTTTCACCGACGAAAGCAAGTTTGAACTTGTTTCCGCAGCGCTTCCGCAACGTATACATTGAGCTGCCCAAAGGCATTTCGGAGACAAGCTCCATTTGTCCGTTCTCGTTGTACTCCAAAAAATTTCCATAACGCAGCGAAAGACTTACGTAATTGTCTTCGTTATAGCTTGCTATCTCGCTTTCCTCCGTCACGCCCTCGGGCAGACAGCTCGGCTTTTTGAAGTTGTGTACATAGCGGTCGTTGGAGTTTGGCAGCTTGCCCAATACGTCTATGTAAGCCGTGCCCTCGGGCGCGTTTTCGCATTCTATTTCGGCGAGGCGGTTTGAAAAAACGGGTCTGCTCCCGAACGGGCGGTCTATGATCATTAGGCAGGTGAACAGCGCTAACATCGCTGCAACCGTTATCGCTATCATTGCGCCGTAGGGCTTTCGTTTCATAATATTTCTCCATTTCTTGATTATTTCGTGGAATTATCGTGTTTTGGTTTCCCGTAAGTAACGCGTTGACGAGTATAGAGCACAATGAGCGTTATCAACGCGATATGCAGCAGCGCGGAAAGCAGGGCGAGCGGGAAAACTATCGGCGACACCTCATAGACGCGAAAAGTGAGCAAATCGCCGTTGGCACTAAACAAGTTACCGTGCGTTGGGTCGTAGGCGGTGCGGGCTTTATGCGTTACGCTAAGCACCTTGCCGTTTTTATCGACGTAAGCGGCTTTAAAGCCGCCGTAACGACTGCGCAGTTCGGAGAAGTTCCCGTTGGCGGTATTTCGGATACTTTCGAGATCTCCATGAAAGGAAAATGCGCTGAAATTAGCGTAGTGAAGCGAAAGGCTGACATAGCCGTCCTCGTTGTACTGCGCTATTTCGCTGTCCTCCGAGATTTTTGCGCCCTCGATAGGCGGTTCGGGCGCACGGAATTTCAAGTAGGCGGGGCTGTCGGTCGGGAGCTTGGCGAGAATGTCTAAATAAACCGTGCCCTCGGGCGCGTTTTCGCAGTTCACCGAGGCATAGGATTTGTCAAAATCGCCGTGCCGCCCGATCATGCCGAGCAAGTTCAATAATACTATGAATAGAGCTATGATCGCCAAAACCGTTATCGCTATCATTGCGCCGTAGGGCTTGCGTTTCATAAGATCACTCCTTTGCTTGATCGTTATGACTTGTTGATTTGGCTTGTGATAAAAAATCGGCGTGTTCATATCAGCACGTTGGGAAATTCGGGACGATGCGCGTGAATAACGTTTAACAAGTCTTTGAAAGCGTCCTTGCGAAGTTCACCGCCGCTGCACACGACCTCGAACCTCGCGCCGTTTAGCATAGTAAAGCACCCTGTTTCGTGAAAGCCGTTTCGCAGGTAGAATTCCTTTCTGCGAAGCCTCTGGGCGCTGTTTTCGGCGTTTGCGTCAATTTCCTCAAAATCCAATATTATCTGAAGCCACGGATAAGTCTCGAACAGCTTTTCCAAAGCCGCTCCGCCGTAGCCTTTGGAACGAACGCGCTTATCTATCGCCAAATAATACACATATCCGCATTTTTTGTTTTTTAAGATAACGGTAAAGCCGACGGGCGTATCAACGTCGTATATGCCGAGAACATCCGTGTCGGTATTTGCCGCGAAAGAGAATATCTCGTCCATACTCATTCGTTCCGACAAAGGAAACGCTTCCTTGTTGATCTGTTCAAAGACTTGCCTGTCTTTGCAATTCGGCTCTAATTTTATTAATTCTATTTCCAATTTATCCTCCCGCTCATAGTAGGTTCGCATAGTTTCTCTGCAAAGTTAAATTTTCGATTACTTTAATAATAACATATTTTTCATAGAAAAGCGATAACAAAACGGTTACAAATGGTTACAATTAGGTTACAATACCGCTGCATACGGGTGAGTGCGAAATAATTGTATAAAACCCTTGAAATTTTCGTAAGAACGTGGTATAATATAAAATGAATATGTATGTAAAAGAAAGAGGTGAGCGCAATGCAGCTGGTGGCAATAGTAGGCAGACCGAACGTCGGAAAATCCACGCTGTTCAATAAATTGGTGGGTAAGCGGCTCTCAATAGTGGACGATACGCCGGGAGTTACGCGCGACAGAATTTACAGCCGCTGCGAGTGGCTCGACCACGAGTTTATGCTGATAGACACGGGCGGTATCGAAGCTAAGACCGACAACGTTATCTTGGCGCAGATGAGAGAGCAGGCGTTGCTCGCGATAGAAAGCGCGGACTGCATAATATTTGTGACAGATCTGACAACGGGAGTAACCGCGAACGATAAGGACGTGGCGACAATGCTGACGAAATGCGGAAAGCCCGTGGTGCTTGCGGTGAACAAGGACGACAGTATCGGCGAGCCGCCGCCCGAGTTCTACGAGTTCTATAATCTCGGGCTTGGAGATCCGATAGCGGTCTCGGCGGTGCACGGTCACGGAACTGGAGATCTTTTGGAGGCGGTTTTCGAGAAAATGCCGCCCGAAGAAGCCGAGCCTGAGGACGAAAATTCCATTAAAGTGGCTGTTATCGGAAAACCGAACGTCGGAAAATCGTCGCTTATCAATCTGATAGCGGGTGAGGAGCGCTCCATTGTTTCCGATATTGCGGGAACTACCCGCGACGCGGTGGACAGCGAGGTGATACGCGGCGACAAGAAGTATATCTTTATAGATACCGCGGGTATGCGGCGCAAAGCAAAGGTCGTTGAGAATATAGAACACTTCAGCGTGCTGAGAGCGCTTATGGCGGTCGACCGCGCGGACGTGTGCGTCGTGATGATAGACGCGACGGTCGGCTTTACGGAGCAGGACAGCAAGGTGGCGGGTTACGCTCACGATAAGGGCAAGGCGTGCGTTATCGCCGTGAACAAGTGGGACGCGGTCGAGGATAAGACCGACAAAACGATGAACGAGATGAAGAAAAAGCTTGAAACGGACTTTTCGTTTATGAGCTACGCGCCGTTCATCTTCATTTCCGCGAAAACGGGACAGCGCGTTGAAAAGCTGTTCGGAATGATAGACGAGGTTCACGAGCAGCATTCGCGCCGCATTTCGACGGGCGTGCTCAACGATATGCTGGGCTACGCGACTTCCAGAGTTCAGCCGCCGTCCGACAAGGGCAAGCGTTTGAAACTCTATTATATGACGCAGGCTTCGTCAAATCCGCCGAATTTCGTGGTGTTCTGCAACAGCAAGGAGCTGTTCCATTATTCGTATCAGCGGTATATCGAAAATCAGATCCGAGAAACCTTCGGTCTTGATAAAACACCTATTAAACTATCTGTAAGGGAAAGAGGAGAGTAATTATGAAAAAATGCTGTGGAAAATGTTGTGAAAAGAAATGCAAAAACGGCTGCAAGGGCTGGGTGTCGCTTATCATTATGGTAATAGGCTTTGCGGTCGGCGTGCTTATCGGACGCGGTCTTGAGTGGGGTGAGGACGAGTTCTGATGCGGGATATCGCAAAGGAGTTTTACCGCGCGAACCGCTCTTATCCTATTCGTTTTTTAATAGTTACCGTGATATGCGAAGATGTGCTTTGGATATCGGGCACTTTTGTGCGCGAAGTTACGCGGATACCCGCGATAATAGTGAGCGCCTTTTTGGTTATCATAACACTGTGGGCGCTGTTTGACGTGCTGACGGCTCCGAAACGCTTTGAAAAGCAGCTTGCACTGCTGCCCGAAAACGTCGGAGACGAGATATCGGCGGGTCTGGCGGACGCGCATAGGCTCGGCGAGCGGTGGTTTTTGGATAATTATCTGGTATATTTTGCCAAGCGGAGAATTCAAATTTTGCGCTTTGATGAAATGCGCTCCGCCGACCTCAAAGGAAACAAGCTCTATATCGGTTTGGCGGACGGAAAATCAACGCTGCTGCCGTTTAACGCGGACGAAAACCCCGCTGTGCTGGTTGCGGTTTTAAGGAGTAAAAACGGGCAAATTTCGGCTTCTGTTGACGGAAGAACCGTGGATTTCAATAAAAAGAGGAAAGCTAAATGATCTGGATATGCTACATAATAATGCTGGCTGTGCCGTATTTGTTGGCGGGCATGAACTTTTCGATAATCGTCTGCAAGCTGAAAACAGGCAAAGACATCCGCACAATGGGCAGCGGCAACGCGGGACTTACGAACGCCGTGCGCGTTATGGGAAAGCCATTGGGCGGGATAGTGCTTATCGGCGACGTTTCCAAAGCAGCACTTGGCGTTTTGCTTGTCAGAATGTGCTTTTTGTGGATAGGCGGCGTGAATACCGCGGATTACGCTTCGGAAATGAAGTGGGTCGAATATATGGCGGTGTTTATGGCGATCGTCGGGCACTGCTTTCCGCTTTATTACGGCTTTAAGGGCGGCAAGGGCGTGCTGGCGGCGGTCTCGGGCATCTTTGTGCTGGATTGGCGCATTGCGTGCATACTTCTCGGCATTTTCATCGTTATCGTCGCGATATCGAAATATGTGTCGCTGGGCAGCATCATCGCTTCGTCGTGCTTTTTTATCGCGGCGGCGCTGTTCGGATATTTTGTAAATCACGACCCCGCTTGGATAGTCAACACTATCATCGCGGCGTTTTGCGGCTTGCTTATCGACGTTCGGCATAAGTCGAATATCGGGCGGCTCATAGCTCATAATGAGAAGAAATTCGGTGAAAAAGCAAAGTAAATAAAAGAGGTTGGAAGGTTAAAAATGGCGAAAATTACTATATTGGGCTGCGGCTACGGCACGGCTTTGGGAGTTCTTTACACGAAATACGGTCACGAGGTGACGACTTGGACTAAGTTTGAGGAGGAGGCGGAAACTCTCCGCCGCGAGCGCGAGCATAAGCACCTGCTGCCGGGCGTTAAGCTGCCCGACGGTTTAAAAGTCACCACCGATCCGAAATGCGTTTCGGGCGCGGATGTTGTTGTTGTGTGTATTCCGTCGAAGTTTTACCGCGAGGCTGTTTGTGCCATAAAGCCGTATGTCGACAAGAATACCGTTATCGTCAACGCTTCAAAGGGCTTTGAGGAAGCTACGGGCAAGCGCCTATCCGAGCTTATCCGCGCGGAGCTTCCGCAAAATCCCGTCGCGGTTATCACGGGTCCGTGTCACGCGGAAGAGATCGCGCGGTTTATGCCGACGACCGAGGTCTGCGCGGCTTACGAGCGCGCGACCGCCGAATATCTTCAAAAAACGCTTTCCAACGAGAGCTACAGAATTTACCTGAACGACGACATTATAGGCTGCGAGTTGGGCGGCGTTTTGAAAAACCCGATCGCCTTAAGCTGCGGAATAGCCCGCGGAATGGGCTTGGGAGACAACACCGTCGCCGCTATAATGACGCGCGGTATGACGGAGATCACGCGGCTGGGAGTGGCGCTCGGCGCGAACTGGAAAACGTTCACGGGAATGGCGGGCATAGGCGATCTTATCGTCACCTGCACCTCGGAGCACTCGCGCAATTACCGTGCGGGATATCTCATCGGAAAGGGCATGCCCGCGGCTGAGGCGGTCGCGAAAGTGGGAACGGTCGAGGGTTATACCAACGCCAAAACCGCTTACCGACTTGCGCTCGATCACAACGTAGATACGCCGATCATAGAGCAGGTCGTTAGAGTTTGCTACGAGGACGCGGATCCGAAAACCAGTATCGGCGCGCTTATGGGCAGAGCGTCTAAGCATGAGCGTGAGACGTTCTGGACGGACTAAACTTTATTTAATGGAAGTGATTCAATGAGCGAGAAGATACCCGCGACCCCAAACGAACAAATCAAAAAACTCCGCGAGCGCGGGTGTATCATCAATGATGAGAATTTAGCCCGCGAAACTCTCAAATACATAAACTATTACCGCCTTTCCAATTACTTCGTGCCGTTTTCCGTAAGCAAAAACAAGTACGAGGAGGGCACGACTTTCGAGAAGATACTGCAGATCTACGAAATGGACCGCAAATTACGCAGTATCCTGCTCGCCGCTCTGGAGGAAGTCGAAATAACCCTCCGCGCCGCGATATCCAATTACCACGCGTTGAAATACGGTGCGCTCGGCTATTTGAACCCGTCCTCGTTTGACCGCGCTCATAATCATCAGAGCTTTGTCGCGCGTATAAATCACCTTATCGAGTCAAACGAGGAGCGCGAGTTCGTTAAGCATTATAAAAAGCAGCATGAGGGCAAGTTCCCGCTTTGGGTCGTTATGGAGCTGTTCAGTTTCGGCACGCTTGCGTTTTTCTTTAAGGATATGCACAACGTCGACAAAAAGGCGCTGTCGAACGAGTTTTTTAAATGCTCGCCGTCGGAGCTTGATAACTGGACATTCTGCCTGAACGAGCTGCGGAACTACTGCGCCCACTACAACCGCCTTTACGGGAATCATTTTCCGGTGCTGCCGCGCACGCCCAAGAACTTCGAGCCGGAGCTTGAAAATAACGTTTTCGGCTACATAATCGTATTAAAGCAGCTTTATCACGACAAGGCGAATTGGAACGAACGGGTCGTAAAGCCGATCTCACGGCTTATTCGGAAAAATGCCGATGTTGTGAGATTGTCCGATCTCGGCTTTCCGGAGGGCTGGGAAGTGAAGATCGCTTTTGTTGACGAGGATAATTGATCGGGGTAACGATATGGGCGAGTTTAAGAAATTTATTCAAACAAACGGAAAATCCTTTGATGAGATCAAGCAGGCAATAAATAAACTCGTGAACCGCGCGGTCGATAATGTTGTTGATACCGTGATAAACGACGTGACGGAATTCGCGCCCCGTGAAGTTCGCAAGGAATTGAAGCAAAAAGCGAATTCTGCGCGTCAAAGCGCCGCGGAGACCGCATGCAAGCCCGAGAAGATACCGCCGAAGCGTCCCGAAAACGAAAACGTTTCTCCCAAATTCGAGTATGCGAAAAAAGGCGGCGTTCCCGAGAAAAATCGAATATATTATCCGCCCGAATCTCATTCGGAGCATTTGTCGCCGCAGGAGGAGCTTATGCTCTCGAAAATCGGGGAAATGCGCGAACTTGAAATATGCGTGCGCGGACACGGAATAGTAAAACGCGCCGTGGAGCTTACCATGCTCGAACAGGGCGCTTTTATGGCGGACGTTGAGGACGATTTCGCGCGGAGGGCGTTCTGCGCTTTGCCGCAGCCCGTTTACGCGGCTATGTCCAATTCGCAGCTGCGTACTTTTTTCACTTGGCGCACCGACGTTCAGCGCGGCAAATTTTTGGAAACGGACAAGCCGTATGTTCTGCTTTACTGCTACGAGCTGCTCAATAAGATCGGCGTAAGCGGCTCTGTCGAAGCGTTTGACAAGCTGCTTGAGGTATGGGAGAACTGCAAGGCGTTCGCGCCGTATCTTAACGCGCTCATGCCTCGTTGGTTAAAGGATTTTTACGTGTTCAACGACGTGACCGAAAAATATCCCGATATAAACGCCGTTCTCGGAAATGTTTTTGCGGGCGGATACGAGCGTGAGTTTCTCGATATCGAGAGCGGGAATTACTCGGGCAAGCTTTCTTTTTTGGCGGAGAATACGGCGTATGATATCAAAAACAGCGCGTTTTATACGGAGCAAAACGCGCCGCTTATTGACGCCGCCTGTGAAGCCGCTTTGCGCTCTTTGGACGAATATTTTTCCGTGCGCGGCATCGAGCTTTCGGAGCTTATATGCGGCAAGCTGAAAAAGGATTACAGTTGGGTGCCGTTTAAGGACGCGATCGTCAATCTTGATACAACGGACGGTTTCAGACCTTTAAAGATCAGCGCTTCGGAACGCTATTGCGTAAAGCGCGGAGAACCCGCCTTGGAGATGTTCGATTTTGCGCCGTCGCGCGGATTTATAGGCTTTCTGCTTAAAAGCGTTGAAGCCGAGCTTCGCATAAGAACGGGCTTTAACCGAAAGATCGTACCGAAGCTTTCAATGCTACAAAACGATTTTATAAATCGAACCAAAATAACCGAGGCGACCTCCGCACCCGAATTCCTTAAAATCATTCCGAAAGCAGTGGATGAATATTGCGATAAGTTCGGGATAAAGCCGCCCGAAAAGCCCTCAAATCGTAAAAATGAGGAAGAACGCGCGTCTTATACAGTTCAAAAGGTAGAGATCGACGTTTCAAAGCTCTCGGAAATTCGCGATAAGTCGGACGAGCTTGCCAAAAAGCTGATAATCGAGGAACCGGAGGGATTTGAAGCGGCTGAGGAAATTGCCGCCCAAATCGGCGAGGACGAGTTTTCCGCGCAGATAGATGGCTTTAAGGAGGAGTTTTCGCCCGCTGAGGAAGAAGAACTGCCGCTGATGTCCGGAAACCCGATTTATGAGGAACTGGACGAGGAATGGCAGACGTTTGCCAATAATTTAACGCCGCTGCAAATAAAAGTTTTGGACGCTTTGCAAAAAGGAAACGCGCGCACGTTCTGCAAGGAAAACGACTTGCTTCCCGAAACCGTTTTCGAGGAGATAAACACCGAGGCTCTTTCGGCGTTTGGAGACGTGGTCGTCGAATGCGGAGAGCTTGTTCCCGATTACGCGGAGGACGTTGCGAGGATAGTTAATGCTGCAAAATAAAGCCGCCGCGCTAATTTAATAAAAGCGTAATAATTTCTTAAGTTTTTCAGAATACATTGTTTTCCCCCTTGTGATAGAATTAAATCACAAGGGGGAAATGTTGTAATGTATGAATTTTTAAACTCAAAAAACGCTTTGGAATACGAGAAGTTTGTGAGCACGCACGGCTCGTTTACTCAATCGCTTGAGTGGGCGAACGTTAAGGCGAACTGGGAGAGCGAAGCGGTTATTTCGCGAAACGAATGCGGCGAAATAAGCGGGACGTGTATGGCGCTTATCAAAAAAGCTCCGTTTTGCTCGCTTATGTATGCGCCGAGGGGACCCGTGTGCGATTATTCCGACGAAACGGCGGTCAGGAATATTGCCGAGGGTCTGGATGCTTTGGCTAAAAAATACCGCGCGTTTGCGTGCGTTTGCGATCCTATTGTCGGAGAGAAGGAGTTACCCGCTTTGAGAAAAGCGGGATTTACGCGGTGTGATATTCCCGAGGGACGTCTTATCCAATGCCCATTTAACTATGTCCTGAAGTTAATGGGAAAAACGTCGGAGGAAGTCTGCGCGGGGTTTAAATCGGATTATCGAAATAGGATAAAAAAAGCGCAAAAACGTGGAGTTTGGTGTGAGGTGTTTCACGGGAAAAACGCTTTAGCCGCGCTGCCCGAGTTTTATCGGCTTATGGTGCAAACGGGAAAACACGACGGCTTTCCGATACGCGGCAGTGAGTATTTCGCACGGTTTCTGACAGCGCTGCACGGTTCGGAGCTGTTTATGTGCTACGCAGAGATAGGCGGTGTGAAAACGGCGCTTTCGGGGGCTGTTACTGTGAATTACGGCGGGCGTTTCAGCTATGTTTACGGGGCGTCGAGTGATTTTTGGCGAAATTTTTATCCGAGTTATTTAATGCAGTGGACAATGATAAGATCCGCCATTGAGAGCGGCTGTGAGGTCTACGATTTTGGCGGAGTGCCGTTTTACCGTGACGATAGCCGTCCCGAATACGGGATGTACAGGTTCAAAAAGGGATTTGGGGGAGAGGTGGCGGCTTACGCGGGGCAATTTGAAAAAATATACCGCCCGCTCGTAAACCGAGCCGCGGGTATTTTCTCGGCGGCATTGCGATGAACTTGCCCCGGATTTTTCGGTTGTTTTTTCAAAAAGCGCGACAAATTATCTTGACAATTTATGACGTGTATGTTATAATAATGTGTAAGAACTGCGACATGATGCCGCTTGCATTCCAACCAAACGCTGACTGTTTTTGGAATGGAATGACGCGCAGTCAAAATGTTGATCAATGATTGAAGATCTATTTAGCGGCGGGCGCAATGCGAAGCCGTTTGTTGTCATTTGCATTTGGGAGGTGGATCTATGCCGAGAGCTGTTATGGGCGCGGGTGTCGGCGGCGCGTTTGCGGGGGCGTTCGGCGCGGAGAACACGCCGAGTTCCTCGGAGAAGCTGAGCCAAACCATAGCGCAGCTTGAGCATCAGCGCGACCAATACCGCAATGAAAAATCGCAGTCAAACGACGGCGAGTCGAATAAGCGCGTAAACGATCTCGAAACGCGCATAAGCAATCTTCAAAAGCGTTTGAATAAGCTTAAAGAGCGTGAGGACGGCGAGTGCCAAACCTGCAAGAACCGAAAGTATCAAGACGAATCGGACGACCCGGGCGTATCGTTCAAGTCCGCGTCGAAAATCGCGCCGGGAAACGTTGGAGCGGCGGTGCGCGGTCACGAGAACGAGCACGTTGTGCGCGAACGCGCCAAAGCCGAGCGCGAGGGCAGAGAGGTCGTCTCGCAGAGCGTAGTTATCAAAACCGCGATTTGCCCCGAGTGCGGCAAAAGCTACGTCTCGGGCGGTGAAACAACGACCGTTACGCGCTCAAAGGTCGATGCGGCGGGGAATATCGAGAATGAAGAAAACCACACTATGCCGACGGATAAGTCTGACAAGTCCGAAAAAACGGACGACCGTTTCGAGGTCGGATTATACGACAGACAGAGCGAAAAGGGCAGATTTTTCGATGTTACGGTGTAAACCCCTTGACAAATCGAAAAAGATGTGTTATAATAAATATTGTAATATTTTAAACGCGTTGAAGGGAAAAAAGACCGCGATTTTATTTTCAGAGAGCCGTTGTTTGGTGTGAAACGGTAATATATCGCGGGGATAGCTCCTCCCCGAGTGGAGCAGGCGAAAGGGTCATCAAGTAGCTTGCTTCGGGTTCTCCCGTTACAGAGAGCGGCGTTGTTAGATGCCGATGAGAGGGCGAGTGTTCGTAAAGCGAACACCCTCAAACGGAACAGTCGTTTCGTTCGGGGTCCCGCGAGAGGTCGTCAACGAGAGTGGTACCGTGGAGTTTTATGCTTCATCTCTCGTCCTTTATTTTAAGGGCGGCAGATGAAGCTTTTTTGTTGCCCGATAATCAAATTACGGAGGTAAAATTTATGAAATTCGCAAACAAATATCAAAGACGTTATTTTATGCCGCCCTATCCTTGCTTGGATTGGACGAAGAAAGAGTACATCGACAAGCCGCCGATCTGGTGCAGCGTAGATCTGCGCGACGGCAATCAGGCGCTGATCATTCCGATGAGCTTGGAGGAAAAGCTGGAGTTCTGGAAATATCTGGTGGACGTTGGCTTTAAGGAGATCGAGATTGGCTTCCCTGCTGCAAGCGAAACGGAATATGAGTTTTGCCGCACGCTTATTGAAAAAAATATGATACCCGACGACGTTACCGTGCAAGTCCTCACGCAGAGCCGCGAGCACATAATCAAGAAGACATTCGAGGCTCTGGACGGTTGCAAAAACGCTATCGTTCACCTCTACAATTCTACGTCCGTGGCTCAAAGAGAGCAGGTGTTCAAGAAATCAAAAGAAGAGATAATCGAGATAGCGACAAGCGGCGCGAAGCTGATCAATGAGATGAACAAGGGTCGTTTTCGTTTGGAGTACTCTCCCGAAAGCTTCACCGGAACGGAGCCGGAGTTTGCCGCGGAGATATGCAACGCGGTTATCGATATCTGGCAGCCGACCCCCGACAATAAAGTAATCATAAATCTGCCCGTAACCGTCGCCGAAAGTATGTCGCACGTTTACGCACAGCAGATCGAGTATATGTGCAAGGAATTGCACTGCCGCGAGAACGTAGTTGTTTCGCTGCACCCGCATAACGACCGCGGCTGCGGCGTAGCCGATACCGAAATGGGATTGCTTGCGGGAGCGGACAGAGTAGAGGGCACGCTTTTCGGAAACGGAGAGCGCACGGGCAATGTTGATATAATCACATTGGCGCTGAATATGTACACTCACGGAGTGGAGCCGAATTTGGATTTCACGAACTTGCCCGAGCTTGTGGAGGTCTACGAGCGTTTAACGAGAATGAAAGTAAACGAGCGTTCGCCGTACAGCGGACAGCTCGTATACGCGGCGTTCTCGGGTTCTCATCAGGACGCTATCGCAAAGGGAATGCATTGGCGCGAGGAAAATAAACTCGAACAGTGGAACGTTCCGTATATCCCCATCGACCCGCACGACGTCGGCAGAGAGTATGAGGGCGATGTAATCAGAATAAACTCGCAGTCGGGCAAGGGCGGTATAGCGTATCTTCTCGAGCAGAATTACGGAATAATTATGCCGCCGAAAATGCGCGACGACTTCCGCGGCGTTGTGAAGAACATATCCGACAAGAACCACAAGGAGCTGAAGCCCGCCGAGGTTTACGAGGTGTTCCAAAAAACCTACGTCAATATCAAGACAAAGCTGGAGGTCTCCGAAGCGCACTACACACAGGGCGAGCTTATTTCCGCCGAGGTGTCCGTAAAGATAAACGGAGAAACGCGCAAGCTGCGCGGCGAGGGCAACGGACGTCTTGACGCGGTATCGAACGCGATAAAGGACGCGCTGGATCTGAACTATACGATATCCACCTATTCCGAGCACGCGATAGAACAGACCTCAAAGGCGAAAGCCGCTTCTTATGTCGGAATTACAATGCCGAACGGCAAAGTCGCTTGGGGCGTCGGAATAGACACGGATATAGTGGTAGCTTCTGTCAAGGCGCTTATTTCCGCGATAAACAATTCGGGGTTGATTTGAATTCATGATAAAGCAAAGGCGCAGGTTATAGATCTGCGCCTTTTGTTTTTATTGCGGGTTCTCTTTAATATCCCGCGCTGTGATCAAAATGTCTTTATCGCCGTAGGTGGTCTGCCCGAAAACGCGGTCGCGCTGTTCGTCCTCGCCTATGTCGAAGATCGTCCGCTCTTCGGGTTGTCCGCCCGCAAGCATCAAAACCGTCGGATAAAGATCGTCGTAGCTTATCGGCGCTTTGGATATCTTAATGCCGGTCTCTGTTTGATGAGCGGGCTTAAACATCAACAGCGGATATTTAGCGTCATAGAGATCATTAAGCCCATGATCTGCAATAAACAGAATATCGCTGTTGTCGTAAACCCCGTTCTCTTTCAAAATTTTAAGATATTCGTTGACGGTCTTGTTGACTGCCACAGCCTGCTCGACAGGCTCGACCTCGGTCTCCGAACGCGTAAGCTCACTTGTCACGTCTCTCTTGTGGTGCAGTCCGTAAATATATATAAACTTAAACACGTCCTCATCGGTTTTCGTAAGCTCTCGGGGCATATTGTTGTAGAAATTCAGCACGTCGTAGTCGTAATCGCGCAGACCGTGCCGCAGGTCGCTTTTGCCGAATCCGGCGGTGTCCATTTGAAACAGCGGCTTCATAACCTCGGGCGAGGCTCTGAAAAACGTGAGCTTGTACAGCGATTTGACGTACGCAAAAACATCTTCATACGTCACGTCCTCATATACCACGTTTGACGTGTACTTCGCGGAGATATCCGCGGGCGGTGTGGTGATATCGGCGTAGATATTGGTTTTGAAGTTTTTCGCCGCTGTTTCGTAGAATTCCAAATTGACGTATTGAGCGTCATACGAGTTTTCAAACGGCACGCCCGTGGTCATATAAGCTATCGAGGGATTTGTCCAGGAGTATTTCCCGACGGTGTTGGAGTAATAAGTGAAGCCGTCAAATTCGGACAACGCGTCGGGATCTTTTTCCATTGCTTCGTCAAATGCAAACGAGTCGTAAGCGTCGGCGAGCAAAATTATAAGATTTCTGTTTTTACCGTAAACCTCAATATCCTTGTCGGTGCAGATAGGCGTGGTTTCTCCGAAAAACACCAGCAGAGACTGCTCGGCTTTCCATGACTTTCGCGTTTTATTAAACGTGACATTAAGACTTATTATCTGAGTGATGACAAGCCCCAGCGACACGAACGTCAATGTGGCGTTAAAGCTTTCGGGAAATTTCCACCGCAGAATAAACGGCATGGCGACAAGCGCTCCCCAGATAAGAATGTTTAACGCCGCTTTCGGAAAGTTCAACTCATATTGCCTGCCGTCAAGCTCACCCATGTATAATGCCAAAAAATTGCTCTGAACATACAAAGCCAATGATATCCCGAAAATAATCGAGCGGAAAATATCGTTCGCTTTGCCTTTTATCAGCATACAGCCCGCAAACAGCGCCGCGAAAACAACGGCGGAAAGTACCGCCATAAAGCAAATAAGCGGTTTAATCGGAAACGCGATGTCGTTGGCGTTGTTGAAAAACAGATCGAGCGGCACCGCTAAGCAGATGTCAAACGCCGCGAACAAGCACAGCGCGATATCCATAAGTGCGGTTTTCATCTTGCCGCCCAAATGAAAAG
Organism: uncultured Clostridia bacterium; assembly: GCA_947627465.1. Taxonomy (GTDB): domain Bacteria; phylum Bacillota; class Clostridia; order Oscillospirales; family Ruminococcaceae; genus CAG-115. Next base: position 106,557 of record CANQWD010000004.1, read on the forward strand.
CTTTTTTAATTTTTTGGCTCATATTATCTCCCCTTTATTTTTCCGCAGCACACATGTAATGTTTTCGGAAATGATCGCGTCAGAGCTTATTACGGATCTTCCTTAATGTTCTGAGCCGTTATTTCAATACTATCCGTATCTTGAACATTCAAACCTATCTCATTTATATAGGTCGAACTGAAAAGGCGCGTGCGCTGCTCGTCCTCGCCGATGTCAAAAATGGTGCGCTCCTCGGGCTGTCCGCTGGCGAGCTTCAAAAGCGTCGGGTAAAGATCGCTGTGGCTTATCGGTGCGTCGGAGACTTTAATGCCCGTTTCGGTTTGATGTGCGGGCTTAAACATAAGCAGTGGATATTTTTTGCCGTAGCTTTCGTCAAGTCCGTGGTCCGCCAAAACAAGAATATCGCTGTTGTCGTAAACCCCGTTATCCTTAAGAATCTTAAAGTATTCGCCTATGATCTTGTTGACGGCGACAGCCTGTTCAAACGGTTCCACCTCTTGCTTCGAGCGCTTAAGATCGCTCGTCACGTTTCTTGCGGGGTGCAGACCGTAAAGATAAATGAATTTAAACGTGTCCTCGTCGTTTACCGTAAGTTCGCGCGGCATTCTGTTGTAAAAATTCAGCATGTCGTAGTCATATTCAAGCGTACCGGAGCGCAGATCTTTTCCGAAGTACGCGGTGTCCTCCAAAAACAGCGGTTTCATAACCTCGGGCATTGTTCTGAAAAAAGTGAGCTTATACAGCGATTTTATATATAACATAAAGTTATCCGAATCGACCTCTTTGTATGCGACGTTTGAGGCGTATTTCATAGAGATCTCGGCGGGCGGAGCGGTCAAAGCGGAGTAGATGTTGGTCTTAAAGTTTTTCGACACCGTATCATAGAATTCCAAATTGTCGTATTGGGCGTCCACCGTAGTCTCAAACGGAACGCCTGTGGTAATATAAGCCGTCGCGCAGGTCGTCGCGCAGTATCTGCCGACGGTGTTGGAGTAATATGTAAAGCCGTCGAACTCCGACAGGGAGTCGGGCGCTTTTTCCATTGTTTCGTCAAATACAAACGAGTCGTAAGCGTCGGCAAGCACCACTATGAGATTTTTGTTTTTGCCGTATACCTCGATGTCTTTGGCGGTGCACACGGGTTTTGTTTTTCCGTAAAGCACCAGCTCAGCCTGCTCGTCGCTCCAGGACTTTTGACATTTGTTATATGAAACGTTAAGGCTTATTATCTGCGTGACGATAATTCCCAAAGACACAAATACCAGCGTAGCGTTAAAGCTCTCGGGAAATTTCCGCCGCAGGACAAACGGCACGGCAATAAGCGCTGCCCAGATAAGAATATTCAGCGCGGCTTTTCCAAAACCGACCTCATACCGCTTGCCGTCAAGAATGCTCATATACAGCGACAGAAGCGCGCTCTGCACGTATAAAGCCAAGGATATCCCGAAGATCAGCGAGCGGTAAATATCGTTGGCTTTGCCGCGAATAAGCATACATCCCGCAAACAGCACAGCGAAAACAACGGCGGATAACGCCGCCATAAAGCAGATAAGCGGTTTTATCGGGAACGCGATGTCCGCGGTGTTGTTCAAAAACAGATCGAGCGGAACCGCAAAGCAGATGTCAAACGCCGCGAACAAACACAGCGCGATATTTACAAGCACGGTTTTCGTCTTGTCTCCCAAATGAAAAGCCTTTTTGTTTTTAGAATTCATGTTGTTACTCCTTTTATTGTTCTTCCGAATCCCGCTTAATGTTTTCCGTAACGTCCGTATCGGGCTGATTAAAGTGCCGCGTGCGCTGTTCGTTCTCTCCAATATCGAATATCGTGCGTTCTTCGGGCTGTCCTCCGGCGAGTTTTAAGAACGTGGGGTACATATCGTCGAAGCTTATCGGCGCGTTGGAGATCTTTATCCCGTCCTCGGTTTGATTTGCGGGCTTGTACATAAAAAGCGGATACATTTTTCCGTGGTTGTCCGTAAGCCCGTGGTCAGCCATAACGATTATCTCGCTGTTGTCGTAAACTCCGTTTTCCTTGAGTATCTTAAAATATTCGTTTAAGGTTTTGTTTACGGCGACAGACTGTTCCTCGGGCGAAACGCCGCTGCCGCGCTCAAGCTCCGCCGTCACCGTCCGCGGATTGTGCAGTCCGAAAAGATAGATGTATTTGAACACGTTATCGTCGGTTTTTTTAAGCTGACGTGGCATATTGTTATAGAAATTCAGAACGTCGCAGTCGTATTTGTTGGGCGTGTTCGTAAGGTCGATAGATTGCACGGGGTTTTCGCCGCTCGACCAAAACAGCGGCTTCAAAACCTCGGGCGCGCACCTGAAAAGCGACAGCCTGTAAAGAAAACCGGAATACAGATAAGTGTTGCGAAAATCGATCTTCTTGCAGCTGACGTTATCGGCGTATTTTGACGTGACGTAAGCGGGCGGTATCGTGATATCGCTGTAAAAATTCGTCTTGTAGTTTTGCGAGAGCGTCTCAAAGAGCTTTTGGTTTGCCTCGTAGGACTTGTCTATGCTCCCGTCGATAACGTCCCCCGTCATTATGTAAGCCACGGACGGCGCGGTCCAGAGATATTTTCCCACGGTGTCGGTGTAAAGGGTAAAGCCGTCGAATTCGGAAACGGAATCGGGCGCGGCTTTCAAAGTTTCCTCAAAGCAAAACGAGTCGTATTCATCGGCGAGTATGATTAAAAGATTTTTGTGTTCGCTGTATAAATCAAGGTCGTCGTCGGTGCATACGGGCAAGACCTCGCCCTCCGTTATCAGCGGATAATTTACCGCTCCCCACTTGCTGCGCATCGTGTGGAACGTGTTGTTCAGCGCTAAGCCCTGAACCGCCGCCAAAGCCGCGCTGACAAATATGATAATGCCCTCGAAGCTCTCGGGAAACTTTTTCAGGATAACGAACGGCACAGCCAAGATCGCCAGCCAAACCGCCGCGCTCAATATTATCCTCCAAAGTGCGGGGGAATATTTTTCGCCGTTGAGTTCTCCCATATTCGCCGCCAGAAAGCTGCTTTGAACATAAACCGCCGCGGATATCCCGAAAATTATCGAGCGGAACATCTTGTTGGCTTTTCCTTTTATCAGAAAGCAGCATAAGAGCAGCACGGCAAATGCCGCCGCCGTCACGCTCCACAAAAACGCGCTGAGCGTTTTCATGGGGAAAGGCATTTCGGCGGCGTTTGTGAAGAAAATATCCATCGGTATGAAAAATCCGATCTCGGAAGCCGCGAAAAAGCACGGCAAAATATATGATATGATTTTACTCAAAGTCTTTGGAAACCGCTTTTTTTCTTTTGTCATTCTATTCTCCCTCGGGCAGCTTTGTGCTGTCCGTTATTTTTTCGTCCGTGGCGTCAAAATACCGCGTGCGCTGTTCGTCCTCTCCGATATCGAAAATCGTGCGCTCGGCGGGTTCGCCGCCCGCCAGCTTCAAAAGCGTCGGGTACAGATCTTCGTGACTTATCGGCGCGTTTGATACTTTTATGCCCGTTTCGGTCCGGTGCGCGGGCTTATACATCAAAAGCGGATATTTCACGCTGCCGCTGTCTTTCATTCCGTGATCCGCCAATACCAAAATATCGCTGTTGTCGTAGATCCCGTTTTCCTTTAGAGCGGCAAAATATTCGTTTAATATCTTGTTGACCGCGACTGCCTGCTCTTTGGGCGACGATTCTCCGCCGGTGCGCCGATCAAGATCTTCGGTAATGTTACGCGGCAGATGAAGCCCGTAAAGATAGATAAATTTAAAGCAGCTTTCATCGGTGAAGTCAAAATCACCGTTTATGCTGTTGTAAAACGCGAGGTTGTCGGGGTAGTAGTTGGTGCTGCCGCCCGACGGGTCGCAAATCTGCCCTATCTCGTCGCCGTATATCAAGAACAGGTTTTTGAGTATTTCGGGCATACATCGGAAAAACGTCACCTTATAAAGCGAGCTGTCGACCGCGTATATATCCTCGAATGTTACCTTTCGCAGAATGTAGTTTTCCGCGTAGTCCTTGAGTATATCTTCGGGAAAAACGCCCGTCGCGCTGTAAATGTCGGTTTTGTATCCCGCTTTTACTTTGTCAAAGAATTCGCGGTTGTCATACGGCGTTTCGGACGATTTTTTTTCTCCCGTAAAAATATAGTGTATCGCGTATTCGGTGAAACCGTACATTCCCGAAGTGTTTTTGTAGTAGGTAAAGCCGTCAAATTCCGACAACGCCTCGGGAGAAGCCTCCGATGCCTCGTCAAACGCGGACGAGCCGTATTCGTCGGTGAGAATTATTATAAAATTCTTGTCCTTGCCGTATTTTTTAAGATCCTTTGAGGTGCAGACGTAACGTTCGCTGTGGTCGAATATATCTTCGTCTACCGCAAAGGAGCTTGTAATGTTGACGCGCAAAACGGTAAAGGAAATAAAAAGCGTTATTATCTGGATCGCCAGCACAGCGCCTGAAACGTAATAAACCGCGTCGTTCACCGCTTTGGAGTGTTTCTTCGCAAAAAAGAACGGAGCCGCGAGAATAATGAGCCACAGTGCGATATTGAGGATAATTCTCCATACGGGAATGCTGTATCGGCTGCCGTCAAGCTCGCCCATATTAACCGCCAAGAAGTTTCCTTGAATATAGAAAGCGAGCGATACCGAGAACACAACAAAACGTACTGCCGCACCGATCTTGCCCTTTGTTAAAGAACAAGCCGCCATCACCGCCGCGAAAGCGACCGCCGTCACCACCGCCAAGGAGCCTGCTGGGTTTATCGGGAACGATATCTCGAAAGCGTGCGAAAGGTAAAAATCCATCGGCGTAAAAAAGCAAACGTTAAACGCCGCGAACAGGCTCAGTACGGCGTTTTTGATTATCCTTTGACCGTTTTCGCTTTTTTCCCACGCGTCTAAGCGTTTAGTTAAAGACAAAATTATCGCTCCTTTTCGCGCTGTCGGGGATTGTCTCTCCGTTCGATTTGAATGTTCTCGTGCGCTGTTCGTCCTCTTCGATATCGAATATCGTGCGTTCCGTGGGTTCGCCGCCGGCAAGCTTCAAGAGCGTCGGATAAAAATCGTCATGACTTATCGGAGCATTGGAAATTTTAACGCCCGTTTCCGTTTGGTGGGTGGGCTTGTACATCAGCAACGGATATTTCCCGTTGCAGTGATCTTTCACGCCGTGATCCGCCATAAGGAAAATCTCCGTGTTGTCGTAAACGCCGTTTTCCTTAAGAACGGAAAAGTAGCGGTTGAGAATCTTGTTGAGAGCGATCGCTTGTTCCTTGAACGAAACGGAGTTTTCCGGGGCGCACTCAAGTTCGCGCGTAAGATTTGTCGGACGGTGAATGCCGTTGAGGTAGATTAGCTTAAATTGATCGCGGTCGGTTATTTCCAAGGTATCGGAAATATTGTTGTAAAAATCAAGATCGTCGGAGGAGAACGGAGATTTATCTTTGTCGCTGTTCACGGATTGGTGCAGCGAGGTTTGATACATAAAAAAGTTGTTTTTCAGTACCTCGGGCATTCCTCTGAAAAAAGTCATTTTGAAAAGCAGACCGTCCACTGCTGAAATGTCGCCGAAATTGACGGGGCGGTTCAAATAGTTTTCGGCGTATTTCACGACCGAGTACTCGTTCGGAACGCTCGGTATCGTGTACATATTAACTTCATATTCGTTTTTTAGGGTCTCAAAAAGCGTTTCGTCCGTCCCCGACCCGTCGGCGGTTTGTTTCAGAAAAAGATACGGCGTCGCGAGGTGCGTGGAATTGTAAGCGCCCACGGTGTTTTGGTAATAAGTGAAGCCGTCAAACTCCGACACGGATTCGGGACAGTCTTTCACCGCTTCCTCATAGCAAAACGTGTCGTATTCGTCGGCTAAAATAACGAGAATGTTTTTGCCGCCGTATGTGTCTATGTTTTTTGACGTCACCACTCCGTAATGAAATCCTTCGCTTAAAACGATGTCGTACCTGAAATCGTCGTCCTGTCCCACTTCAAACATTACTCGGGAATAGCACAGCGTAAATATCTGTATCACCGATATCGCCGCCGATACGTAATAAATAATATTATCGCAGGTCTCCGGGTACTTTTTGCGAATAAAGAACGGCGCCGCCATAACGACCGCCCATAACGTGAGACTTAACGCCGCCTTTGGCACGGATGCGGAATATTGATCTCCGTTTATCTCGCCCATATTCAGGGACAAAAAGTTCGCTTGAATATAAAACGCCAGCGAAAACCCAAAAATCAGCAGACGGAAAACGGCGTTTGCTTTTACGCAGACAAACGTGCAGATCGAAAACAACACCGTAAAAACCGCCGCGAAAACGACAAGCAGGGATATGACTATCGGCAAAAGCGGAAAGCTTATCTCAAGCGCGTTTGAAAAAAAGAAGTCCAACGGCGTAAAAAAGCAAACGTTAAACGCCGCAAAAAGACACAGCGCGATATTGCGAATAATTCTTTTGCCCTTTTCGCTTTTTTCCCATTCATTGATACGTTTAAAAATCAATACTCTAGCTCCTTTATGTTTTTACATGATGTGGATAAAATATTCACCGAACAGTACGGAAATTTGCGCGCAGATCCAAAGTCAAAGTTTCGGGTCTGTCCATCCGCCCTTGCCGAATCGCAGATCTTCATCGTCGAAATTATCATCGGTGTACCCTGTGACCGCGTTCGGGTCTTGGAATTTCGCGTGCAGATACTCGTCCCTTTCGCGGGCTTCGGTCTCGGCAACTTGCTTATCTATGTACATCTTCACAAGGTGCCGCGCCGCAAATCTCAGCCCGAACGCGATCAAAACAACGAGTATATTCAGTATCATCATCACGGTTTGGTTGTGCGAGATAGCTACGGCGCATCCCACGAATCCCGCGATTATCCCGACGACCATCGCAATGTTGCAGGCGGTCTCTTTATATTCGCCTTTCAAAGCTTTTACAAACACATAAACGCCCAAAACCAAAAAGGCCAAGTCAAGCATAAAATCACCTCTTTAAATTTCACAGTCGGGAACGCGCGTCGGAAGTTGAAGAATACTTCGAGCAACGCTGTCAAGTTTTGAGACGGAGATACCGTAACGTTTTCGCGGACGCTTGGCGTTCTCCTGTTCGATAAGCTTTCGCTTGATCGCGTTCCGTTTAACAATTTTAAAGTAAGCCTCAACGCGGGCTTTTCTATGCAGACGCGCTTTCAATGCTTCTTTGCGCTCCTCGGCTTCGATATGCTCCGCACGCCGCTGCCGTTCGTCGGGCTTGGTGCGGTATTGCGAAATATCGCCGCTGCGATCGATAACGATAATGCTGTCCTTGCCGCCGAGCCGTGCCAAATCGTCGATCTTTTGAACCGTTTCCTCGGCAAGCTTCGGGTCTTTGAGCAGCTTTTCCTCGAATTTCGGAGAGATCGCCACAAAGGTTTCCTTGTTAAAATAAATAGAGCCGTAAGCCGAATCAAGCGCTTCCTCCACAGCTTGCAAAAATCCGCCGCCGTCTGAAAGTTTCACCGAGCGACGCATTGACGCAAGTTCATTTAAGTTTTCTGAAATTATCATCATAATAGTCACCATCCTTATACAATGCCTCCGCCGTACAACAGAAACGCCGCATTTATATATAGTATAGCACATAACGGTTTGCTTTTCAATAGAAAATAAAATTTTTTGAAAATTTCGAGAAAATTTTATTAAAATTGTTGAAAAAAACAAAATATTGTGATATAATAAAGTATAGTGACATGATGTACAGTAAAACTTTGCTATTAAAAGTTATTATATCGCCGAGAAAGGATATAATGACATAATAATGTATAGTTGTGCTAAAATGAATGTGCGCCGTGCTTCGTGTTTTGTACGGTGTTGACTTTGTTCGGCCTCTATAGCAATCCACGAAAATAACGCTGCGATTCAATTAAACGTTATAATGCGAGACAGGGGTTTAAAAAGCACTAATGTTGCTATAATTGTGTGGATTGCTATAATGAATTTGTAAGGAGAATAAACACTATGAAATGTCCCGAATGCGGCTGTGAAGAAAGCAAGGTAATTGATTCCCGCCCCACCGAAAACAAGGTGCGCCGCCGCCGCGAGTGCATTAAATGCGGCACGCGGTTTACTACCTATGAGATCATCGAGGAGATACCGCTGATGATCATTAAAAAAGATCATACTATCGAGCCGTTTGACCGCGAAAAGCTTGTGGATAGGCTTTGCCGCGCTACGGTAAAGCGTCCGGTGTCTCTGGAGACTATTGAAAACGTGGTGGAGGAGATAGCTGCCGACCTTAAAAACTCCTTGCAGCGAGAGGTAACGTCCGATAAGATAGGCGAGTTGGCGCTTCAAAAGCTCAAGCAGATAGACGATGTGGCGTATATTCGATTTGCGTCGGTTTATCGTGAGTTCAATGATGTCGACAGCTTTATGAAGATCATTTCCGAACTTAAAGACGCCAAAAACCGTTGATTTTGAAAAAAATAAAAAATTTTTTGAGTATTTTTAAAAAACCCCTTGACAAACTCAATGGATTATGATATAATTGAAAAACACTCGGAAAAAGGGTGCAGAAACGGGTCGAAACGAGAGGAAAAACGAAAATTTTTCAAAAAAGTTTTAAAAAACCT